>JAGLBD010000168.1 GCA_018260425.1 Pseudogulbenkiania sp. | reverse complement strand
GTCTGCTGCAACAAGAAGACAGCGGCCGTGCGCGCAGTAACGTCAGCCGTTCCTCCCTGGAAAAAGAACGCCCGACCGCCAACCCGTTCCAGACCGTCAACCAGCTGCCCGGCATCAATGCCGTGAGCACCGATGCGTCCGGCCTGTTCGGTGGTCAGCTCAACCTGCGTGGTTTCAACTCCGACCAGATCGGTTTCACCGTGAATGGCGTGCCGGTCAATGACTCGGGCAGCTTTGCGGTCTACCCGCAGGAATTCACTGATAATGAAAACCTTTGCCAGCAATTCGTGACGCAAGGTTCCACCGACACCGACGCCCCGCACGTCGGCGCCACCGGCGGCAACATGGGTTTTGTGACCTGTGACCCTGAAGACAAGGGCCGTGTCCGCATCATGCAGACCTACGGCAGCAACCGTCTGTCCAAGACCTTTGCCCGTTTCGACACCGGTCGCGTCATGAACGACATGGCCAAGTTCTATGTGTCCTTCTCGCATGCCGAAGTTGACAAGTGGAAGGGGCTGGGCACGGCTCGCCGTGACCACATCGACACCGGCTTCCGCCTGGATCTGGGCGCCGGTAACTACCTGACCGGTTCGTTCCTGTGGAATAACGCTCTCAACAATAACTTCTACACCCCGTCGCTGGCCGAAATCCAGAACGATTACTTCACCGAGTACTCGACCACCTTCCCGGGCCATCTGACCCCGGCGAATGGTACGGCTCAGGACGAAAGCAAGACCGCGCCGAAGCCGGTGTACTACAAGCTGGCGCTCAACCCGTTCCGTAACCTTATCGCGTCGGTGAATGGCGTGTTCAAGTTGTCCGACAAGGCCACTCTGAAGGTTTCGCCGTACTTCTGGTATGGCTTCGGCACCGGCGGTACCCAGCAGTACACCCTGAAGGAAACCGGCAGCTTCCTGAACAATGGCACCAAGAGCGGCAACGTCGACCTGAATGGCGACAAGGACACCAAGGACACCATCATCGTAGCCAACAGCTCGGTGACCCGTACCCTGCGTCCTGGCGTGACGGTCAGCCTGAACTACCTGCTGGACAAGCACAACATCAACGGCGGTATCTGGTTTGAACGTGCCACCCATCGTCAAACCGGCCCGGCCGTGCCTGTCGACAATGGTGGCAATCCGGCCGACTCGTGGTTGCAATCCGGCCAGATCACCCGTCCGGACGGCACCCCTTACCAGAGCCGTGACTGGAAAACCATCACCACCGCCATCCAGCCGTTTGCTCAGGACACCTGGTCGTTGCTCGATGACAATCTGGTTATTACCGGCGGTGCCCGTTATGCGCACGTGAAGCGTGACTTCAACAACTTCGCCAACGAAGGTTCGGGTTCCGCCTCGGCCATCGACTATCAGGTGTCCAAGAGCTACAACCAGTTCCTGCCCAGCCTGTCGGCGCGTTACAACGTGACGCCGGCCCAGCAAGTGTTCGGCAGCGTGGTGAAAAACTTCCGCGCTCCACCGAACTATGCCTACAGCCCGACCAACGGCAACGTGGCGCTGGTCAACGGTAAGGTCACCCAGACCAACGAAGTGAAGCCGGAAACCTCGGTTAACTTCGAGCTGGGCTATCGCTACCAGGCTCAGATCGGCAGCGTGAGCGCCACCTTGTTCCGCAACAACTACAAGGATC
>JAGLBD010000167.1 GCA_018260425.1 Pseudogulbenkiania sp. | reverse complement strand
CCCCCTGTGTCAGGATAGTTGTCGCGTCGGTTGATTTGATCTGAATG
Organism: Pseudogulbenkiania sp.; assembly: GCA_018260425.1. Lineage (GTDB taxonomy): Bacteria > Pseudomonadota > Gammaproteobacteria > Burkholderiales > Chromobacteriaceae > Paludibacterium. The sequence continues at coordinate 1,609 of JAGLBD010000167.1, read as the reverse complement.
AAGATCTGGGGGCGGTGAAAGTCTGGTCGTGAACGTGTACTCCCCGGAACGTAAAGAAGCCTTGCTCCGTCGCCTTCTGCCGCCTGAGTCCATGCCGGTTGCCCAGTTGGCACGAGTTGCCGGTGTCAGCGAGCAAACCCTTTATAATTGGCGCAAGAAACTCCGTGAACAGGGAAGTCTGGTGCCAGCATCAAATCGTCAGGGCGAGGATAAGTCCTCGCAAGAGAAATTCGCCATCGTGCTTGAAACAGCAGCTCTCAATGAACATGAGCTCGCGGCCTATTGCCGCCAGCACGGTCTTCTGGTCGAGCAGATCGCCGAATGGAAAGAGACCTGCGCGCAGGCCAATGCACGGACCGGAACCCAGTCCAAGGCATTGCGCGAGCAGCTGCTCACAGAGCGCAAGCACAGCAAGAAACTGGAAAAGGAATTGCAACGCAAGGAGAAGGCACTGGCTGAAACCGCTGCCTTGCTGGTGCTACGAAAAAAGCTCAATGCGATCTGGGGGGAAGCCGAGGACGACTGATCAGTCTCCCGGATCGCAAACAGATCATTGCGCTGATCGAAGAAGCGGCGGCAGCGGGCTGTCGGCTCGAAGTCGCCTGCCTGGAAGTCGGCATCCGGCTGCGGACGCTGCAACGCTGGCAGCAACACGGAGAAGTGCAGGCTGACGGCCGTCCGACGGCATGTCGACCTGCCCCGGTGAACGCTCTGAATAAGGCCGAACGCCAAGCCATACTGGATGCGGCCAGCAGCCCGGAATTCGCCAGTCTGCCACCCAGTCAGATCGTGCCGACACTGGCTGACCGTGGCATCTGGCTGGGGTCCGAGTCATCCTGGTATCGCGTGTTGCGTGCGGCTGGACAACAGCACCATCGCGGCAAAGCACAGGCCCGGAAAAAACGGGTTCCGGCGACGCACACCGCCACCGGGCCGAACCAGCTGTGGGCGTGGGATATCACCTGGCTACCCAGTGCGGTAAAGGGGCAATACTATTACTGGTACATGATGCTGGACGTGTTCAGCCGCAAGATCGTGGCACATGAAGTCCATCTGCACGAAGGCATGGAAGAAGCGGCACAACTGCTGCGACGTGCCAGCCTGGCGGAAGGACGCTTGCGCAAGCCGCTGGTATTGCACGCGGACAATGGCAGTGCGATGAAAGGCTCGACCATGCTGGCCACGATGCAGCAACTGGGCGTGGTGCCCTCGTTCAGCAGGCCACGGGTCAGTAACGATAATGCCTTCGCCGAAACGCTGTTCAAGACGTGCAAGTACCGACCGGGCTACCCGAGAAAACCGTTCAGCAGCATTGAGGCTGCGCGGGGATGGATACAGGGATTTGTACGTTGGTACAACCATGAGCACAAGCACAGCGGCTTGAAATTCGTGACGCCGGCACAGCGACACCATGGGCAGGCGCAAGCGGTACTGGCAAGACGAGCCTCTGTCTATGCTGCGGCGAAAGCCAGAAACCCGTTACGCTGGACGGGAGGCACTCGTGACTGGTCATTAAGCGATGAAGTCAGGATGAACCCGAAGCGGGAAATGCCGGGCTCAAACACGATGGCTGCGTAAGCTGACGCGACAACTACTTTGACAAACTCCG
>JAGLBD010000166.1 GCA_018260425.1 Pseudogulbenkiania sp. | reverse complement strand
GCCAGCTTGATCAGTAGCACCAGATGGCTGGCATCGCTCAGTACGCCGGTGCCGATTTGAGCAAGATTGAGATAGTCGTGTATCTGTAATGCCAGTGCCAGATTGGCGGCAATGCCGGGGTCACTGGCGACGGCGGCGCGTTCGCGGCTGCCAAACCAGCGCAGCAAGGCCTGAATGGCAAAGGCGCTGTTCATGCCGTCGAGGGTCAAACCCTCGCCGGGCAGATTCGCACCTTGCAGGTGCTGGCCGTTTTCCCGCAGAAACCGGCTCATGGCGGGCAAGGATGGGTCGGTTGACTGGCGTTGCAGCGACTCCTCGGGTCGCAGCCGGTTTCGAAATTCCAGGTTGAAACCCCCTTCTGCGGCCGGTTTGAGCGTCGAGAGTACCGGTAACCAGTGCTCCGGCTGCGGGACGTCGGCAAGCATGCGCCGAACGCTGGCTTCGACATGTTCCCCCAGTTGTTCCGCATCATGGCGCGCAACGGAGAGCGCCAGCAGCGACTCGGCTTCGGGTGCCCGCTGGACCGGTTCGATGGCCTGTCCGTAATCCAGCATCTGTTGCAGTTGCGCCTGAGTTGTCGGCGGCAGAATCCCGTTGTCGGGTAGCGCGGAGGCCAGATAGAAACTGTCTGCCTTGAATGCCACCGGATTGCGTCTGAGCATCCAGTCGAACCAGCGGGTATACCAGCCTTTCCAGCTGCCCTGAAAGGTGGTCTGCAGCTGCAAATTACGGTTGATGCGAAGCAGGTCCTCTGCCTTGAGAATGTCCTGATACTCCCGGGTTGCCAGGAATTCGCTCTTGCTCCGGAAGCGTAGATCCTTATCCAGCGGGGCATCGCGGTTGTAGAGCGTCGACAGTCGTACCCCACGTCCCAGATCGGAGACGCGCAGTGATTTTCCCGGTGCGTTCCCGAAATCAAACAGCGGCATGTCGGGGAGGTCCTGGCGAAATTGCTGCAGACTGAAGGTGTTGTGTTCCTGCGCAAGCCGTTGCGTCAATGACAGTGCCAGCATTTTTTGCTGCGATGCGCGTAAACCGTCCTGAAACGCGGCCAGACTATCGAACTCGGCATAGCCGTAATTCGGGTCGGCCAGATAGTAGCGCCGCCCGGCTTCCGTCGCATTGGCGCCAATGGCGATGGCATGATTGCCCAAGGTGAGTTCGAAGGCGGCTGGTACATCGACCTGCTCCAGCTGGCTCGCAATCTGGCTGTGAGAGACCGGGTTCAGGGGGGTGTGGCTGCCAAAGCGGTTGGTCTGCGCGGTGAACTTCCATTCCAGCAGGCTTAGTCCGTATAGCCGTGCCGCGGCGTCCTGCGGGGAGGTGATGGCGTGCTGCATTTTGGCCAGATAGTGCTCGACCGGGGTCGCCGAATCGCTTGCCAGCCAGGGGAATTTGCCGGGCTGTCCTTCCATGAGCCGCGTGGCGGCAATGTGGGTGGTGATGGCCGAGCAGACGCCTTGCCGGCGTTCGGCGGCGGCCAGATACAGATTGTGCGGAACGGGCTTGACCTGTCTGGCACCCAGTGAGGTCATCAAGCCTTGCCAATCGTTGGCGACCCGCTCCAGTTGCTCGACTTGTTGCTGCTGGAGGGTGCGCAATAACGCCCCTTTCTGTGCCAGAGTCATCGCGTCGTAGTTCGCGACAAAATGGTTTTCCAGTGCGG
>JAGLBD010000165.1 GCA_018260425.1 Pseudogulbenkiania sp. | reverse complement strand
TTAATGTTAAATCTTAATAAATTTTTTAAATTTATTTTCAACCATGTCGATTCTTCTATTTCTGCTGCTGCTGACGCCAGATAAAGCGAACGAGAAAATGTTAGAAGAAATTGTTAATAGAAGTAGTTACTACGTTCGTAGTTGTTTACGCGTAGTAACCCACCGTTAGATTTGTTAGGAGTTCGATCGTTTAATCATATTACATTTGCTAACTATTTTCGATAATATGATTAAAAATATACGTAGTATATAGCTTGATTTTAAGGGTTGGGTTAGATTATTATTGGTATTATTATTATTGGGTTAGATTTTCATAAATTTATGAATAATAATAACAATAAAAATAAATCTGATTTCTCGTTATGGACTGCTTAAAAATATAAATTGCATGTAAAATATAAAAAATCAATTAATCGTCTTGTGACACGTACGTTTTTTTTTAAATTTAGAGTTACCAAAGTTAGTGTTTCTAAAAAACGGTTCCGAATGGACTGCAAAAAAAAATTGATGCTAACAAATAGAGCAAACGTTTATTCCTCCAACTAATTAAACGCGAGACGATGATATTATTTTTTGTGTTCTTTTCGGCCATCTTCTGGTCTCAAAACGGCTGAATTGACAGCAGAAAAAATAATTTTTGTGTTATGCAAAATTTTATATATTTTAGCTCAAAAAAATAACGTCATTTAATTTTGGCACAGAATTTGAATTTCAAATTGAATTTAAATATCGAGTTGAAATAGATTTTGGAATTTAATTCAGTTGAATGGAGGGATTCAATTGGCTCACGTGCATTAAATTGTCAATTTAAAATTAAAAATTAAAATTATAGTTTTTAGACTTTCGCGGCTTTTGCTTCTGTTGTAGTTTGTTTTCCCAGAAGCAAACGGAAAATCGTTAGGAACGGTTGATCGGTTCAACAATCTTCAACGTGGCTAAGTCATAACCCAATAACACTTCGATGAAAAAGATTTTCATCGAAAGATGAAAAAAATTTTTTAATTGATAATTAAATATTAAATTAGAATTAAATTGTGAGTAATGAATTTTTTGAATTGCGAATTGATGATTCTTTAATGGGAGGACATGGGTCGAGCAAATTCAATTAGAGGTCGGTTTATTTCGTGTAAGAGGGCATCCAATTTAATTTAATTTCACTAACGTTTAATTTTTTTTTAAAATATTGATTTCGCTACAAGCCGTCCAGTAGACTGGGTACACTGCTTTTACAATTGCCTCTTGGGTTAAAGCGTCACAACCAAAAAGTTTCGCCCCGCCACTTCCCGGACAGCCTCTTCCAATAGTGTTTGCATAAAAAAAAAAATAAAAAAAATAAAAGAAATCATTCCTCCCACCGAATCGAGAGTAAATATTATTTTTTTGCCTCCATTTTGTCACCCAATCCAAAGAAAAAAGTTTAAAAAATCAAACAGAACGTGGGAGTGTTGGTCCAATCTTGCAAAAAAAAAATGGAAAAATTCTATTGATAATTCCCTCCTTCTCTTGCCCGGGGGTAATTGATCACAGTGTAAATGATGAATTCCAATATTTGAAATCGAATCGCCCAAAAAGACCGGAGGTCAGACGTGTGGGCAATTGTGTGATTTCTCCGTCGTGTCCGCTGCACACCGCACGAAAACGGCCCTGTATAAGTCAACATTGAAAGAATG
>JAGLBD010000064.1 GCA_018260425.1 Pseudogulbenkiania sp. | reverse complement strand
GGCTCAAACACGATGGCTGCGTAAGCTGACGCGACAACTACTTTGACAAACTCCGCTACCTTTGATCTTGATGGAGTAGTCGATGTGGTCCGTGGTCCTAGTCCCAAAAGGACGGGGTGGAGGGCTTTAATTGTCTATCAAGCCGATACGAGACAATTCATTGAGTTAAGAGATTCACCACAGGACTTGCGGGGAAATTCAATGGACGAAGCAGAAGAGGTGACTAGCGATTATGTATGCCGAGAGTTTGGGATTGATCATCAGTCGCTACAGGCAATTATTGTAAATCCAAACGACTGGGTATTCATCGACGGTGGTCCAGGCTAAAGGGATCGTGCTCGGAATAAGATTAAAAAATGTAGAAGTTCAGACTTGATCTGACAGTCAGACCTTGCCGAAAGGTGGGGTTACCCGTTTTGATAGAGGTGCGAATCTTCATCAAAACAGCGCGCAAGCGCAGGAGTAACCCCATGGCTAGTTTTAACCAGAACATCATCAAGCACAAGATCGGCTTATTGAATCTGGCCGCCGAGCTGGGCAACGTGTCCAAGGCCTGCAAGATGATGGGCATGTCCCGTGATACGTTTTACCGCTACCAGAATGCGGTCGCAGAAGGGGGCGTCGAGGCGCTATTCGATGCTAACCGACGCAAGCCCAACCACAAAAACCGCATAGACGAGACCCTAGAGGCCGTCGTCGTCGCCTATGCGACCGAGCAGCCCGCGCATGGACAGGTTCGCGTCAGCAACGAACTGCGCCAGCGCGGCGTGTTTGTTTCGCCATCCGGTGTTCGTTCCGTCTGGTTACGCCACGATCTGGCATCGTTCAAGCAGCGGCTGCATGCCTTGGAACGCGTGGTTGCCGAGCAATCCATTACGCTGACCGACGCGCAGATCGCCGCGCTGGAAAGCAAGCAGGAAGACGACGTCGCGCACGGCGAGATCGAAACGGCCCATCCGGGCTATCTGGGATCGCAGGATACCTTCTATGTCGGCACGATCAAAGGCGTCGGGTGAATCTACCAACAGACCTTCGTCGACACCTACAGCAAAGTGGCCTTTGCCAAGCTGTACACCACCAAGACGCCGATTACCGCGGCGGATTTGCGCAACGACCGGGTCTTGCCCTTCTTTGCTGAGCATGAGATGGGCGTATTGCGCATCCTGACGGATCGTGGCACTGAGTATTGCGGCAAGCCTGAAGGCCATGATTATCAGCTTTACTTGGCGGTGAACGACATTGAGCACACCAAGACCAAGGCACGGCATCCGCAGACAAACGGCATCTGTGAGCGTTTCCACAAAACGATACTGCAGGAGTTCTACCAAGTCGCATTTCGCAAGAAGCTCTACCTGGTACTCGATGAGTTGCAGGCAGATCTGGATGCCTAGCTGGTCTACGACAATACAGAACGAACCCACCAGGGGAAGATGTGCTGCGGCCGCACTCCGCAGCAGACCTTGATCGAAGGTAAATCGGAATGGAGGGAAAAGGTCGACAAGCTGAATTGATCTGACAATCGGGCGCCGTCAAAACGGGGACTGTCAGATCAAGTCTGAACTTCTACACACGAAATGATTCACATCGTCCCGTGCGGCTGCCCACCCAGTGCGATGCAGGAGGAGGGAGTTCGTGCACTCGCCGGAGAAGCATAATAACGTTAGCTTCTCCGGCGAGAGGGTTGCTACCTTACCGGCAATGAAAGCAGCAGACTGTCAGAGCAATCAGTCCGCTTTGCCCGGCTGCAAGTCGCTCTGTGCGGCCTGGCAGGAGGGGTGATTGAAATCGACCTCGGCCAGCTTGACCAGCTTCGTACCGTTGCGCCATTTGTAACCTAGCCACAAGGCCAGGAACATGGGGATGCCGATATACGTCGCCATGATGCTGGTAAAGTCGACTGTCTTGGCGATGAATGCCGCATAGTTCTGCCCGAGCATCACCAGCATGCACAAGGCAAAGGCAAACAAGGGGCCGAACGGGAACCACTTGGCCCGATAGCGCAACGCTGACAGGTCACGTCCTTGCTTTACATAGGCGCGGCGGAAGCGATAGTGGCAAATCGCGATGCCCAGCCAGGCGATAAAGCCGGTCATGCCCGACGAGTTGAGCAGCCAGAGGTAGACCTGGTCATTACTGAAAATCGACGACAGGAAGCACAGCGCCGCAATCACGGCCGTAGCGGCCAGAGCGTTGCGCGGTACGCCATTGCGCGACAACGAGGCAAAGGTTTTGGGCGCCATGCCATTGCAGGCCATGGTATAGAGCATGCGGGTCGAGGCGTACATGCCGGAATTGCCGGCCGACAAGACCGCCGACAAAATCACCGCATTCATCACCCCGGCGGCAAAGGCCAGACCCGAGCGCTGGAAGACCAGTGTGAATGGGCTTTCGCCGACATCCTTCACGTCGTTGTGCAGCAAGGACGGGTCATTGTACGGAAGCAGCATGCCGATGATCAGAATGGACAGGCCATAGAACATCAGGATTCGCCAGAAAATCTGGCGCGTCGCCATCGGAATGGTCTTGCCCGGGTCGCTGGATTCGCCGGCGGCCACACCGATCAGCTCGGTGCCCTGAAAGGAAAACCCGACAATCAGGGTGACGCCGATATAGGCCGGGAAGCCACCGACAAACGGCGCCTCTTTATAGCTGAACACTTGCCAGCCCGGCTGCAGACCGTCTTTGATCGGTGCGCCCATGATATTGAAAATCATCAACAGGCCGAGCACGATAAAGGCGATGATGGTGATCACCTTGAGTAAGGAAAACCAGAATTCCGCCTCGCCGAAGCCCTTGACCGAAAACCAGTTGAGCGCAAGGATGATGGCGAGAAACAGCGCGCTCCATATCACGCCTGGCACGGAGGGGAACCAGTAGTGCATGATGATGGCCGCGGCCGCCAGTTCGACGGCGATGGTGATGGCCCAGTTGTACCAATAATTCCAGCCCAAAGCGAAGCCGAAAGCCGGGTCGACAAACCGCGACCCGTAAACCTGAAACGAGCCGGACGCCGGCATGAAGGCGGCCATCTCTCCCAGACTAGTCATCAAGAAATAGACCATGATGCCCATGAGTCCATAGGCAAGCAGGGCGCTACCCGGTCCTGCGCTGGCTACCGTGGCCCCTGACGCCAGAAAAAGGCCTGTACCAATGGACCCGCCGATGGCGATCATGGTCAGGTGGCGTGCCTTGAGGCTACGGTGTAGGTGGGGTGGTTCTTGGATATCTTTTTGCATGGTTGTGTTCCCCGATTTATGACGGTTTTATTGTTTGAACGTGTGGTGGGCAGTTATCGGAATAGTAACGAAACACGCTGGTTTCGTTTACCCTTCACGAAAGAAAATTCATGCTAACATGTCTCTTTGTCGGCCATGTGTTGATCTAGTTCAAGAGGTGATCATGAAGAAAAAGCCACGGGTGAACCCCGTAGCGCGTTTTGCGCAGCAGTTGAACCGGTGTCAGTCGTTTGTCAACCGCAAGAAACGCAGTAAAAGCAGCTATACGAAGCACAAAGGACGGGAAGTTTTTTTCCCGTCCTTTGCTTTTTATGGCTGTTTGGCGTGACGGTTGTTTTCTGCCGGACTCAGTCGAGTTCCAGCGCCAGCAGTTCCTGAATGGTCTGGCGGCGACGTATCAGCCGTGGCGTGCCGTTGTCGACCAGTACCTCGGCGATCAGCGGACGGCTGTTATAGTTTGACGACATGGCCGCGCCGTAAGCGCCTGTGTCATGCACCACCAGCAGGTCGCCAACGCGGGCTTCCGGCAATTCGCGCAGACTGATGACGCCACCATCGGTTTGGGTGAACACATCGCCCGACTCGCACAAGGGCCCGGCAATGACCTGACGCAGGGATGCGCGTTCGCTATCGTCCGACGGGATCAGGCTGATGTCGTGGTGACTGCCGTACAGGGAAGGGCGCATCAGGTCGTTGAAGCCGGCATCCACCAACACGAAGCGGTTGCTGCCCATCGTCTTTGCCGAGCGGACTTCGCACAGCAAGACGCCGGACTCGGCGACCAGAAACCGCCCGGGTTCGATCTCCAGACTGATGCGGTGTCCCAGATGCTGCTCGATGCGGGTGCGTGCCTCATTCCACAGGCCGAAATAGTGTTCGGTATCAATGCGTTCCTCACCCTCGCGGTAAGGAATGGACAGGCCGCCACCGGCCGAAATGGCTTCGATGTCCACGCCCAGCGCCACCACTTGAGCCACCATGGCATCGCACACCCGCGACAGGTGGTCATAATCCACACCAGATCCGATGTGCATATGAAAACCGGTCAGGTGCAGTCCGTGCTGCCGAATCGCGGCAATGGCTTCCGGCAGGTCGTCATGCCAGATGCCGTGTTTGCTGTTCTCGCCGCCGGTATTGGTCTTGCGGCTGTGACCATGGCCAAAGCCCGGGTTGACCCGCAGCCAGACCGGATGACCAGGCGAACACGCGCCCAGCTGGTGCAACATGTCGATGGAACCGGCATTGACCGGGATGCGGTGCTCGACGACGCAGGCCAGCGTGGCGCGATCCAGTACGTCGGCCGTGAAAACGATGTCGCCCTGGGGGCCGGTCGGGTAACCGGCATGGCGTGCCCGTTCGATTTCACCCAGCGACACGGCGTCGACGCGGACGCCCGCCTGCCGCATCAAGCGCAGGATATGCGTGTTTGAGCAGGCTTTCTGGGCAAAGCGCACGACATCGAACGAGCGCAGGGCTTCGATTTGCCGCTGAATGGTGGCGGCATCATAGATCCAGACCGGTGTGCCAAAGGTATCGGCAATGTGTCTGAGAAGAGAGTCGCTGAACATGGTGTTCTCCGGGGCCAGCCTGATGGTGCGCATCATGATGGAGGAGAAATTATCATTCGTAAAATATCAATGTTAGCGACGAGTATTCAACGTTGATATGGCATGGCCGGCGGCAGGCGAGGGAGCCTTGCCGCCGGGGATGACTTAGGCGCTAACCGCTTGAGGATGAAGGATAGTTTCCTGCCATTGGCGATAGCGTGCCAGCTCGTCGATGGTCAGTGCCACCAGGTCATGCTGTGCCATATAGCGTTCGATATCCCGGCCGCGGGCCATGGTGCCGTCCGGGTTCATCAATTCGCACAGTACCGCTGCCGGTTTGAGTCCGGCCATGCGGGCAAGGTCGACGGACCCTTCGGTGTGACCACGGCGTCCCAGCACGCCTTGCGGATGGGCGCGCAAGGGGAAAACATGGCCGGGGCTGACCAGATCCTGCGCGACGGCACCATCGGCAATCGCCGCGCGAATCGTGGTGAGGCGATCGGCCGCCGAGACCCCGGTCGTCACGCCATGGCGGGCTTCGATACTGATGGTGAAGGCGGTTTGATGGCGGCTGCCATTATTGGTCACCATCGGAGTCAGCCCCAGATGGTCGGCCTGTTCGTCGGGAAGGCACAGGCAGACGATGCCGCTGCAATCGCGGATCAGTTGTGCCATGCCGGCCTGGGTGAGCCGTTCGGCGGCGATGATCAGGTCAGCCTCGTTTTCCCGGTCGAAATCATCCATGAGAATGACCGGCTCGCCGATTTGCAGCGCGGTGAGCGCCCGTTTCAGGCGGGAGGGGAAGCTTCCTGCATCCAGGAAGTCATTACCAGCGTGGAGTGAGATAGTAGACATTGAAACGCTCTCGTAAAGTCGGTGACGAAAGACGTTTCAGGGTGAGGATAGCCAAACGCACCGGCCCCTTGATGCAGTGAGGCATCCAGGTGCGCCGTGCGCCGGCACATCTTCTTTCATCCGGACTATGACCGTCGGCTCCGGAGTTTGACCGGATCTGCTGTCCCTGTCGTGAAACAGGCGCTCGCGGGCTTGGCCCGAAGGCCCTACCGCCGGTGGGGAGTTTCACCCCGCCCTGAAGACGTACTGCGTAAGCCTGATGTCAGGCTGCGACCATTCTAGCCCCGTGGCGGTGGCCGTCGCAACACGGTTTTGGGTATTTTCGGTCAGATCCGGGGTGCGTTGGCAGGTGTGGTGTTTTTTATAACGATTAAAATCAATGACATGCCAGAAAGATTGCATGCTTACCATGTTGGTCGTGATTGTTTTTTGGTGAAATTAGTGGAATTGGAGTAAACTCCCCAATCCGCAAAGTATGCGACATGAATCATACATATGCTCAAGCCATGACTTGGGCAAGCTAACACCTCAAAAGACCATGCAAACACAACGTTCTCTGACTCGCCTGGCCGCCGCCATGCTGACCTTGGGTGCCTCGCTGGGCGCGTCTGCTTCCGGCTATCACTTTGGCGTGCAATCCGTCAGTTCCCAAGGCTATGCCAACGCCAACGGTGCGGAAGTTTCCGACGCCAGCGCGCTGTTTTTCAATCCGGCTTCGTCGGCCTATCTGCCCGGCCGTAACATTTCACTCGCCTTGATTGCGGTGACGCCGGACATGAAGGTGGAATCGGCTTCCTCGACCACCGCCGTTGGCACCCCGACCCGTGGTTCGACCGACGCCGGCACGCCGACCTCGACGGTGCTGGTGCCGCAGTCCTATATGAGCTGGCAGATCGACAACCGTCTGTCGGCCGGCCTGGGTGTCTATGTTCCGTTCGGTGACAAGCTGCGTTACAACCAGAACTGGGCCGGGCGCTACAACGCCACAGAGCTGGAAATGATGACCCTGGCGGTCAATCCGTCGCTGGCGTTCAAGGTCAATGACACCGTGACGCTCGGCGCCGGCGTCACCGCCCAGTACATGAACGCCCTGTATGAAAAGCAGGTGGATTTTGGTGCCTTGCTGGCCGAGGCTCATCTTCCCGGCGTTCCTGGCGACCCGCGTTTTGACGGTACCCTGCGCTATAAAGGCCACGACTGGGGCTTTGGTTATAATGTCGGCCTGATGTGGCAGCCGGATGCAGCCACCCGTTTTGGCGTTGCCTACCGTTCCAGCATCACCCAGCGTCTGGAAGGCAGTGCGACCTGGACGATGCCAGCGATTTTGCCAGGTAACGTCGCCGTGGGACTGGGGAAGCAAGGTTTCCGTACCGATACCGGCCATGTGCGCCTGCGTACCCCGGACTCCTTTACCGTGAATGCCTTCCGTCAAGTCAATGACCAGCTCTCGCTGGTGGCTGACTGGACCTATACCTGGCACTCGCGCTTTGACGAGTTGCGGCTGCGTTTCAACACGGGTTTGCCCGATGCGGAAATTCCCCAGCACTGGAAAAACAGTCAGCGCATCTCGGTGGGCGCCGGTTACCGTCTGAATGAGTCGCTGACCTTGCGTGCCGGTCTGGCCTACGACCAGTCACCGGTACCGTCGTCCACCGACCGTATTGCCGGTCTGCCGGACGGCGACCGCACCTGGTACTCGCTGGGCGCCGGCTGGCAGTTGGCGCGCAACAGCAGTGTTGATCTGGCCTACTCGTTCATCAACGTCAAGCCGGTCGATATCAATAATACCGAGTGCGCCTTCCCGGTGTGCACCGGTAGCGGTACCACCACCCATACCCATATGAAAATGCATGCCCATATTCTTGGTGTGCAGTTCAACCGTCGCTTCTGAGGCCATTCCGTCTCGAATCGGGCCGGTTCCTGTCGGGGACCGGCTTTTTTCATGGTGAAGCTGACCGGATGGCTTGAACTTTTTGCCAGAAAACGGCAAGCTCACGCCCTTTTCGACAAGGAGTGCCCATGACCGTTGCAGAGAATTTTGCGCCGCTCACCGAGCAGGAACTGGATGACCTTGGCGCTTTTCTGGTTTCCGGCGCCGCGCCGGCCGGAACCATGGCGCTGGATGCACTGGACGGGTTCATTACCGCGCTGGTTGCCGGTCCGGTGGTTGTGTTGCCCTCGGTCTGGTTGCCACGGGTGTTTGCCGGCAGCGAGCTGCCTGTCGATGAAACTCAGGTTGCCCGTATTCTGCGTCATGCCAATTACCGTCATGCCGCGTTGAGCGCCGATCCCGATGCTTATCAGCCGATCTTGTCGGAAGTGGTCTGGCGCGCGCGTCCCTATGCGGACGGTGAGGCGTGGAGTTGGGGTTTTTTGTGTGGGGTCGGACTGGTGATCGAGCAGTGGCAACCGCTGTTTGATGCACCCGACGCCATGCTGGCGCTGGAGCCCATCCAGCTGTTGGGTGCCGAGGGCTTGAGTGCGGAAGAGCAGGAGCTGTGCAAGAACCCGTCGCGTCGCGCGCGGCTGTGCGAGCGTTTACCGGAGTCTGTGGCGACACTGTGGCGCTTCTGGGAACCGTTTCGCGGGGTGGTGGCAACCCGCCGGCTGGAGAGTCCCAAAACCGGACGCAATGACCCGTGCCCCTGCGGCAGCGGTCGTAAATTCAAGAAGTGCTGTAGTGCCTGAGCGGTGCCGGGGCGGGCAGTTCCTCGAGCAGGGTACGGATCAATGCCTGCATGACGGAGTGCGACGCCTCGTCGGTCAGGTTGTCCAGGTAGATGCGGCTTAATGCACCACTGCGCCACGCTTTGCCGATGGCGTCGTCCAGTCGGCGAAACTCGGCGTCGGTCAGCATGCCTTTGGGTATGGCGAGACTGGAGCGGTCGATCAGGACCGGTTCGGGAATGACGTAGAGGCTGTCGATTTGCGCGTCACTGAGTTTGGGGTAGCTGTTTTTCAGATCGTCGCGGCGTTTCTCGATCAGCCAGTGCGCCGATTGGGTACTGACCAGCACCATGTCGGTACGGCCCAGTACCAGCATTTTCAGTCGGCGGTTTACGCTGACGTTCTCTTCTTGCAGATTGAGCCGGTCCCGCTGCGCTTCGAATGCCTCTCCGAACGACTCGCCTTGATTGATGGCAATACGCCGTGAGCCGATGTCGGCGAGAGAGTGCAGCGTTGCCGCATCGCTCTTGCGAATGACCGCATGCACGGGGGCAATCACCACCGGAAGGCTGAAGTCGAAGAGTTGGCGACGTTGCCGGGTCGGGCTCATGCCGAAGATCATCGCATGTCGTCGGGGCGCGATGCTTTGCGCCCGTGCCCACGGCAGGCCGCTGACCAATTTCAGGGGAAGGCCTGACTCCTTGGCGAGATAGGCCACCACGTCCTGGATAGGCCAGTAAATCGGGTTGGGCGGCAAGCCTTTTCCGACCGGCTGCGGCGACTGGATGATGACCGGTATCTCGACCGCGGCCGATGCAATCATGCTGCCCAGCAAGGTCAGGGCAAGCAGAACTCCTCGGGTGAACGCATACATTGTTTAAATTGTGTTTCAACAGCTGATGATGTGCCGATCATAACGCAGTTCGATGCAATAGTGGTATTCATGCAGCATCATGGGAGTTCGGTCAGATAGCTGTCCCAACGGGTGTCAGGGGCGGGGTAGAACAGTCCGGCCTGCCGGCTTAAGGTGTAGAGCTTGCCGCTGCGGACGATCTGCCCCAGCGCGGATTCAAACTCGACAATGCGCGGATCAACCGGTGTGGTGCGGCCATAGGCAAAGTAACCGCCGATCCGGGTGATTGGCGGGGACAGCGGGCGGATGCTTTGTCGTGGCGGCATGCGCTGCGAGGCGGCCTGGGCAGTGCGTTCGTTGCAGGCGACCAGATCCAGCCGGCCTAACACGAGTTTGCCGAAGTTCTGCTCTATCGAGTCGGCCGTTTCGATCTGCAGCCGGCGTTTGGACGCTTCGTAGCGTTGCCCCAGTGTCCACCCGCGTGTTACTCCCAGTCGCAGCCGCGACAGCGAGCTGAAGTTGCCATCCCACTGATAATTGGATTCGGTGCTTGCATACCATGACATGGTATCGATATAGAGCGGCCAGCGGATGAAGGTGAGTTGCTGTTCACGCTCGCGGGTGCGGTAGGGCCCGATCAGAACATCGGCACGCCCGCTTTGCATCAGTGCCTGGGCCCGGGCCCACGGCACCACGGTGATGGTGTAGTCGATACCGGAACGCCTGGCGACTTCTTTAATGACCTCTACCGCCAGACCCGACGGCTTGCCATCCTGCATCTCCAGAATGAACGGAAATTCCCCACCGATAAATCGCAGGGCACCGGCTTGCGCCATCGAACACGCAAACCACACGAACATCATAAAGAACTGAAGGGGTATTGCCTTGCTGCGCTTTACCTGAATGTCGGTCATTCCGTAATCCGGTCCGTTGTAAAACCCGATCGTGGCTGTCGGGATGTGAGGTGCGAAGGCGTTGTCGGCATCTTGCTCAGCATCGGACTGCAACATCACACGGGGGCTGTACACCCGTTATGCACTATTCTGCCGATATTCGGGCAATTCTTTAAAGAGTGTCAATCCACCAGCCGGTTTCTTTGTGTTTCTTTGTAGGAATGATCGGACTTGTGCAACGTTTTCGTGGTTGAAGGTGCTTGATCGAATCGTCAGGCCATGAGACTATTCGTTACGTGTCGATTGTTGAAGCTGTTGATGGAAACTATTGTCAATACAAGGGCATGGTTTCCCTTGGCGGCGTATCTGGACACCAGGCTTGACCCCACCCTGCGCGGTGGGGATTTTTTTGCATGAAAAAACCGCCAGGGTCACTGGCGGTTGTCTCGGGTTTCTCTCGTGGCGGCTTACGCGGCTGCGTCGTCAATCCACCGTACCGCCTGACTCGGCGCTACCTTGATTTCCGCAATGATCTGACGGGCCAGACCGCCGCAGGAGGTTTCACGGTACTTGGCATCCATATCCTTGCCGGTCTCGTACATGGCCGCGATGACCTTGTCCAGCGACACCTTCGGAATGCTGGCGCGATGCATGGCCATGCGCGCGGCGTTGATGGCTTTGACCGCGGCAATGGCATTGCGCTCGATGCAGGGGATCTGCACCTGGCCGCCGACCGGGTCGCACGTGAGGCCGAGGTTGTGCTCCATGGCGATTTCCGCCGCCATGCACACCTGGGCCGGATTGCCCCCCATCAGCTCGGTCAAGCCGGCTGCCGCCATCGAGCACGCTACACCAATCTCGCCCTGACAGCCCACTTCGGCACCGGAAATCGATGCGTTGAGTTTGAACAGGCAGCCGATCGCGCCGGACGACAAGAAGAAGCGCAGGGTGCTTTGCTCGTCCAGTGGCTGGATGAACTGGTTGTAATAGGCCAGCACCGCCGGTACGACACCGCAGGCACCGTTGGTCGGAGCGGTCACTACCCGTCCGCCGGCCGCATTTTCTTCTGCCATGGCCATGGCGTACATATTCACCCAGTCCATCACGCCCATCGGGTCTTTGGCAATCTGCAGCGAGCTGGTCAGCATGCGGTGCAAGGCCGGTGCGCGGCGCGGAATGCGCATCGGGCCGGGCAGGTTGCCTTCGGTTTTCATGCCGCGTTCCATGCTGCCCTGCATGACTTCCCACACCCGCTGGAAGTGCTTGCGAATGTCTTGCTCGTCATGGAAGGCCCGCTCGTTGTCCATCACCAGCGCCGAGATGGACAGCCCGGTGGCGTCGCACATCTCGGTCAGGTCGGAAGCAGACAGGAAGTGGTGCGGCACCGGAACGTCGTTGCAGGCGTTCTGGCTGAAGTGTTCTTCGTCAACGATGAAGCCGCCGCCAATCGAGTAATAGGTTTTGGTGAGAATACAGCTGTCGTCGACGAAGGCATGAATTTGCATGCCATTTTCATGCATCGGCAGATTGGCCGTATGAAAATCCATGCTGAAGGCGACGCGCTGCTGGGTGCGTCCCAGCGTCAGTTGCTGATGGCTTTCGACGTCGGCGATCAGGTTGGCGGTCTGTTCCGGGTTGACGGTGTCCGGCAGGTTGCCGCACAGACCGAGAATGATGGCGTGGTCAGTGCAGTGGCCCTTGCCGGTTAGTGCCAGCGAGCCGAAACAGTCGACGTGAACGCGGGTGACGCGGTTGAAGTGCCCGGTTTCTTTTAATGAACCGAGAAACTGGTGGCCGGCTTTCATGGGGCCAACCGTGTGGGAGCTGGACGGGCCGACTCCGATTTTGTAGATATCGATCATGCTGAACATGAGGGTTACCTCCTGGTGGTGCAGTGGGCCCGGTCCGGAATCATCCCGGCCGGGCAGGTCGCTATCAGGCGAACAGATCGTAGAAGATGGCAGAGATGGCGATCAGGCCGATCAGGACCACAAAGATGTTGCTCAGAGCGCCGGAGTATTTCTTCATGGCCGGAACCTTGGCGATGGCGTACATCGGCATCAGGAACAGCAACATGGCGATGACCGGGCCGCCCAGCGTTTCGATCATGCCCAGAATGCTCGGGTTGAAAGTGGCAACCATCCAGGTGGTGATGATCATGAAAATCGCGGTGAAGCGGTCAAGCTTGGCGGTTTCGATGGTTTGGCCGCGTTGGCGCAGTTGTTTGATGATCAGACCGTTGAAGCCTTCCTTGGCGCCAAGGTAGTGGCCGAGGAACGATTTGCTGATGGCGACCATGGCGATCAGCGGCGCAACCCATTCAATGACCGGGTTGTGGAAGTGGTTGGCCAGATAGGACAGGATGGAAATGTTCTGGGCCTTGGCGGCAGCAAGGTCAGCCGGGGACAGGCTGAATACGCAGCTGAAGACGAAGAACATCACCGACAGCACCATCATGATATGGGCGCGCAGCAGGACGCGGGGCGAGGTATTCACAGCCTCGTCGCCATGCAGCTTTTGCTGATCAACGGCAAAGGACGAAATGATCGGCGAGTGGTTGAACGAGAACACCATGACCGGAATGGCCAGCCACAGGGTTTTGTAGAAACCGACGCTGGTAACGGCGGCGCCAAAGCTGCCGGCATGTTCGATGGCCGAGCTGTTCCATTGCGGGATCAGGTAGAGGGCCAGCAGCATCAGGGCGGCGACGAAGGGGTAGACCAGTACGCTCATGGCCTTGACGATCATCTTTTCACCCAGGCGCACCACGGCCATCAATCCCAGAATCAGCACCAGCGACAGAATGGCGCGCGGCGGTGCGCCGACGCCCAGCTGGTGAGTCATGAAGGACTGTACGGTGTTGGTGATCGCCACGCTGTACACCAACAGGATGGGGTAGATGGCAAAGAAGTACAGCAGGGTGATCAGCTTGCCGGCGCCCACGCCGAAGTGTTCTTCGACGACTTCAGTGATATCGGCGCCGGGGTTGGCACTGGACAGCACGAAACGGGTCAGGCCGCGGTGCGCAAAGAAGGTCAGTGGCAGTGCCAGGAACGCCATCATGATCAACGGCCACAGGCCGCCGATACCGGCGTTGATCGGGAGGAACAGCGTACCGGCGCCAATGGCCGTGCCATACAGGCCAAGCATCCAGACGGTGTCGTGTTTTGTCCAGGTCGACGAGGAACCGGACTTCGGCAGGGAAGAAGAAACGGCTTGAGACATGATAAAGGCCTCGACTAAGTAAAAAACGATTGCTGAAACCAGAGTCCTTGCCATGGCAAGGACTGCTTAAGCGATGCTTCGTTGTCGGGCCCGGCTTCCTGTGTGTGTTGCGGGTTGGCCGACGATGAATTGATGCCATCCTACCGCCGCCAAGTCTTTCGACGTTAAACAATTAAGAACATTAATTGATTCTAATCAAGTGAGAAATGTCTTAAAACGAAAAAACGGCAACATTTAGATGCTGGTAATTGTCTATTCGATTGGTGTAATAAAAATGAGTTGTCGCGGCTAAACCAATACTGGCGCGGCTTGCGCTGGTTTTATGGTGGTTTTGTCTGAAAATATAAGTCAGAAGGCTTGTCCTTTTGGCCGGTTTTGCTGAGTTTTCTGGGGTGTTGGGCTGAGGCGTTTGAGCCGCGATGCGCCGGTTAATGTTTGATATGCCATTGAAAATAAAGAAATAAAAGGCACTATCTGAGTGGCGGTGGTTAAGGTTTTGCTGCGCTGCAAGATAACTTTTGGCGTGTTGGCAGTATTAACCTTAAGGGCCGTGCCTTATAAGAATTGTGCGGCGCAATAATTAACGAATAGTGTGTCCATTTATTAAATGACGCGGTAATTGCCGATAAAAAAACAGGCGGTTTGTGGGTGAAACGGGCGGGATGGATGGGGTGCCAGCTAGCGGGTTTGCGTCGATGTGTTGATATTAATCAAATTAGAAAGTAGCTAAACGAACATAGAATTTTTCACAAATAAACATAGCCGAACTTGCCTTGCCGTGTGGCGGCGGGTCGGCGCCTTGTATGAGAGAGTCGATCATGAGCACACCTTCTTCTCTGGCCTATGTGGTAGCCGAAGCGTCTGCCAAGCAAACGGTGTTGCGCGATTCGCCGTGGCGCTATTTTTTGAGTGCCGCCTTGGCCGGTGCCTTGATTGCGGTGGTGCTCTCGGTCAGTCTCAAGTTGGGGCAGGTGTTCTTTGCCGCAGGTTCGCCGGGCTATTACATCCCGGTAGCCGGTTTCTTTGGCGTGGCGCTGGCCAGCATCATTTTCTGCAAGGTTGAGCTGTTTACCAGCAATGTCATGTATTTCACCGTGGGGGCGTTGAGCGGGCAGTGTCGGGTCTGCAATCTGCTGCGCAGCTGGTGCACGGTGTATCTGGGCAATCTGGCCGGCATCGTGGTGTTCGCCGTGGTGTTTGCCGGGGCGGGCGGCATGGGAGTGTTGCCGCCGGAGCACTTGCTGTTCTCGGTGGTGGCCCACAAGGTTCATGCTGCCAGTGCCGAGATTTTCTGGAAGGGTGTGCTGTGCAATTGGGTGATCTGTCTGGCGGTGTGGATCCCGTTGCGCATTGCCGGGGATGTCGGGCGCTTGCTGATGGTGATGTTTCTGGTGTTTGTGTTTTTCTTCTCGGGCTTCGAACACAGCATTGCCAATATGGCGTTTTTTGCCCTGGCCTTGTTGCACGGCATGGGTGGGCTCGATGCGGCGGCGGTGCTGCACAATCTGATTCCCGCCACGGCCGGCAATATCGTCGGGGGTGGGCTGGGGGTCGGGTTGGTGGTGTTTCTGCTGGAGCGTCATACCTTGCAGGAAGCGCGCTGAGGCGGCCGGCTTTTTTGGGTGGTTCACCCTTTGGGCAAACGAACGTTCCGGCGTGAGAGGATGTTCGTTTGTTTTCAATGTGAAGCATTGCCTCCTATCTGTTGTTTTTCATAAAACCCATTAAAAACAGTGTTCTGACGCATTTTTCGCTGTGTTTGCGGTGAGTGTAGGAATTTTCTTTAACAGCATCGTTACTTGATATAAATCAAATTCGTTTTCATTCGCGAACGTAGAATGACAAACATTAGAACATGATGATCTAGCTTGATTTTCACTTAGCAGCAGGAAGGAGTCGCATTATGGATGCCCTGACACACGACGCAACGCAAGCCAATCCGTGGCGTGGTTTTACCGCCGGCGAATGGCAAAGCACGATTGATGTCCGTGATTTCATTCAGCAGAACTACCACCCCTATACCGGTGACGCCTCCTTCCTCGCGGCGGCCACCGAACGCACCCGCGGCATCTGGGACCGGCTGGGCGAGTTGTTCGTCGCCGAACGCGAACGCGGGGTGCTGGACGTTGCCACCGACCGCCCAAGCTCGATCGTTGCCCATGACGCCGGCTATATCGACGCCGCCCATGAATTGATCGTCGGCCTGCAAACCGACGCGCCGCTGAAACGGGCCATCATGCCCAACGGCGGCTTGCGCATGGTGGAAAGCGGTCTGGCGGCCTACGGCTTCGAGCTGGACCCGCTGGTGCGCGACATCTGGACGCGTTATCGCAAGAGCCACAATCAAGGGGTGTTCGACGTCTACTCGCCGGACATTCTGGCGGCCCGCAAGTCGGGGGTGATCACCGGCCTGCCGGATGCCTACGGCCGCGGCCGCATCATCGGCGACTACCGCCGGGTGGCACTGTACGGCACCGACGTCCTGCGTGAAGAACGCCAACGCCAGTTCCATGCGCTGGACCACGCGGTATTCACCGACGAGGTGATGCGCCAGCGCGAAGAACTCTCCGAACAATGGCGTGCGCTGGATGAACTGCGTGAGATGGCCGCCAAGTACGGCTACGACATCAGCCGTCCGGCCCGCACGGCCCGCGAAGCGATCCAATGGACCTACTTCGCCTATCTGGCCGCGGTCAAGGAACAGAACGGCGCAGCGATGTCGTTCGGCCGGGTCTCGACCTTCCTTGATATCTACCTGGAACGCGACATCGCCAGCGGCGAGCTGAGCGAACAGGACGCCCAGGAGCTGATCGATGATCTGGTGATCAAGCTGCGCATCGTGCGCTTCCTGCGCACCCCGGACTATGACCAACTGTTCTCGGGCGACCCGACCTGGGTGACCGAAGCGATCGGCGGCATGGGCGAAGACGGCCGTACGCTGGTGACGCGCTCCAGCTTCCGCTTCCTCAACACCCTGTACAACCTGGGCGCCGCGCCGGAACCGAACCTCACGGTACTGTGGTCGACGGCCCTGCCGCGCGGCTTCAAGGACTTCTGCTCGCGGGTGTCGATCGACACCAGTGCGATCCAGTATGAAAACGATGACCTGATGCGTCCGCGCTGGGGCGACGACTACGGGATTGCCTGCTGCGTGTCGGCGATGCGCATCGGCAAACAAATGCAATTCTTCGGCGCGCGGGCCAACCTGGCCAAAGCGCTGCTGTACGCGATCAACGGCGGCGTGGATGAAAAGAGCGGCGTACGGGTGGCGGAAGGCTTCGAGCCGATCACCGGCGACGTGCTGGACTACGACGACGTGGTGGCGAAGTTCGACAAGACCATGGACTGGCTGGCGGCGACCTACGTCAAGGCACTCAATGCCATCCACTACATGCACGACAAATACGCCTACGAACGCATCGAAATGGCCCTGCACGACCGGGATATCCTGCGCACCATGGCCTGCGGGATTGCCGGCCTGTCGGTGGCGGCGGACTCGCTGGCGGCGATCCGTCACGCCCGGGTGGAAGTGATCCGCAACGAAGCGGGTCTGGCGGTGGACTACCGGATCCTCGGTGACTACCCGGCCTACGGCAACAACGACGACCGTGCCGACAGCATCGCGGTCTGGCTGACGGAAACCTTCATGGACAAGATCCGTGCGCAACCGTACTTCTACCGCAACGCCACGCCGACCCAATCGGTGCTGACCATTACCTCGAATGTGGTGTATGGCAAGAAAACCGGTAACACGCCGTGCGGACGCCGCGCGGGGGAACCGTTTGCGCCGGGAGCCAACCCGATGAACGGTCGTGACGTGAAAGGGTTTGTGGCGGCAGGGGCCTCGGTGGCCAAGCTGCCGTACGACGCGGCACTGGACGGGATCAGCTGGACGGCCTCGGCGACGCCGGATGCGCTGGGTCACACGGCGGACGAGCGGATAGCCAACCTGTCGAACTGCCTGGACGGATTTGCGGCGGCGGGTGGTTTCCACGTGAACGTCAACGTGTTCCGTCGCGAGACCTTGCTGGACGCGATGGAGCATCCGGAGCTGTATCCGCAACTGACGATCCGGGTGTCGGGGTATGCGGTGAACTTCGTCAAGCTGACGCGCGAGCAACAGCTGGACGTGTTGAACCGGACCTTCCACGCCGTGATGTAAACCGTCATTCATTGATTCATTGACGTGACCAAAGGCCCTGCGGGGCCTTTGGTGTGTGTGGCGCCGTTGCCCGGGGCGGCAGCCGGCCGGTTTTGTTTTAGAATGGAACCATGTCACAGCCAACTCATACGTTGCCCCTGACGGGGTTTGTGCACTCGGTGGAAAGCGGCGCTGCCGTTGACGGCCCCGGCGTGCGTTTTGTGTATTTTATGTCTGGTTGCCAGTTCCGCTGTCTGTATTGTCACAA
>JAGLBD010000164.1 GCA_018260425.1 Pseudogulbenkiania sp. | reverse complement strand
CTCAGGCAGCATCGGCGCATCACCCACCGAGTTGTCGGTCACTTCAATCGCCCGGCTTTCCAGCGTTTGCGCATCAATGCCCAAGTGCACCTTGCGCCACTGGCGGCGCTATTCCGCGCCATGCTTTTTCGTTTTCCACTCGCCTTCGCCCAGCATCTTGATGCCGGGGGGACGTCGAGGCTGGCCTACCATCAGGGTAATTTCAATCCATTTAATCACAAATTTCCGAAGGGAATACCCCAATCAATCCCATAATCTCGTTCAAGTATTTTCATTCCGGTAAGAGTAACCTTGTACGACCTATCATTCACTAACAGGCCGTTGAAAAACACGCCGATATAACCCCAACCCATTTCCGGATGAACAAAAATGGGCTGTTTCAGCGGGCAGAATGCCAATAAATCGGTTTTCTGCCTTGGTTTTCGGGTTGTTCGCCGGTTATCCGGCGATTTTGGGCGTAATACGCCCTATACATGCGATCCGCCCCAGCCGCCGGACAGGCGGCCCATGCGGACCAGGTTGTAAGTTGCAAACGCCAGAAACGTTTGCCCGGCAAGCTTGGCTCGACCGATCAACTTGGTTTTGCGCAGACCGCCCACGGTTTTCAGCCAACCGAAGCATTCCTCGATCCGTTTGCGCTTCCGTTGGCTGACTCGGTAGCTCTCATGGCGGGTGGTCCGACTGTCGATCGCACTGCCGGTGCGCTTACGCGCCACATGCGGTGTGATACCCAAGTCACGGCAACCTTTCACGAAGTCGCGGGTGTCGTAGCCTTTGTCGGCACCGATGGTGCTGCCAGACTTGGCGTTACGCAGCAACAGTTTCAATGCTTCGTAGCGTTCGGCGGTGCCGTTGGCCTCGGACAAAGAGACGTCCACGATGAGGCCGTTGCGGTTCTCGGTCAGAATGTGGGCCATATGGCATAGGCGGCTGGCATCGCCAGGGCTTTTGCGGGCCAGTTTGGCTTCTGGATCAGTTTTGGACTGGTGGGTCTTGTTGCTACGTGTCTCGCCACGGAAATCGACATCCGGGTTGCGCCCTCCGGGCGGCGGGGTTTCGTCGTCCTTGCTGACAAAGCTTTTGTGCGAAGCCCAGGCATCGATCAGCGTGCCGTCGACGCTGAAATGCTCGTCGCTGGTCAGCTTGCCCCACTCGGCGATGCTGCGCACACGAATGAAAAAGGCGCGTGCCACATCCTCGGTAAACAGACGGTCACGGTTCTGCGAGAAAGTGGAGTGATCCCAGACACGGGCATCGGCAGAAAGGCCGACAAACCAGCGAAACAGCAGGTTGTAGTCCAGTTGTTCGACCAGCAACCGCTCAGAGCGGATGGTATAGAGCACCTGCAAAAGGGGGAAGCGCGTAGCAGATGTTCCGGAGGAATCGAAGGCCGCCCGACACGGGAATACAAGCCTTCGAACACCTCATTCATTGCGCCGAGCACCAGATCGACCATCTGGCGGATCTTGCGCCGCGGGTGATTCAAGGGAATGCGCTCCTCCAGCTGGACATAGCTGAACAGGTTCGTCTGACTGTCGTTGCGGATGCCTCTCATCGGGTGCTTCCGTGGCTCGTTGGATGTTGACGATTATACCAAATAGATGGCCGTTAGTTTTTCAACGGCCTGCTAGTGCCAACCAGTTACATAGCCCGTGGATTTTGTGCACGAGGATAATGAATGC
>JAGLBD010000024.1 GCA_018260425.1 Pseudogulbenkiania sp. | reverse complement strand
ACTTACGGCGGGACTTGCACCCGCAGGAGTGCGCCCATGCTGGGCGCACATGCAAAAAGGACTGCCAAAGCAGTCCTTTCATCAACGTGTAATCTGAAACAGATTAGAAGCTGTGGGTCAGATGCACACCCAGCGTCTTGAAGGTGGTCTCTGTCCACTCGTTCCCACTTAAAGTAGCGTAAGTGGTACCCTTGCCGAACTTGGCGTTACCATAGGAAATACCGGTGCTGGTACGTTTGGACAGCGCATAGTCAGCACCAACGATATACTGGCGATAACCCGAGTTTTCCAGCTTGCCAACCTTGTTGTCATGCTGATCCCAACCCTTGGCGTAAGAAATACGCGGGGTGATGGCACCGATGGTGTATGCAACGGTCAGGGCCGCTTGCTTGGAAACGCGTTGGGTTGGTGCGACTACCCAATTGGAAAACTCAGCATTCCAGTCATAGCCGGTGGCCTTCTGGTAACCCAGCGCGACGAACAGATTGTTGGCGTTGTAGCTGCCTTCGATGTGGTGGGTCGCGGTGGACTTGCGGCCGTCATCGGGCTGGCTGCCCGGGTTCATCTCTTTCTGGTACACATAGTGAATGCCGAACACGTCGTTGGACCAGTTCAGCCCCAGACCCAGAATGTCACTGGACTTATGGGTACCGCTAACGTCTTTAGCCTTGTTTTCGCCAAAAGCGTACAGCAAGCTACCGTCAAAGCCGGCGATGGTCGGGGAATCATAGCGAACTGCATTGGCCATACGGGTAGCGTTGGAAGTGAACACACCCAGACCATTAGCCGCAATATTTTTCACTGAGCCAGTGTCGTTAACGAAACGGGTGCTGCTATTGTAAGCCCACGGATCAACCAAGGACAGGTCGTTCAGCTGGTTGCTCAGCTTGCCCAGACGGACTTTACCGAAACTGCCTTCCAGACCGACGAAGGTATCGCGGGTACCCAGACCATCGTTGGAACCGTTGGCGGAATTACCGTTGGTACCGTCAGCGTGGATACGGGTTTCAACTTGCCAGATGGCTTTCAGGCCATTGCCCAGATCTTCTTTACCCTTGAAACCGATGAAGGAGGTGTAGTCTTCAACCTGGTTTTGGGAAACACCATTAGTGACCTTGCTGTTTTGGAAACCCGCATTCAGGGTACCGTACAGGGTCACATCCGCCATGGCAGCAACCGGCAGAGCGGCCAGTGCAACAGCGATCAGCTTCTTGTTCATCGTCTCATCCTTATCGTTGAGTTGGCCCGTCACTTTCTCCGTTGCCATAAGACCGCAGATACCGTTCGAGCGCTTCTTTACATCACCGAAATTAGCCCGGTGATTTCAGTCGGACATACATGCACTGTTGTGAAATGACATAAAGTCATACGTGTTTCGAAAAACAGGCATTCTCACAACATCATTATCCAATTTTGGAATCGAAATGACATTATCATATGTCATCAATTGCAATAATGGATATAACAAATACATGCATAATGCTAAATGTATAGAGTTTGCAAGACAATGACAAAATCAGGAACAACGAGGCAGGAAGGCAGAGAAAAACGGAGAGGCTTTTTTTACAACAGCCCGACACTCCGGAAGCCGGGTCAGAACACGGAATCGGCGCAAAAAAGCAAAAAGGACTGCCGAAGCAGTCCTTTCATCAACTTGTAATCTGAGTCAGATTAGAAGCTGTGGGTCAGGTGAACACCCAGGGTCTTGTAGGTGGTATCAACACCGTTGTTGGCCAGGGAAGAACCCTTGTCAGCCTTCAGGTTACCGTACGAAACACCAGTGCTGGTGCGCTTGGACAGCGCGTAGTCAGCACCAAGGATGTATTGACGGTAGCCGGTGTTGTCCAGCTTGCCGGTGTTGTCATGCTGATCCCAACCCTTGGCGTAGGTGAAACGCGGGGTGATGGCACCGATGGTGTAAGCAACGGTCAGGGCAGCTTGC
Source organism: Pseudogulbenkiania sp. (assembly GCA_018260425.1). Taxonomy (GTDB): domain Bacteria; phylum Pseudomonadota; class Gammaproteobacteria; order Burkholderiales; family Chromobacteriaceae; genus Paludibacterium. The sequence goes on along the minus strand of JAGLBD010000024.1, from coordinate 47,152 downwards.
TTGGAAACCAGACGGTCGGTAGCAGCATCGTGGTTAACAACATCCTTACCATTCAGATCCTTCTCCATGAAGGAGGAGAACTCGGTGTTCCAGTCGTAGCCACGAGCCTTCTGGTAGCCCAGTGCCACATACAGGTTGTTGGCACTGTAAGTACCTTCAACACGGTGGATGGTAGCGGACTTGCGAACGTCGTTGGCTTGGCTGCCCGGGTTCATTTCTTTCTGGTAAACGTAGTGAGCGCCGAATACGTCGTTAGACCAGTTCAGGCCCAGACCCAGAATGTCGCTGGACTTTTTGGTGCCAGTAGCATCTTTAGCTTTGTTTTCGCCGAAACCGTACATCAGGCTGCCGTCGAAACCAGCGATGGTCGGGGAATCATAGCGAACCGAGTTGGTCAGACGGGTAGCGTTGGAGGTGAACACGGCCAGGCCGTTAGCACCGACGTTGCTGTTGTAAGCCCACGGGTCAACCAGGCCCAGGTCGTTCAGCTGGTTGCTGATCTTACCCAGACGTACTTTACCGAAACCACCTTCAACACCGATGAAGGTATCGCGGGTTCCCAGACCATCATTGGAAGTACCGTTCTTGCCATCGGAGCCATCAGCGTGGATACGGGTTTCAACTTGCCAGATGGCTTTCAGGCCATTGCCCAGATCTTCTTTACCCTTGAAACCGATGAAGGAGGTGTAGTCTTCAACACGGTTTTGGGATGCTTTGTCAGTAACCTTGTCGTTCTGGAAACCAGCATTCAGGGTACCGTACAGGGTCACGTCAGCCATGGCAGCAACCGGCAGAGCTGCCAGTGCAACAGCGATCAGCTTCTTGTTCATCGCTTTGGTCCTTTTTCGAAGTCAGTTAACACTACCCGGTTCCATGTGGCGAGCCACCCGGCCCAGGCTGTTCTTTACACCACCGTTACAGTTCGGTGATTTCTGCTCGGACTATAAAGCGACCGTTGCGAAAATACAAAAGACGCCACCCGCCACAGACATGAAAAAAGACACTATTTTGGCAAAAAACCAGCTAACTAATTGTTTTTAAAGTAAATAATTAAACACTAAACCTGTTGTCAAATAGAGACAAAAACAACACAAGCTGGCAATGTGTTGTAAAAACACACTAGAAAACCACAACATAACGAACATTCACGCATCCAAATCGAATATGTATTTTGTACACAATCATATATTAACGGTATTCCACACATGAAACAGACTGCCATTTGCTGGTTTCGCCGCGATTTGCGCCTTGATGATCATGCCGCGCTACACAAGGCATTGCGCGACCATGACGAGGTTATTGGTGTGTTTGTCTTCGACACCACCATCCTTGCCGCCCTGCCTCGCCAGGACACCCGGATCGATTTCATTTGGCATGCGGTCGATGAACTGAAACGAACGCTGCAGACACTCGGGTCGGACCTGCTGGTCATTCATGGCGACCCGGTGGCAGAAATTCCGGCACTGGCGCGCCGGCTCAATGCCACGGCCGTCTGTTGCAGCGAAGACTATGAACCGGCAGCCCGGCGCCGGGATGATGCCGTTGCCTCCCTGCTGGCGGCCGACGGCATTGCCTTCCACGCCGTCAAGGATCAGGTCATCTTCGCCAAGGACGAGATCCTCACCCGAACGGGCAAGCCTTATACCGTCTTTACGCCTTATAAGAAGAACTGGCTCGCACGGCTGCGCGATGAAGATCTGGCGGCGTGGGAGGTGACCCCGCTGTTGCCACGACTATATCAAGGTCAACTTTCGGACATGCCCTCGCTGGAAGCGCTGGGTTTCGCTCCGACCGACCTGGCAAGCCGGCGCATGCCACTGGGACAGCATGGTGCAGAACAGCTACTCGAGGACTTTCTGGCACGAATGCCGCATTACGCGGAGTGGCGGGATTTTCCGGCCACAAAAGGCGTCTCCTATCTCTCGCCTCACCTGCGCTTCGGGACGGTTTCCTTACGCCGACTGGCAAGACTGGCTCATGCAGGGCAAGGCCCGGGTGCCGAGACCTGGCTATCGGAATTGATCTGGCGCGAGTTCTACCAGCAATTGCTCTGGCACTTCCCGCATGTGGCCGAACAAAGCTTCAAGCCGGAATACCGTGATCTGACCTTTGATAATGACCCGGAGTTATTCAAAGCGTGGTGCGAAGGGAGGACCGGCTACCCGATCGTCGATGCCGCCATGCGCCAACTGAATAGCTCAGGCTGGATGCACAACCGGCTGCGGATGGTGGTGGCCAGTTTCCTGGTCAAGGATCTATTGATCGACTGGCGCTGGGGAGAACGCTATTTCGCGGAAAAGCTGCTGGACTTCGATCTGGCGGCCAATAATGGCGGCTGGCAATGGGCAGCCTCCACCGGTTGTGATGCCCAGCCCTACTTCCGCATCTTCAATCCGGTCAGCCAGTCTGAACGTTTCGATCCGGAAGGGACCTTTATCCGCAGGTACGTTCCCGAACTGGCGGCTTTCGGCAAACGCGATATCCATGCCCCCTGGCAAGCAAAACAGCCACCACTGGGGTTTGTCGTCGGGCGCGACTACCCGCTCCCGGTTGTCGATCATGCCCTGCAGCGCGAAAAGGCTTTATTGCTGTTCGGCAAGAAATGACGAAAGGCTCCCGTCCAGGGAGCCTTTCGTCGCGTTTCAGCAACAACACTCAGGGACGGTGCAGGATCAGCTCCAGCACCATCTTGCTACCGATATAGGCCATCATCAGCATGACAAACCCTATCAAGGTCCAGCGGATCGCCACCCGTCCACGCCAACCGTAGAACTTGCGCCCCAGCAACAAGCCGCCGAACACCACCCAGGAAATGACCCCGAACACCGTCTTGTGGGTCAGGGCGGCCGGTTTGCCCAGCACACTCTCGGAAAACACCACGCCGCTCAACAAGGTCACGGTCAGCAGGATGAAGCCCACCCCCAGCACCTGGAACATCATTTTTTCCAGAGAAAGCAGCGGCGGCAATTGGCGAATGAGCGGGGTTTGGCGTTTGCTATGCAGTGCACGCTCCATGACCAGCATCAGGATAGCCAGCATGGCGCTGATGGCAAACAGGCTATACGCCAGCATTGACACCAGAATGTGCAGCAAGAACGCGGGATTGCCGGCATCCGGCACCACGTGGTAACCGGGGAAAATAATGGAGAATCCCAGCGTCAGCACGGCGAGCGGCATCAAGAACAACTGCAGCCCGTCTACCCGGTAAAAGAATGAGGCCGTCCAGTAAATCAGCAGCATGAGCCAGGCCATGATGGCCAGCGCTCGCCCTACCCCGATCGACAACACCGTGGCATCCATGACGGGTGCCAGCACGGCAAAGGCGTGGAAAAGCAACACCAGCCCAAGCACAGCCTGCTCGCGGCCGAGATTGCGCGCAGAGACCGTCGATGCCTGACTGAAATGAAAAACGTGCCAGGAAATCCCGCTATAGGAGACCATCAACAGGAGGGTCAGTACGAACAGTGAATTCGTCATAAGTTGAGTTTCGACATTGATGCCGGGTTTTTGCCCGTCAGCTCGTGTAAAATAGATAGTTTGAAAGTCTACACCAACCCGCATCGCGTTGGCAGACAGTAAGGACGACTGATGCTTGATAACCTCACCAGCCGCCTCTCCGGCGTCCTCAAGACGCTGCGCGGACAGGCTCGACTGACAGAAACCAATATTCAGGACGCCATGCGCGAAGTTCGCATGGCGTTGCTGGAGGCCGACGTGGCGCTGCCCGTGGTCAAAAGCCTTATTACCCAGGTCAAGGAACGTGCGCTTGGCCAGGAAGTCATGGGCAGTCTCACCCCGGGGCAAGCCCTGGTCGGTGTTGTCAATGAAGAACTGACCCGGGTCATGGGCGAAAAGAATGACGCCCTGAATCTGGCCGCCGTCCCCCCCGCCATTGTACTGATGGCCGGTTTGCAAGGTGCCGGTAAAACCACCACGGTCGGCAAACTGTCCAAATGGCTGAAGGAAACCCAGAAGAAAAAGATTCTGGTTGTTTCTGCCGACGTTTACCGCCCGGCGGCCATCGAGCAGCTCAAGCTGCTGGCCGAGCAGGTTGGCGTCGAGTTTTTCCCGTCGGAAGGATCGCAAAAACCGGTTGATATCGCCATGGCGGCGCTGGACCATGCACGTCGCCACTATTTCGACGTTCTGATGGTAGACACCGCCGGTCGACTGGCGATCGATGAAGCGATGATGCAGGAAATCCAGGCCCTGCATGCGGCACTCAACCCGATTGAAACCTTGTTCGTGGTCGATGCGATGCAAGGTCAGGATGCCGTCAACACCGCACGTGCATTTAATGATGCACTGCCGCTGACCGGCGTGATTCTGACCAAGATGGACGGTGACTCGCGCGGAGGCGCTGCGCTGTCGGTCCGCCATGTCACCGGCAAGCCGATCAAATTCCTTGGTGTCGGTGAAAAGCTGACCGGCCTCGAACCCTTCCATCCGGATCGTCTGGCCAGCCGTATTCTCGGCATGGGCGACGTACTGTCGCTGATCGAGGAAGTGCAGAAAGGCATCGACGAGGACGAAGCGGCCAAGATGGCCAAAAAGCTCAAGTCGGGCAAAGGCTTCGATCTCGAGGACTTCAAGTCCCAGATGCAGCAGATGAAGAAGATGGGCGGCATGAGCAATCTTCTGGAAAAGATGCCCGGCCAGATTGGTCAGATGGCCAAGGGCATTCAGGGCGCCGAAGCCGAAAAAGCCATGGCACGCCTTGAAGGCATCATTAATTCGATGACTCCGGAAGAGCGCCGCAAGCCGGAACTGATCAAAGCCAGCCGCAAGCGTCGTATTGCGACGGGCTCGGGTGTTACGGTTCAGGAAGTCAACAAACTGCTCAACCAGTTCGAGCAGATGCAGAAGATGATGAAGCAGTTCTCCAAAGGCGGACTGATGAAGATGATGCGCGGCATGAAGGGCATGATGCCGGGCATGTAAGGATGACCGGGACCGGGCAGACTCCGGTTCCGCGCAGGTATTTCTAGTGTAACCACCGTTTGAAAGCACCACGATGAATCTGACTACGCTGACCGCCCTGAGTCCTCTGGATGGCCGCTATGCAGGCCAGGTCGAAGGCTTGCGCAATCTGTTCTCCGAATTCGGCCTGATGAAGTTCCGTATTCAGGTCGAGCTGGAGTGGCTCAAGATGCTGGCCGCCGAGCCCGGCATCGAAGAGGTCAAGCCGTTCTCCGACGCCACCTTGCGCGAAATCGATGACGTGGTTGCCGGCTTCTGCGTCGAACACGCTGCCGAAGTCAAAGCCATCGAAGCGCGCACCAATCATGACGTCAAGGCGATCGAATACTGGCTCAAGGAACGTCTTTCCGACAATCCGGAAATCATGGCGGCCAGCGAGTTCATTCACTTTGCCTGCACCTCGGAAGACATCAACAACCTGTCGCATGCCCTGATGCTCAAAACAGCACGCAATACCGTGCTGCTGCCGCAATTGGACGATGTGATCGGCAGACTGGTAGCGTTGTCGCACGACCTCGCCGCGGCACCGATGATGAGCCGTACCCATGGCCAGCCGGCCACGCCCTCGACGATGGGCAAGGAAATGGCCAACGTGGTGTACCGCCTCAAGCGCCAGCGCGAACAATTGGTTCGTCAGGAAATCCTTGGCAAGATCAACGGCGCGGTCGGCAACTACAATGCCCACCTGGTGGCCTATCCGGACGTTGACTGGGAAAGCCTCTGTGGCCGCTTTGTCGCGAAGCTCGGCCTGACCTTCAACCCGTACACCATCCAGATTGAACCGCATGACTACATGGCCGAGCTGTATCAGACCATGGGTCGCGTCAATACCATCCTGATCGACCTGAACCGCGATATCTGGGGTTATATCTCGCTGGGCTACTTCAAGCAGAAGGTCAAGAAGGATGAAGTCGGTAGCTCGACCATGCCGCACAAGGTCAATCCGATCGACTTTGAAAATGCCGAAGGCAACTTCGGTTTGGCCAATGCGATTCTGGGCCACCTTGCTGAAAAACTGCCGATTTCGCGTTGGCAGCGTGACCTGACCGACTCGACCGTATTGCGCAATATGGGCACCGGCTTCGGCTACACGGTACTGGGCCTCACCGCCTGCCTGCGTGGACTGAACAAACTGGAAGCCAACCCGGCCGCACTGGCAAGCGACCTCGACGCCACCTGGGAGTTGCTGGCCGAGCCGATCCAGACCGTGATGCGCCGCTACGGGATCGCCAACCCTTACGAACAGCTCAAAGAGCTGACCCGCGGCAAGGATGGCATTACCCGTGAAACGCTGACGGCCTTTATCAAGGGTCTGGACATGCCGGAGGCCGAAAAGGCCCGACTGCTGGAACTGACCCCGGCCAGCTACGTCGGTAAAGCCGAAGAACTCGCCCGCCGCATCTGATGCACCCCGCACCGCCTTCCACCCCGGAAGGCGGTATTATTTTTTAGCCGTCGACCCTCTTTCCCGCAGCAAACCCGGGTAAACCACCTTGCGTGGTGTACGCGAGGCATCCGCCAGACGATCCATCAACAACGCCATTGCCGAACGACCGATTTCCAACACCGGCTGTTCTATCACCGTCAACGCCGGAAAGGCGACCTCCGTCCAGCTTTCATTATCGAATCCGCACAGCGCCAGATCATCGGGTAGCGCCAGACCGGACTCCCGCACGGCCCGCAAAGCCCCCAGCAACAGTTGGCCGTTACTGGCGACCAGCGCATCCGGCTTGTCCGGGTCGGCAAGCCAGGCCTCGGTCGCTTCGGTGGCCGCCTGCGCCGTAGGGGCAATAAACCTGGCCTCGCCTTTCAGGCCGTGACGCTGCATCGCCGCCACAAAGCCCTCATGGCGTTCGCGACCGGTGGTACTGGTGTTGCCAAACAAACCGCCAATCCGGCGATAGCCCTGCTGCACCAGATGATCGACCAATTGCGCGGCGGCTTCGGCATTGTCCAGCACGACCGCATCGACAGTGGACTGAGGTCCGGCACGGTCGATCAATACCACCGGAAACCCCAGCGTATCGAGATCACGGCGCAATGCCGTTTCCCGTGTCGGCGCGAAGATCACGCCAGTCACTCGCTCTTCCTGCATCAAGCGCAGATACATGGCTTCGCGATCCGGGTTTTCATCGGTATTGCACAAAATGACCCGTAATCCGGCTTGATAGGCGGCATCTTCAACGGCACGGCTTACCGAAGTAAAAAATGTGTTGCGGATATCGGACACGATCAATCCGATCGTTTGGCTATGCTGAGAGCGCAACCGGCGCGCCGAAAGATTCGGACGATAACCGGTGACTTCGATGGCTTTGTTGACCCGCAACCGCAGGGCATCACTGACCGGACCATTGCCCAGCACACGAGACACGGTCGCTACCGATACGCCGGCCTCACGTGCCACATCCTTGATACTGGCACTCATACTGTAATCCATTACATGGTTTGTCGCTTAATGCTCCATCAGTTCCGGCATTTTATCAAGCATTTACCATTGACATAGCCAATGTAATCGTTTTCAATCCAAACAAAGAACAGACCTGCGGGAGACGTAACATCATGACGGCCGTACAGCTCACAACCGATCTGATCAAACTTGGCGCCAGCAGCACCAACCGGGAGGATGCTATCCGGCTCGCCGCCTCCCTATTGGTTGAACAAGGTTTCATTGATCCAGCCTATCTAGACAGCTTCTTCAAGCGGGAAGCCGTTGCCAATACTTTTCTGGGCAATGGCGTCGCCATCCCTCACGGTATTCCCGAGGACCGCCACCTGATCCACCGGACCGGCATTGCCGTCGTGCAATTGCCTCACGGTGTCGAATGGGGGGTAAACCAAACCGCCCGGCTGGTGGTGGCCATTGCCGCCCAGTCTGATGAACATCTTGCCCTGCTCAGACGTCTGACCCGACTGCTGGGCGACTCCGCCACACTGGATCGGCTGGCTACCACGCTCGACCCGGAGGACATGGCCAATGCCTTGAATGGCGAAGCGCAAGCCACGCCGAATGCATCGCGACTGGGCGACGCAGCCGAGTCCTTTGTCTGGACGGTGGACTACCCTAACGGCCTGCATGCCAGACCCGCCAGCACCTGGGTCGAAACCGCACGAGCCCATCCCGGTGACGTCCGTATCTGCCATAACGAGCAGGTAGCCGACGCCAAGAATCTGCTGGCCTTGCTGCAGCTCGGCATTGAAAACGGTAATGAGATCCGTGTCGAAGCGGCTGGCCCCGGCGCCAGCGATGCCCTCGCACGCCTCAAGGGGGTGATGCAGCTGTTGACCCGCGAGGAATGCAGCAATGCCGCACGCGCAGCCACCGTCACCCCTGCGTCGCCAAAACACCTATGGCAAGCCGCAGGTCATCCTGCGATCTTGCGTGGCAAAAGTGCCAGCCCGGGCTTCGTCATTGCCCCGTTACATATTCGCCGCCGCACGACACTGGAAGTACCCGACATCCCGCTGCCGCTGCCGCAAGGAGGCGCCTTGCTGGAAAACGCACTGGCAGAAACCGCCCGCGAGCTGGACGAGCTTGGCAATGCAACGCTGGCCAGACTCGGTTCGGCCGAAGCCGGGATTTTCAAGGCACAAGCCGAACTACTCCGGGATACCGATCTGATCGGCCTATGCTGCCGACTGATGGTGGAAGGACGCGGCCCGGCATTTGCCTGGCAACTGGCGGTCAATACGCTGGCCGAGCGGCTGGCCAGTGCCAACTCGCCGCTACTTGCCGCCCGGGCGGCGGATCTGCGCGATGTGGGTGCACGGGTTCTGGTTCACCTTCAGCCCGGCACACAGGCCGCGCTGACAGCAGAACTGCCGGAGGGGAAATCGATTCTGGTCGCCGAAGACCTGGCCCCCTCGGATACCGCCGAACTGGATCTGAGCCGCATCGCCGGACTGGTGACCGCACATGGTGGCCCGACCTCCCACACGGCCATTCTTGCCCGCACGCTGGGCTTGCCCGCACTGGTGGCAACCGGCGATGCCGTGCTGGCGCTGGAAGAAGGCAGCCTCGCCATTCTGGATGCCGATGGCGGCAGGTTGATTCTCTCGCCGGACAAAGCTGATCTGGCTTCGGCACGCGACTGGCAAACCACGCAACAACAGGCTCGCCAGCTCGATGCCGAACAGCGTCAGGCTCCGGCCGTCACACGGGATGGTCATCGCATCGAGATCGCCGCCAACCTTAACCGTCCGGCTCAGGTGGCGGATGCACTGGATCTCGGTGCCGAAGGCATCGGACTGATGCGCACCGAGTTTCTGTTTCTGGAAAGCGATCATATTCCAGACGAAGAAGAACAACTCGCCACCTATCTTGCCATGCAGGATGCGCTGGAAGGACGCGAGTTGATCGTGCGCCTGCTGGATATCGGCGGCGACAAGCAGGTTCCGCATCTTGGTCTACCCCGGGAAGAAAACCCCTTCCTCGGCGTGCGCGGCATCCGCCTGCTGATGCGCCGCCCCGACTTGCTCGAGCCGCAGCTGCGCGCCTTGTACCGCGCCGCCACCAGCGGCCGTCCCTTGTCGATCATGTTCCCGATGGTCACCTCTCTGGCCGAAGTCATTGCCCTCAAAGCCGAGTGCGAACGCATTCGTCTCGCCGTCTCGGCACCCGCCATCAAGCTGGGCATCATGATCGAGGTGCCGGCCGCTGCGGCACTGGCCGATCAATTGGCCGAGTACGTGGACTTTTTCTCGATCGGCACCAATGATCTGACGCAATATGTTCTGGCGATCGACCGGCAACATCCAGAACTGGCCGGCGAGGCCGACAGCCTCCACCCCGCGGTGCTGCGCATGATAGCGCAAACCGTTGCCGGCGCACGCCGTTTCAACCGCTGGGTCGGTGTCTGCGGTGGCCTTGCCGGCGACCCGGCAGGTGCGGCCTTGCTGACCGGGCTAGGCGTCGACGAATTGTCCATGAGCCCGGTCGATATTCCTGCGGTGAAAGCGCGCATTCGCCGCCACTCCGCCGCAGCTCTGGCCACACTGGCACAACAGGCATTGCAGGCCCACGATGCCGCTGCCGTACGCGCCTTGCTGGAGGACGCGTCATGAGTCAGCCCATTCTGACCATCACCCTGAACCCGGCCATCGATCAGACGGTCCTGCTGCCAACCCTGCACACCGGGCATGTCAATCTGGCCAGCCAGACCCGTCAGGATGCCGGCGGGAAAGGTATCAACGTTGCCGCCTGTCTGGCCGATCAAGGTATCGAAGTCGTGGCCAGTGGCTTGCTCGGTGCGCATAACGAACCGATTTTCAGGGAACTGTTCGAATCGAAGGGCATCATCGATCGTTTTGTGCGCTTGCCGGGCAATACCCGTACCAATCTGAAACTGGTCGACGAGTCGACTCGGGAGACCACCGACATCAATCTGCCGGGGTTCACGGTCGACGAATCGGTGATCGATACCCTTTTCGAACGCGTTAGCGAGCTCGCCGTTAGAGGTAGCCAGGTCGCCCTGTGCGGCAGCCTTCCGGCCGGCCTGCCTCCTCGCTACTGGTCTTCGCTGGTCGCCGAACTACGCAGCAAGGAGTGCGAGATCCTACTGGACACGAGTGGCGCAGCGCTCTCCCATGCACTGAACGCCTCACGCCAGGCCTTGCCGCACATCATCAAACCCAACCGTCACGAGCTCGAGGAATGGGCTGGACGCGCCCTACCCGGCCGGGATGCGTTGCTGACAGCCGCTCAGGATCTCAATCGCGCCGGCATCGATTGGGTGGTCGTATCGCTCGGTGCAGAAGGCGCCTTGTTCGTCCATCAGGAAAACGCCTTGCTCGCCAGCTTGCCGGCGCCATCGGTCATCAGCACGGTCGGGGCTGGCGATGCGCTGGTCTCGGGTTTGCTGGCGGCACGACATCGCGGTCTGGATATGGAACACACCGCCCGTCATGCCGTGGCGGTGGCCGTCGGCAAATTGGCCAATGTCGGCCCCCATTTACCCGCGCAGGAAACGCTGCTAGCCCTATCGCGGCAAGTCGTCATCAGTGCGCCCTGAGAGGCGGCATGTAAACACGGAGGAGAATCATAATGGTTAAATCAATCGTGGTCATCGCGGCCCAAGACCGGCCGACACAGTCGCTGCTGGCGGCCGAAGCACTCAAGGCCGCGGCTCGACAACACGGCATGGCGATCGACATCCTGACGCCGGAAGCCGCCGTGGATGCCGGTACGGCCGAGATCATGCTTTGGGTTGGCAACACCCCGCCAGCCCCCGCCAACGGCGGGTGGCGCAGTGTGACGCTGGATGAAGTATTAAGTGATGCCGCCCGGCAGCTCACCCCGTCCAGCGCCCCCCGCGAGAGTGCCGGGCTGTCTCTGGTTGCCATCACCTCGTGCCCCACCGGCATCGCACACACGTTCATGGCAGCGGAAGGGCTGACCCAAGCCGCAGCGGCTCTGGGACACACGCTTCGCGTAGAGACTCAGGGATCGGTGGGTGCTCAGGACACCTTGACGGCCAACGAAATCGCCGCGGCCGACCTGGTCATCATCGCAGCGGACACGCAAGTTGACAGTCGCCGCTTTGCCGGTAAACGGGTGTACCGCAGCGGCACGAAAGCGGCGATTCATGATGGTCAGGCACTGATCCGGGAAGCCATCGCCAAAGCGCAGATTGATGCCGCGCCGCGTGCCGACAAGGCCGACACACCTCAGGAGGACACCCGTATCGGCCCCTACAAGCACCTGATGACCGGTGTTTCGTTCATGTTGCCCTTCGTTGTAGCGGGCGGGATCATGATTGCCCTGGCGTTTGCCCTTGGCGGTATTTACGCCTTTGACGATGCCCACAAAGGCACGCTCGCATTTGCCCTGTTCCAGATCGGCGCCAAGTCGGCCTTTGCCCTGATGGTTCCGATCCTCGCCGGCTATATCGCCTTTTCCATTGCTGACCGGCCAGGCCTTGCGCCGGGCATGGTTGGCGGCATGCTGGCGGCCAGCATCGGCTCAGGTTTTCTGGGGGGGATCGTGGCGGGCTTCATTGCCGGCTATGCCACCCGCTGGCTCAACAAGACCATTCCGCTCCCGCAGCAACTGGAAGGCCTGAAGCCCATTCTGCTGCTGCCGGTACTCGGGACTCTGGTAACCGGTCTGCTGATGATCTATGTCGTCGGTGAACCGGTGGCGATTGCCCTGGCCGCGTTGACCTCATGGCTGCACGGCATGCAAGGCAGCAGTGCCGTGTTTCTCGGCATCCTGATCGGGGCGATGATGGCCTTCGACATGGGAGGACCGGTCAACAAGGCGGCCTATGCCTTCAGTACCGGTCTGATTGCCAGTCAGGTTTACACACCGATGGCCGCCGCCATGGCGGCAGGCATGACCCCGCCGCTGGGCATTGCTCTGGCGACCTGGCTGTTTGCCGACCGGTTTACCAAGGATGAACGTGAAGCCGGCAAGGCGACCGGCATTCTGGGTCTGGCCTTTATTTCTGAAGGCGCCATTCCCTATGCCGCACGTGATCCTTTCCGGGTCATTCCATCATTGATGATCGGCTCGGCGGCTGCCGGAGCGTTGTCGATGGGCTTCGGAGTTGAACTGAAAGTCCCGCATGGCGGCATTTTCGTCTTGCCGATTCCCAATGCGGTGGAACATCTGTGGGCGTATTTGCTGGCATTGATCGTCGGCTCGGTGCTGACCGCCGTCATGCTTAGACTGCTGAAAAAACCTGCTACCGTCTGAATCGCCTCCCTAAGCCCTCCTTTCACGGAGGGCTTTTTACTGCTTCGCCCGGCACAGCTGCCCATTATGGGGAATTGTCTGATCCAGACCAGATGTCATTGCAGACATGCAGCTTATGATGCTCACAACAAGCAGGAACTGTCATAACAACCCTAAGAGCAATGAGCGACATGAGAAACACGGAATTCACCAAGCCGGAAGAAACGCTGCTCCCCGAAGGAGTGTTCATTTACTCCCGAACCGATATGAAGGGCACGATAGTCGAAGCGAATGAAGCTTTTGCCGCCATCAGCGGTTATGCTCGCGAAGACATGATTGGACAGCCCCACAATCTGGTTCGTCATCCCGACATGCCCAAAGCCGCCTTCGAAGATATGTGGCGGGACTTGAAGCATGGACTTCCCTGGCGTGGTGTCGTCAAAAACAGGCGTAAGGACGGTGGATTCTATTGGGTGGTCGCCTGTGCTTCACCGGTCAGGGAGAACGGAAAGGTCATCGGCTTTCAATCCGTCCGCTCGCGCCCTTCCCGAAGTGAAATCTCAGCAGCCGAAGCCGCCTACGAAAGGATCAGGAAAGGGGATCGAACGCTGTGTATCCGCCATGGACGCGCGGTTCCCGCACGCATCGGCATTCTGGCCAGGCTACTCTCCGAACCCGCCCAAATCCGCCTGCAGGTCATCAGCAGCCTGTTGCTGGCTATCGCGGTCATCGCCACGCCATGGCTGGGCTTGCCCGCACTGACCACTCAACTGCTGGCAGCGCTGGCACTGGTGCTTGGCATAGCGTACCTGACCCTGACGCTTCCACACCGCGATCGTGACCAACAGAAAATGATCGGCTCGATCAGCCAACTATTGCGCAGTGGCGATCTGACCTGCCGGGTCGCTATCCATCGCAATGACACGCTTGGCGTGCTGTCCCACCAGATCGATGCCCTGATCTGTGCACTGCAGGCCACCATACAGGGCATTGAAGACAGTGCACACCAGGTACGTCAGTGCACCCGGCAATTGGCGGACAATGTCAATCAAGTCAACACGGCAGCCGATGTTCAAAGCCGTGCCACAGCCGCCGCCGCGGCCGCTGTTGAGGAAGTCACCGTCGCCATCGGCGAAGTGGCCAGCCATGCAGGTCAAACCCACCAGTCTTCCGAGCGCTCCGGCGAGACCGCACGTCTTGGAGCAAATCGATCGGCCAGCGCCAGTATCACCGTGCAATCTCTGGCAGAAACCGTGATCACCTCGGCAGCACAGGTCGAAGAACTAGGTAAACGCACCGCGGAAATCAGCCGGATCACCATTGTGATCAAGGAGATTGCCGATCAGACCAACCTACTGGCCTTGAATGCGGCCATTGAAGCGGCGCGTGCCGGCGAAACCGGCCGTGGCTTTGCCGTGGTCGCAGACGAGGTCAAAAAGCTGGCGGAAAGAACCGCCCTCGCCACGGAAGAGATTGCCGTCAAGCTCTCCAGTATCCACAGCGACACCGAACAAGCGGTTCAAGGCATGCGCACCGGAGCACGTCAGGTAGAAGACAGCGTGATGCTGGTTCGCTCGGCCAAGGAGGCACTGGATGCCATTACGGATGAAATGACCGGCAATGCAGCCATGATTTCGCATATTTCCCATGCGGCCAGCGAGCAGCGCAATGCGATGACGGATCTCTCGGAAAACATTAATCGTGTTGCCCAAATGACCGAGCAGAACGTTGCCGTGGTCATGCAAACGGATGACGCCACGCGCCTGTTGAATAGCACCGTCGACCGGATGATCATGGCCGTCGGACAGTACGCTATCGAAACCACGGCGGCGTGATCTGACGTGTTACACAATAAGGAGGGAATGGCGGCGTCGCTCCGCCAACTCAAGACACAAGCCCCTGCGTCGAAGCAAAACACAGCCCATGCCAGTAAGCGAACATATTCAATCTACATAGCCACCGAGAGTCTACGGCAGATAGAACGGGATTGAGACTGGATAGCATTGCTCTGCGTGCGCCCCGAAAAGCGATTATCCGGAGTGAAGGCAAAATACCGGAGATACGGCCGAACGATGCTGAACGGCTACAAATCCCTGAAGGGTGCGGGAGGCAAAAAGCATCTCATTCATCACAACACCGTATGCATTAAAAATGCAATAACGGCACACGAATAGACTATGCTATAGCGGCACTGTTGCCAGACAGCAAATACCCGCAGAATCTGCCTTTTGGACACGTGAGTGGCAGAATCATGACCACATGGGCAGCAGACGAATTGGGGGCAGCAAACTTGGGAGACAGCCGTCTTACCCGACGCCTTGTCTCACTGGCCGAACGCTTTGGCGCCAGTCCTACCGCCAGTATTCCCGGGTCGTGTGCCGATGGCGCCGAAGTCCAAGGGGCCCACCGTTTCTTCGAGCAGGCCCATGATGACCGGCGTGGGCTGGGTTGGCAGGATATCCTCTCGCCGCATACCGGCAAGGCCGTACTTTTTTTGGAAAGCTCGCCCAATATCGGCGGGCAGGAACTGCAATTGCTGCAGCAAATGCAGGAGTTGCAAAACCGGGGGTTCACTGTCCGCCTGTTGTGCAAGCCAAGTTCGCGCATTGCTGATTTTGCCAGGCAAAAGGGCCTAGACACTGCCCCAATTGCTTTTCGCAATGCACTGCATCTGCCCAGCATTCTTGGCGTCAGGCAGCACATTCGCGACTTGCAGGCACGTGCCGTCATCCTGCATAGCGGGCACGACGCCATCGTAGGTGCACTGGCGGCAAAGAGCTGCCGACACCTACGCCCGGCCATCATCCGCATGCGCACCTATCAACACAAGCCACCGCAAGCCTTTCCCTATCAATACCTGTTTGATCGCACCCTAGCCTGCAGCGCCTATCTGCGCTCACAGATTCTGGCCAATCCGAAGATTTCGCCCGACAAGGTTGGTGTTCTCTATCCCGGCATAGATTTTCACCAGTTTGAAGTCAGCGCCGAGCAAGGCAGCGTTCCGACTCACGTCAAGGAGTGGCTGACGCGCCACCCCGGGCCGCTCATGCTGCACGGAGCCATGCTGCGCGCCGAAAAAGGCCACCGCAGCATCATTGAGGCCATGCCCGCCATCCTGCAATCGCAACCGGACCTGCGTTACGTCATTGCCGGTGAAGGACATCTTCGCGATGAACTGGCGGCACTTGTCGAGCGCATGGGACTGGAAGAAAACGTTTTTCTGGCCGGCATGATAAACCCGCTATCGCCACTGCTGCTTCAGGCACAACTGGCGATTCTTCCATCTCTGGTGGAACCTTTAGGCATGTTCCCGATCGAGTCGATTGACCAGGGAATTCCGACCATCGCGGCGAAAGTTGGCGGCATCCCGGAAACGATTCAACATCAGCTCACCGGCCTGCTGGTTTCTCCCAGGAATGTCGAGGACTGGGTTGACGCCGTCAAATGGGCATTGGCCAATCTGGAAACCATGCGCGATTGGGCGCAATCAGGGAAGGCAGAAAACCGCATTCGCTTTGGTATAGATACAAATAGCTGGCAACTGATTGATGAAATTGAAGATCTTCACATTTCACGGCATGGACAATCCTGATGCCAATACCCGATCTACCACGCCAACTTTCATGTTCAAGGCACAGAAACGCATTCTGTAGATGTGCTGCTGAGCACACCCAAGGGCACGTAATGACCCAGATCTTTCTGCACAAGTCAGGCGGCTAATTCTTGGGCTTTCGCCGACATCCGCATCGACAATGCCCGGGAAGGGCGCCGGTGCTCGTAGACACGACTGCCATGAGCCAGAACTTCCAAGCGGGATGTCTTCACACAAAATTCCCTTCATTCCTGTCAGAGAAAATTCTACTTCAGAAGACAACCATTTTCAGGGAGGTGACCACGGCAGGCGGCGGATTGACGCTGAAATGCAAAAAACCCTGAAAGTTGCCTTTCAGGGTTTTTTTAATTCTTGGTTGCGGGGGCAGGATTTGAACCTACGACCTTCGGGTTATGAGCCCGACGAGCTACCAGACTGCTCCACCCCGCGTCTGAGGAGATGAATATTATTACAAGCCTGTTAACTCGTCAAGCTTTTCTGACATTTTATCGATAAAAAATGCAGAAGCCCGTTTTAGGTGTGTCACCTGCGCCGCACCCCCTCCCTCAGCGAATATTACGTTCCTTCTTCACCAGGGCAATCAGTTCGTTGAGGTTTGCCAGCAATTTGTCCGCATCAACGGTTTTGAGGGCGTATTTCCCCCCCACCACGATCATCGGAGTCCCGTCTACGGCGTAATCACGGGTAGCTTGCGACCAGCGCGCCACCTCGGCATTCACGCCAAACGACTTGTAGGTCTGCATGAACTGGGCAACATTGATGCCGGGACGGGTTTTCAGCCAGTTGGCCAACGTGGCTTCCTCACCCAGATTGATACGCTTGTTCATCACCGCATCAAAAACATCCGCATGAAGTCGCGCTTCGGTCCCGGTCGCCAGCTCGGTCGCATAAACTCGCGCCATGCCTTCCATCGGTTTTTGCCAAACAACATGAACCCGTTTGAAATCGACATAGGCCGGTTTCTTCTTGAGCCAGTTGCCCAAAGCCGGTTCGAGGTGCATGCAGTGAATACATCCGTACTGAAAGAACTCCAGTACCTCGACTTTCTTGGCATTGCTGACCGGTTGAGCGACCGGCAGGTGATCATAATCACGACCCAGTTCGATCTGGGCATTGGCGGCACCGGCAAACATCAGCAGGGCCAGCAGAAACCATTTTTTCATTGGGAACTCTCTCCGGTTCAGTTATCCATTTTGACAACAGTTGCAGCAATGCCATCCGCCTTCAACTGGGCGCGCATGCGATCCATTTCTTCCGGCCGGGCAAAGGGGCCGATGCGAACACGATGCACCATTCCCTTGCCAGCCAGGTTGACCGACTGGATTTTTGCTTCGACGCCCACCATGGCAAGTTTTGCCTTCAAATTATCGGCATCATCTTGATTCTGGAAGGCCCCCAACTGTAGCCAGACTCCTTTGGCAGCCGGAGCGGCATTTTGTTCCTGAGCCGACTTGGCTGGTACGTCATGATTCGGTACGGAGTCTCCGTTGCCCGGCAATATCTTGTAAAAATCGAAGCGCTGGCCATCCTTGTCGGCTGTTTTGCCTTGAGGGGCGGAAGCCGCATGTTTTGCCGGAGCGGGAACCGCCGTCGGGTTGGTGGCCGGGGCGGCTGGCTGTGTAGCATCACCACCGGCAGTCGATGCATCCTTGCTGGTCAGATGGGTTCCCGGAGCCAGCAGTTCGGCAGCGGTTTCCGTCACGGCAGCCGAGGCCTGCTGCGTGGTTTTGCCTGCAGAAGCAGAGTTGCCCTTGTTCAGATACCAGACGACACCGCCGATGGAGGCAACCCCGATGATGAGTCCAAGCAGCAGACCGGTCCACAACCCTCCTCCATTGCTGCCCTTGCGAGCCGGGCGGCGGGAAGCGGTTGCTCGGGAACCGTTTTTCAAATCGCGATTAGCCATCAATAAATATCCACTGTGTTGCTGTCTGTTGTCGCCGCCGTGAAAAAGTTTCCAGCGTCGTAGTCATCTATGCGCTTGCCTGCCGGCGACATCGACGCGCCATGGCAAGCAGCATGCAATTTTACCCGCTAAATACGGCCTTTGCTCGAAAAGAAGCCGATAGCCAAGCCAGGCCCGGTCAAGGGCCCACGGCAATCCGGCATGGCCGAGGACTCAGGAGTGTCCCTGGGTCGTTTCGGTTTCGGCGCGCTCGGCGGCCATGTCGGGGAACAACGCCGACTCGGCACGAGCCAGGCGCTCTTCCAATCCCGCCAGTTTCTCGCGGGTACGCGCCAGCACTTCCTGTTGCACGTCGAATTCTTCGCGGGTGACCAGATCCATTTTCGCGAACGTGGCCGCCATCATGGCGCGCATGTTCTTTTCGATATCCTTGGCAGGACTCGCGGCGATGGTTTCGCTGATTTTTGCCGAAATTTCATCAAACAGCTTTTGGCTCAGCATTGTTCACTCCTATCAGAGGGTAAGGTCAGTCGGCTTGAGTGTAGCAAAATCCGCCACAGGCTGCAGCGCCCGCTGCAGCACCATTTCTGTGCACGGCATTCTGCCAACGCGTCAAAAAGGGGCAACTTCTGAACGTGCGCTCCATAAATCGTCATACAACACCGCTGAGATGGCAATGTAAACGACATTTTTCACGTTGGCACGGTTTGTGCAGAGCAACAGACAGCAGGCACACAACTTTTCAGACCGGGCGATCCGGAAGGAGCAGTCATGAAGCTGGTATCCGCAATTATCAAGCCGTTCAAGCTTGACGAGGTGCGTGAAGCCTTGTCGGCCATCGGAGTGCAAGGCATCACCGTCACCGAGGTGAAAGGTTTCGGACGTCAGAAAGGCCATACCGAACTGTATCGGGGCGCCGAGTATGTGGTCGACTTTCTGCCCAAGGTAAAACTGGAAATCGCCATCGACGATGCCCTGCTCGATCAGGTTGTCGAAGCGATTGAAAACTCGGCCCGCACCGGCAAGATCGGCGATGGCAAGATTTTCGTCTTCGATCTCCAGCAAGTCGTGCGCATAAGAACCGGCGAGACCGGTGCCGACGCTGTCTGAGCGACTAAAACAACAAAGGACACTAGAGATGAAGCTGATCAACAAGTCGTTTGCACTGCTTGCCGGTTGTGCCGCTGCACTCCCGGCCCTCGCCGATGGCCCGGCAGGACCGGCGCTGGCCGAAGCCAAAGTGATCAATTCCGGCGATACCGCCTGGATGCTGGTTTCCACGGCACTGGTCCTGTTCATGACCATTCCCGGTCTGGCCCTGTTCTATGGTGGCATGGTGCGCAAGAAAAATATTCTTGCCACTCTGATGCAAAGTTTCGCCATCACGGCACTGGTGACCCTGCTGTGGGTCGTTGCGGGCTATAGCCTGTCATTCACTGTCGGCTCGCCGTGGCTGGGTTCGCTTGACCGCTTCATGCTGGATGGCATGGACTATATCAAGGAGACCGGCAAACTTACCGTACACCCGCTGGCCGGCACCATTCCCGAGTCGGTGTTCATGATGTTCCAAATGACCTTTGCGATCATCACTCCGGCGCTGATTACCGGTGCCTTCGCCGAGCGGATGAAGTTTTCCGCGATGCTGGTCTTCATGGCGCTGTGGTCGATGCTGGTTTACGTACCGGTCGCTCATTGGGTATGGGGTCCTGGCGGCTGGATGAGCGACAAGGGCGTGCTGGACTTCGCCGGTGGCACCGTAGTGCACATCAACGCCGGGGTTGCCGGTCTGGTCTGTGCACTGGTGATGGGCAAACGGATCGGGTTTGGCCGTGAAGCCATGCCGCCGCACAATTTGATCCTCACTCTGGTCGGCGCCTCGATGCTCTGGTTCGGCTGGTTCGGCTTCAATGCCGGTTCTGCGGCCGCCGCCGATGGACGTGCCGGTATGGCCATGGTGACCACTCAGGTCGCGACCGCTCTGGCGGCTCTGGCCTGGATGGCCGCCGAATGGATCACCAAGAAAAAACCTTCGGTGCTCGGTATTGCGTCTGGCGCGGTCGCCGGGCTGGTCGCCATCACACCGGCCGCCGGTTTTGTGGATATCAAAGGTGCCCTGGTCATCGGCCTGCTGGCTGGCGTGGTGTGCTTCTGGGGTGCGACCGGCCTGAAACACCTGCTGGGCTACGACGATTCGCTCGACGCCTTTGGCGTGCATGGCATCGGCGGGATCCTTGGCGCCTTGCTGACGGGTGTTTTCGCGGTCAAGAGCATCGGTGGTGCCGAAGGCAGCCTGGCGACGCAGGCACTGGGCGTCGGCGTCACCGTGGTGTACTGCGCGATCGTTACCTTTGTCTTGCTCAAGCTGGTCGATATCATCATTGGCCTGCGTGTTGCGGAAGATGAAGAACGCGAAGGTCTTGATGTGGTTCTGCACGGAGAACGTGTGGAATAACACAGAAAAAGAATGTGGTAAGGGACTTTGGGGCGCTTCGGCGCCCATTTTTTTTCCATAAAAAAATGGAAGCCGGTGTAGGGCTTCCATTGTGTCGGGTGACGACGGCGAGGCTTACTTCACGATGCGCAAGGACGGTTTGCCGGAAGGACGTACCGGAGCAGGTTCGTCACCGGTACTGACCGGCGTTGAACTGCCCTGAACCGGGGTCAGTGGCGTCACTTCGCGCAGCGACTCGGGAGCCGGCTCGACATCGAAGCCCATACCCTCTCCTGTTTCTCTGGCGAAAATCGACATCACATTGCCCACCGGCACATACACCGATCGGCTAACACCTCCGAACCGGGCGGAAAAACTGATCGCCTCATTGGTGATCTGCAAGTCCTTGGTGGCTTGATAGCTCACATTGAGGACAATCTCGTTTTTCTGCACATACTCGCGCGGTACTTCGGTGTTGTCAGACACCCATACCACGATATAAGGCGTATAGCCGCTGTCCATGCACCATTCATGCAAGGCGCGGATCATGTACGGCTTGGTAGAGCTCGACATGGAGCGTCTCCTTATTTGCGCATCGCCTTTTCAGACGGAGTCAACGAGTCAATGAACGACTGGCGTTGGAAAATCCGTTCTGCGTATTTGAGGATCGGCGCCGAGTTCTTGCCCAGATCAATGTTGTAGTGCTCGAGACGCCACATCAGCGGCGCAATGGCCACGTCGATCATGGAGAACTCGTCACCCAGCATGAACTTCTGCTTGGAGAACACCGGTGCGATCATGGTCAGGCCATCCCGGATCGCTTCGCGTGCCTTGGCAGCATCCTTGGCGCTCGGATTGGATTCCAGTACTTTGACGAAATGGAACAGTTCGCTTTCGAAACGGAACAGGAACAAACGGGCCCGGGCACGCATGACCGGATCAGCCGGCATCAGTTGCGGGTGCGGGAAGCGTTCGTCGATATACTCGTTGATGATGTTGGATTCATGCAGAATCAGGTCGCGCTCGACCAATACCGGAACCTCGTTATACGGGTTCATTACGGCGAGGTCTTCAGGCTTGTTGTGAATATCTACGTCGATAATCTCGAAATCCATGCCCTTTTCAAACAGGACGATGCGGCAGCGATGGCTGAAAGGGCAGGTAATTCCGGAGTAAAGGGTCATCATGGCAGTACGCGAATCCTTGACTGACGGGTTGATCAAATGTATCGATTCTAGCACTGTCACGGTGCCCATTACCAGAAAAAGACGGTAAGTCAATGATTCAAAAGAAAAAAGACGGAATTTCTTCCGTCTTTCTCGAACTCAACCAACACAACTGGTTAGTGGATGTCTTTCCAGTACTCTTTCTTCAGGAAATACGCCAAAGGCAAGAGCAGCAGACCCAAGAACATCAGGACTACATAGCCAATCTGGTTGCGTTTGACTTGAGCTGGTTCACCCATGAACACCAGGTAGTTGGTCAGGTCAGCCATACGGCGATCGTATTCGACCGTCGAGGCCTTGCCGTTTTCCAGCTTGGTCAGCGTACCGGCCTTGACGAGCTTCAGGACATGCTCTTCCTCGCCATGGGCGCCTTTCACGGTTTCCAGTACCTGATCACCCTGCCATTGCCAGAACACGTGCGGCATGCCGACCTTGTCGAATACCAGGTTGTTCCAGCCGGTCGGACGGGTGTCGTCGCGGTAGAAGCCACGCAGATAGGTATAGAGCCAATCGGCACCGCGCGAACGCGCCACGACAGACAGGTCAGGCGGCGGAGCGCCCAACCAGGCTTTCGCATCGCCGGCCGCCATGCTGACCTTCATCTGATCACCGATCTTCCCGCCATCCGGCAGAAGGTTGTCCTTGATCTGCTGTTCGGTCAGGCCAATGTCCATCAAGCGGTTGTAACGCATCGACACCGCTGAGTGACACGACAGGCAGTAGTTAGTGAAAATCTGGGCACCACGCTGCAGCGACTCGGTATCCTGGATATTGATCGGAGCCTTATCGAGCGCCGGCCCACCTTCGTTGGCGAAGGAAGCCAGCGGCAATACCATGGCACATGCAGCGATCAGGTGACGAATTTGTGTTTTCATGACAGTCATCCTGTTCGATCAAATAATCGTCGCAAACAGGTAAGCACCGGCAACAACCAGAGCCACCATAATGGCGAAATTGATTTTCATCTTCGTGGTGGATTCGGTAACGCGGTCAGGAACCGGTACGGAGCCCACGTCGTTCTTGGTATAGAACGGCATCCCCAGGAAGAAGGCGAAATAAACCACCGAAAGAATCTGCGACACAATGGTACGAACGTTGGTGGTCGGCAAAGCGCCCAGCATGCCCAAACCGATGAAGGCAATGATGAACAGGACCAGCATGAACTTGAACTTCGGACCACGATAGCGAACCGACTTGATCGGCGATCTGTCCAGCCACGGCAGGAAGGCAATCACCACCACGGCAGCCCCCATCGCCAACACACCCCAGACCTGGGTACCGGCAAACGACGGCACGGCACGGAGGATGGCGTAGAACGGGGTGAAGTACCAAACCGGAGCAATGTGCGGCGGCGTCTTCAACGGGTCGGCCGGGATGAAGTTGTTGGCTTCAAGGAAGTAACCCCCCATATCCGGCAGGAAGAACACGATCAGCGAGAACACGATCAGGAACACCGCCACACCCAGTACATCCTTGACGGTGTAGTAGGGGTGGAACGGAATGCCGTCTTTGGGCAGATGCGTTACCGGATCTTTGTTCTTCTTGATCTCGACGCCATCCGGGTTGTTTGAGCCCACTTCGTGCAGCGCCACCAGATGCGCTACCACCAGGCCCAGCAGGACCAGCGGTACGGCAATCACGTGCAGGGCAAAGAAGCGGTTCAGGGTCGCATCGGACACCACGAAGTCACCACGGATGAACACGGACAGGTCAGGACCGATCACCGGGATCGAGCTGAACAGGTTCACGATCACCTGGGCGCCCCAGAAGGACATCTGGCCCCAAGGCAGCAGATAGCCCAGGAAGGCTTCGGCCATCAGGCACAGGAAAATCAGCATACCGAAAATCCACACCAGCTCGCGCGGCTGTTTGTAGGAACCGTAGATCAGGCCACGGAACATGTGCAGATACACAACGACGAAGAACATCGATGCACCGGTAGAGTGCATGTAACGGATGATCCAGCCACCGCCGACATCACGCATGATGTATTCGACGGAAGCAAATGCCACCGAAACATTGGAGCCCGGCAACAGCGAGGCATCCGGTTTGTAGTTCATGGTCAGAAAGATACCGGTGACAATCTGCATCACCAGTACCAGCAGAGCCAGCGAACCGAAGAAATACCAGAAGTTAAAGTTCTTCGGAGCGTAATACTCCGTCACGTGCGACTTAAGGCTGGAGGACAGCGGGAAACGCTCGTCGATCCAGTTAAGCAGGCTTCGTCCTTTGCTCATTTTGCGCCCTCAGCTTATTTGTCTTCGCCAATCAGGAGGCGGGTATCGGACAGATACTTGTGCGGGGGGATCTCCAGGTTCTTCGGAGCCGGAACGCCTTTGTAGACGCGGGCGGCCAGATCGAACTTGGAGCCGTGACAGGGGCAGTAGAACCCGCCCACCCACTCGGGGCCGAGGTCGGCCGGAGCAAGGTCGGGGCGATAGGTCGGAGAACAGCCCAGGTGTGTACAGATCCCCACAGCAACCAGCAGATTCGGCTTGATGGAACGGGTTGCGTTCTTGCAGTAAGCCGGTTGCTGGTCCATATCGGATTCCGGATCAGCCAGCGCGGGTGCGAGCTTGGCCAGGTTTTTCACCTGTTCGTCGGTGCGGTTCAGCAACCATACCGGCTTGCCACGCCATTCGACGTTGATCTTCTGTCCCGGTTCCATCTTATGAATTTCTACTTCAACCGGGGCCCCGGCGGCCTTGGCTCGCTCGGATGGAAAAAAGCTCATCAAAAATGGCGCTGCCACACCGGCAGCGGCTACTCCACCAACAGCGCTGGTTGCGACCGTCAGAAAGCGACGGCGCCCCGTATCGACTTGTTGTTCACTCATTACAGTCATCCTCAATCGTGGAAACCGAACCCTAAACTTTGCAATTTTACCCGATTACCCGCAGGGACTTAAAGCGTTTATGCCAACAAATTGATGGCAAACGCAAAATTTCTCTTAAACCGGGTTAAAAACCTCGACAAACTGCACATCAATGCCAGTTTCATCAGCTAACCGGGTACCCAGCGCCTGAATTCCATAGCGTTCGGTAGCATGATGACCCGCTGAAATAAACACCACATCCGATTCATATGCCATGTGATGATTCTGTTCCGAAGCCTCGCCGGTGATAAAGGCATCCACGCCCAGACGTATCGCTTCCTCAAAATACCCTTGTGCACCACCGGTGCACCAAGCCACCTTGCGGATCAGTTTATCAGGATTACCCAGCAGCAACGGGGGGCGTTGCAGTACCGTTCCTATCGTGGCACACCACTCGCCAGCCGGACGGGCTTGCTCCAACTTACCATGGCACAGCAGGCCCATCTCCGTCGCCCGCCCTTGCTCCGACAGGCCAAGCACTCTGGCAAGCATCGCATTGTTACCGACGTCCGGATGAGCATCCAGCGGCAGATGATAGGCCAGCAAATTAATATCGTTGAGCAACAAGCTTTTGAGCCGGCGCTGCTTCAAACCGATCAGTCGGGCATCTTCGCCCTTCCAGAAATAACCGTGATGGACCAGAATTGCATCCGCATCGCGACGGATCGCTTCATCGATCAAGGCCTGCGAGGCCGTGACCCCGGTCACCACCCGCCGGATAGTATCGCGTCCTTCGACCTGCAGACCGTTCGGTGCGTAGTCGCGAAACCGCTCCGGTTCCAGCAAGGTATCCATCCAGTGTAGAAGATCATTACGTTTCATCATGGCTCCTTTCATGCATTGTGAAAGAAAAAACCCTCCGCACGCAATGTGCGGAGGGTTTTTCAGGCTGTGCAGGAGCGTACAGCTTACATCATGCCGTCCATGCCCATGCCACCCATGCCAGCCGGAGCTGCCGGTTTGTCTTCCGGCAATTCGGCGATCATGCAGTCGGTGGTCAGCATCAGGCTGGCAACGGAAGCAGCGTGCTGCAGGGCGGAACGGGTAACCTTGGCAGGATCCAGAACACCCATTTCCAGCATGTCGCCGTATTCGCCAGTCGCGGCGTTGTAACCGAAGTTACCTTTGCCTTCCAGCACCTTGTTCACAACCACGGACGGTTCGTCACCGGCGTTGGCAACGATCTGGCGCAGCGGAGCTTCGATGGCCTTCAGGACGATCTTCACACCGGCTTCCTGATCGGCATTGTCTACCTTCAGGGTTTCCAGAGTTGCACGGGCGCGCAGGATGGCAACGCCACCGCCAGGTACCACGCCTTCTTCAACGGCGGCACGGGTAGCGTGCAGCGCGTCTTCGACGCGGGCTTTCTTCTCTTTCATTTCGACTTCGGTCGCAGCACCGACCTTGATCACGGCAACACCGCCGGCCAGCTTGGCCACGCGCTCTTGCAGCTTTTCACGGTCGTAATCGGAAGTCGCTTCTTCGATCTGGCGACGGATTTCACCAACGCGAGCCTGGATGGCAGCAGCTTCACCGGCGCCATCAATGATCGTGGTGTTTTCCTTGGCCACTTCGATACGCTTGGCAACGCCCAGCATTTCGAGGGTCACTTTTTCCAGGGTCAGACCGACTTCTTCAGCGATCACGGTACCGCCGGTCAGGATAGCGATATCCTGCAGCATGGCCTTGCGACGGTCACCGAAGCCCGGAGCCTTGACAGCAACGGTCTTCAGGATGCCACGGATGTTGTTGACCACCAGAGTCGCCAGAGCTTCGCCTTCGACATCTTCGGCGATGATCAGCAGCGGACGGCCCGACTTGGCAACCTGCTCCAGAACCGGCAGCAGATCACGGATGTTGGAGATCTTCTTGTCGAACAGCAGTACGAACGGATTGTCCAGAGCGGCAATCTGCTTGTCCTGATTGTTGATGAAGTACGGGGACAGGTAGCCACGGTCGAACTGCATGCCTTCCACGACATCCAGCTCGTTGCTCAGGGACTTGCCGTCTTCCACGGTGATCACGCCTTCCTTGCCGACTTTTTCCATGGCATTGGCGATGATTTCACCGATGTCGGAGTCGGAGTTGGCGGAAATGGAACCTACCTGAGCGATTTCCTTGGTGGTCGCGCACGGCTTGGCAATCTTCTGCAGTTCGGCAACCAGCGAAATAACCGCCTTGTCGATACCGCGCTTCAGATCCATCGGGTTCATGCCGGCAGCAACGTACTTCATGCCTTCCTGAACGATGGCTTGAGCCAGAACGGTAGCGGTGGTGGTACCGTCACCGGCAACGTCGGAGGTCTTGGAAGCCACTTCCTTGACCATCTGAGCACCCATGTTTTCGAACTTGTCTTTCAGTTCGATTTCCTTGGCGACGGAAACGCCGTCCTTGGTGATGGTCGGAGCGCCGAAGGAGCGATCCAGCACGACATTGCGACCTTTAGGGCCGAGGGTAACCTTTACCGCGTCAGCAAGGATGTTGACGCCGGCAACCATCTTGGCGCGGGCGGAATCACCGAAACGAACGTCTTTAGCAGCCATTGTATAAATCTCCAGTAGTCAGTGTGTTGACAGGGTCGGGTTACTCAACGATACCCATGATGTCTTCTTCGCGCATTACCAGTACTTCGTCGCCGTCGATCTTGACGGTCTGACCGGAGTATTTACCGAAGATGACCTTGTCACCCACTTTGAGTTCAAGCTTGCGAACCGAACCATTGTCCAGAATCTTGCCATTGCCGACGGCAAGAACTTCGCCCATATCCGGCTTTTCTGCGGCGGCTCCCGGCAGAACGATACCGGAGGCGGTTTTTTCTTCCGCCTCGAGGCGCTTGATCACAACACGGTCATGCAGAGGACGAATTGCCATTGTGCTCTCCTGAAATCAGTGGCTGTTGAGAGTGAAATCAATCAAATCAGCTTGGGTAAACCGAGTTTTGGCACTCGGCCCTAACGAGTGCTAATGATATGGGCGTGCCAAGACGGTTTCAAGTGCGAATCGTTGCGAAAATTTTTCAATCAGCAGCGCTAACCCGATTGACATTCTCTAGTACGGCTCGCCGGGTCAGACCAACCCGTGGGTTTTGGCGAACTCGGCAATGGCAATGGAGTTCTTGAGCTTGAGTTTGACCAACACCCTGGCCTTGTAGGTACTGACGGTTTTCTGGCTGATATAGAAAATCTCGGCAATCTCCTTATTGCTGTACCCCTTGGCGATGTAACGCATGATGGCCAACTCCCGGACCGACAGCGTGGACAAGGCATCCGGTGCCTTGCCATAGGCGACCCGCCCTTGCGCCACCCCCGGGTCGTCTGACGGAAAACAGTTGTAACCCGACATGACTGCATTGACGGCATTGTAAACTTCCATCATGTCTTTGGACTTGGTCACATAGCCATTTGCCCCTTCTTCGGCAGACTTCACCGCATAGATCCGCTCCTCCTGCCCGGTCAACACCAGAATCTTGATCTTGTCATCGACCCCCTTGATGCGACGAATCAGCGCAAGACCGTCAGAGCGGGGCAAACACAGATCCAGCACCACCAGATCGGGTTTGACCTGTCGAATCTTTTCCAGCCCCTCCTGACCGTTATCGGCCTCCTCGACGACCGAGAACTCTTCCCACTTTTCCAGCAATCCCCTGATAGCAAGGCGGATTGCCGGATGATCGTCGATCACAATTACCTTTTTCATCGCGTTGAACCTTCCTGATCGTGCGAGTTGGTATGGACAAAGACGAAAGACGCCAGCGTGCCCCGCCTCCGATAATCCGAACCAACATTCCAGAAATACGGGGGGAGGATCAGACTATGCAATGAATTCTCCCGAGCGGCCCGGTATCAGGCAATCAGCGTCATCGCTGCTACCCGCTGGCTATTCTGATGTATGCATCAGCCCATTTACTCGCAGCGCCTGGTACACCAGCTATCCCTACAAGAAAAAACCCGTCTTGCGACGGGCCAAAGGGTCAAACCATAATCCTGAACCGGTTTACCAGACTTCCAGCATCCCAAGAATGCCTTCTGCCGCCTGCCGGCCTTCATACACGGCACGCACCACCAGATCCGCACCACGCACCATATCCCCTCCGGCAAAAATCCGCGGATGGCTGGTCTGATGCTTGAACCCTCCCGGCGCGGGAATCCGGGTACGACCCCGTTCATCGACCGAAACCCCGGCAGCCTCGAACCAGTTTGCCGCTTCCGCCTGAAAACCGAATGCAATGATCACATGGTCACATTCGATGCGTTGGGCAGAGCCCGGAACGATCTCGGCCTGACGGCGGCCCTTCGCATCGGGCGCGCCCAAACAGGTTTCCGCCAGTACCACGACCAGCGAACCATCGGCCTGAGGCTCGATCGCGACCGGTTGGCGATTCCACAAGAACTCGACACCTTCTTCACGGGCATTGGTCACTTCGCGACGGGAACCGGGCATATTGGCCTCGTCGCGCCGATAGGCACAGATCACCCGGCTCGCGCCCTGACGAATGGCACTGCGGTTGCAGTCCATGGCGGTGTCGCCACCACCGAGCACCACCACCCGCTTGCCCTGCATCGACAGCGGCACCTCGCCGGCCGGCAGGGTACCGAGATTCTGCCGCACCACATTGATCAGGTAAGGCAATGCCTTGAGCACCCCCGGGGCCTGTTCGCCCTCGAAACCGCCTTCCATATAGCGATAGGCGCCCATGCCCATGAACACGGCATCGTAGTCAGCCAACAGTGTTTCGATAGTGATATCGCGCCCGACCTCGGTCTCGAGACGGAATTCGACCCCCATTTCTTCCATCATGGCCCGACGGCGTTGCACCACCGATTTTTCCAGCTTGAACTCGGGAATGCCGAAGGTCAGCAAACCGCCGATTTCTTCATAACGGTCAAACACCACCGGTTTGACGCCATTGCGCACCAGCACGTCGGCACAGGCCAGACCCGCCGGCCCCGCTCCGATTACGGCAACCCGTTTGCCCGAGGGGCGAACCCGACTCATGTCGGGACGCCAGCCGGCCTTCCAGGCCTCATCGGTAATGTAGCGCTCGACCGAACCGATGGTCACTGCACCGAACCCACCCTGATTGAGGGTGCAGGCCCCTTCGCACAAACGGTCCTGAGGACAGACCCGACCACAGATTTCCGGCAGGGAGTTGGTTTTGTGCGAAAGCTCGGCGGCATCGAACAACCGCCCTTCCTGAACCAGTTTGAGCCAGTCAGGAATGTAGTTGTGAACCGGACACTCCCATTCGCAATACGGATTGCCACAGGACAGGCAACGTCCGGCCTGATCGGTCGCATCGGTTGCCGTCAACGGCTGGTAAATCTCCATGAATTTGATGCGGCGAACCTCGGCCTCGACCTTCCGGCCGGGGTTGCGCGATAGTTTCATGAACTGGAATACGTCACCCATGGTTCACCTCATCAATCTTTCAGCAGGCTGTCGAGCTTGGCAGCCTTGGGTTTGACCAGCCAGAAGTAATCGACATGGTCATCAAAGTTTTCCAGCATGTCCCGTCCGGCCTGTGAATCCGTCAATTCGACATGGCGCGCCAGTTTGTCGAGCAGGAAGGCCCGGTACATGCCCATCGCCTCGCCGTTGATCAAATGGATGTCCACCAGTTCGTTGTTGTAGCGATAGGCAAACTTCTCGGCACGGTCATAGACAAAGGCGAACCCGCCGGTCATGCCGGCACCGAAGTTATAGCCGGTCTCACCCAGTGAGATCACACAGCCGCCGGTCATATACTCACAGCAATGGTCGCCGGCCCCTTCGATAACGGCCAGCGCACCGGAGTTGCGCACACCAAAACGCTCCCCGGCAACGCCCGCGGCATACAACTGCCCGCCTGTCGCCCCGTACAAACAGGTATTGCCGATGATGATCGATTCATTCGAACGATGTGCTGCCGCGCGCGGCGGATAAATCGCCAGACGTCCGCCAGCCATCCCCTTGCCGACGTAATCGTTGGCATCGCCTTCCAGTTCCAGATGCAGACCCGGGGCATTCCACACCCCGAAGCTCTGACCCGCCGATCCGGTGAAACGAATCGACAGGCAGCCTTCCGGCAGACCCGCGGCACCATGACGGCGGGCAATCTCGCCGGACACCCGCGCACCGATTGAACGGTTGACGTTCTCGATCGGATACTCGAGGCGCAGCATTTGGCGCTTCTCGATGGCTTCGAGGGCATCGGCAAGAATCCGCTCGGCCAACTCGCCTTTATCAAAGGAAGGATTGGATGCCTCGACACAGTGGCGCGGCACGCTGTCGGGAATGGTGCCATGCTGGATCAGCGGCAAGAGATCCAGGCGTTTCTGCCGTTCGGTCTGACCTTCGAGCAACTCGATCAGATCCAGTCGTCCCACCAACTCGTTCATGCTGCGAACCCCGAGCCGCGCCATCCATTCGCGAGTCTCCTGGGCCAGGAACAGGAAGTAGTTCATCACCCGTTCCGGCAAGCCCTCGAAATGTTTCTCGCGCAGACGGGCGTCCTGAGTCGCCACACCGGTCGCACAATTGTTCAAGTGGCAAATGCGCAGGTATTTGCATCCAAGCGCCACCATCGGTCCGGTACCGAAACCAAAACTCTCGGCGCCGAGAATGGCGGCTTTGACGACATCCAGACCGGTTTTGAGGCCACCATCCGCCTGTACCCTTACCCGCCCGCGCAGGCCATTGGCACGCAACACCTGTTGGGCTTCGGCCAGCCCCAGCTCCCACGGGGAGCCGGCATACTTGACCGAGGACAACGGCGATGCACCGGTACCACCGTCGTAACCGGAAATGGTGATCAGGTCTGCATAGGCTTTGGCGACACCGGCGGCAATGGTGCCGACCCCCGGCTCAGCCACCAGTTTCACCGACACCAGCGCCTTGGGATTGACCTCTTTCAGATCAAAAATCAGCTGCGCCAGATCCTCGATCGAATAAATATCATGATGCGGCGGAGGCGAGATCAAACTGATGCCGGGTTTGGAACAGCGCAAACGCGCGATCAACGGCGAGACCTTGTCACCCGGCAACTGCCCGCCCTCACCCGGCTTGGCGCCTTGGGCGATCTTGATCTGCAGCACATCGGCGTTGACCAGATAATGCGGTGTCACGCCAAACCGGCCCGAGGCCACTTGCTTGATGCGCGACATTTTTTCCGTGCCATAACGGGCCGGGTCTTCCCCGCCCTCCCCGGAATTGGAACGTCCGCCCAGCCGGTTCATGGCAATGGCCAGCGCTTCGTGCGCTTCGGGGGACAGCGCTCCCAGCGACATCCCAGCCGAATCGAAACGCTTCACGATCGATTCGACCGGTTCGACCTCGGCGATATCCAGTGCTTGCGGTGCTTCACGCAAGGTCATCAGATCGCGGAACATCGAAACCGGCCGGCTGTTCACCAGCCATGCATAGGTTTTCCAGGCATCGTAATCGTTGTTCTGTACGGCTTTCTGCAGCTGCATCACCACGTCCGGGTTGTAAGCGTGGTATTCCTCGCCGTGCACATACTTGAGCAAGCCGCCCTGCACCAGTCCGCGCATGGGATTGAAGGCCAGTCGGGCCAGTGCTTTCTGGTCAGACTCGAAGTCGCTGAAATCCGCCCCTTGCACCCGGCTGACGGTTCCCTTCAGGCACAGGTCGACCACCTCCTGATGAATCCCGACCGCTTCGAACAATTGCGCGCCGCGATAGGAGGCGATGGTGGAAATCCCCATCTTGGACAGCACCTTGAGCAGTCCCTTGTTGATCCCCTTGCGATAATTCTGCAGGGCTTCATTGACGCGCAGGCTGATTTCTCCGCGCGTCACCATCTCGATGATGGTTTGGTAGGCAAGATAGGGATAGACCGCCGTCGCACCATAGCCAATCAGGCAGGCCATCTGATGAGGGTCACGAACCGTGCCGGTCTCCACCAGAATATTGGTTTTGCAGCGCAAGCCACTATCGATCAAGGCATGGTGCACCGCACCGGTCGCGAACAGGGCATGGATCGGCAAGCGGCCCGCCGCGATGCTCCGGTCCGACAACACGACAATAACCGTCCCCTCGTTTACCGCGTCACAGACATGCTGCACCAGTCGCTCGATGGCCCCTTTCAAATCGGTTTCGGCCGGGTCGTAGCACAAATCGAAGGTCGTTGCCGACAGATAGGGCTCGGGACGGGTGGTCACGCGAATGAACTTCTCGTGCGACAGCACCGGAGAACGCACTTCCAGCCGCTTGGCGTGCTCGGCGCTTTCCTCGAACATATTGCGCTCGGGACCGAACACCGAGTTGAGCGACATCACCACCGCTTCACGGATCGGGTCGATCGGCGGGTTGGTAACCTGCGCAAACTGCTGGCGCAGATAGTCGAACGGTGAACGCACCTGACGGGACAACACCGCCATCGGAGTATCGTCCCCCATGGAGCCGACCGCCTCAATCCCTTCTTCGGCCAGCACCCGCAGCACCTGATTCCGTTCTTCGAGGCTGATATTGAACAATTTCTGGCGAGTTGCCAGTTCATCCTGGCTCATGGCCTCCAGCGTGGAGTCGTCATCGATCGACAGCTCCAGATAGCGGGCACTGTCCTTGATCCATTGACGGTAGGGCTTGGCACTCTTGAGTTGCGCGTCGATATCTTCCGGCATCAATACTTCGCCGGTGGCCAAATCCGCGGCAAACAGCTGCCCGGGCTTGACGCGCCCCTTGCGCACCACGTCTTCGGCACGATAGTCCCAGACGCCGACTTCCGAGGCGATGGTGAGGATATTGTCGCGGGTCAACACCCACCGCGCCGGCCGCAGGCCATTGCGGTCCAGCATACAGGCCGCATAACGGCCATCGGTCATCACGATACCGGCAGGACCGTCCCACGGCTCCATATGCATGGAGTTGAATTCATAGAAAGCGCGCAAGTCCTTGTCGGTACTGTCGACATTCTGCCAGGCCGGCGGCACCAGCAGGCGCAGCGCACGGAACAAGGGGATTCCCCCCATCAACAAGGTTTCGAGCATGGTGTCCATGCTCATCGAATCGGAACCACTGGCGTCGACGATGGGTCGTACCTTGTCCATATCGATGTGCGGCGAGGACAGAATGCGCTCGCGGGCACGCGACCAGTTACGGTTGCCTTGCACGGTATTGATCTCGCCATTGTGGGCAAGATAGCGGAACGGCTGGGCCAGCCGCCATTCCGGCCAGGTATTGGTAGAGAAACGCTGATGGAAAACGGCGAGGCTGGACTCGAAGCGTTCGTCCTGCAGATCCCGGAAAAACCGCGGAAGGTTTTCCGGGGTCACCAGCCCCTTGTAGGACAGCGTGTGCGGCGACAGGGTCGGAATGTAGAAATTGGGGTCATCCTTGCGATTGGCCTTTTCGGCCTGACGACGCCCCATGTACAGCCGGCGCTGAAAGGTCAGCTCGTCCATCCCGAACGGACAGTTGACGAAAATCTGCGCGATGGCAGGCAAGGTCGCCATGGCATATTCACCACAGGCGGCCGGATCGACCGGCACGCTGCGGTAACCGGCCACCTCGAGCCCTTCGGACTCGAGGTATTCGGCCAGACGACGCAGACTGCGCTGCCCCGGCACGCTGTCGGGATGGTGAAACACCAGCCCGGCGGCGTACACTGCTTTCAGCGTCAGCCCCGCCTCGGCGGCGACTTCACGCAAAAAACCATCCGGTTTCTTGAACAGCAGGCCGCAACCGTCACCCGACTTGCCATCGGCCGCCACCGCACCACGGTGCGTGAGACGAGCCAGCGAGGCAATGGCGGTTTTGACGATCCAGTGACTAGGCTTGTCATCCAGTTGGGTGATCAAACCGAAACCACAGCTGTCCTGCTCGAAATCCGGGCGATACAACGTACCCTGTAACCAGCGTTGTCTGTCCATGGTGATTGCCTGTTTTATTGTGTAATGGATATCTTGATTCTAAAGGCAAGGCGCGAACAGCCGCAACCTCTATTTGTGCAGCGCATTAATTGATAAAAATCATTTACTTAGCAGACGAATTTCGAACAATTACTACAATTCGCAATGATTATTCCGATTATTTTCTTGCTGTTTTGTGACGTTCAAATTCAGAAAAACGACACAAATGAGACTTCTTCACGACATACAATCTACACAAATCAACCCAGTATTGAATATTGATAGACAATATCCAAATGCCACCAGATAACCAGATTTCCCACTCGCACGATCTGGCCCGCCAGTTGGCCGACCGGGTATTTTCACGGTCTGGCGGTGCGCCGCTGGTCGGTGGCAATACGGTATCGGTACTGTTTGATAGTCATGACAATTTTCCGGCATGGCTTGAGGCCATCCGTACGGCAACAACCATGGTTCTGGTCGAAATGTATCTGATCGGGGCCGACCCCTATGGCGAGGCCTTTTGCGAAGCGCTGGCAGAACGTGCCGAAGCCGGACTCAGAGTGATCGTGATCCATGACTGGCTGGGCAGTCTAGCGGCTGGCTGGAAAGGCCGCTTTGCCCGCCTGGCCCAGCGCGGCGTACAGATGGTCAGCTACAACCCGCCCACCTTGGGCAACCTGCTGGGCCTGTTTGGTCGTGACCACCGCAAACTGATCATCGCCGACAGCCAGGTTGCGTTCATCTCCGGGCTGTGCGCCAGTTCGCGCTGGGAAGGCAGCCCGGGCAACGAAGCCTGGCGCGATACCGGCATTGCCCTGCGAGGCCCGTTGGTGGCAGAGGCCATCAGTGCCTTTGCCGATACCCTGAGTGCCTGCAACCAGCCACTGGACGACGCCACACTGAAGGCCTGGATTGACGCTGTCCCCGAGGCAAGCGGCACGGTAGCAGCACGTCTGATTGCCACCACGCCGGCCACCGCACACATGATGCGGCTGGATCTGTTGGTGGCCGGCTTCGCGCGTCATACCCTATGGCTGACCGATGCCTATTTTGTCGGTACCAGCCTGTATATGACCGCACTCAAGGAAGCCGCCCGCGATGGCGTGGATGTGCGGCTGCTGGTACCCCGTTCCAGCGACATTCCCTGGATCGCCACCCTGTCGCGCACCCTGTATCGTCCCTTGCTGGATGCCGGTGTCCGGGTGTTCGAATGGAACGGGCCGATGATTCATGCCAAAACCGCCATGGCCGATGGCCGCTGGGCCCGCATCGGCTCGTCCAATCTGAATATCTCCAGTTGGCTGGCCAATCGCGAACTGGACATTGCCATCGAGGATGAAGGCATTGCCGTCATCATGGCCGAACAGTTTCTGGCCGATCTGGACAATGCCACCGAAGTGGTGCTCAGCCCCCGTCACCGCCTGCCGGTGCTGGACCATCCCCGCCCGGCACGCCGCCGCGGGCGGCCCCGCACCGCAAGCGCCGCGACGGCCGCCGCCCGTCAGGCGGCACGGATCGGCGAGGTGGTCGGTGCCGCCGTGCGCGGAACCCGACTGGTCGACAGCGGCGAAGCCGGGGCCTATCTCGCCATTGGTCTGATGTTGATTGTCTGCGCCATCGCCATTGCCGTGTTTCCCGCCTTGCTGGCCTACCCTCTGGCCGTCATTCTCGTCATCTCTGGCGGAGCACTGCTGCTCAGGGCGGTCAGCTTGCGGGCAGACGTGCGTGCACAACGAAAAAAACAACACAAGGCCTCGCGGGAGACGCCCCCCGAACACCCCGGCAAATAATGACTTTTCAGGCGTTTAGCCACGATGACCAGCCATCCCGCAATGCGCGAGTCATATTCTTTGCGCACCTTGTGCGGCATAAAGGGCTAAAATTCGCGCTTTCCCGGCACCCACCCTGCCTCGCAGTCGCATTTGAAGGATACAGGCATGCAATTCCAATTCCCTCTCGTCATCATCGACGAAGACTTCCGCTCCGAGAACACCAGTGGCTCGGTCATTCGCGAATTGGCTCTCGCCATCGAGAAACAGGGCATGCCGGTCGTCGGCTATACCAGTTACGGAGACCTGGCCTCGTTTGCCCAACAGCAAAGCCGGGCATCGGGCTTCATCCTCTCCATTGATGATGAAGAATTCGGCTCCGAGGACATGGCTGATGAGGTATTAGGCAACCTCTACGCCTTCGTGGCAGAAATCCGCCGTCGCAACCCGGACATTCCGGTCTATCTGTTTGGCGAGACCCGTACCGCCCGTCACGTACCCAACGATATCCTGCGTGAACTGCACGGTTTCATCCACATGCATGAAGACACGCCGGAATTCGTTGCACGACATATCATTCGCGAAGCGCGTTCCTACCTGGACACGCTGGCGCCGCCGTTCTTCCGGGCACTGGTCGACTATGCCAACGATGGCTCCTATTCCTGGCACTGTCCCGGCCACTCCGGGGGCGTTGCCTTCCTGAAGAGCCCGGTTGGCCGCATGTTCCACCAGTTCTTCGGCGAGAACATGTTGCGCGCCGACGTGTGCAACTCGGTCGACGAGCTTGGCCAACTGCTGGATCACACCGGTCCGGTCGCGGCCAGCGAACGCAATGCGGCACGGATTTTCCATGCCGATCATTTGTTCTTCGTCACCAATGGCACCTCGACATCCAACAAGATCGTCTGGCACTCCACCGTGGCGGCCGGCGACATCGTCATTGTCGACCGCAACTGCCATAAATCAAACCTGCACGCGATCATGATGACCGGGGCGATTCCGGTCTTTTTGATGCCGACCCGCAACCATTACGGCATCATCGGGCCGATTCCGCGCTCGGAATTTGCGCCGGAAACGATCCGCCAAAAAATCCTGGCCAATCCCTTTGCCCGCGAAGCCTTGGAAAAGTCTTCCGGGCGTCGCCCGCGCATCCTGACCCTGACCCAGTCCACCTACGACGGCATTCTCTACAACGTCGAGAAGATCAAGGAAACGCTGGACGGCGAAGTCGACACCCTGCACTTCGATGAAGCCTGGCTCCCGCACGCCGCCTTCCACGAGTTCTATCAGGACTTCCATGCCATCGGTGAAAACCGTCCGCGTTGCAAAGACTCGATGGTGTTTTCCACCCAGTCCACCCACAAACTGCTGGCCGGCCTGTCCCAGGCCTCGCAGATTCTGGTGCAGGATCCGGAAAACCGTAAGCTGGATCGTCACAGCTTCAATGAAGCCTATTTGATGCATACCTCCACCAGCCCGCAATACGCCATCATTGCCAGTTGCGATGTGGCCGCGGCGATGATGGAACCTCCGGGCGGAACGGCACTGGTTGAAGAGTCGCTGCTGGAAGCACTGGACTTCCGTCGCGCCATGCGCAAGGTGGACGAAGAGTACGGTAATGACTGGTGGTTCCGCGTCTGGGGACCGGACGAGTTGTCCAGCGACGGGATTTGCGAACAAGATGGCTGGAAACTGCGTGCCGGAGAACAGTGGCACGGGTTTGACGGCATCGAGGACGACTTCAACTTGCTCGACCCGATCAAATGCACGCTGCTGACCCCGGGCT
This sequence comes from Pseudogulbenkiania sp., assembly GCA_018260425.1. Taxonomy (GTDB): domain Bacteria; phylum Pseudomonadota; class Gammaproteobacteria; order Burkholderiales; family Chromobacteriaceae; genus Paludibacterium. Next base: position 9,043 of record JAGLBD010000024.1, on the reverse strand, counting down.
TGTCGGTGGACGGTACCTTTGCCGACTCCGGCATTCCGGCCGCCATCGTCACCAAGTATCTGGCAGAGCATGGCGTGGTGGTCGAGAAAACCGGTCTCTACTCGTTTTTCATCATGTTCACCATCGGCATCACCAAGGGCCGCTGGAATACCCTGCTGACCCTGTTGCAGCAATTCAAGGACGATTACGACCGCAACCAGCCGATGTGGCGCATCATGCCCGAGTTTGTCGCGCGCCAGCCCCACTATGAGCGCATCGGCCTCAAAGACCTGTGCCAACGCATTCACGAGGTCTACCGGGAGCATGATATTGCCCGTCTGACCACCCAGATGTACGTGTCCGACATGGTACCGGCCATGCGCCCCTCCGACGCGTTCGCCAAAATGGCGCACCGTGAAATCGAACGTGTGCCGCTCGACCAACTGGAAGGTCGCATTACCGCCGTGATGCTCACCCCCTACCCGCCGGGCATTCCGCTGCTGGTTCCGGGCGAGCGTTTCAACAAAACCATCGTGGACTATCTGCGTTTCGTCGAAGCCTTCAACCGCCAGTTGCCCGGCTTCGAAACCGACGTTCATGGCCTGATCCCGGACACCCGTAACGGGGAGATCGTCTACGGCGTGGATTGCACCATGGAGACCCCGGTCTGAACCCATGACGCTCTATGAAATGTTGGGCGGCTTCATGCGCCGCCACTGGCGTAATTATCTGGCCGCCGGCCTGACGCTGGCCGGCATTGCCGTGCTGACTGTCTCGGTCCCGCGCCGTATCGGTCACATCATTGACCAATTGGTGGGACACACACTCGGACCGGATACCCTGTTGAGCGAACTGGGTATTCTGGTGGTCATGGGGCTGGCGATCTACGGCTTGCGGGTGGCCTGGCGACTGACTCTGTTTCCCGTGTCGTATCAGTTGGGGGTCGAGCTGCGCAACCGGCTCTACCAGCGTCTGTCGCATCAAGGGCCGGACTTTTTCCAGCGGCAACGCACCGGCGACCTGATGGCGTTGGCAACCAACGACATCGATGCGGTGGAGATGACCGCAGGGGAAGCCATTCTGGCCGGCTTCGATGGCACCATGACACTGGTGATGGTGCTGGCAACCATGCTGTTCGGCGTCGACTGGCGACTCACCCTGCTGGCCCTGCTGCCCTTTCCCTTCATGGCACTGGCCTTTGGCTGGATCTCCTCCCGGGTGCACGATGCCTGGCGGGATTCGCTGGAACGCTTCAGCCAGTTGAATGACCATGTTCAGGAAACGCTCGGCGGCATTCGCACTCTGCGCTCGCTGGGACTGGTGAAACGCTCGGCGGCCGAGTTCGCCGATCTGGCCGGCCATGCCGCCGATGCCAGCCTTGCCGCGCAACGCTGGGAAGCCGCCTATGAGCCCGCTGTGGGCTTGACCCTCGGCGCTGCAGTCACCCTGTCGCTGGCCGTGGGGGGCTATTTTGTCTGGCATGGTCAAATCACCATCGGTACCCTGACCAGTTTCACCATGTACCTCGGCCAACTGATCTGGCCGATGTTCGCCATGGGCTGGGTCACCTCGCTGCTCGCACGTGGCAAAGCGGCCTGGGAGCGCCTGGAACCGATACTGTCCGAACCGGACAGCATCATCGATAGCGGAACCTTGCCGGTGGTGGCCACCAGCCGACTGGATGTCCGCACGGTCAGTTTTCAGTATCCGGAGCAGTCGGCTGCCGCCTTGTCCGATCTGTCATTCTCGCTGGAGGCCGGGCAGACGCTGGGATTGGTCGGACCGACCGGGGCGGGTAAAACTACCCTGATACGCTTGCTGCTGCGTCAGTATCAACCCGGAAGCGGCACACTGGAATTGAATGGCAACGCGCTGGAGCAGTATCGCTTGCAGGCCTTGCGTGATGTCATCAGCTGGGTACCACAAGAACCCTTCCTGTTTTCAGCGTCCATCAGTGAAAACATTGCCCTGTCCCGCCCGGACGCCAGTCGCGGGCAAATCGAACAGGCCGCCCGTCTGGCGGCAATCCACGACGATATCCTGCGTTTCCCGCAAGGCTACGAAACCCCGGTCGGAGAAAAGGGTATCACCCTGTCCGGCGGCCAGCGCCAACGAATCGCCATTGCCCGCGCCTTGCTCGCGGAAGCGCCCTTATTGCTGCTGGACGACGCCCTGTCGGCCGTGGACACCGAAACGGAAACCCGCATTCTCGGGCATTTGCGCAATGCCCGGCAGGGACGCACCGTCATCATCGCCAGCCACCGCCTGAGTGCCGTGATGGATGCCGACCACATCCTGGTACTGCGGCATGGCCAAGTGACCGAACGCGGCTCACACACCGAGCTACTCGCCAGCGATGGCTGGTATGCCAGCCAATGGCGCTATCAACAACTGGAAGCCAGTCTGAATGACCTCTGACGCTACTTCTCCGGCAGAATCCCCCCGCTGGTCCGCCCTGCGTCTGCTGGGCCGGGTCGCTGCCCCGGACAAACACCATATTTCCCGCGGTCTCTGCTGGCTGCTGTTCGCCGCCGCCCTCGAGGCCATCGGCCCCTTGCTGGGCAAGCGCTTCATCGACAGCTATCTTTTGCCGCGTCATTACGATGCGACGATGATGGCCGTGCTGATTGGCGGGGCACTCCTGTCCGGCTGGGTCGCCGGGATACTCCGCTACCTGCAATTGATCCGGCTGGCGGGTCTGGCCATGCGTTCGGTCCGGCGGTTGCGGGAAGACGTTTACCTGCATGTGCTGTCATTGCCCATGGCCTTTTTCGATCGTGCCATTACCGGCCAGTTGGTCAGCCGGGTCACCAATGACACCGAGGCGGTCAAAACGCTCTATGTGCAGGTGCTGTTCGTCATGCTCGACAACCTGATCCTGCTGGGTGGCGCCATGATTGCCATGGCCTGGCTGGACTGGCAGCTGATGCTGATCGTCTCGACGCTGATACCGGCGGTCGTTGTCGTGGTGTGGTTCTATCAGCGCTGGAGTGCTCCGGCGGTCAGCAGGGCGCGGGCGCTGCGCAGTGATATCAATGCCCAGATGGCCGAAAGCATCGCCGGCATGCCGGTCTTGCAAGCCGACAATGCCGAACGGCGCTTTGGCGAACGACTCTCGCGAACCAGTTGGCAGCACTACACCGCGCGCATGGGGGAATTGCGTGCCAACGCCTGGCTGCTGCGGCCCTTTCTGGATCTAATGAATGTGCTATTGCTGGTCACGGTGATCTACAGTTTCGGCCAGCGTTCCCTGAGCGGGATCGAGGTAGGGGTACTGTACGCCTTTGTCAGCTATATCTCCCGAGTGGTCGAGCCACTGATTCAGATCACCCTGCAATTCAGCCAACTGCAACAGTCCATTGTGGCCGCCGCACGGGTCAACACCCTGATCAATGAAACGGTTCACCCCGCCAGTCAGGGCCAACACGGCATTCCCCACGGACATATTGATATCCACGAGCTGAGTTTCGGCTATGACCCGGCGCATCCGGTCTTGCATGACCTGTCGCTCAGTTTTCCGGCAGGCAGCTTTACCGGCATCGTCGGTCATACCGGCAGCGGTAAATCCACCTTGCTGTCACTGTTGCTACGCTTCTATCAGGCACAATGCGGCGCCATCCTTATCGATGGTCACCCTCTGGAGGAGATCGATGAAACACGCTTTCAACGTGACGTCGGTTTGGTACCCCAGGAGCCGTTCCTGTTGGCGGGTTCGGTACGTGACAACATCGATATGGGACGAAATCTGGACGATGCGGCCATCGAACAGGCGGCGCGCGCTGCCCGTGCCCACGACTTCATCATGGCACTGGAGTCCGGCTACGCCACACCGCTGGGCGAAGGCGGAGCACGACTGGCGACCGGCCAAAAGCAGCTACTGGCCATTGCCCGGGCGCTGGCCGGCAATCCACGCATCCTGTTCCTTGACGAGGCGACCTCGCACATCGACAGCGAGACCGAACAAATCGTTCAGGAAACGCTGGACAGCCTGCATGGCAAAGTCACCATGGTGGCCATTGCCCACCGTTTGTCCACCATCCGCAGCGCCGACCATATCGTGGTGCTGAATCACGGCCGACTGGCTGAATCCGGCAATCACGACAGTCTGATGACACGGGAAGGCGGCATCTACCAGCGCCTTTACCTGTTGCAACAACTGGGAAGCAACGAGACGGACTGATAGCAGCAAGCCAGCCCGCTCTTAACGCTCCAGGGCCTGCGCGAGATCTTCGCGCAGGTCATCCAGATCTTCGATACCGATCGACAAACGCACCACGCCTTCGCTGATGCCGCGGCTGGCCTTGTCTGCGGCAGACATCGAGCCATGCGACATGGTGGAGGAGTGATTGATCAGGGACTCGACGCCGCCCAGCGATTCCGCCAGCGCGAATAAACGCAGCCGCTCGGCAAAGCGCGAGGCTCCCGCACGACTGTCGTCGGCCAACACAATGGAAATGATCCCGCCAAAGCGCTTCATCTGCCGTTTCGCCAGTTCATGTTGGGGATGATCGGGCAAACCGGGATAAAACACCTTGCCGATAGCCGGATGGGTATTCAGCCAGGCCGCCAACTGTTCGGCATTGTCACAGTGCCGCTCCATACGCAACGCCAGCGTTTTGATGCCGCGTAGCGTCAGGAAACAATCCTGCGGGCCCGGCACCGCACCGGTGGAATTCTGGATGAAGCGGATTTTGCGCGCCAAGTCTTCGTTGTCCACCACGACCCCGCCCAGCAAGACATCCGAATGACCGCCGAGGTATTTGGTTGCCGAATGCACCACGATATCAGCGCCTTGCGCCAACGGGGTCTGCAGGTAGGGCGTGGCAAAGGTATTGTCGATGGCGACCGGTACGCCGGCCGCGCGGGCGATGGCCGACAAGGCCGCGACATCCACCAGTTTCAGCAAGGGGTTGCTCGGACTTTCGAGCCAAAGCAGTTTGACACGCGGAGTCAGGGCCGCCGCCAAGGCGGCGGGATCGGACAGGTCCAGAAAGGTCACCTTGACTCCGGCAGGCTCGAGCACCTTGGTCAGCAGACGCCAGGCGCCACCATACAAATCGGCCACAGCGATGACTTCGTCACCGGGCGCAATCGTGGCACGCAGCACCGCGTCTATGGCGGCCATACCGCTGGAAAAGGCCATGCCGAACCGGCCGCCTTCCAGCGAAGCCAGACAGGTTTCCAGTGCATCGCGCGTCGGTGTTCCGGTCCGGGCATAGGAAAACGGCAGCGTCTCTCCGACACTGTCATGCACGAACACCGAACTTTGGTAAATCGGCGGCATTACCGCACGATTGTGTTGATGATGGTCATAACCGACATGGATGGCTCGTGTAGAGAATTTCACTTTTTTTCCTTTCCCGTCAGGGGTATGGCAGCAATTTGGCAGGGGAGCGACTGTTCACTGCCATCATAACCCGAGCGTGGCAAAATCATGTCATTGCCATTTTTCATATAGAGATAACGTTTTATCTGCATGGTACGTCGCAGAAAATCCAATTTCGCTTGATATCTGGCAAATAAAACCACTGCCTCACTTTACATCAAAGGGCTTTCGGGATAAGGTGCGACGTTTTGTAACGGTTTGTAAATTCTCAATGCTTGATCGCGCCTTTGATTTCCTGTTCCACCAAGCCTCCCGTTTCCCTCGCCAGGACTGCCTGGCCGGACGCAAAGGCAAGGAATGGGTACGGCTGTCGACGACCGAAACCGTACAGCGAGTCAACCGTATCAGTCTTGGACTGATGGAAATCGGCATCGGCAAGGACGACAAAGTCGCCATCGCCGCCGACAACTGTCTGGAATGGGCTCTGGTCGACCTCGCCCTGCAGCAGATCGGTGCCGTCAGCGTTCCGCTCTACCCGACCTGCACGCTGGATGACGCGCGCTATATTGTCGCGCATGCCGAAGTCAAACTGGCCTTTGCCGGCTCCGCCGCACTGGCCCGCAAACTCGGCGATGCCCTCGAAGGCATGAATTGCCCCCTTTACAGCTTCGTCGACATCGACGGCATTCCCGGCATCGATGTCCTGGAAGCCTGCGCCAACCCTGCCCGTGAAAACGAACTGGTCGCCCTGCGCGACAGCATTGGCGCAGAAGATGTCTTCACCATTATCTATACCTCCGGCACGACAGGCCGTTCCAAGGGCGTGGTGCTCAATCACCGCAACGTCACCAGCACGGTGCGTTCGGTGGCGACCCATACCGGCCTGCCGCAAGGCACCTGCCGCGCCTTGAGCTTCCTGCCGCTGTCGCACATTTTCGAGCGCGCCGGGGTACTGTACTACATGTATACCGGCACCGGCGTGTACTTCGCCAGCGTCGAAACCCTCTCCACTGCGCTGGCGGAAGTCCGCCCGCACACCTTCAGTGCCGTCCCGCGCGTGCTGGAGAAGGTCTACGAAAAACTGGTCGGCAAAGCCCGTACCCTGAAGGGGTTTCAGCATCGCCTTTACCTGCGCGCCCTGCACGTCGCCGAGAACTACGAGCCGTCGCGTCCGATGGGACCGCTGGCGGCCATTGAATTCGCCATTCTGAAGAAACTGGTGTTCAGCAAATGGCATGCGGCCATGGGTGGCGAACTCCGTTGGGTCAACGTTGGCTCCGCGGCACTGCAACCGCGTCTTGCCAGAATGTTCTGGGCTGCCGGTGTTGTGGTCAGCGAAGGCTATGGCATGACCGAAGCCGCACCAGTCCTCACCGCCAACCCGTTCTCGGCCAGCGACGTCCGCATCGGCACCGTCGGCATCCCGATGCCCGGTGTCGAGATCCGTCTGGCCGACGATGGCGAAATTCTGGCGCGTGGCCCGAATGTGATGGTGGGTTACTACAAAGAGCCGGAACTGACGGCCGAGGCACTGCAGGACGGCTGGCTGCATACCGGCGATATCGGCGTGATCGAGAATGGCTACATCCGCATCACCGACCGCAAGAAGGAAATGTTCAAGACCTCCAACGGCAAGTACATCGCGCCGCAGGTGATCGAGAACAAACTGAAAGAGTCGGCTTTTATCGACCAGATCATGGTGGTCGGCGATGGCCAGAAATACGCCAGCGCCTTGATCGTGCCCTTCTATGAAAAGCTTCGCGAATGGTGCAACGATCACGGCATCACCTATACCTGCGACTCGGAGATGACCCGTCATCCGCGCATTGTCGAACTGATCGACCGCGAGATCAAACGCTTCAACCGCCAGTTCGGTAGCTGGGAACACATCAAGAAGTTCTCCCTGCTGGAGTCGCCGTGGTGTGTTGACCGTGGTGAACTGGCTCCAACCCTGAAGCTGCGCCGCAAGGTCATCGCCGAACGCTGCCGCGATTTGATCGAAAGCATGTACGCTCATCCGGAACCGGTCTGAACCGGCTCCGTCCTAGCGGTGGAACGCCAGCGACAGTCTGGCTTCCACCCGCTTCTGCACTCTCTCGAACGCAAAACTCAGCAGCCAATAGATGCCTGCCGCCGCCAAATAGAGTGGCAAAGGCTGAAAGGTCTGCGCAATGGCGTCCTTGGTTGCCAACATCAGTTCCGTCACGGTAATCACCGATACCAGCGAAGTATCCTTGATCAGACTGATCAAACTGTTGGACAGGCTTGGTACGGCCAGTCGCAGCGCCTGGGGCGCAATGATGAAGCGCATGGTCTGCCACCAGCTGAACCCCAGCGACAAACCCGCATCCCATTGCCCCCGCGCCACACCGTCCAGCGCGCCGCGCATGCTTTCCGAGAGATAGGCTGCCACATTGAGCGTCAACGCCAGGATGCCTGCCGGCACCGGCTCGAGTTCCACGCCGATCCCCGGCAGACCATAGTAGATCACAAAAATCTGCACCAATAGCGGCGTACCGCGAATGGCACTGACGTACAGTGCCGCCAGCGGCCCCAGCAGCGGCACCGCGGCGATACGCAACAAGGCCACCGCAAACCCCAGCACCAAGCCCGCCACCATGGAGACCATGGCAAACATCACGGTATAGCCGGCCCCCTTCAGCATCAACGGCAGCGCCGCGACAACCACACTCAGCGAATCCATGTCACCGCGCCTTCATCAAGGCTTGGTCACGGCCGGTGCACGAGAAACATCGCTACCGAACCATTTCATGGAAATGCGGCGGAAGCTGCCATCCGCCTTCATATCGGTCAATGCCTTGTCGATCGCCGCTTTGAAACCGGGATTATTCTTGGCGAACGGGAAGCCCATCACGGCCACATTGCCCACGGCGCCACCGGCTTTTACCGGCAAGTGCGACTCGCGGATGGCAAAGGGAATCAGCAAGCTGTCATTCAGGGCAGCATCGATACGGCCGGTGGCCAGATCCTGCAGGTACTCCGGGGCGCCCGGATAGGTTTTGACCTCGGCACCGGCCACCGACTTGGCCATTTCGGCGTAATTGCTGCCTTGGCCAACCCCCACTTTCTTGCCTTTCAGATCGGCCAGCGTAGCAAAGCGCCGTGTTTCATTTTTTCTCAGGATCAACTGAGCACTGGAGTAGGTGTAGGGCTGGCTGAAGTCAAAGGTCTGCTTGCGCACATCGGTAATGCCGACCTGATTGGCCACGATATCGAATTTCCCGGCCTGCAGGCCCGCCAGCATGCCACTCCATTCAGTCGTGGTGAACTCTGGCTTCACTTTCATGCGACGAGCGATCTCGCGCACCACATCCACATCAAAGCCGGTCAGTTGCTGTTTGGGGTCCTTGAAACTGAACGGGGGATAGGTGCCCTCCAACGCCACCCGCAAGGTACCGCGCTGGCGAACCGTGTCGATCAGATCGGCGGCAAGACTATGGGCCGACAGGCAGGCAAGCGCGACGAGAGCAATCCACTTCTTCATAACTTAATTCCTTTTTGCTATATAAGCTGCAAACAACATAGTCCGCAACTATAACAAGAAGTTTTCCGTATTAACAGCGTCAAATGAAAAACTTTCTCTTTTAAAAGAATAAGTTATGCTTTGTGGATATCAAGGTAGATAGGCCGTGAACATGCTCCAAAAACAAAAACCCCGCTGTTTGAACTGCACCCCAAAAGTTGGACACCCGTTCAACCTTTGGGGTGTTTTTCATG
>JAGLBD010000163.1 GCA_018260425.1 Pseudogulbenkiania sp. | reverse complement strand
TCAGGCTGTTGAACAAGCCCATGGGAAACCGTGGGCTTGATCGTTATTATTCTTGTCATTTCCTCTTGGGCTCTTTAAGCCTCTCTTTTCATCCTGTTTTACGCTCATAAATTATTTGCTTGAGCCTATCTCTAAATCTTCCCCGGACCACTCATGCCAAGACCATCTCGGAAGTCAGTGTTTGGCATTCAGGCCGTCGCTGCAGTGCCAAGGCAATCTTTTTCATGTTCTGAGCCGCAGAGGCCAGTAGGCATTGGCCCGTCACTTTGGCAAGTCCTCTGAACCGCGCATAACGTTGTCCGTGCAGCATTTTGGCATCGGCAAAGCTACGCTCCACCGTTTCTTTGCGTCGGTCGTACACTCGTTTTCCGGCAGGACTCAGCCGAAAGGCTTCGGCCTGATCCTTGTCGTCTTGCCAGACGTGTCGTGACATCTGCTTTGCTGCGGTGGGGCTACTGGTACAACGCTCACGCAGGGGACAGGCGGCGCACACAGACGGGGCTGGCGCGTACAGCCGATAGCCACGCCGGTCGGTGGTACGGTAAGGCATCTCTTGCTTGGCAGGGCAAACATAAACGTCCCGGTCCGGCTGGTAATGGAACTGCCGTCGAGACAGCCCGCCTGGCCGTGTTTTGCGCCGGCAATAGCCAATCGCTGCCTGAATGTGCTGTTCCGCCAGTGCGTGGTAAATCGTCATGCTGGCATAGCCGGCATCCAGTCCAACGGCTTCGATTTGGAAGCCGAAGCATTGGCACATACGTTTCAAACGCCCCGGATACGGGGTGCTGTCATTGACATTGGCAGCGGTCACGTGGCTGTCTGTCACGATGGCGTGAAGCCCATCCACGGTACGGTGATTCAGGTAGTAAAACCCCTCCGGCTTGCCTTGACGACACAGGTAACCGGCGTCCGGATCGACCGGGCTGTATTTGACGGCACGCTGGGTGTCACGAGCTTTCGCCGGAGGGAGCGGCTTTTTTCCATGTAGCAGGCGATCCTCATCGATAGACTGGTTTAATTGCTGCAAGTACTCGCCGGGCGCTTGGTGCTCTTGGCGATTCTGGTGGCGACGCTTGTTGGCGTTAGCTTTCAGGTGAGTGCTGTCGGTATAAAAGACCCGGCCGCCAACCAGACCGTGATGAATGGCTTGCTCGACAAGGGTGTCAAAGATGAGTTGTTCGATGCCGGTGCCGGCAAAGCGGGAACAGCGATTCTGGCTGAGGGTGGAGTGATCGGGAACGGGATCCGTCAGGGATAGACCGAGGAACCATCGATAGGCGACATTGACTTCGATCTCCTTGACCAATTGCCGTTCGGAACGGATGCCGAAGAGATAGCCGATGAAGAGCATTTTGAACAGAAGGCGCGGATCAAGGGCCGGACGGCCGTTATCGGCACAGTAGAGGTTGGCAGTGGCATCACGGATGAAGTCGAAGTCGATGAAACGGTCAACCAAGCGCAATAGATGATTTGGAGGCACCAGCTCGTCGGGAGAAATGGTGACCGCGCGGTGACGGTGGTTCTCAAAGGGTTTTAGCATGGCAGTCTCGCAAGGGAGCGATAAGCTCGTTCCTTGTATTAAATGCCTGGCATGTCGGGAGTTGTGTCAGCGCTATCCGCCTGAATGAGTCAGAAAGAGCCAAGAAGATAGGTACACAAAAGAAATTGCCTCTGATTCAAATAATCAGAGGCAATTTCAACAGCCTG
>JAGLBD010000162.1 GCA_018260425.1 Pseudogulbenkiania sp. | reverse complement strand
TAGCAAAAGCACTGACCCTATGAATGGGGTGCATGTTCCCTGACGCTGAGCCACGTACTGTCTTGCCATCAATGGCGAGATGGCCGTCAACAGCGGGCAACACGCCACTGACCCAGTGGCGGAAGACCTGCTCGAATTGCCTGGCATCGATCAGGCGTAACACACGCAGGAAGGTATCTTCGGATGGAATCCCGTTCTTGAGCACCAAAAAGCGTTGCAGCCAGTCGCGCCTGGCATGCGCCCAGGCGACAATGTCTTCCATGAGGTCGTTATCTGACAGGATGGCGCAAATGGCGATGACGAGAATCTCGCGCAGGTCGTGCAGTGTGCCATTGCTGGGTTTACGGGGATTTACAACGTTGTGGAAGGCTTGCATCAGAGCGGTTCCGGCAGGGTTCACGGTTTGACAGTCGAGGTGGCAAAAAGTGAATTGGACGCGAAAATAAATGGTTCATCGCGGTTTTCCGGGGAAGGCATGCTTGATCTTCAAGAAGAAGTATGCCGAATCCCGGAACCCGTACGCCATGCGCTTGATGACTTTGATCTTGTTGTTCACGCCTTCCAGGATCGATGAGTTCATCCGGTAGATGGCCGAAGCCAGTATTCCTCGCAGGTACTTCTTCAATCGTCTGGCAAACTGGATCGCCGGTTTGAGCTGACTCTCCATCACTAGCCGATACCACTGCCGCCAGCGCCGGAATCCTTCCCGCACTGACGGTGCGAACCAGATCTCTTTCAACTCCGTCTTCAGCAGATACACAGTGGCCAGCGCCGCATTGGCCTCCAGCAATTCACTCAGTTTTACCGCCTGCTCTGCTTTCAGCTTGTCCTTGTTCCGCAGCAGCAACCAACGGGCTCGCTTGATGACACGGCGCTCTGCCGGCTGAGTACGCAAGACATTGGCCTGATCCACCCGAACCCGGTCCACCACGTCTCGACCAAAGCGGGCCACGACATGAAACAGGTCATACACGACCTCGGCATGCGGGCAGTGCTTGCGTACCTCCAGATCAAACGCCGTATTCATGTCCATGGCAACCGCCTCGATTTGTCCGCAGCCTTCCTTGCCCAGCAATTCGAAGAAGGGCCGGATTGCCTTGCGGGTCTTGTCTTCGCCGACCCATAGAACGCGCATCGTTTCCGCATCCATGATCACCGTGGCGTAGCGATGGCCCTTGTGCAGGGCGAATTCGTCCATCACCAAGCGGCATACACCTTGCGCGGAGAATTCACCATGTAGACGTTCGAGTCGCTGGTAATCGATGGTCTTGATGGTGTGCCAGTGCAGCTCGGTCAGCTTGGCGACATGTTTGACGGGGAGGATCTGTACCAGTACTTCGATCCAGTTGCGCAATCGTCGGGTGATGCGGGAATGCCGGTCGATCCAGCTGATGTGTTCGGCCACACGGGCACCGCAATGATGGCAATCCATGCGACGGATGGGGACGTCCAGCCAGACCTTGCGGTCAAAGCAATCCCGATCGCGCACGATGCGCCGACGGCGTTCATGTACAAGAGAACAGGATTGGTGACAGGCACCACAGATGGGGGCCGAGTCGGACTCGGTCAACGAGATCAGCAAGGAAGAATCCTCGCGTTCGACACAGGAATCGACACGAAACCCTTCCCAAAAAGGGAGGGCTGACATAGCATTCGACATGGCAGGAGGTTGGGTTGTTGTTATGTTTGGCGACTATCAATTTACCAAAAACAACCGCCTGCCACCTACCTGCCTATCCAGCTGTCAATCCTGACTTCCCCCAGATTCCGCGAAGAACCTAAAAAAAGGAGGCCGAAGCCTCCTTCTTGTCCGGGTCGGACCGTCCTGCTTAAC
>JAGLBD010000161.1 GCA_018260425.1 Pseudogulbenkiania sp. | reverse complement strand
GCGCCCAGCATGGGCGCACTCCTGCGGGTGCAAGTCCCGCCGTAAGTTGATCACAGCGAACGAAGTGAAACGCAACTGCACGAGGGCGACCGAGTGTGGGAAGGAAGCGTGGAGCATAAACTGCGAGCCGATGAACAAGAATCGGATATGAGGCGCTGCCAAGCAGGGCAAGCGGGCAACAGACCGCGAAGCCCTCGTGATCAAGGCGAAGCGGCGTAAATCCGGCGGTTGTGCAGTGAAGGAGTGCGACTCTTACCTGGGGAGATCCCGCCTCATGCCTGAAAGGGCGACGGTATGAACCGGAGCGGGAAGTCAGCAGCGGCCGTAGTAGTGGATGCAGAGCCTGTCCGATCAGGCCGAGGCGGAAGCGAAGGGCCAAACGAGAAGGAGTGTTGAAGGACATGTTGATGTCAGAGGCACTGCGTCAGATGCCCGCGCAAGCGGGGCGGGTCGGGGCAGCCTGCGGTGAAGCCGCAGGGGAAGCGACCAGCGACGAAGCCAACGGCCCGCGACATGACACCAGAAACACAGGGTCAGCATTGCTCACGGCGATGCTGACGGGAGAGAACCTGCAACAGGCGTGGAAACGGGTCAAAGCCAACAAGGGCACTGCGGGCGTGGATGGACTGGATATCAACCAGACAGCGCGCCAACTGATGAACTCATGGCACGAGATCCGTGAACAGCTGCTGCGGGGGACGTACCGGCCCAGTCCGGTACGGCGGGTAACGATCCCGAAACCGAACGGAGGCGAGCGCGAGCTCGGCATCCCGACGGTGACGGATCGACTGATCCAGCAAGCCCTGCTGCAAATCCTGCAGCCGATTCTGGATCCGACCTTCAGCAGACACAGCTACGGCTTCCGGCCCGGACGCAGTGCCCATGATGCCGTGTTGATGGCACGGCACTATGTGCAGTCAGGGCGGCGGATCGTGGTGGACGTGGATCTGGAGAAATTCTTTGACCGCGTGAATCACGACATCCTCATCGACCGTTTACAGAAACGCATCGGAGACCCGGGCGTGATCCGGTTGATCCGATCCTATCTGAACAGCGGGATCATGAGTGATGGTCTGGTGCAGCAAAGGCAGCAAGGTACCCCGCAAGGCGGTCCGCTGTCGCCCCTGCTGGCCAACGTGCTGCTGGATGACGTGGACAAGGAACTGGAAAGCCGGGGCCACTGTTTCGTGCGCTATGCCGATGATGCGAACATCTATGTTCGTAGCCAGCAAGCCGGTGAACGAGTCATGGCGCTCTTGCGCAAGTGTTACGCCAGACTGCACCTGCAGGTCAATGAGGCCAAAAGTGCGGTCGCCAGCGTGTTCGGGCGCAAGTTTCTCGGGTACAGCTTCTGGGCGACAGGGAAAGACAAGGACGAAATCCGATGTGCCGTAGCCGCCAAGCCAATGCAAACATTCAAGCAAAGGATCAGGCAACTGACCCGGCGCGTGAGCGGGCGCAGCATGGCGGACATCGTGGAAAAGCTGCGATCCTATTTGCTGGGTTGGAAGGCGTACTTCAAGTGGGCGCAAACCCCGGGAGTGTGGCGAAAGCTGGATGAATGGCTGCGACACCGCTTGCGGGCGATCCAGCTCAAGCAATGGCGTCGCGGAACGACCATGTATCGCGAGTTACGCAGGCTAGGAGCGACAGAACGAGTCGCCCAACGAGTGGCGGCAAATTCCCGAAGATGGTGGCGCAACAGTGCCAAACTGCTGAACACGGTACTGACGATGGCTTACTTTGACCGACTCGGGATTCCCCGACTCTCATAACCTCAACGTCTCGAAACGCCCGGTGCGGACCCGCATGCCGGGTGTTGTGGCAGGGGTTCGGTCTCACGGCCGACCCCTATGCCGAT
>JAGLBD010000160.1 GCA_018260425.1 Pseudogulbenkiania sp. | reverse complement strand
GCAGACTCTGCGCCAGTTCGGCCTCGGCATCGGCAAGGTCACGCAACAGGCGTCGACAGCGCTCCAGAAACAGCTCGCCTTCGGCCGTCAAATGAATATGCCGGGTGCTGCGTTGAAACAGGCGCACCCCGAGCCGCTCTTCAAGCCGGGCAATACTCTTGCCAATCGCCGAGGGAGACACGCCGATCGCCCGGGCCGCCCCGACAAAACTGCCCGCCTCGGCGGCCCGGACGAACGCGGACAAGGCACTGAGGCTTTCGATCTCGCCACGCGCTATTAACGAATTTTTGTCCATTGTGTTCGGATTACCACGTTATTTTTCAGTTATTCACGCCACATTATCATCAATCACTCGCCATGGCCCGGCTTTTTGGCCATCCCTTCGTGTTGATATGAGGCAAGGACACCCCTGATGCACACTCCTCACCCGCATTCTCCCTGGCTGACACTGGCCGCTGTTTGTCTGGCGGCACTGGCGATGCCCTTGAGTTTTACCGGACCGGCCGTCGCCTTGTCGGCCATCCATCTGTCGCTGGGCGGCTCGGCCTTCGCCCTGTCTTGGATCAGTAACGCCTTCATGCTCTGTTTTGGCAGCAGCTTGCTGGTCAACGGTGCGCTGGCCGACCGCTACGGACGCAAACGCGTGTTTCTAGCCGGAGCCCTGGTGTGTGCCGTTGCCTCGCTGGCCATCAGTTTCAGCAGTTCACTGGTGATGCTAAATCTGCTGCGCGGCCTGCAGGGTCTGGCCGCTTCCGCCGCACTGGCCAGCGGCATTGCCGCCTTGGCACAACGCTTTGACGGCCCGGGCGCGCCGGTGGCGTTCAGTCTGGTCGGCACCAGCTTCGGCATCGGTCTGGCCTTCGGACCGTTGCTGGCGGGCTTTACCGTGCTGCATTACGGCTGGCGTGGGGTATTTGGCGGCATCACCGCCCTGACTCTGCTGGCCTGCTTACTCGCCCGCGCCACCATGAGCGAGAGCCGTGCGACACAACAGCACCCGCTCGACGTACGCGGCGCAATCATGTTCAGTGCCGCATTGGCCATGCTGACCCTGGGCATTCTACTGATCCCCCAATGGGGCATTGCGTCCCCATCGGTGTTGCTCTGCCTCGCGTGCGCTGCCGTGCTGTTCGGGGTGTTTGCCCGCCACGAGTTACGCAGCCCCCAACCCTTGCTGGATATCCGCCTGTTTCGTCTGCCGCGTTTCGTCGGTGTCCAGTTTCTGGCGGCGGCGCCGGCGTACGGCTTTGTGGTATTGCTGATCCTGCTGCCGATCCGGCTGGTCGGCATTGAAGGGATGGATGCCTTGGCGACCGGCCGGTTGATGATGGCGCTGTCGGCGCCCATGGTGATTCTGCCGCTCGTGGCCGCCTGGCTGACCCGTTGGTTCAGTGCCGCCCTATTGTGTGGCATCGGTTTGCTGGCCACCGCCATCGGTCTGCTGTGGCTGAGCCGACTCGGCAGCTATGCCGATGCACCCTCCTGCTGGAAGGCCTTGCTGGTGATCGGTAGCGGTATCAGTTTGCCGTGGGGACTCATGGATGGCCTGGCGATCAGCGTCGCCCCCAAAGAGCAGGCCGGGATGGCCGCCGGAATGTTCAGTACCACCCGGGTTGCCGGGGAAGGTATCGCCCTCGCCCTGACCGGCGCCTTGCTGGCGGTGTTGATCACCATCCATCTGCCGGACCATCCTGCGGCGGCACAGGCAGCAAGCGATCTGGCCATGGGCAAACTGCATGATGCGGCAGCCCGTCTGCCCACCCTGTCAGCAGCCCAATTACAACTGGCCTGCTTTCAGGCCTTTCAGACCTTGCTGCAGTGGTTGAGCGCCATCACCGTGGTGACCGCCGTGCTGGTTGCCGGCTTGCTGGGACACCG
>JAGLBD010000159.1 GCA_018260425.1 Pseudogulbenkiania sp. | reverse complement strand
GCAGACTCTGCGCCAGTTCGGCCTCGGCATCGGCAAGGTCACGCAACAGGCGTCGGCAGCGCTCCAGAAACAGCTCGCCTTCGGCCGTCAAATGAATGTGCCGGGTGCTGCGTTGAAACAGCCGCACCCCGAGCCGCTCTTCAAGCCGGGCAATACTCTTGCCAATCGCAGAGGGAGACACGCCGATCGCCCGGGCCGCCCCGACAAAACTGCCCGCCTCAGCAGCCCGGACGAACGCGGACAAGGCACTGAGGCTTTCGATCTCGCCACGCGCCATTAACGAATTCTTGTCCATTGTGTTCGGATAACCACGTTATTTTTCAGTTATTCACGCCACATTATCATCAATTATTCGCCATGGCCCGGCTTTATCGGTCATCTCCCTTCGTGTTGATATGAGGCAAGGACACCCCCTATGCACACTCCTCACCCACATTCCCCCTGGCTGACACTGGCCGCTGTTTGTCTGGCGGCGCTGGCAATGCCCTTGAGTTTTACCGGACCGGCCGTCGCCTTGTCGGCCATCCATCTGTCGCTGGGCGGCTCGGCCTTCGCCCTGTCCTGGATCAGTAACGCCTTCATGCTGTGCTTCGGCAGCAGCTTGCTGGTCAACGGCGCACTGGCTGACCGCTACGGACGCAAATGGGTGTTTCTGGCCGGAACCCTGGTGTGTGCCGCGGCCTCGCTGGCCATCAGTTTCAGCAGTTCACTGGTGATGCTCAATCTGCTGCGCGGCCTGCAGGGCCTGGCGGCTTCCGCCGCACTGGCCAGCGGCATTGCCGCCTTGGCGCAGCGTTTTGATGGCCCGGGCGCCCCGCTGGCATTCAGTCTGGTCGGCACCAGCTTCGGCATTGGCCTGGCCTTCGGACCGTTGCTGGCCGGCTTTACCGTGCTGCATTACGGCTGGCGTGGGGTATTTGGCGGCATTACCACCCTGACCCTGCTAGCCTGGCTACTCGCCCGCGCCACGATGAGCGAAAGCCGTGCGACACAACAGCACCCGCTCGACGTCCGCGGCGCAGTCATGTTCAGTACCGCATTGGCCATGCTGACCCTGGGCATTCTGCTGATCCCCCAATGGGGCATTGCCTCCCCTTCGGTGTTGCTCTGCCTCGCGTGCGCCGCCGTGCTGTTCGGGGTATTTGCCCGCCACGAATTAGGGTGCCCCCAACCCTTGCTGGATATCCGCCTGTTCCGCCTGCCGCGTTTCGTCGGCGTTCAGTTTCTGGCGGCGGCGCCGGCATACGGCTTTGTGGTATTGCTGATCCTGTTGCCGATCCGGCTGGTCGGCATTGAAGGGATGGATGCCTTGGCGACCGGCCGGTTGATGATGGCGCTGTCGGCGCCCATGGTGATTCTGCCGCTGGTGGCCGCCTGGCTGACCCGTTGGTTCAGTGCCGCGCTGTTGTGTGGCATCGGCTTGCTGGCCACCGCCATCGGTCTGCTGTGGCTGAGCCGACTCGGCAGCTATGTCGATTCGCCCGCCTGCTGGAAGGCCTTGCTGGTAATTGGTAGCGGCATCAGTTTGCCGTGGGGCTTGATGGATGGTCTGGCGGTCAGCGTCGCCCCCAAAGAGCAGGCCGGGATGGCCGCCGGGCTGTTCAGTACCACCCGGGTGGCCGGGGAAGGTATTGCCCTCGCGCTGACCGGCGCCTTGCTGGCGGTGCTGATCTCCATCCATCTGCCGGAGCATCCCGCGGCGGCGCAGGCATCCAGCGACCTGGCGATGGGCAAACTCTACGATGCGGCAGCCCGTCTACCCACCCTGTCAATAACCCGCTTGCAACTGGCCTGCTTTCAGGCCTTTCAGACCTTGCTGCAGTTGCTGAGCGCCATCACCGTGGTGACCGCCGTGCTGGTTGCCGGCTTGCTGGGACACCG
>JAGLBD010000006.1 GCA_018260425.1 Pseudogulbenkiania sp. | reverse complement strand
GTGTGACGCACGGTGCCAGGACTCCCCCGCGCGCTGGCAATTTTTTTCCGGGCGGTTGACTCCGGATCACCAGTTCGCTCTTGCCGTCGAAGCGCCTCCCCATGCTCGTGTTGCTATTCGTTGCCATTGGCTGACGCACTTCTTTGAGCCAGCCAGCACTCCCAATGGTTGCAACGGAATCGAATAGAGGCTCGGACAAAGTATGGCAACGACTGAACAACCTACGGCCTTGGTCCGGGAAGCAAGCCATGGCTTCGAAAGGTCCCAAATAGGGACTCATCGTTCCCTTTTGGGGACTCGTTGGGTCAGTGTAAGCTGCCTTGTCATCGGCAATCCATTGTTCAATCGAATACTGTCCCTGAATTCATTCTTTGATCCGTTCTCGCCATACTCAGCAAATCCTGTAGCAGCGGTGACAGATATTGGCGCTGGACGGTGATGGCGTAGAAGGTCTCCTCGACGCGCGGCACCACGCAGTACTGTTGCAGCAGGCCTTTGTCGAGCTCGTCGCGTACGACGATGGCCGGCAGTAGTGCCATGCAGCCCGCGTCACGCGCCAACAGACGCAACATGGCCATGTCATCCACTTCTGCGCGGATGACAGGCTGTAACGCCATTTCCTCGCACAACAAATCAAAGCGCAGGCGGATTTCGCTCTTGCGACTGGGTGCCAGCAGCGGCAGTGTCGGCAGATCGCGTTCGAACTGGAAGACCTGGCCCGCCGGCAACGGTGGCCCTACCAGTACCACCGGCTGGCGTGCCAGGGTACGGCAGCTCCAGGCTTGCTTGTCGTTGCCCAGAACCGGCCGGTTGGACAGCACCACGTCCAGCTCGTGGGCCTTCAGCAAAAGCAGCAGCTCGTCCAGACTGCCCGCTTCCAGTATCAGCCGCACATCGGCTTCTTTCAGTACCGGCAGCAAAAACCATTCCTGAAAATTTCGCGATAGCGTGGCCACGCTACCGATGCGCAAGGTGCCGCGGCCAGTGCCGGAGGCAGCGGTGGCCAATAGCTCGTTGCCCAACGCAAAAATCTCTTCGGCATAGCCCATCACCACGGTGCCGAGCTCGGTCAAGCGCAGTTTGCGGCCTTCGCGCAGAAACAGCGGTTGGCCCAATTGCTCCTCCAGCTGGCGGATTTGTGCCGACAAGGCCGACTGTGACACATGCAGTCTCTCCGCCGTGCGAGTCAGGTGGCCTTCACTGGCCACTGCCCAGAAATAATGCAGATGGTGGTAATTGAGCCGGTTCATGGTTCTTTATTTAAGAATGAAAACTAAGATTTAATCTATTTTACTGAACATAGTTCATCGGGCAAAGTTAAAGCAGCAAAACAACGGAGCCCATCATGTCCCTTGCTTTACCCGATGCGCTGCCTTTCGCCATCTCTTTGGCCTGGTTGCTGCCTGCCGTGTGGCCTGGCCGGGCGCTGTCGCGTCACTGGCAAGTTGCCGAAATCGCTGCACTGCTCGGCGGCCTGCTGCTGATTCCGCTGATCTTCTGGCCCACGCCTGCGCCGTGGTTTGCCGCAGCATGGCTGATGCAGGCGCTGATCCAGCTGCTGGGCTGGATGGTGCTGCGTTACTCGCGCCGCTACATGCAAGGCGAGCCGGGCCAGGTGCGCTTTTTGCGCGCCATTGGCGGCTTGTTGGCGGCGGTGACGGTGGTGGTGCAAGCCAGCCATCTGTTCGTTATGGCGTTGGCCTGGATCGCCTGCAGCCTGGCCTTGCAGACCCTGCTCACGTTTTACCCTGCTCGACCGGCGGCACAACTCGCAGCGCGTCGTGAATGGCGCGCCAGCCGGCTGGCCGAACTCTTGCTGCTGGGAGCGTTACTACTGTGGACGTTGACCGGCAGCAGCCTTGGCTTGCTGCCCGCTGACCGGGTCGATGGCGGGCAAGGTTACGCCGTGGCGGCCGGCTTGCTGCTGGCAGCGGCGGTGGCGATCAAAACCGCCCAACTGCCTTTTCATGGCTGGCTGACGCAGGTGATGGAAGCACCGACGCCGGTTTCCGCGTTGCTGCACGCCGGCGTGGTCAATCTGGGGGGCATGGTGCTGATCAAAGCGGCGCCACTGCTGCAAGCGGCACCGCAAGCCAGCATCCTGCTGATGCTGTGGGGCGGCGCCAGCGCGCTACTGAGCTGTGTGGTCATGCTCACGCGCATCAGCATCAAGCTGCGGCTGGCCTGGTCTACCTGTGCGCAAATGGGCTTCATGCTGCTGGAGATCGGCATGGGATGGTATTCGCTGGCCTTGCTGCACTTGCTGGCGCACTCGTTCTACAAGGCCCACGCATTTCTGCAGGCTGGCGAAACGGTACGTGATAGCGCGGCGAGACGCCTGCATGGCCCGGACAACGCTGGCAGTGCCAGTGCCCAGGTGGTGCGCGGAGTGCTGGCGGTGTTGCTGCTGGGCGCTTCGCAATGGCTGTGGCAGCACTGGATCCCTGCCGTGGCGCTGCCTCCGCTGTTCTGCTTGGTGTTGGGTCTCGGCATGGGGGTGCTGTTACGGGGGTGGGCCGGCTGGCTGATAGCGCTGGCCTTGATCCAGTCCTATCTACTACTGCACGCCCTGGTGGCGCACCTCCTGCCGCTGCATGGTCCGATGCCGCCAGAGTGGGCGCAAGGCGTGCTGGCAGCGATGTTCCTGGCGGCCTTTTTGCTGCAAGGCCGGTTGTTGAGCCATCCGCAAGGTGCGCTGGCCCGCAGGCTTTATCCGTATGCCTTCTCCGGTTTCTACCTTGACGAATGGTGGAGCATGCTGGGCCGCCGTCCGCACCCGGCGGCTCCCTTGGCCCCGACATGGCCCCAACGACAGGAGAGTCATTGTGACTGAGCAAAAAAAGGCATGGACGCACGCCATAGACCAGGCTCTGGCCTTGATCGCGCCGGCCTGGCCACTGGACAGTCTGGTCGCCAGTTCGCCCTATTGGGGACTCCGCGACCAGCCCTTTATCCACGCCGCCGACACGTTGCGTCAGGTCGCACAGAGCCCTCTGCACTTGCCGCTCAAGGACTATCAGGATGCCTGGCGGCGCGGCGAAATCAGCGCAGCAGGCTTGGACGCCGCGCTGTTGGAGGCCGGCTGGAAAGACGGTGTGCCAGTCTGGTTGGACAGCGCTCCACGCGATACGGCTCATTTCCCGTCGCCACGTCCGCTGGCCGCCTATCATGGTGACGCGGCGGGTCCGCTTGGCGTGCAACGCTGGACCGAGATCATCATCCAGCAAATCAGCCAGTATTGTGCAGCGTGGTTCGATCGTGATCAGGCCAATTGGCATCTCGACCCTGCCGATGGTTTTTACACGACCTGGCTGGAGCAGATGCGCCATCCTTACGGTCTGAGCGCATTGCCGGAGCGGCGCGAACAGCTCCGCCGGCGGGTCGAACAGTTACCTGCCGATGTGGAGGGCATGTTGGCTACCGGCCTTGAGCAGTTGCAAGCCCGGCCCGAATGGCGGGTCCCATGGCTGCAAGCCTTGTTGATGCGCAACAACGGCTGGGCAGGGTGGTGTGCCTATCTGGGCTGGCAAGCGAGCCTGAAAGGTGCAACAGACACTCATCTGCGCCAACTCCTGGCCATTCAGCTCGCTTGGGAGTGCGTGCTCGACGATGGGGCTCGTGGTCCGGATAGTGTCTGGGCGGCCTGGCGGCGTGATTGGGAATTGTTGCCGCAGTGCCGTGCCGACGCGCGTGCACTGATCTGGCAACGCGCGCACGAGTTGTCCTGGCAGGGGCCGCTGATCCGCGCGCTGTGTCGCGAAGCCTCTGCAGACGTTGCTATACGCCCTTCGCTGCAAGCCGTGTTCTGCATTGACGTGCGCTCCGAACCGTTGCGCCGTGCGTTGGAGGAAACGGTTCCGGACAGCCGCACCTACGGCTTCGCCGGCTTTTTTGGTCTGCCGCTGGCCTGTCGTCTGCCTGGCGGAGCAGCCGCGCAGCCGCGCCTGCCGGTGCTGTTGGCTCCCGGCTGGGAAGTGACTACGCCCGTTGCGACCACCTCTGCGCCGGTACGGCACGGCTGGCAGAACTTCCTGCGCTCGCCTCTTGCCGGTTTTGCTCTGGTGGAAAGCACCGGCATCGGGAAATTGGCGGCACTGGTGAGACGCAGTAAGCCGTACGGCTATCAGGCGACCTTGCCGCAGCTGGATCCCTGGCTGACCCGGAACAGTGCCAAACCCGTCCCGCGAGACAGGCTTGACCTGAAGACCCGCGTGGACATCGTCTCGGGTCTGCTGCCGGACATGGGCTTGTCCGGTCCCCTCGCTCCTTGGGTACTGCTGGTCGGTCATGCCAGCCACGCCAGCAATAATCCGCAGGCAGCGGCGCTGCAATGTGGCGCTTGCGGCGGACATGGTGGTCACCAGCATGTGCGCCTTCTGGCCAGCTGGCTCAATGACCCGGCGCTGCGCGAGCGCTTGGCTGAGCAGGGGCACCCCCTCCCCGCTGACACTGTGTTTCTACCCGCGCTGCACCTGACGCATAGTGACGAAATCGTGTTGCTGGACACCGAAACGCTGAAGGCGGAAGTGCGCGCACGTTTGCCCGGCCTGCAGTCGCCCTTGCAGGCGGCCTCGGCACTGGCGCGGCGCCGCCGCGCACCATTTGTCGGTCTCCTGGCAGACGCGGATGACGCCACACTGCTTAAGCGTATGCGGCAGAAGGGCGACGACTGGGCGGAAACACGTCCCGAATGGGCGCTGGCCGGCAATGCGCTGTTCATCGCCGCACCGCGCGCCAAAACGCATCGGCTGGATCTGGGGGGCCGCGCCTTCCTGCATGACTACGACTGGCGCTCCGACGCCGATGGCACCCGGTTGCAGAGGATTCTCGCCGCGCCCATGGTGGTGGCGCACTGGATCAATATGCAGTATTTCGCCTCCACGGTGGACCCGCTCCGTTTTGGCAGTGGCAACAAGCTGCTGCACAACGTGGTGGGGGGGCGCATTGGCGTATTCGAAGGCAATAGCGGCGATTTGCGCATTGGCCTGGCCTGGCAATCGGTGCATGACGGCCAACGTCTGCGCCATGCGCCGTTACGCTTGGCCGTCTGTATTGACGCGCCGCCCGACCGACTGGCCGCCGCGCTGACGGCGCAGCTCATCCCGCGTCAGTTGGCAGAAAACGGCTGGCTGCATCTTTATTGTGTCCATGGCGACACCCCGCTGCGCTGGCAGGCCGATGGCGGTTGGCAGCATGACTCGGCTCCGCACGACACAGCCGGAGGCGTTGATCAGGGAAGCAAGCAATGATTCTATAAAGTCCCTTATTGGGACTTATCGTTCCCTTTTTGAGACCTTTTGGTGTTTGGGCGTCTTGATAAGTCCCAAATAAGGACTTATCATTCCTTTTTTGGGACTCTTTGGTGCTGTCATGGCCTCTCTGTCGCTGAGCGATGCTTTGTTCACTACCACCCAGCAGAAAGTGTTGGGCTTGCTCTATGGCAAGCCGGATCAGAGCTTCTATGCGAACGAAATTGCCCGTTGGGCCCAGGTGGGTAAAGGCAGCATCATGCGTGAGCTCGAGCGTTTGCAAAGGGTTGGTGTGTTGACCATGTTTCATCAGGGTAACCAGACGCACTATCGAGCCAATCCAGACTGCCCGATCTATCCGGAATTGCGTGGTATCGTGAGCAAAACCTTTGGAATCGGCGAACAGCTTCGTGCCGCACTGGCGCCTCTGTCTGAGCAATTGGTGTGGGCATTCATTTACGGATCCATCGCCAAGGGAAGTGCCCATGCTGCGAGCGATATCGATCTGATGCTCATCGGCGAAAATCTTAGCTATGGCGAGGTAATGGAGTGTCTGATTCCGGTGGAGGAGCGGCTCGGCCGCACCATCAATCCGACTCTCTATACCTTGGCCGATTGGCGGGCAAAAGAGGCTGCGGGCAATAGTTTTGTGTTGAAGGTGGGGGAACAGGACACGATCAACCTGATCGGCGGCAAACCGGAAGGAGTGGGTAATGGGCAACAAGGATAACCTAGAGAATCTGGTGCGAAGTGGAGGTCTGAAGGCAGAGCCGCCGGACCGCAAAGAATGTGAAGGTTTGCTGCGATCAGCGATAGATCGCTTGCAGGATGCACACAGTCCGGGCTTGTCGTTTGCCAGCCGTTTCGATCTCGCCTACAACGCCGCGCATGCTCTGGCACTGACAGCACTGCGCTTGAGTGGTTACCGTTCTGACCGACGCTATCTGGTATTCCAGTGCCTGGAGCATACGCTAGGTTTGGGCAAGGCCCGGGTCCGTCTGTTTGACCTCTGCCATAACCGGCGCAATTTGGCGGAATACGAAGGGTATATGGAAGTGGATGAGGCTTTGCTGACTGAATTGATTTCAGCCGCTGATGATTTGCTAACTCATGTCGAGCAAGCCATGGCCAGATAGCGTATTGATATCTGAACATGTCTTTCGAAGCCGGTACGGCTTCTTTTAGCATGAACTGACTCTCGTGCTTGACCCGACGCCAAGCGCGGTAAGATAATTCCTCGTTTTTTCAATTGCTTAGTGTTTTCCGTTGCGGCAGGGATGCGCTGCTAACTATCGTTTCAAACGGGGCAGTAACGCCGCGAAACGGTACTGCTGTGTTGTAGCAAGGTGACGGAAATTGCCAAAAATCGGCCTAAATGAACAGTAACAAGACAAACCGTGATGGCGCGGTAAACCTCGCCAATCAAGAAACCACCGCAAAATTACCGTCCCGGCGCCTGTCCGTGGCGCCGATGCTTGACTGGACTGATCGTCACTATCGTTACTTTGCCCGTCTCATTACCCGTGATACCTGGCTGTATACCGAAATGGTGACGACCGGTGCCTTGATTCACGGCGATGTCGGGCGCCATCTGCGTTTTGACGAGAGCGAACACCCGCTCGCCCTGCAATTGGGCGGTTCTGAGCCGAGCGAACTGGCCCAATGTGCCAAACTGGCCGAGTCGTGGGGCTACGATGAGGTCAACCTCAATGTGGGTTGCCCCTCCGAGCGGGTGCAGAAAGGGGCGTTCGGTGCCTGTCTGATGGCCGAGGCGGATTTGGTGGCCGACTGTGTCAAGGCAATGCGCGATGCCGTATCTATCGATGTGACCGTAAAACACCGCATCGGTATCGACCAGATCGAAAACTACGCGTTTCTCGCCGACTTTGTCGATACCGTGGCGGCAGCCGGCTGCTCGACGTTTATCGTGCATGCCCGCAATGCCATCCTCAAAGGTCTTTCGCCAAAGGAAAACCGCGAAATCCCGCCGCTCAAATACGATTACGTCTATCGTTTGAAGGCAGAGCGCCCGGACCTTGAGATCTTGCTCAATGGCGGGGTCAAGACCCTTGAGGAGATCGATACCCATCTTGCTCAGGTGGACGGGGTGATGGTGGGACGCGAGGCGTATCACAATCCCTGGCTGATGGCCTCATGGGATGCCCGCTATTACGGTCGTGAACCCTCCGGACTGTCGCGTCGGGACGTGGCCATCGCCATGATGCCGTATATCGAGCGACACCTTGCCGAAGGTCATCGTCTGCGTAACATCGCCCGGCATATACTCGGGCTCTTTCAAGGCGTGCCCGGTGCACGTCATTGGCGACGTATGCTGTCGGATGCAAAGTGTCTGGACGGTGCCGACGCTTCCTTGCTGCTCAAGGCGCTGGAAGACATCGGCGACCGGGCATGACACGTAACAGGTTTTGAGGAGGTTGGCCGTGTTGAAACGGATGATCGTGGGTGTGATGTCTGCTGTTGCCATGCAGGCTGCCGTGGCAGGTTCTGGCGATGTCCTGCATATCTACAACTGGAGCGGATCCCTGTCGGACGACATCATCAAGCGCTTCGAGGTGGGCTGCAAGTGCCGTGTGGTACAGGATTACTATGGCGACAACGAAGAAATGCTCGCCAAGTTGTCTGCCGGAGCGAACGGCTACGATATGGTGTTTCCCTCCAGCTTCGTCATTCAGGCCATGATCCGCCAGAAGCTGCTGCAACCGCTGGACAAAAGCAAGTTGCCGAATCTGGTCAATATGGATCCGGCGTTCATGAAGCAGTCCTGGGACCCGGACAATACCTATGCCATCCCGACGGTCCTGTCATTGACCTCCGTCGGTTACAATACCAGCAAGATCAAGGCGCTGGGCATCGACCCGACCAGCTGGTCGATCATTTTCGATCCCAAGGTATTGTCGCGCATCAAGGGCCGGGTCACGGTACTGGACAGCTCCCGGGAAGTGTTTGCCTCGGCATTGATGTACCTTGGCAAAGACCCCAATAAAGCCACCGATGCCGATTACCGTGAAGCCCAGCAAGTCATCAAGACCGCAAAACCCTATTGGGCCGCCTTCTCCAATGCCAGTTACCTGAAAGAACTGGCCGTGGGTGATTTGTGGGTTTCTTTGGGTTACTCGACGGAGTTTTTCCAGGCGAATGAAGATGCTCGCCATGCCAAGCGCCCGTTTGCTATCGCCAATGTGCCGCAACGCGAAGGCAATGAACTGGGCATCGACACCATGGCCGTGCTGGCTCGCGCCAAGCGCCCCGATCTGGCGCTGCAGTTCATCAACTTCATGATGGACGGACAGAATGCGGCGCAGCTGACCAACCTGAATGGCGCGACCAATCCGGTGCGAACAGCCAGCCCGTATTTCCGCAAGGATCTGAAAAATCATCCGGTGATCAACCCGCAAGCCCCGGCTATCCGCAAGTGGACCGTGCTGCGTGAGCTGACCCCTGCCGAGCGACGCAAACTGACCCGCTTGTGGACCGAGGTCAAGGTCGCCCGCTGACTTATACAAGGATGTAGACGTGTTCGATACGCTTGTTCTTGCCAGCAATAATGCCGGCAAATTGAAAGAATTCTCTGCTTTGCTTGCCCCGTTGGGCATCAAGGTTGTCCCCCAGGGGGAGTTGGGCGTGCCGGAATGCCCCGAGCCGCATATCACCTTTCTGGAAAATGCCCTGGAAAAAGCCCGTCACGCCAGCCGGGTGACCGGTTTGCCGGCACTGGCCGATGATTCGGGCATTTGTGTCGAAGTGCTCAATGGCGCTCCCGGGGTTTTGTCGGCCCGCTTTGCCGGAGAACCGAAGTCCGATGCCGCCAATAATGCCTTGCTGGTCAGTAAACTGGCCGGCGAAACCAACCGCCGTGCCTGGTATACCTGTGTGCTGGTATTGGTGAGGCATGCCGAGGACCCACAGCCATTGGTGGCCGAAGGGGTATGGCATGGCGAGATCGTCGACACCCCGCGCGGCGAAGGCGGTTTTGGCTATGATCCTTACTTCTGGTTGGCGGATCAGGGACAGACCGTTGCCGAATTGCCGGCGGAACAGAAGAACCGCATGAGCCATCGCGGTCAGGCCATTGCCGTCTTGCTCGAGCGGCTCAAGGCGCTTCAATGAGCCAGGCAATCGCGATTGCCATGCCCGGCGGGCTGCGCGAGTTGCCCCCACTCTCGCTGTATATCCATTTTCCGTGGTGTGTGCGCAAATGCCCTTATTGCGACTTCAATTCCCACGAGGCGCGCAACGGCTTTGACGAGGCCGGCTATGTCCAGGCCTTGCTGTCCGATCTGGACAGTGCCTTGCCGGCCGTCTGGGGGCGGCCGGTGCGCACCATTTTCATGGGCGGGGGAACGCCAAGCCTGTTCTCTGCCGAGGCCATGGATACCTTGTTGTCGGGAATCCGCGCGCGGGTGCGACTGGATCCGGATGCCGAGATCACCATGGAGGCCAATCCCGGAACCTTCGAATACGAGAAGTTCAAGGGCTACCGCGACGCCGGCATCAATCGTCTTTCCATCGGCATCCAGAGTTTCAATGCCGACAAGTTGAAGGCACTGGGGCGTATTCATGACGACCGCGAGGCCAGTCGGGCGGTGGAAATCGCCATGACTCACTTCGACCGGGTCAATCTGGACATCATGTATGCCTTGCCCGGACAGACCCTCGCCGAAGCGTGCGATGATATCCGTCGTGCCATCGGGTTTGGCGTACCGCATGTTTCGGCCTATCATCTCACTCTTGAGCCGAATACCCTGTTTCATCGCTATACACCTGCAGGCTTGCCGGATGACGAGGTGTCTGCCGACATGCAGGAAGCCATCGAGCAGCTATTGGGCGAAGCTGGCTATGGGCATTACGAAACCTCGGCGTTTGCCAAACCGGGCTTCGAGTGCCGCCATAACCTGAATTACTGGCAATTCGGCGACTATCTCGGTATCGGCGCCGGTGCCCATGCCAAGATCAGTAGTCATGCCGGCATCGTCCGGGAAATGCGATACAAGCAGCCGGCGGCCTGGCTCAAGGGCGTGGCTGAAGGCTCTGCCGTGCAGAGCGCCGACAAGATTCGTCGCACCGATCTGCCTTTCGAGTTCATGATGAACCTGTTACGGCTGACCGGGGGCTTTGAAACCCGCCTGTTCACCGAGCGCACCGGGCTGCCGCTGGCGTCGATCAGTGCCTGCCTTGATGAAGCGGAACGACGCGGTTTACTGGAAAGAAGTGCCACGACACTGGCCCCCACCTTGAATGGCCAGCGTTTTCTGAATGATTTACTGACCTTATTCCTCACAGAAGGAGACACTGCATGACCAAGTCCATTATCCATTCCGATCTGGCTCCGGCCGCTATTGGTGCGTACTCTCAGGCGGTTCGTGCCGGCAATACCGTTTACCTGTCGGGTCAGATTCCGCTGGATCCGGCCAGCATGCAGATCGTGGAAGGAGGGTTTGCCGAGCAAACCCATCAAGTGTTCAAGAACATGAAAGCGGTGTGCGAAGCCGCTGGCGGTTCCTTGTCCGATATCGTCAAGTTGAATGCTTACCTGACTGACCTGTCGAACTTCGCGACCTTCAACGAAGTGATGAGCCAGTATTTCACCCAGCCTTATCCGGCACGTGCCGCCGTTGGCGTGGCAAGTCTGCCGCGTGCTTCTTTGGTGGAAGCCGAAGCGGTCATGGTGCTCGGCGAGTAAGCTGTTCATCTGGTGCATTTGACGATGCCGTTTTCCCGATGGGGAAGGCGGCATTTTTTTATAACAATGTCATTGAGTGCTAGGGCATAATCAGCTTTTGGATCCGCGGAGCGCTCATGAACCGTCGTTACGCTTACCAGATCGTCAATGTTTTTGCCGAGTCTCCGTTCGGCGGAAACCCTCTTGCGGTATTTCCTGACGCCAGCGGGCTGGATGATGCGACCATGCAGGCCATTGCGCGTCAGTTCAACCTGTCGGAAACAGTCTTTGTGTTCCCTTCAGCCAAAGCCACCGCCCGATTGCGCATCTTTACCCCCGCGCTGGAACTGCCCTTCGCCGGTCATCCGGTTATCGGCTGTGCCGCCGTGCTGGATCGACAATCCGGTGTCAGCCGCCGGATTACGCTGGAGACCCGGGGCGGGGTCATCGATATGGGGCACGAGCAGGATCGCTATGTCTTTACCGCTCGAGAGGCGTCCTGCCGGGAGGCAGGATTAGACCGCAGTACGGCGGCTGCGATGTTGGGGCTGCTGCCTGACGATATTGCCGGCAATCCGGTCTGGGTCAATGCCGGTAACGAGCAATTGCTGATCCGCATCGCGACCCGCGCCGCCGTGCTGCGTGCCCGCCCGGAGACCGAACGATTTCTGGCGCACGCCACATTGGCGCCGGGGCGTAGCACGGCCTATCTCTGGCATGCCGACGGTGCGGCAGCGCGCGAGGCGACGGTCCGGTTCTTTTATGCCGCAAAAGGCGGCATCGCCGAAGACGCCGGAACCGGCTCGGCGCTGGCCAATCTGGGGGGCTGGTGTCTGGCTAATCAAATGTGGCCGCTTAACTGGCGGGTGACGCAGGGCGAAGTACTGGACCGACCCAATCATCTCTATCTGGATATCGATGAGCAGGGGGTGGTTTCTGTCGGCGGAAAAGTCGTTCCAGTGGCGGAAGGGCAGTTTTACCTTGCTTGACGACGCCCCGGACTCTTGGCATTCTGGAGTCCATACTTCAAACAGCAGTTTGATTTTCTGGATAAAATCACGAGGGAGAGCAGGATGAATAAAGCGTGGAAAGCCGCTGGTGTTGCCGTTGTCATGGGTTTGATGTCTCAGGTGGTGCTGGCCGAGTCGGCCGCCGGCGTCTGGAAAAACATTGATGACGAAACCAAACAAGCCAAGGCCCTGATCCAGATCAGCGAGTCCGGCAGTGGTGAATTGTCCGGCAAGATCATCAAATTGCTGCATAAGCCTGACGCCATTTGCGACAAGTGCGAAGGTGACCTGAAAGACAAGCCGGTCAACGGCATGACCATCCTGTGGAATCTGAAAAAAGATGGCGAAAGCGCCTGGGCTGGCGGCAAGATCCTTGATCCGAAGTCCGGTAAAGTCTACAGCGCCAAGATGAAACTCATCGATGGCGGCAAGAAACTGGAAGTTCGCGGTTTTATGGGGGTTTCCCTGTTGGGTCGCTCGCAAATCTGGGAACGTCAGTAATTGTCTCCCTTCCCGGCCTGCCGGGAGCCTGAAATAACGGAAAGTTGCCTCCGGGTGCTTTCCGTTTTTCATTGTTCCGTTAAAATTGACCGGACATGACCTCCTCTCGTGATCTTGCCGGGTTGCCTCTCGATGTGCCCCCGGCCACTGCCAAGAAATTCGACAAGCTGGGTATCCGCCGTCGATTCGACCTGATCCTGCATATGCCCCTGCGCTATGAGGATGAAACGCATCTCTATCCGATTGCTGCGCTGCCCTATGGCCAGCCGGTGCTGGTTGAAGGCGAGGTCATTGCCCAGGAGGTCCAATACCGTCCGCGCCGGCAACTGGTGGTGCAGCTGGAAGATCGCTCCGGTACCCTGGTGCTGCGTTTCCTGAATTTCTATCCGAGTCAGCTCAAGCAGCTCGCCAAGGGGCAGCGCATCCGGGCGCTAGGCGAAGTCAAACGCGGCTTTTTCGGGGATGAAATGATTCATCCCAAGTGTCGGACTGTCGTGGAGGGCGAGCCCTTGGCGGGTTCTTTTACGCCGGTTTACCCTACCGTCAACGGCCTGACCCAGCCGGTGTTGCGTCGCCAGATCGCCAATGAACTCAAACGGCAGCTGTTGGACGAAACCCTGCCTCACGGTGTCCGCGAGTCGCTCGGGCTGGTGACTTTTCAGGAAGCCGTCAACACCCTGCATGCGCCTCCTCCGAACTACTCCATGCGGCAACTGGAAGATCCCTTGCTGCCGGCCTGGCAGCGCCTCAAATTCGATGAGTTGCTGGCCCAGCAGTTGTCGATGCGACTCGCGTACCGGGCACGGCGCATGGGTATCGCTCCGCGTCTCCATGGAACGGGGGTTCTGGCCGAAAAGCTGACGGCGTGTCTGCCGTTTGCCCTGACCGGTGCGCAACAGCGCGTACTTGAAGAGATCCGTGCCGACCTGGCTCATCCGCATCCCATGCACCGCTTGCTGCAGGGGGATGTCGGCAGCGGTAAAACCATTGTGGCGGCGTACAGTGCGCTGACCGCCATCGAAGCCGGCTTTCAGGTGGCGTTGATGGCGCCGACCGAAATTCTTGCCGAGCAACATTATCTGAAATTGTCCGGCTGGCTCGAACCGATCGGCGTGCCGGTGATCTGGCTGTCGGGGTCGATGCGCAAAAAGGCCAAGACCGAGGCCATTGCCGCCATCGCCACGACGCCATGCGCACTGGTGGTCGGCACCCATGCCCTGTTCCAGGACGATGTGACCTTCCTCAAGCTGGGACTGTCCATCGTCGATGAACAACATCGCTTCGGTGTCGGTCAGCGCTTGGCCCTGAAAGACAAGGGGCAGGAACCGCATCAGCTGATGATGTCGGCAACGCCGATTCCCCGTACTCTGGCGATGAGTTTTTATGCCGATCTGGATGTCTCGGTGATCGACGAGCTGCCCCCGGGACGGACACCGATTGTGACCAAACTGATCAACAGTGCGCGGCGTGACGAAGTGGTCGCCTATGTCGATAAAACCTGTCGCGAAGGGCGCCAGGTCTATTGGGTGTGCCCGCTGATCGAAGAGTCGGAGACCTTGCAGTTGCAGACCGCGGTGGATACCCACCTGCAATTGGGCGAGGAGTTGTCGCAGTGGGGCATTGGCTTGGTGCATGGCCGCATGAAGCCGGACGAGAAAGCGGCCATCATGAAGGCCTTTGCCGCCAACGAACTACAGGTGCTGGTGGCGACCACCGTGATCGAAGTGGGGGTGGATGTTCCCAATGCCAGCCTGATGGTCATCGAGCACGCCGAACGCATGGGGCTGGCCCAGCTTCACCAGTTGCGTGGCCGGGTAGGACGGGGTGAAGCCAAGAGCCAGTGTGTGCTGCTGTTCGAGACTCCGCTATCAGAGTTGGCCAAGGCCAGGCTCAAGGTGATTTACGAAAATACCGACGGTTTCGAAATCGCCCGTCAGGATTTAATGATCCGGGGGCCGGGCGAGTTTCTCGGTGCACGCCAGAGCGGTGTGCCGATGCTGCGCTTTGCCAATCTCGAAGAGGATATCGAGTTGCTGGAACAGGCCCGGGAGTTGGCGCCGCGCATGCTGGAACGAGACCAGCAGGCGGCCGATGCCCACCTCGAGCGCTGGCTGGCCGGACGTGAACAATTCCTCAAGGCCTAGCCCGGGCACTTCCCGGAGCTGAATCGCACCGGGTCTCTCTCAGTCATCGTATCTTAATAATTAATTGGCATAATTCGGATTTGCTTTAATTTTCCCGGGATGTCCATGCGATTGCCGATGCGTAGCTTGATTGCCAGCCTTACTCTCCTTGTTCCAGTGCTTCCGGCTCTGGCGGCCTCTTTGCCCCTCAATGAAGTGCCGATGTATGGCGAGCAGGCTAAAACCCCTGAAAATGAACGAGCCGACCAGCAGTTCATCGACGAGGTGTTATCCAAAGGGGTGACACGCGCAGAAGGCGCCCGCCAGGTAGCTCAGTATGGCTGGCAGGCTTTGGCGAAGAATGATGTGTCCACCGCCATCAAGCGGTTCAATCAGGCCTGGTTGCTCGATCACGACAATGCCAGTGCCTACCATGGTTTTGCCGTGGTGACCTTGAAGCGTGGCGGCAAGGCAGCCGACATCGAGCGCTACTTTTCCCTGGCCGAATCGAAACCCGGCGTCGAGGCGCGAACCTATGCGGATTTCGGCAACTATTTCCTCATCAAGAAAAATCCTGAACAGGCCTTGACCCAACTCACCAAGGCCATGGAGCTCAAGCCCGACGCGCCGATGGTGCGTTTCGGCATGTCGTTTGCCTATATGCTCAAAAAGGATTTGCCACAGGCGTGCGACTGGTCCCGCCGGGCCGAGCAGCATGGAGATGCCTTGCCCAAGGGCTATCACGACGCCGTATGTGGCAAAGGCTAACGGTAACCGTCGCTGCCCCCCGGCTCACAAGCGCAGTTCCACCCGTGCGCCGACTTCTATGACCCGGTTGGGGGGCAGGGAAAAATACATGGTCGCACTGCGCTCGTTCTTGCGCAGCAAGGCAAACAGACCCAGCAGGCAGCGCCCCCAGCGGCGATTGCGCGGGTCGGGTGCGATGACCTGCCTGCCCAGGTAATAACTGATCTCCTGATCGCTTCGCTGACCCATCCCCAGCTGTTGAAAAGCGTTTGCCAGTCCGGCCGGCACATCGGGGTTTTCCATGAAGCCGACCGACAGTGTCACGCTGGCAATGTCTTCGCGGATCCATTTGCCGCTAACCCGGCCGACCTCGGCAACCCAAGGCACATCGGCATTGTGCACCGAACAGAGAATCACGGTTTTGTGCAGCACCCGGTTGTGTTTCAAGTGGTGAAGCAACACCAGGGGAATGCTGTCCGCTTCTTCCGTCATGAATACGGCCACGCCGTCGATACGATGGATTCCTGCCAGCGTGTCTCGTGAAAAGAATCCCTTGAGGGGCAGTGCACGACCACGCTGTTCCTTCTGCAGCAGCCGTCGTCCCACATGCCAGCACCCCATGATGGCAAAGACCATCAGACCGATCAGCAGCGGCAACCAGCCACCATCGGCAATCTTGAGGGCATTGGCCGCCGCGAAGGCCAGATCGATCAACAGGATGCCGCCCAGCGGCACGGCGATGGCCAGCCATGACCAGTGCCAGCAGCGGCGGGCCATAACAGCAAATAACAGGGTGGTGATGGTCATGGTGGCCGAGACGGCCAGACCAAAAGCGGCCGCCAGACGTTCGGACGAGCCAAACCCGATCACGATGACAATGGTGGCGGCCATCATCAAGCCATTGAAGAGAGGGAGATAGACCTGACCTATCTGTTGACCGGAAGTATGGCGGATGCGCAGTCTGGGCCAGAGTCCCAATTGCACCGCCTGACGCGTCAGCGAAAAAATGGCCGTGATGAGTGCCTGTGACGCGACGATGGTGGCCAACGTCGCCAGAGCTATCATCGGGTAGAGCAAGGGGGCGGGAACCATAGAGTAAAAGGGACGGTTGGCGAGCTCAGGATGGGCAAGCAGCAAGGCACCCTGGCCCAGATAGCTCAGCAAGAGCGCCGGCAAGGCTAGTCCATACCAGGCCAGACGGATCGGACGTGCGCCAAAATGCCCCATATCGGCGTACAAGGCTTCTGCGCCGGTCAGGCACAACACGACCGCCCCCAATGATTCGAAACCACGAAAACCGTTTTCCCGGAAAAATGCCAGCCCGTGCAGGGGATTGAGTGCGGCGAGGATGGCCGGGTTGTTAAGCAAGGCATATGCCCCCAGCAGTCCGATGGCGATAAACCAGCAGGCCAGAACAGGGCCGAATACCCGGCCGACTTTAGCTGACCCCAGTGACTGCAGGGTGAACAGTGCTATCAGCAGACAGACGGTGAGCGGTACGACCAGCGCGTGCAATCGTGGTGCAGCAACCTGCAGTCCTTCAACGGCACTGAGCACCGAGACGGCCGGTGTGATGATACCGTCACCGTACAACATGGCGGTGCCCAGTAAACCGAGTATCAGCCAGCGGGTAGCCCGGCGCTTCCGTTGCTGGCTTTCCCCGAGAATCAAAGCGAGCAGGGCGAGAATGCCACCTTCGCCGCGGTTGCCAGCCCGCATCAGCAGTACGACGTATTTGATGCTGACCATCAGAATCAGCGACCAGAGAAACAGCGAGACGATGCCAGTGATGTTGGCCGGGGTGGGGGCTACGCCTCTGCCAGGATGGAACGCTTCTTGAAGGGCATAGAGCGGGCTGGTGCCCAGATCGCCGAATACGACGCCTAGCGCGGCGAGCGACAGCAGGGGCAGGGAGGTCTTTTCCGGAGAGAGTCGGTTGCTGGCACCGGGTTGGGGAGGCTTGAGCGGTATCGGTATGCGGAACATGGACACTCCTGGACAAGGAACCAGAGGGACTGGCTATATGCCCGGAATGCTAGTAGGGACGGTATAAATTCGGGATAAAAAAAATCCCCGACCTGTAGGGGGCCGGGGAAAATTGGGATTGCTGCAAACAACAAAGGAGAAACCATGATGAAGCCTGCGTATATTAGCAAGAAGTAATTTTCTAAACAAGTAATGTGTAAGGGTTTCACTTGACTAAAATCAAGTAATCGTTTTTTAGTGGCCAAACATGAAAAAAGCCACCCGGATTGGGTGGCTTTTCGCGGTGAACAAGGTGTCTCAGTGAATCAGCAGCGTGGCCGCATAGTAGAGACCGCCGGCCAGCAACATGGCCACCGGCAGGGTAAACAGCCAGGCCAGCAAGATGGCGCGGATGGTGCCGAACTGCAAACCGGCGCGATCGGCGACCATGGAACCCGCCACGGCACTGGACAGCACCTGGGTGGTCGATACCGGCATGCCGAGGAAGCTGGCCAGACCAATGGAAATACCGGCGGTGATCTGGGCCGACATACCCTGAGCGTAGGTCATGTCTTTCTTGCCGATGCCTTCGCCGACGGTTTTCACCACGCGGCGCCAGCCGATCATCGTACCAATGCCAAGCGCCATGGCAACCGACATGATCACCCAGGTCGGAGCATATTCCGTCGTGGCGGTCAGGTCGCTGCGCAGGCTTTGCAGATGGCGCTTATCGGTGTCGTTCAGGTCTTTGACCTTGCCGGACAGCTTGGCAACATCGTCAAGGCAGAGAATCTGGGTACGGACGTCCCAGCGTTGCTCGGCGCCAAGACGATGGTAGTCATTGGTGCTGTTCAACGCCGCAATCAGCTTGTCTGCCGTGGCGAGGGTGTCGCGCGGATTGCACTCGTAACGACCGAACTGCTTGCCGGCCACCGGGTGCGCCATCATCGACTGCAGTTCGGTTTCGTGCTTGTTATAGAACTGTTGCAGGTGAATGGCGGCGTCGCGGGTGCGTTCCAGCTGGTAAGGGTTGCTTTCCAGATTGAGCACGTAGTTGGCCGGCACAATGCCGATCAGCACCAGCATGATCAAGCCGACGCCTTTCTGGCCGTCATTGGAGCCATGCGCGAAGCTGACACTCATGGCCGAAACGACCAGCAGGAAGCGCGTCCAGAACGGGGGGTGCTTCTTGCCTTCCACCTGTTGGCGGATGGCGGGGGTCTTGTGCACGCTGTGATGGCCATAGAAACGACGCAGCAGCAGGACAATCACGCCTGCCAGCAGGAAGCCGACCAGTGGCGAGCAGAGCAGCGCGAGGCCCACATCGATGGCCTTGCCCCAGTTGATGCCCTGGGCAAGCGAGGTGTTGTTGATCAGGCTGTTGGCCACGCCAACGCCGAGGATCGCGCCGATCAGGGTATGGGAGCTGGAGGCCGGCAGGCCAAAATACCAGGTGCCGAGGTTCCACATGATGGCGGCAGTCAGCAACGCGAAGACCATGGCGAGGCCGCGCGTGGTATTGACCGAAACCAGCAAGTCTACCGGTAGCAGATGCACGATCGCATAGGCGACAGCGAGTCCACCGGATAGTACGCCGAGGAAGTTGAATACACCGGAGGCAAACACCGCAAGACGGGGTTTCATCGAGTGGGTGTAGATAACGGTGGCTATGGCATTGGCAGTGTCGTGAAAACCGTTGATAAATTCAAACGCCAGCACGAAGCCGAGGGACAGAATCAGGGTGATCGCGACTTGAGGCGAAAGCCCTGAGAGAAGTTCCAACATGGCTGTTACAGAGTGGTTGCAGGAAGGCGCGATTGTTGGTGTTGCGGGGCTTGCCGTCAAGCAACTTTTACAAAGAATGAGGGCAGGTGTCGCATGGATGGCGGATTGCCCTGATGAAACTTGACTTATGCTGGGAGAATGCTGGGAAAAGGGATGTCAAGTGGCTAATTATTCAAGAAAAAACCCCGGAATAAACCGGGGTTGTTCTGGAGGTGGCGACATTCAACCAAACTTGCCGGTGATGTAGTCCTCGGTGGCGCGTTGTTTGGGGGTGGTGAAGATCGAGTCGGTTTCGCCAAATTCGATCAATTCGCCCAGATACATATAGGCCGTGTAGTCGGAAACCCGCGCCGCCTGCTGCATGTTGTGCGTCACGATGGCGATGGTGTAATCCTCTTTCAATTCATGAATCAGCTCTTCGATGTGCGCGGTCGAAATCGGGTCGAGCGCGGAAGTCGGTTCGTCGAGCAGCAGGACTTCCGGGCGGGCGGCTACGGCGCGTGCAATGCACAGACGCTGTTGCTGGCCGCCGGACAGCGAGTTGCCGGATTGACGGAGCTTGTCCTTGACTTCATCCCACAGTGCTGCCTTGCGCAGCGCCCACTCGACACGATCATCCATCTCGGCTTTGGAGAGTTTCTCGTACAGTTTCACGCCGAACGTGATGTTGTCGTAAATCGACATCGGGAACGGGGTCGGTTTCTGGAAAACCATGCCCACCTTGGCGCGCAACAGGTTGATGTCGACGTCGCTGCCCAGAATGTTGTGCGTGTCCAGCAGGATTTCACCATCGGCACGCAGGCCGGGGTAGAGTTCAAACATGCGGTTGAAGGTGCGCAACAGGGTCGATTTACCACAACCGGACGGGCCGATGAAGGCCGTGACCTTCTTGTGCGGAATATCCAGGTTAATGGACTTCAGGGCATGGAAGTTGCCGTAGTAAAAGTTCAGATTCTTGACCTGAAGCTTGATGTGATTGTCCGTCATGATCGTCAAGCCTTAATGGGATTGGGAGTTCTTGCTGCCCAGCCAACGGGCAACGATATTCAAGGTCAGCACCGAGAGCGTGATCAGCGTGGCGCCAGCCCAGGCCAGATGGTGCCAGTCTTCGTACGGCGACATGGCAAACTGGAAAATGACATAGGGCAGGTTGGCCATCGGGCCGTTCATGTTCGTGCTGAAGAATTGGTTGTTCAGTGCCGTGAACAGCAGCGGAGCCGTTTCACCGGAAATCCGTGCTACCGCCAGCAGAATGCCGGTCAATACGCCGGCCTTGGCCGAGCGCAGGGTCACCGTCATGATGATGCGCCACTGCGGAGCACCCAGTGCGGCGGCGGCTTCGCGCAGGCTGTTGGGCACCAGTCGCAACATGTTTTCCGTGGTGCGAACCACCACCGGGATCACCAGCAAGGCCAGCGCAAACGAACCGGCCCAGCCCGAGAAGTGCTTGACCTGGAACACGTAGACTTCATAAATGAACAGGCCGACCACAATGGACGGTGCCGACAGCAGAATGTCATTGATGAAGCGGGTTGCCGGGGCCAGCCAGCCGCGTTGGCCGAATTCCGCCAGATACACGCCGGCCATGATGCCAATCGGGGTGCCCAGCAGGGTGCCGCCGGCCGTCATCAGCAAACTGCCGACAATGGCGTTGGCCAGACCGCCGGTACTGCCGGGGGGCGGTGTGCTGTGGGTAAAGACCGCGAGGGAAAAGCCGCCCATGCCGTGCTGGATCAGGGTGATCAGGATCCACATCAGCCAGAACAGACCGAAAGCCATGGCCCCCATGGAAGCGCCCATCGTGATGGCGTTGATCATGCGGCGGCGGCGGTAAATAGAATTATCCATAGTATCGTATCGGCGTGTGCCGGCTGAGTCGGGATGGGAAATCACATTTTCTTGCATGAGTGCTCTCGCTCAACTGGATTTGCCTTCCTGTTGCTTCAGGCGTAGCAGCAGTAGCTTGGAGCAAGCCAGTACCACGAACGTAATGAAGAACAGGATGAGACCGAGG
Organism: Pseudogulbenkiania sp.; assembly: GCA_018260425.1. Classification (GTDB taxonomy): domain Bacteria; phylum Pseudomonadota; class Gammaproteobacteria; order Burkholderiales; family Chromobacteriaceae; genus Paludibacterium. The sequence continues at coordinate 75,494 of JAGLBD010000006.1, read as the reverse complement.
TGGATCAGCGAAGCCAGATGCAGGTCACCGTTGGCTTCGGCAAATTCGTTGGCCAGTGACGATGCGATGGAGTTACCCGGCTCCAGCAGGCTGGTGGCGAAACGGGAGGAGTTACCAATGACGAAGGTGACGGCCATGGTTTCGCCCAGCGCCCGGCCCAGACCGAGCATGATGCCGCCGACCACACCGGTCTTGGTGTAGGGGAGTACCACGTAACGTACGACTTCCCAGGTGGTGGAGCCCAGACCGTAGGCCGACTCTTTCAGCATGGTGGGTACGATTTCGAACACGTCGCGCATCACCGAGGCGATGAACGGTATCACCATGATGGCCAGGATCAGGCCGGCGGTGAACATGCCGATGCCCATCGGGGCGCCCTGAAACAGGAAGCCGATCAGCGGCAGATTGCCGAAGGTATTGATCAGGATCGGTTCAATATAGTCGCCGAACAGCGGGGCAAACACGAACAGGCCCCACATGCCGTAAATAATCGAGGGGATACCGGCCAGCAACTCCACGGCGATGCCGAGGGGGCGCTTGAGCCATACCGGGCACAGTTCGGTGAGGAACAGTGCAATGCCGAAGCTGATCGGTACGCCAATCAGCAGGGCGATGATAGAGGTGACCAGAGTACCGAAGATAGGTACCACTGCACCGAATTTCTCTCCGACAGGATCCCAGTCTGTGCTGGTATAAAAACCCAGTCCATAGGCGTGAATACTGGGCAGTGCCCCTTTGAGCAAGGCAATCAGGATGCCGATCAGCAGGGCCAGAACCAGAAAGGCAAATGCCCGGGTCGTGCCGCGAAACAGGCTGTCGACCAGCATTTGTTTACGCATCTGTTGGGGATTACTGAACTTTTCCATGCGGACTCTTCATCGTGTTTCAGAGAAAAAGCCGGGGATGTGCTCCCCGGCCTCTATCGCCTGATGACAGTGCCGGGGGTCGAGTGCCCGGCGTTCATCGTCTGACGACGAATTATTTTACAATCGCTTTGCCGCTGGCATCGCTGATTTGTTTCCAGCTGTCGCGGATGACGGACTTCACGGAATCCGGCATCGGGATGTAGTCCAGATCCAGCGCTTGCTTGTCACCGGTCTTGTACGCCCAGTCGAAGAACTTCAGCACTTCGGTACCTTGTGCCGGCTTGTCCTGTTTCTTCTGCATCAGGATGAAGGTGGCACCAGTGATCGGCCAGGTTTGTGCGCCCGGCTGGTTGGTCAGGATCAGGTAGAAGCCCGGAGCCTTTTTCCAGTCGGCGTGAGCGGCAGCCGCTTTGAAAGAGTCTTCTTCGGCAGCAACGAACTTGCCTTCACGGTTCTGCAGTTGGCTGACGTTCAGCTTGTTCTGCTTGGCGTAGGCCGATTCAACATAACCAATAGAGCCTTTCAGGCGGGTTACGTAGTTCGCAACACCTTCATTGCCCTTGCCACCTACCCCGGTCGGCCAGTTGACCGATGCATCGGCACCGACTTTGCCAGCCCATTCGCTGGATACTTGGGTCAGGTAATGGGTGAAGATGAAGCTGGTGCCCGAACCGTCGGAACGGTGCACGACAACGATATTGTCAGCCGGCAGTGCCACGCCCGGGTTGAGCTTGGCGATCGCCGCATCGTTCCAGGTCTTGATCTTGCCCATGTAGATGTCAGCCAGCAGCGGGCCGGTCAGTTTCAGTTGACCCGGCTTGATGCCTTTGACGTTGACGACCGGTACGACACCGCCCACTACCGTCGGGAATTGCACCAGACCTTTGGCGGTGAGTTCTTCCGGTTTCAGCGGTTTGTCGGATGCGCCGAAGTCTACGGTTTTGGCTTCGATTTGTTTGATCCCGCCGCCCGAACCGATGGACTGGTAGTTCATGCTGATGCCCGAAGAGGCTTTGAAGGCTTCGGCCCATTTTGCATACAGCGGGTACGGGAAGGTTGCGCCTGCGCCGGTAATATCAGCGTAAGCGGAGGTGACGAAAGCACTGCCAAGTACGACAGAGGTGACCAGACGAGTGGCAAATTTCATGAAAGCTCCTGTTGGGTGCCGTGTGTTTGTAGACCTGCATCCTAGTCGCTGAATCTTTCAGAAATATTACAAGTCGTAATACAAGCGATTTTGCGGCCTTGAAGTTGCCGCAGGTGTCGCTATAATCATCGCCATTCCCAATCAGGAGCAGACAATGGCTGGCAAACTGGTAATCGGTAACTGGAAAATGAATGGCCGGCGCGAAGCCTCGGCAGCATTGGTCAACGCCATGCTGGCCGACTCGCGCATCAATCGGGCCGGCGTCGGCATCGCGGCACCTGCGGTTTACCTGCCCTTGCTGGAAAGCAGCCTGTCCGGCAGTGAAGTCACGCTGGCGGCGCAAGATGTCAGCCGTTTCGGTAAAGACGGTGCCTTTACCGGCGATATCTCTGCCGCCATGCTGGCCGATGTCGGTTGCCGTTATGTGCTGGTCGGGCACTCGGAGCGTCGTCAGTACCATGGTGAAGACGAAGCCGTGCTGCGGGATAAACTGCTGAATGTCCTGGCGGCCGGACTGGTTCCGGTGCTGTGTGTCGGCGAAACACTGGCCGAACGCGAAAACGGCGTCTATAAAGATGTCATTCGTCGCCAGTTGTCGGTTCTGGAAGGTCTGGCTCCTCATCAGGTCGTGGTGGCCTATGAGCCGGTGTGGGCCATCGGGACCGGAAAGGTTGCTTCGCTGGAGCAGATTTCCGCGATGCATGCCGATATCAAGGCATGGTGCTTGCAAATTCAAAAAAGCGATGCTAGTATCTGCACCCTCTACGGCGGAAGCGTCAAAGCAGACAATGCCGAAGCCATTCTGTCGATCGACAGCGTAGATGGTGCACTTGTAGGGGGTGCGTCGCTTAATGTCGAATCGTTTGCGATGATTTGCAAGGCCGCTGACAAACTGGTATAGTATGGAACTTCTCAAAACACTTATCTGGATCGTTGACCTCGTGTCGGCAATAACCATTATCATTCTTGTCCTCATGCAGCATGGCAAGGGTGCGGATATGGGTGCCGGTTTCGGTAGCGGCGCTTCCGGAAGTTTGTTTGGAGCGACAGGTTCCGCGAACTTCATGAGTAGAACCACCGCGATCGCCGCGGCAGTGTTCTTCTCTGCAAGCCTGGGTCTTGTGTTCCTCTCGGCTGGTGGCCGACAGGACCTGGGTGTTATGGCTGGAAAAGTTGAGCAAGCTGCTCCGCAACTCCCGAGCGGAGCAGTGAAAAAAGAATCATCCGGAGCACGCATTCCGGAATAAGAAAAAGTTTGACTGTGCCGACATGGTGAAATTGGTAGACACGCTATCTTGAGGGGGTAGTGGCGCAAGCTGTGTGAGTTCGAGTCTCACTGTCGGCACCACCATTCAAAAACAGGCTGTCCGGGATCCGGGCAGCCTGTTTTACTTGGAGCCAAGGGGGTGCAAACCTCCTTTTTTTAGGGGTGTTCGGGAAATGCTGCAAAACTACTTTCCCATTCTGTTGTTTATCATTGTCGGGTTGCTCGTTGGTGTTGCTCCCATCCTGCTTGGGTGGTTGCTTGCGCCGAACAAGCCTGATGCTGAGAAACTGTCGCCTTATGAATGCGGCTTCGAAGCTTTCGAAGATGCGCGCATGAAGTTCGACGTTCGCTATTACCTCGTAGCCATTCTTTTTATCCTTTTTGACCTCGAAATAGCATTCTTGTTTCCTTGGGCCGTTGTGTTCAAGGAAATCGGCATGTTCGGATTCGTGGCGATGCTGGACTTTCTGGCAATCCTCACGATTGGCTTTATCTACGAGTGGAAGAAGGGGGCACTGGAATGGGAGTAGAAGGTATTCTCGAAAAAGGTTTCATCACCACAACCGCAGACAAGCTGATCAACTATACGCGTACGGGTTCGCTCTGGCCGATGACCTTTGGTCTGGCCTGTTGTGCGGTCGAGATGATGCATGCGGGTGCTGCCCGTTATGACCTCGACCGTTTCGGCATTGTGTTCCGTCCCAGTCCGCGGCAGAGTGACCTGATGATCGTTGCCGGTACGTTGTGCAACAAAATGGCCCCGGCCTTGCGCAAGGTGTATGACCAGATGGCAGAGCCACGCTGGGTCATCTCCATGGGTTCCTGTGCCAACGGTGGTGGTTACTATCACTATTCATATTCGGTGGTGCGCGGCTGTGACCGCATCGTGCCGGTCGACGTCTATGTGCCGGGCTGTCCGCCCACGGCCGAGGCGCTGCTCTACGGCATCATCCAGCTTCAGAACAAAATCAAACGCACCTATACCATCGCCCGCTGAGGTAGAAACTTATGGCCTCCAAACTGGAAGCGCTGAAGTCGGCTGTCGAAAGGGTGCTGGGCGATAAACTCGTTCAAAGCACGCTGGCGCTCGACGAACTCACCATTGTCTGCAAGGCAGGGGATTACCTGGACGTAGCGCAGCAATTGCGCGACAACGCCGATCTCTCCTTCGAACAATGCATCGATTTGTGCGGCATGGACTACAGTACCTACGGGGATACCGGCAGGGATGGTCCTCGTTTTGCTGTCGTTCTCCATTTGCTGTCCTTGCGCCACAACTGGCGCTTGCGTCTCCGGGTGTTCGTGCCCGATGACGATTTCCCGGTGATTGCGTCGTCGACGCCGCTGTGGAATTCGAACAACTGGTTCGAGCGCGAAGCGTTCGACCTGTTCGGCATCGTCTTCGAAGGTCACCCCGACCTGCGCCGCATCCTCACTGATTATGGTTTTGTCGGACACCCGTTCCGCAAGGACTTCCCGTTGTCCGGTCACGTCGAAATGCGTTACGACCCGACCGAGCAGCGCGTGGTGTACCAGCCCGTGACCATCGAACCGCGCGAGATTACCCCGCGCATCATTCGCGAGGAGCAATACGGTGGCTGAGATTCGCAACTACACCCTGAACTTCGGTCCGCAGCACCCGGCCGCCCACGGCGTTTTGCGTCTGGTGCTGGAGCTGGACGGTGAAGTCATCCAGCGTGCCGACCCGCATATCGGCCTGCTGCACCGCGGTACTGAAAAGCTGGCGGAATCCAAGACCTTTATCCAGTCGCTTCCGTATATGGACCGTCTGGATTACGTGTCGATGATGTGCAATGAGCACGCTTACTGCCTGGCTATCGAAAAGATGACCGGCGTAGACGTGCCGCTGCGTGCCCAGTACATCCGCGTGATGTTCTCGGAAATCACCCGTATCCTGAACCACTTGCTGTGGATCGGCGCGCACGCGCTGGATATCGGTGCCATGACGGTGTTCCTGTACGCCTTCCGCGAGCGTGAAGACCTGATGGACTGCTACGAGGCGGTGTCCGGTGCGCGTATGCATGCGGCTTACTTCCGCCCGGGCGGTGTCTATCGCGATCTGCCGGACTCCATGCCGCAGTACACCGTGTCCAAGATCAAGAATGCCCGTGAACTGGCTCGCCTCAATGAAGGTCGTCAGGGCTCGCTGCTGGACTTCATCGAAGACTTCACCAAGCGTTTCCCGGGGCTGGTCGACGAGTACGAGACCTTGCTGACCGATAACCGTATCTGGAAACAGCGTACGGTCGGTATCGGTGTGGTCAGTCCGGAACGTGCGATGAACCTGGGCTTCACCGGCGCGATGTTGCGGGGTTCCGGTATCGCCTGGGACTTGCGCAAGAAGCAGCCTTACGATGTGTATGCCGATCTGGATTTCGATATTCCGGTCGGGGTGAACGGCGACTGTTACGACCGCTATCTGGTTCGTATCGAGGAACTCCGTCAGTCCAACCGCATCATCGCCCAGTGTGTCGACTGGCTGAAGAAGAATCCTGGCCCGGTTATCAGCGCCAACCATAAGGTGGCTCCGCCGTCGCGCGAAGCGATGAAGACCAATATGGAAGAGCTGATTCACCACTTCAAGCTGTTTACCGAAGGCATGCATGTGCCGGAGGGCGAGGCCTACGCGGCTGTCGAGCACCCGAAGGGCGAGTTCGGCATCTATCTGGTCTCCGACGGCGCCAACAAGCCGTACCGTCTCAAGATTCGTGCCCCGGGTTATGCCCATCTGGCCGCTCTGGACGAAATGGCGCGTGGCCACATGATCGCCGACGTGGTGGCGATCATCGGTACGCAGGATATCGTGTTTGGGGAGATTGACCGCTGATGTTGTCCGCAGAATCCCTTGCCAAAATCGACCGTGAGGTCGCCAAATACCCGGCAGATCAGAAACGATCCGCCGTGATGGCCTCCTTGCGTATCGCCCAGGTTGAAAAAGGCTGGCTGGCGACCGAAACCATCGAGTTCGTTGCCAATTACCTGGGAATTCCTCCTGTTGCCGCCTTCGAAGTGGCGACTTTCTACAATATGTACAACCTGCGCCCGGTCGGTAAATACAAGATCACCGTATGCACCAACCTGCCCTGTGCGCTCAGTGGCGGCGTGAGTTCGGCAGAGTACCTCCAGAAAAAACTGGGCATCGGTCTGGGTGAAACCACCCCCGACGGCAAGTTCACTTTGCTGGAAGGCGAGTGCATGGGCGCCTGTGGCGATGCTCCGGTACTTCTCGTCAACAATCACTCGATGTGCAGCTTCATGACCCCGGCCGCCATCGATAAAAAACTGGCGGAGTTGGAATAATGGCTATCTTCGTCAATGGCGTGATTTTCGAGAATGTCGACACGGCGGAAGCTGATTGCTGGCGTTTGGCGGCCTATCAGGCCCGCGGTGGCTATGAAGCCCTGAAACGCATCCTGCAATCGGGCATGGCGCAGGAAGACGTGATCGCGGAAGTGAAGAACTCCGGCCTGCGTGGCCGTGGCGGTGCGGGTTTCCCGACCGGCCTGAAGTGGAGCTTCATGCCGCGCAGCTTCCCGGGCGACAAGTATGTGGTGTGCAACACCGACGAGGGCGAGCCGGGTACCTTCAAGGATCGCGACATCCTGCGTTTCAACCCGCATGCGCTGATCGAAGGCATGATCATCGCCGGTTACGCAATGGGCACCCGCTCCGGTTACAACTACATCCACGGCGAGATCTTTGCCGAGTACGAGCGTTTCGAAGAAGCGCTGGACGAAGCCCGCAAGGCCGGCCTGCTCGGTGAAAACATTCTCGGCACCGGTTTCAGCTTCGACCTGTATGCGGCCCATGGTTACGGCGCCTACATCTGCGGTGAAGAAACCGCGTTGCTGGAGTCGCTGGAAGGCAAGAAGGGCCAACCGCGCTTCAAACCGCCGTTCCCGGCCAGCTTCGGTCTGTACGGCAAGCCGACCACCATCAACAACACCGAGTCGTTCGCTTCGGTGCCGTTCATCATCCGTGACGGCGCACAGAAGTTTCTCGAAGCGGGCAAGCCGAACAATGGCGGCACCAAGCTGTTCTCGGTCTCCGGGCACGTCAATCGTCCGGGCAACTACGAGATCCCGCTGGGCACCCCGTTCTCCGTCCTGCTGGACATGGCGGGCGGCATGAAAGACGGCAAGAAGCTCAAGGCGGTGATCCCGGGTGGTTCGTCCGCGCCGATCCTGCCGGCCGAGATCATGATGGAATGCACCATGGATTACGACAGCATCAGCAAGGCCGGTTCCATGCTGGGCTCGGGTGCGGTGATCGTGATGAACGAGGACGTCTGCATGGTCAAGGCGCTGGAGCGTCTGGCCTACTTCTACCATGAAGAGTCCTGCGGTCAGTGTACCCCGTGCCGTGAAGGCACCGGCTGGCTGTACCGCATCATCCATCGTATCGAGAACGGTGAAGGACGTCCCGATGATCTGGACCTCCTGACCTCGATCGGCAACAACATGGCTGGCCGCACCATTTGCGCGCTGGCCGATGCTGCCGTGTTCCCGGTCCGCAGCTTCACCAAGCACTTCCGCAATGAGTTCGAGTACCACATCGAACACAAGAAGTGCATGGTTGACCACAAATGGTGTTGATCGGGTCTCCGGTCATCTTACTTCAGGTAGCGAGACGCTATGCTTGAAATCGAAATCGACGGTAAGAAACTGACGGTACCCCAGGGCAGCACCGTAATGGAAGCTGCCCACTCGGTGGGTACCCATATTCCGCACTTCTGCTATCACAAGAAACTGTCCATTGCGGCCAACTGCCGCATGTGTCTGGTAGAAGTCGAAAAAGCCCCGAAACCGTTGCCGGCCTGTGCCACACCGGTGACCGACGGCATGAAAGTGCATACCCATTCCGACCTCGCGCGTAAAGCGCAGCAAGGCGTGATGGAGTTCCTGCTGATCAACCACCCGCTGGACTGCCCGATCTGCGATCAGGGCGGCGAATGCCAGTTGCAGGATATCGCCGTGGGTTACGGCGGCAGCAGCTCGCGTTACCAGGAAGAAAAGCGCGTGGTGGTCGGCAAGGACATGGGGCCTCTGGTGTCGGCGGAAGAAATGAGCCGCTGCATCCACTGCACCCGTTGCGTACGCTTTACCGAGGAAATCGGCGGCTATCAGGAAATCGGCATGGCCAATCGCGGAGAATTCTCCGAGATCCTGCCGTTCCTGGGCAAGACGGTTAATTCGGAAATCTCCGGCAACGTCATCGATCTGTGCCCGGTGGGCGCACTGACCTCCAAGCCGTTCCGCTACAGCACCCGTGCCTGGGAATTGTCGCGTCGCAAGTCGGTCAGCCCGCATGACGGTCTGGGATCCAACCTGATCGTGCAGGTCAAACAGAATCAGGTGATGCGTGTTCTGCCGCTGGAAAACGAATCGATCAACGAATGCTGGATTTCCGATCGTGACCGTTTCTCCTACGAAGGCTTGAACAGTGAAAAACGGCTGAAAACGCCGATGATCAAGTTCGACGGCAAGTGGCATGACACCGATTGGCAAACCGCACTGGATTACGTGGTCAAAGGCCTGAAAGGCTCGTCCGGCGACCGTGCCAAGAGCGAGATCGGCTTCCTGGCCAGCCCGTACTCCACCAATGAAGAACTGTATCTGGTTCAGAAGCTGGCGCGTGGCTTCGGTGTCGACAACATCGACTATCGTCTGCGTCGCAGCGACTTCTCCGCCGATGCACTGAAGACCGGTGCCGAATGGCTGGGTTCTTCCATCGCCGAACTGGCTTCCGCCAAATCGATTCTGGTGGTGGGTAGCAGCCAACGCAAGGAACAGCCGTTGTTGGCGTCCCGACTGCGTCAGGCCGTGAAGAAGGGCAGCGAACTGAATGTGATTCACGTGGCGAGCGAAGAACTGCTGACCCGTGTCAATGCCGCCATCACCGTCAGCCCGCTGGCGTTGGTCAATGCCTTCGCGCAGGTGCTCAAGGCCGTGGTAGCCGCCAAGTCCGGCGAAAGCCAGATCGATCTGTCCACCGTGACGGTATCGGCCGACGCCGAACGCATCGCACAGAGCCTGGTCAACGCAGAAACCGCGTCGATCGTGCTGGGCAACGTCGCGCAGCATCATCCGTCCTTCGCCGAACTGGTGTCGATCGCTCAGGAAATCGCCCGCGTGAGCGGTGCACGTTTTGGTGTGCTGTCCGAAGCCGGCAACTCGGTCGGTGCCGAACTGGCCGGCGTCGTGCCGACCCGTGGTGCTTTCGGCAAGAGCGTAACCGCCGGCCTGAACGCCGCGGCAATGATCGCCGCTCCGCGCAAGGCCTATGTGCTGGTGAACACCGAAGTTGACTTCGACAGCTACAACCCGCAAGCCGCCGTTGCCGCGATGAAAGCAGCGGAAACCGTGATCGCGCTGACCTCTTTTGCTTCTGAAGGTCTGCTCGATTATGCTGATGTGCTGTTGCCGATCGCCCCGTTTACGGAAACGGCAGGTTCTTTCGTGAATATGGAAGGTACCTTGCAGACCTTTAACGGTGTGGTTCGTCCGTTGGGCGAAACCCGTCCGGCCTGGAAAGTGCTGCGCGTGCTGGGCAATATGCTGGACGTTGCCGGCTTCGACTACACCTCGGTAGAAGAAGTCCGTGCCGAATGGCTGGCCGGTAACGAGCTGTCCGCGGCACTGTCCAATACCCTGTCGTCGGTCAAGGCCGATGCCAAGGTGGCAACGGGTCTCGTGCGTGTCGGTGAAGTGCCGCTCTACCAGTCCGATGCCATCGTGCGCCATGCAGAGTCTCTGCAGGCAACGCGCGATGCGGCGGCCCCGGTCGCCAGCGCGCCCGCGTCCGTCCTGGCGGCTGCCGGTGTGACGGCAGGCTCTGAGGTGACGGTCCGTCAGGGATCGGGTGAAATCAAGGTTCGTCTGGTTGCCGACGACTCGTTGCCGGAAGGTGTGGTTCGCCTTGCTGCCGCGCATGTCGCTACGGTCGCTCTGGGCGGTATGTTTGACCCGATCGAGATCAAACAGGGGTAATCATGGCGTTCTTGCAAGATATTCTCGGAGCTGACGCAGCCTATGTGGTCTGGACGCTGCTCAAAATCATCGCCATCGTGGCGCCGATGATGATCGCAGTGGCCTATCTCACCTATGCCGAGCGTAAGGTGATCGGTTACATGCAGGTCCGTATCGGGCCGAACCGTGTCGGTCCGCTCGGTTTGCTGCAGCCGCTGGCTGACGGTATCAAGTTGCTGATGAAGGAAATCATCCTGCCGACCCAGTCGAGCAAGGGTCTTTTCCTGTTGGCTCCGGTGCTGTCGATCATGCCGGCACTTGCCGCCTGGGCAGTAGTGCCGTTCACCGATACGCTGGTATTGTCCAATGCCAATGCATCGCTGCTCTACATCATGGCGATCAGCTCGATGGGCGTGTACGGCATCATCCTGGCCGGCTGGGCATCCAACTCCAAGTACTCCTTCCTGGGCGCATTGCGCTCTGCGGCGCAGATCGTGTCCTACGAACTGGCCATGGGCTTTGCCCTGGTCGGTGTGCTGATGGTGTCGGGTAATCTGAACCTGGTCGAGATCGTCCGTCAGCAAGGTACCGGGATCGCCGGTGGCTCCATCCTGTCGTGGAACTGGTTGCCGCTGCTGCCGCTGTTCGTGGTCTACCTGATCTCGGGCGTGGCAGAAACCAACCGTGCTCCGTTCGACGTGGCGGAAGGCGAGTCGGAAATCGTTGCCGGTTTCCACGTCGAGTATTCCGGGATGGCCTTCGCGATCTTCTTCCTGGCTGAATACGCCAACATGATCCTGATTGCGGCCATGACCTCCCTCCTGTTCCTCGGCGGCTGGTTGTCGCCGTTCCCGGCCAGTTTTGGTGCGCTGGGGCAGGGCGGTTTCGTCTGGATGGCGGCCAAGATGTCCCTGGTACTGTTCTGCTTCCTGTGGTTCCGTGCGACGTTCCCGCGTTACCGCTACGACCAGATCATGCGTTTGGGTTGGAAGGTGTTCATTCCGGTTACGCTGGTCTGGATTGTCGTGCTGGGGGCCTGGATGATGAGCCCGCTGTCGCTCTGGAAGTGATTCGGCGAAAGAGAAGAGCATGGAAACTATTCGCAATTTTTTCAAGACGTTCTTGCTGGTGGAGCTGGTCAAAGGCCTGATGTTGACGGGTCGTCACCTGTTTGCCCGCAAGATCACCGTGCAGTTCCCGGAAGAGAAGACGCCGTTGTCTCCCCGTTTCCGCGGCCTGCATGCCCAGCGACGCTACGCCAATGGCGAAGAGCGTTGCATCGCCTGTAAGTTGTGCGAGGCCGTTTGCCCGGCCATGGCGATTACCATCGAGTCCGAGCAGCGTGATGACGGCACCCGCCGCACCAGCCGTTACGACATCGATTTGACCAAGTGCATTTTCTGTGGCTTTTGCGAAGAGGCATGCCCGGTCGATGCGATTGTGGAAACCCACATTTTCGAATACCACGGCGAGAAGCGTGGTGACCTGTACTACACCAAGCCGATGTTGCTGGCGGTAGGTGACAAGTACGAGTCGGAAATCGCTGCCCGCAAGGCAGCCGATGCCAAGTACCGCTAAAGGGGGGGACATGAGCTTTACCAGCGTTGTTTTCTACGTTCTGTCGGCGATACTGATCTTCTCGTCGTTCAAGGTGATCACCGCCAAGAACCCGGTGCATGCCGCCCTGTATCTGGTACTGGCCTTCGTGACCAGTGCCGGTCACTGGATGCTGCTTGAGTCGGAGTTCCTGGCCATCACTCTGGTGTTGGTCTATGTGGGTGCGGTGATGGTGCTGTTCCTGTTCGTGCTGATGATGCTCGATATCAATATCGAGAAAATGCGCGAAGGGTTCTGGCGTCACTTCCCGCTCGCCGGTGTAATCGCCGCGGTCATGATGGGCGAGATGAGTCTGGTGCTGATGCGTCCGGAAGCGCGGCTTGCCGAATATACTCCCCGCGCAGCGCTGCCGGCGGATTTCAGCAATATCCGCGAACTGGGCCTGCTGCTTTACACCCGTTACCTGTATCCGTTCGAGCTGGCGTCCATGGTGCTGCTGGTGGCGATCGTTGCGGCCATCGCCCTGACCATGCGTAAACGCAAGGACACCAAGTTCGTCAATCCGGGTGACCAGGTTGCCGTGCGTCGCAATGATCGCGTGCGCATTGTGAAGATGGAAGCCGAAAAGCCTGCTGCAGCCGGTGACGATGCCGCTGCCGCTGATCAACAACAGGCCTGACGGCCAATCAAGAAAAGGGGGAAACGTGCTTACGCTGACTCACTTCCTGGTGCTGGCCGCTATCCTGTTCGCGATCAGTGTGCTGGGAATCTTTCTGAACCGGAAGAACGTGATCGTTCTGTTGATGGCGATCGAACTGATGCTGCTCGCGGTGAACTTCAACTTCATTGCGTTCTCGCATTACCTGTCGGATACGGCAGGGCAGATTTTTGTTTTCTTCATTCTGACGGTTGCCGCTGCGGAATCCGCCATTGGCCTGGCCATTTTGGTGGTGTTGTTCCGCAAACTGCAGTCGATCAATGTTGAAGACTTGGGCAGCCTCAAAGGCTAAGGCAAACCGGATACCAAACTACAAAGCACGACAAGCATGGATATGAAGAGCTTATACCTGCTGATCGCCCTGGCGCCACTGGCCGGGTCCATCATTGCAGGCCTGTTTGGATGGGCGATCGGCCGTCGCGCCGCGCACGTCGTCACCATTACCGGTGTCGCCGTGTCGGCTGTCCTGTCGATCAAGGTGCTTCTGGGTTTCCTGTCGGGAAATGCAGAAGTGTTCAATGGCCCGGTGTATACCTGGCTGACCGTGGCTGGCCAGACCTATTCGGTCGGCTTCCTGGTTGACTCCCTCACCGCGATGATGCTGGTGGTGGTGACCTCGGTGTCGTTGATGGTGCATATCTATACCATCGGCTACATGCATGAAGATCCGGGTTACCAGCGCTTCTTCAGCTACATCTCGCTGTTTACCTTCTCGATGCTGATGCTGGTGATGAGCAACAACTTCATCCAGCTGTTCTTCGGTTGGGAAGCGGTGGGTCTGGTGTCCTACCTGCTGATCGGTTTCTGGTTCAAGCGATCGACGGCGGTGTTCGCCAACCTGAAAGCGTTTCTGGTCAACCGCGTCGGTGACTTCGGCTTCATCCTCGGTATCGGTTTGGTGCTGGCCTACTTCGGTGGCTCGCTGAACTACACCGATGTGTTTGCGGCGGCTCCGGCACTGGCCAGCAAGACCATCGAGATCATTCCGGGCCACAGCTGGTCGCTGATGACGGTTACCTGCATCCTGCTGTTCATCGGTGCGATGGGTAAATCGGCCCAGTTCCCGTTGCATGTCTGGCTGCCTGACTCCATGGAAGGCCCGACCCCGATCTCCGCGCTGATCCACGCCGCCACCATGGTGACGGCCGGTATCTTCATGGTGTCGCGCATGAGCCCGCTGTTCGAACTGTCCGATACCGCACTGAACGTGGTGATGGTAGCCGGTTCGATCACGGCACTGTTCATGGGCTTCCTCGGCATCGTGCAGAACGACATCAAGCGCGTGGTGGCTTACTCCACCCTGTCGCAGCTGGGTTACATGACCGTAGCGCTGGGCGCATCGGCCTACAGCGTTGCCATGTTCCACGTGATGACGCATGCCTTCTTCAAGGCCTTGCTGTTCCTGGGGGCAGGTTCGGTGATCATGGGCATGCACCACGATCAAGACATGCGCAATATGGGCGGTCTGCGCAAGTACATGCCGATCACCTGGATTACCTCGCTGCTCGGTTCGCTGGCGCTGATCGGAACCCCATTCTTCGCCGGTTTCTACTCCAAGGACTCGATCATCGAAGCGGTGCTGGCATCCCATTTGCCGGCGTCGGGTTTTGCTTCCTTCGCACTGCTGGCCGGTGTGTTCGTGACGGCCTTCTATTCTTTCCGGATGTACTTCCTGGTCTTCCACGGCAAGGAACGCTGGATGGAAAAGGGGCATCACGATCATGGCCACGACGACCATGACCATCATCATGGCCTGGGCCCGAACGATACCCCGCACGAATCGCCTTGGGTCGTGACCCTGCCGCTGGTGATGCTGGCCATTCCGTCGGTACTGGTGGGTTTCTTCGCCATCGAACCGCTGCTGTACGGCCACTTCTTCAAGGACGTGATCTTCGTCGATGCCTTGCGTCACCCGGTGATGCACGAACTGGCGGAAGAGTTCCACGGCCCGGTCGCCATGGCCCTGCATTCGCTGACGACCGCTCCCTTGTGGCTGGCACTGTCCGGTGTCGCACTGGCCTGGTTCTTCTATATGAAGGCCCCGCACATTCCGGCCGCGATCAAGCAACGCTGTGCCCCGGTGCATAGCCTGCTGGAGAACAAGTACTATCTGGACGAGATCTACTTTGCGGTGTTTGCCAAGGGATCGCGTGCGCTGGGTACCTTCTTCTGGAAAATCGGTGACATGCTGTTGATCGACGGGCTGTTGGTGAATGGTACCGCCCGTCTGGTCGGCGCATTTGCCGGCGTGGTGCGCAAGCTGCAAACCGGCTTCATTTATACCTATGCAGCGACAATGGTTCTCGGCGTTCTGGCGCTGGTGAGCTACTGGATTCTGCCGCTGGTTCTGCACTGATAGCAGACACTGGGATTGCAATAACAAATGGGTTTGACTATGTTCACAAATCTCTTGAGTCTGGTGATCTGGGCCCCGATAGTGGCCGGATTGCTGGTGCTGGCAACGGGAGGGGATCAGCGGGCCGGACTCGCGCGGTGGGTCGCGCTGGTCGGCTCAGTGGCCAGCTTCCTGCTGTCGTTGCCGCTGTATACAAGCTTTACCGACCTGCATGGTGGCATGCAGTTTGAAGAAATGCGCCCCTGGATCGAGGCGTTGAACATTAACTACCACCTCGGCGTCGACGGTATTTCGATGCTGTTCGTGGTGCTCAACAGCTTCACCACGGTGCTGGTGGTGCTGGCGGGCTGGCAGGTGATCGAGAAGCGTGTCGCGCAGTACATGGCGGCCTTCCTGATCATGTCGGGTCTGATCAACGGTGCCTTTGCCGCGCTGGACGCGATCCTGTTCTACGTGTTCTTCGAAGCGATGCTGATCCCGATGTACCTGATCATCGGTGTCTGGGGTGGTCCGCGCCGCGTGTATGCGTCGATCAAGTTCTTCCTCTACACCTTGCTCGGTTCGCTGTTGATGCTGGTGGCGTTCATCTACCTGTCGCGTCAGACCGGCAGTTTCGAAATCGCCTCCTTCCATGATGCGCGTCTGGCCATGAATGTTCAGGTCATGGTGTTCATCGCCTTCTTCCTGTCGTTTGCCGTGAAAGTGCCGATGTGGCCGGTGCATACCTGGTTGCCGGATGCCCACGTCGAAGCGCCGACCGGCGGCTCGATGGTGCTGGCGGCGATCACCCTGAAGATCGGTGCCTACGGTTTCCTGCGGTTTGCCCTGCCGATCGTTCCGGATGCCTGTCACTACTTTGCTCCGGCCATGGTGGCTCTGTCGCTGGTCGCCGTGGTGTACATCGGTCTGGTGGCTTTGGTACAAACCGACATGAAGAAACTGGTGGCTTACTCCTCCATTTCCCACATGGGTTTTGTGACGCTCGGTATGTTCATGTTCTCCGGCACCCAGCTGAATGCCTGGGCCGTTGAGGGTGCGCTGATCCAGATGGTGTCGCACGGTTTCGTTTCCGCCGCGATGTTTATGTGTATCGGTGTCATGTATGACCGCGTACACAGCCGCAATATCGCCGACTACGGTGGTGTGGCCAACAAGATGCCGATTTTCGCGTCCTTCATGATGCTGTTCTCGATGGCCAACGCCGGTCTGCCGGCAACCTCCGGCTTCGTCGGCGAAGGTATGGTGGTGCTTGGCGCCGTACAGGTGAATTTCTGGTACGCCTTCCTGGCCGCGACCACGCTGATTTTTGGTGCAGCGTACACCCTGTGGATGTACAAGCGCGTGCTGTTCGGTGAAGTTGCCAACAGCCATGTGGCCGACATGAAAGATGTGAACAAGCGTGAATTCCTGATCCTGGCGATTCTGGCCCTGATGGTTCTGGGCATGGGTCTCTACCCGCAGGCGTTCATCAGCAAGATGCATTTCTCGGTCAATGACCTGATTGCACACGTCGCACAAAGCAAGCTCGTAGACCATTAAGGAAACCATAATGAATTGGTCTGATTTGAATCTGATGCTGGCCTTGCCCGAGGTAGTGTTGCTTCTGGCGATTCTGGCCATCCTGCTGATCGATCTGTTTATTCCGGAGGACCGCAAGTCGGTGACCTACGGTTTGACCCTGCTGACTTTGGTCGGGCTGACCGCGGTACAGATCGTCGGTTTCCCGGCGGCGCCTGCCACTACGTTCAGCACCATGTACATCTCCGATCCGCTGGCATCGGTGGTCAAGATCGCCATGTATGCGGCGACCTTCTGTGTGTTGGTGTATGGCCGTCAATACAATGCGGCGCGTGGTATGGAACGCGGCGACTACTACACGCTGACCTTGTTTGCCTTGCTTGGCATGAATGTCATGGTATCGGCCAGCAGCTTCCTGACTCTGTACATGGGTCTGGAACTGCTGTCGCTGGCCTTGTACGCGCTCATCGCCATCCAGCGCGACTCGATGCCGGGTGTTGAAGCGTCGATGAAGTACTTTGTGCTGGGCGCCCTGGCGTCCGGTCTGCTGCTCTATGGTATCTCCATGGTGTACGGCGCAACCGGTACGCTGGATATCGCGACGGTGGCTCGCGCCATCCATGCCGGTAACACCAACGCCCTGTTGTTGACCTTCGGTCTGGTATTCCTGGTGGCCGGTCTGTGCTTCAAGCTGGGCGCCGTGCCGTTCCACATGTGGGTGCCTGACGTGTATCACGGTTCGCCGACGTCGGTGACCATGATGATCGGTGCGGCACCGAAACTGGCCGCCTTTGTCTTCATCCTGCGCATTCTGGTACAGGGTCTCGACGCGCTGGCCGTGCATTGGCAAGGCATGTTGGTGCTGGTTTCCATCCTGTCCATGCTGATCGGTAACGTCACCGCCATCGCCCAAACCAATATCAAGCGTATGCTGGCTTACTCGACCATTTCGCACATGGGCTTCTTGCTGCTGGGCGTACTGGCCGCAACGCCGGAAGGCTACTCGGCCGCGCTGTACTATGCCGTGGTGTATGTGTTCACCTCGCTGGTAGGGTTCGGCATCTTGCTGGTGCTGTCCCGCAAGGGCTTCGATTGCGAGAAACTGTCGGATCTGGCTGGCCTGAACCAACGCAACAGCTGGTACGCGCTGCTGATGTTGCTGGCGATGTTCTCCATGGCCGGTATTCCGCCGATGGCGGGTTTCTACGCCAAGTTTGCGGTCATCAGCGCCGTTGCCCATATCGGCATGGTGCCGCTGGCGGTATTTGCCGTGCTGATGTCGCTGATCGGTGCGTTCTACTACCTGCGTGTGGTCAAGGTCATCTACTTCGATGCGGCTGAGGACAACAATGAAATCACCGTGGCCGGCGACATCAAGCTGCTGCTGTCGTTGAATGCGGTTGCCCTGCTGGTATTCGGTATTGTGCCGGACCGCCTGATCGAAGTGTGCTTCGCCGCGGTCAAGCAATCGCTGGTGCTGATGTAAGGAACTATCGTGCAAGCCAGTGTTGCTACCGTATTGATCGTCGCCGTGCTGGCAGCCAACCTGCCATTCATGACCGACCGTATTGCCGGTTTTCGTAAGGTGGAGCACAAGGCCTTTGGCTGGCGCTTTGCCGAATGGCTGGTGCTGTATGGTCTGGTCGGTTTGCTGGCACGTTTTCTGGAATCCCGCCAGATGGTGGTTCAGCCGCAGGAAGCGCCGTTCTATGTGGCGACGCTGGCGATGTTTGCCGTATTTGCCTTTCCCGGCTTTGTGATTCGCTACTGGTGGCGCATGCGAGGTATCTGACCTCTGTGTCGCCCTGTCAACGGCCACTCCTGCGAGTGGCCGTTTTGTTTTCCAGCCTCTCCCGTCGCGTGAATCCCGCGACTCGTGCCGTATTGGCCTTGCCAATCAGTGGGAGTCGTTCATAGTGATAGTAACTCCCGTTGCAAATCATCATTACCGTGAAACCCCGGAGAGCTCATGCGTTCAATATCCCTGACCCAACGGCTGTTGGGCACCTTGATTCTGTGCATCATTGCCTTGGTGGCGGTGGGCATCATCGGTGTGAGTAAACTGTCCCAGTCCCAAGCGCGCTTTGATTACAACAAGCAGGTGACCTATCCCAGCATTCACACCATGAACCAGCTGGTGGATAACGTGAATGTGTTGCGCATCACCACCTACCGGCATTGGAGCGCGGAAGGCGAGCAAAAGGCGGCGGTAGACAAGCAAATTGTCGATCAGGACAAGATGGTTGATGACGCCTTTACCGCCTACAAAAAAGCCGCCGTCTACGATGAGCAGGATGTCCGCATGCTGGGCAAGGCAAAAGTCGATGAGTATTCAGGTCTGGACGACAAGTACTATCAGGATGATATGGCGGCCTTGAAGGCTTGGCGCAGTGCGCGTGAAGCATTCTTGACCGCTTCGCGCAGTGGTGATCATGCCGGCATCAAGGCAGCGTCTCCCGCCTTTGACAGTGCCGGCGAGGCCTTGACCAAGGTGCTCAATCAACACACCGAAATGAATTTCCATCTGGCCGACGATGTGGCCAGTGCCAACCAGGCGATTTACCAGACCTCGCGCAATGTCATGGTTAGCCTGATTGTGGTTGCGACCTTGATCGCCTCGGTATTGGGCTGGCGTTTGGTTGCCAGCATCCAGCAAAGCCTGAACGCACTCAAGGAGACCATGCATCAGGTCGAGAATCATCAGGACCTTACCGTTCGGGCTACGATTCTTCGTGATGACGAACTGGGTCAGACGTCCCGGCATTTCAATCAGTTGCTGGACCGGCTTCAGGAAAACCTGCGTGCGATCCTGAATGGGGCCGATGAGGTGGCCGGTGTGGCAGGCTCGGTGGCGGATGCCTCGGGCAAGGTATCGGCCAGCGCGGCAAACCAGAGTGATGCGTCGTCGGCCATGGCGGCCGCCATTGAAGAGATGACGGTCAGTATCAGTCATGTGGCCGATCGGGCCCGTGAAACCCGCGATGCTGCGCGACTGGCCGGAGAGAAGTCGCGTGTCGGCTCGCATGCCATCGCGGAGACCATTGGCGACATTCACCAGATTGCCAATGTCGTCGAGGAAGCCGCCGGTAGCATTCGGGAAATGCAGAGTTACAGTGAACAAGTCGTCACGGTCGTACAGATCATCAAGGATATTGCCGATCAGACCAATTTGCTGGCCTTGAACGCGGCAATCGAAGCCGCGCGCGCGGGCGAACAGGGTCGGGGTTTTGCCGTGGTGGCCGACGAGGTTCGCAAGTTGGCCGAGCGTACCGCGCAGTCAACCATCGAAATTACCGGCACCATTGAAAAAATGCGTCGTCAGGCCGGAGAAGCCACCGAGTTGATGCGCAGTGTCGAGACATTGGTCGGCACCGGCGAAGAACGGGCCGGCAAGGCAGATCAGGCGATACGGGAAATTGCGGAAACGACCGGTGTTGCCGCAGCGCAAGTCAGCGATATCAGTGATGCGATCAACGAGCAAGGCGCGGCAAGCCAGACCATCGCCGGCCGCGTGGAAAACGTTGCCGGGATGGCCGAAGAGGTCAATCACGTCTCGACCGAAACGGCTCGTTTGTCCGGACGGCTCGACGAGCTGGCACGCGAGCAGATCCGTATTCTCAAAAGTTACACGCTCTGATCAGCCAGACCGTTTCAGGGGCTTATCGGCGCCGTGCAAGCGGGTAGCCTGGAATCGACAGGATGGTTCGCCATGAGGAAGTCGTCTGTTGACGAGTCTGGAGCAGCCGTGTCATGGCATGCCGGGAGCCCATTGTCGATAAGCGCTTTGGTGGGGTCATCCTTGCTGCGTTATACAGCGTGCCGCCGGGTAAGCGTGCGGCTGCCGCGACGGCTCGTCCGGTATTCAGCAAGCCGGCGCCGCAGCGGTAATTCGTCAGGCAATCCGACCCGGGCCGGTAGGGTGTCGCGGTGCTCTCGAGAATATGTTTGATACCGCCGGGTGTCAGACTGCGGTTGGCCGACAACATTAGCGAGATAGTACCGGTGACCATCGGCGCGGAAAGGCTGGTGCCTTCCTGGTAGGTGTAGGTGTAGGGGATACCCTCTGCAATCTGATCCTTGCACTGACTGGCATCGCGGACTTCCGTTTCTTCTCCGCAGTTGTCTAATCCGGGAATCGTCGATTCTTGTCCTGCAATGGCCGCTTGATTAACGCCCCCCGGTGCACCCAGCGTCACTGTCCCGTGATTGGAGTAAGGAGCCAGGTTACCGTTACGTTGTATGGCGGCGACACTGATCACGCCCTTGCAGTTGCCTGGCCAACTACCCGAAGCGTCCACGCTTTCATTGCCGGCCGCCGCGACCACGGCCTTGAGCGGCGAGTGGTACAAGGCCTCGTCAATGGCCTGCTGCAGGGCGGCCGGGCAGCGTCCTTCGTTGCCAATGCTCAGATTGAGTACGCTGGCCGGGCTGGGGTTGTTCGGAACACCGGGAACCGGCAGGCCGGCGGCCCAGCGGATGCTATCGACGATGTCGGAGTCAAAACCGTGTCCACGGCCGGCAATCCGGATCGGCAACAAACGGGACTGCCAGTTGATACCGGCGAGGCCGATGCCATTGTTTGAGTTGGCGCCGACAACGCCCGCCACACTGGTGCCGTGCCAAGAGCTATTTGACACTTCGGGCATGGGCGAGCTGGCCCAGTCGCCCGGGTCGCTGGCATCCGCATCGCGCCCGTCGCCGTCACCGGTGAGGATATCGCGACAATCGCTTCGCCCTCCCTTGCTGCGCCACCAGTCGCACAGTGGCGATGCGTCCGGTGTAGCAAGAGCAGCGGCATCCAGCAGGCTGACCATGTCGTAGCCCGGCAGCAGCCTGCCGGTCAAGTCAGGGTGGCGGAACAGGACTCCGCTATCGGCAATGCCGATGACGAGGTCGGGCGACCCGGTGGTGATGCGCCATGCCGCAGGTGCATTGATTCCGGCAAGCGGGTCATCCAGATACCACTGTACTCCGGAGGAAAACAGCGGGTCATTGATCGGGTAGCGTGGTGGTTTCAGTGAGGGCGATTTGAGTTTGGCGAAGCCGTTCACTTCGATGAAGTCGACGCGGCTATCGGACTTGACGCTTTTCAGCAGGGCGTCCATTCCTCCGGCCGGCAAGACATTGAGCGGGCTCGCCACGCAGGCGCCGCCCGACATGGGCCGAATCAGGCGCAGTGTCCATCCGGTGCGTTTTGCCAGTGAGGAGAACAAGACCTCGGCGCAAGGGGCATTCATGCCCGGGGCGGTCTTGAAGCGGATCATGACCTGTTGCGAGGCTTTCGCCAAATCGGGCGTCGTGCGGGGGCTACCGCCATGGGCGCTGCTCATGGGCACTGTGGCCAGCAGGGCTAACACCGTTGCAGTGACTGAAATACGGTTTACGAATCGGGTCAAAGGAAGGGCCTCCGGAAAGCGGTTCGGCTCGGAGCGAGCAGGGTGCCCATTGGAAAGGTTTTTCTGTTGGAGGTCTTGTCAGATAAGATTGAGTTGCAACTAGGAATATTCCGGTATTTCACGCGTCGGGTGCGGTGAAGAGGGGGAGAGGTCGGCGGGGGCCACTTGCCAGAGCTTTCCGGCAAGTGGCGTTAACCGTATCAATAAAAGCGCGGTTGTCCGGTCGGACGGGTTTTGAAGCGTTTGTGCAACCAGAAGTACTGGTCGGGAATTTCACGGATACGCTCTTCGAGGAAGGCATTCATCCGGCGGGTATCCGCTTCGACGTCATCGGTCGGATAGTTGTCCCACGGAGGGTAAAATTCCAGTTCGAAGCGGTCGCCGATGCGGCGCGCAATGGCGGGAACCACATGGGCGCGTGCCAGTTTGCTGATACGGGAAAGGCCGGGAATCGTGGCGGCGTCGGTACCGAAAAACGGCACGAAGATCGAGTCACGCGGTCCGAAGTCCTGATCCGGCAGGTAGAGGAAGGGGGTATGCTCCTTACGCATGGCCTTGATGATCGAACGCAGTCCTTCCTGGCGCGACACAATGTAGACATTGTTGAACCGCTGCCGTCCTTTGTAGATTTGGGCGTCAAGCACATCGTTCTTCTGCTGGGAGTAGACGCTGACCAGTGGTAGTGACTGGTTAAGCGCATAGCAGCACATTTCAAAGCCGACGAAGTGGGGGTAGAACAGGATGACATCCTCGCCTTTTTCACGCAGGTCGGTGACATAGTGCAGATTCTTGATGGTGACCAGCCGACGCAGTCGTTCCGGAGAGCTCCACCAGGCAACCCCGTATTCCAGCGCAAGCCGGATCATGTAGCGGAAATTGTTTTTCACCAGACGTTTGCGCTCATCGCGCTCCATCTCCGGAAAACATAGCCGCAGGTTGATCATCCCTACGCGACGGCGCTCGCGTGCCAGCAACCAGGCCAGTGAACCGATCAACCAGGCCAGTGCGCCAATGGCTCGCATCGGCAACAGGCGCAACAGCCATAAAAAGGCAAAGACAGCTTTCATCAAGAGAGTTCCGGTTGTTCTGGCGGGGCATCCACACCCGCCGGTCGTTTGTAACGGTTATAGCTCCACAGATACTGGCTCGGGAAGCGCTGGATCAAGCCTTCAACGGCTCGGTTCAGGCGAGCGGCATCTTCGGTCTTGTCGCCGGTAAACGGTTCCGGCATCGGGGTGATATGCACCTTGAAGCCTTGTCCGGCCGGCAGTCGTTCGCCGACGAACAGTAGAACATCGACTTTGTCGACTTGCGCCAGTCGAGGCACCAGTGTCATGGTATAGGCCGGGCGACCAAAGAAGGGGGCCCAGATGCCTTCGCCATTGCCCGGAACCTGATCAGGGAGGATGATGGTGGCTTCGCCGGATTTGAGGGCTTTCATCAGTACCCGTACCCCCGAACCGGTTGCCGGCGCCGTCTTGCCTTTGCCACGGGCCCGTCCGGCATTCATCACCGGCTCCAGCCAGGCCAGTTTGGGAGGCCGGTACATGGCGGTCAGGCCAAAGGGGAGCCGGTGGCTGATATACCGGCCGGCAATGTCGTAGCTGCCAAGATGGGGGGTCACGAAGACAATACCATGGCCGCGGGCCAGCGAAGCTTCGACGTGTTCCCAGCCATCGCAGGCTTTGACCAGTCGCGCGATGGCCTCCGGTTCACGACACCAGGCGATGGCCAGTTCCACCGCGCCTTTGCCGGTCTCGCTAATGGTCTGTTTGACTAGGTCGGGTAAAACCTGATAGTTTTGGCAGATTTTACTGGCCCTTAAGTTTTCGTTGAGTCGCGACGCGAAGCCGCGCGAACAACGGTAGGTAATGTGACCCAGCAGGGTGCCCAGGCATTGCAGGACAGGCAGCGGCAGTCGGGCAAGCAGCGTCAACAGCAGACGTACCAGGGTAGCCATGGCTAATCCATAGTTTGAAAGCGGTCTATTCTACCACTACTGTTTTAGGGTTGATCCGGGAACGAAATCAAAATGAGCGAATATCTGTTTACTTCCGAATCGGTATCCGAAGGCCATCCTGACAAGGTTGCCGACCAGATCTCCGATTCCATCCTCGATGCCATCCTGACAGAAGACAAGCACGCACGCGTTGCGGCTGAAACGCTGGTCAACACCGGCCTCGTGGTATTGGCAGGGGAAATCACCACCAGCGCCAACGTCGACTATATCAAGGTGGCGCGTGAAACCATCAAGCGCATTGGCTATGACAACTCCGAACTGGGGTTTGATTATCACGGTTGTGCCGTGATGATGTGCTATGACCGTCAATCGCCGGATATCGCCCAGGGCGTGAATGAAGGCGAAGGCGTTGATCTGGACCAGGGGGCTGGCGACCAGGGCTTGATGTTTGGTTACGCCTGCGACGAAACCCCGACACTGATGCCGTTCCCGATCTACTACTCGCATCGTCTGATGCAGCGTCAGGCCGACCTGCGCAAGGACGGCCGCCTGCCGTGGCTGCGTCCGGATGCCAAGAGCCAGATCACCTGCGTTTACGATAGCGCGACCGGTTTGCCCAAGCGTATCGACACCGTGGTGCTGTCGACCCAGCACAGCCCGGAAATTGATCACAAGACCCTGACCGAGGCGGTGATCGAAGACATTATCAAGCCGGTTCTTCCGCCGGAAATGCTGACGGCCGAAACCCGCTTCCTGATCAACCCGACCGGACGTTTCGTCATTGGCGGCCCGATGGGCGATTGCGGCCTGACCGGTCGCAAGATCATCGTTGACACCTACGGTGGTGCCGCTCCGCATGGCGGTGGCGCCTTCTCCGGCAAGGATCCGTCCAAGGTCGACCGTTCGGCAGCCTATGCCGGCCGTTATGTCGCCAAGAACATCGTTGCCGCCGGTCTGGCCCGTCAGTGCCAGATTCAGGTTTCCTACGCTATCGGTGTGTCGCAGCCGACCTCGATCGCCGTGGACACTTTCGGCACCAATACCATCCCGAACGAGCAAATCGTCGAGCTGGTGAAACGTCACTTCGACCTGCGTCCGAAAGGCATCATCCAGATGCTGGACCTGCTGCGTCCGATCTACGGCAAGACGGCAGCCTATGGCCACTTCGGTCGCGAAGAGCCGGAATTCAGCTGGGAACGTACCGACAAGGCTGCCGCACTGCGCGCCGACGCCGGTCTGTAATTCTTCCCGGTTTTACTCCAAACCCGACATGGTTCGCCCTGTCGGGTTTTGTTTTGCCTGGTGATGACCGAGTAGCGCTACGAGCCGTCAATTACCCTGCGTATTGATTGAAGAAGACGATCAGGCAGGAAAGACTGAAGATGCCCAGACCGGCAGACAGGGACATTGCATAGGATGATTTTGCCTCGTATTCCTTATAGCGTGATGCCAGGACGTAAACATTGACGGCGATCGGCAGTGCCGCCATGAGAACCGCGACTTGCACCAGCAGTTGGCTTAGCGAAAAGAGATACTTGCAAGAAAGGTAAACCAGGGCTGGCAAGACAATAATTTTCAATAACGCCAGCGACAGCGGTTCTTTCTGCATCAAGCCATGTCCTGAATGCGTGGCCAGTGCGGCCCCGAGCGCTACCAAGGCTAACGGGCCTGTTGCATGGGTCATCTGCTGCGCAAAAAACAAGACTGGATCAGGAAGCGGTATATCGATGTAGAGGTAGATCATGGAGAAAACAACAGCGAGCAACAAAGGATTGCAGGCGATGTTTTTCAAGATGGAGAAGACCGTTCTCCTCAGGTTTTGCCGCGCCCCTTGTCCGGACGTGAGTTCCATCAGCAATGAGCCTCCGGCCAGAATGACCAGATTGTCGGCCATGGTAATCATGATGGCAGGCAAGGTCGCACTATCACCCAACAGCGTGATCAGCAAGGGAAGCCCCATATAGCCGACCACCCCGGAAATCGCGGCGAGCCCCCGCAGGCAGGCCACTTTGCTGTTTCCTCCCCACAGTGCGGCACCTCCCATTGCCGCAAGGGCAAAGACCACCGCACATGGCAGGTAATAGGCTAGCAACAATGTCCAGTCGAGAGCGCCAATGAATTTGGCACTGATTATTTTTATAAAGATAAAAAATGGCAAGAATAGCCAGAAAACGACGGATACCAATCCTTTCACAGAACTTTTTTCAATTAACGAAAATCTTACCATGCCATAGCCACCAGCCATCATGGCGAATAAGGGTGCGGCTGCCATCAAGACTTTGTCCATATATCCGCCTTAGGTGTGTTCTATGTAGAATTGAGCGAGTTGTTTGCTGGTGAATACTTTGTTTTTGTAAAGGGTAAGAAATTCATTCAGTATGGATTGATAGCTGGTTTTGGCATCGTTGGCGGAGCTTTCCATTTCCCGTCTTAGCTGATTAATAATTTGCCATTCAAGTTCTTGGCTGTTTGTGCCGTTGGTTTTTTCTGGGTAGTGTTTTATCAAGGCTTGTTTAATCGTTTCAGGGTGAAGTCCTGCATCGTTAACGAAATGCCGTTTTGGATTGTTTGTATTTAGAAAGTCAGGAATGTTGAGTACGCCAAAGTTTGAGTCTGTTTCAAATAACCCACTCACCGGGCGGTAAACGTTAGGTATATGAAGGAGTAGTTGCTCGCAATTTCTTGCTGCGATAATTATCTTGTCAAGGTCGATGGGGTCGTCCCCTAGTGTAATATTGTTTTTTTTGCACAGGTTGATGATTTGTTCTATAGGCGTAATGCCTGATCTATTGCCAAGTCCGGCAAGCGAACCTTCTACCATTTGAAAACCAGATTGTATTGACTGCATGGCATTGGCGAGTGCCAGTCCATTATCGTTATGAGCATGCAGGCAGAAAACTAGTTCCGGATATTTAGATACGAGCCTTGAGCATAACCATTGAGTATGGTGTGGCTGCAAGGCGCCAAGCGAGTCATTAATGCGTATGATTTTGACGCCGAGACTGGCTGCATGATCGATCTGGTCGCACATGGTCGTTAGTGATTTTTCAGAAATGCCATTTCTGAAGTTATTCAGAATGCTTGCTTTGAAGTGCGTTGCACCAATATTTTTAAATGCAGTGATGGCTTTCTCGAATGTTTTGTCTTTTTCTTTGTAAGTTATCATCCCAAAGCTGAATGTTGTTTTTTCTATCCAGTTTTTATGGTTTTTGTATTCGGAGAAATGGTTGAATGCGGTTTCCCAGCAGTTGAGGAGGATGATAAAGCTGAGTTTGGTGTTGCCAGGAAAGTTCTTGCTGTCGCACTCCTGATTTGCCCTGTGCCAAACATCGGGTTTTTCAGGGCCGCACCCCACTATAAAATCTCTTAGCCCCGCATCAATCATCTGCTTTAATAGTGTTATTTTTGCTTCCAGTTTTATGGGTAATGCGGTTCTTTCTATCCCCTCCCGCAAGGTTTCATCAACCAGATAAGGTACGTGGAAATTTACGGTTCTTTCGTGTGGATTGTGCATGGCCATCCTCTTTGGGAACTTCACGGTGTTGATGTTTCATTGGCACTGCTATGGTTGTCGATAGGGTTTATTGGTGTAAATGGGATGGTCGGCATGGATGTCGGTGAATATGCGGTGTTTCCTGTAAGAATGTGCTATTGGGTTTTGTGGGTATCACACGTTGTTTCTCTGGGTTTAGATCTTGTTTGCGATAGACCCTCGTCCCATGGCTCTCGCTCCTCTGTGGCGTCGGGACAAGACAGTTAGCCGATACAAACACCCAATGGGAGCAGCAGGTCCCGTGTCATAGGTCTGAGCGTGACGCATCGTTAGCGGTGCCGGGTATTAGCTTATGTCATATGCGCCGCAGCATTCTGCGGATTTTGTTTTATACTCATGTCAGTTCCGGTGCCCACTGACGGCACCTCCCGGGGAGCGCTGCAAGACATCATGTCCCAGGCCCGGCATCGAACGGCGCTTGCCTGACAACCCGTGCCGGGCACGGGATGCGGGTGAGCGCATCCCTCCCGGCCTCGTGCAAGGATTTGACGATGGCTGACTTCAAGGATTTCAAGGTTGCCGACCTGTCGCTGGCTGACTGGGGTCGCAAAGAACTGAATATCGCCGAGACCGAGATGCCCGGTCTGATGGCATTGCGTGAAGAATACGCCGGCAGCCTGCCGCTCAAGGGAGCCCGTATCGCCGGTTCTCTGCACATGACCATCCAGACCGCCGTGCTGATCGAGACGCTGGTCGCGCTGGGTGCCGAAGTGCGCTGGGCGTCCTGCAATATTTTCTCCACGCAAGACCATGCTGCCGCCGCGATTGCGGCTGCCGGTATTCCGGTGTTTGCCCACAAAGGGGAAAGCCTCGACGAATACTGGGAATTCAGCCACAAGATCTTCGAGTGGTCTGGCGAACCGGCCAATATGATTCTCGACGATGGCGGCGATGCCACCTTGCTGTTGATGCTGGGTTCGCGTGCCGAGCAGGATCGCAGCGTTCTGGCCGCGCCGACCAATGACGAAGAGGTCGCTCTGTACGCCGCGATTGCCCGTTATCTGGACAAAGACCCGCACTGGTACTCCAGCCGTCTGGCCCATATCCGCGGCGTGACCGAAGAAACCACCACCGGTGTGCATCGTCTCTACCAGTTGCAGAAAGAGGGTCGTCTGCCGTTCCCGGCATTCAACGTCAATGATTCGGTCACCAAGTCCAAATTCGACAATCTGTATGGGTGCCGCGAGTCGCTGGTCGACGGTATCAAACGTGCTACCGACGTGATGATTGCCGGCAAGGTGGCGGTGGTGGCGGGCTATGGCGATGTCGGCAAAGGCTGCGCCCAGAGTCTGCGCGGTTTGGGTGCGACGGTGTGGATCACGGAGATCGACCCGATCTGTGCCTTGCAAGCGGCGATGGAAGGCTATCGCGTGGTGACCATGGACTGGGCGGCCGACAAGGCGGACATCTTCGTGACGGCCACCGGCAACGTGAATGTGATCAACCATGGTCACATGAAGGCCATGCGCAATCAGGCCATCGTCTGCAATATCGGTCACTTCGACTCCGAGATCGAGGTCGCCAGCCTGCGCCAGTATCAATGGGACACCATCAAACCGCAGGTCGATCACATCATCTTCCCGGACGGCAAACGCATCATCCTGTTGGCCGAAGGTCGTCTGGTCAACCTCGGCTGCGCCACCGGACACCCGAGTTTTGTGATGTCCAACTCCTTCACCAATCAGGTGCTGGCGCAGATCGAGTTGTTTACCCGTGGCGAAGCCTACGGTAAGGAAGTCTATGTGTTGCCCAAGCATCTCGACGAGAAGGTGGCGCGTTTGCATCTGAAACGCATCGGCGCCGAACTGACCGTATTGAGTGATGCACAGTCGGCCTATATCAGCGTGCCCAAAGAAGGCCCGTACAAGCCGAACCACTATCGCTACTAAGCGTTAGCCTCCTCCGGGGGCGTCACGCCTCCGGAGGCAATAATAAAATCGGGATACAAGGGAGCATCATGAGGTCAAGCAAACGCACGTTCAGTTTCGAGTTCTTCCCGCCGCGCACACCAGAGGGTGTGGAAAAGCTTCGTACCACCCGTCGTCAACTGGCGCAATTGCAGCCGGAATTCTTTTCTGTCACGTTCGGTGCCGGTGGCACGACCCGGGAAGGGACCTTGTCGACAGTGCTGGAAATCCGCAGTGAAGGACATGCCGCCGCGCCGCACTTGTCATGCATCGGTTCGACCCGGGAGAGCGTCAGCGCCATTCTCGACGAGTATCGGAGTCATGGCATTCGCCATGTGGTGGCCTTGCGGGGCGACATTCCGTCCGGCATGGTGGAAATCGGCGATTTTCGTTACGCCAACGAACTGGTGGCCTTCATCCGGGAAAACCATGGCGACCATTTCCATATCGAGGTGGCGGCCTATCCTGAATTTCATCCTCAGGCCCGTTCGGCCGAGGACGACATGGACAACTTTGTCCGCAAGGTCAATGCCGGAGCCAATTCGGCCATGACTCAATATTTCTTCAATGCCGATGCCTACTTCCGCTTTGTCGACGAAGCCCAGGCCCGGGGTGTGACCATTCCCATCGTTCCGGGTATCATGCCGATCTCCAATTTTGGCCAACTCTGCCGCTTCTCGGATATGTGCGGTGCCGAAGTGCCACGCTGGCTGCGTTTGCGTATGCAGGCCTATCTGGACGATACCGCGTCGATCCGGGCGCTGGGGCTGGATGTGGTGACGGAACTTTGCGACCGGCTGCTGGCCCAAGGGGCTCCCGGTTTGCATTTTTATACCCTCAACCAGGCAGGGCTAGTGTCGACCATCTGGCAACGTCTGGGACTTTGACGACAGGAGTTTCACGAATTTCATGAGCTTGGCGAAAACTACCACTCAGGACTCCCCGATCAAATCACGATTGGGGCGCGTGATTTTTCTCAGCCGTTGGCTGCAATTGCCGATTTACCTTGGACTGATCGTAGTGCAAGGGGTGTATGCTTGGAAGTTTCTGGCTTCGCTGTATCACTTGCTGACGAGTCTGTCCGACCTGTCGGAAACCGACATCATGTTGTCGGTGCTGGGCTTGATCGATGTGGTAATGATTGCCAATCTGCTGCTGATGGTGACCGTGGGGGGCTACGAAACCTTCGTATCGCGGTTGCGCATCGACGACCACCCGGATCAGCCCGAATGGCTGGATCACGTCAATGCCTCGGTGCTGAAGGTCAAATTGTCGATGGCGATTATCAGTATCTCCTCGATTCATTTGCTGCAGACCTTCATCAACGCCAGCCGCATGGAAGATCACACCATCATGTGGCAGTTGTTTCTGCATTTGGCCTTTTTGGTCTCGGCCGCGGCGATTGCGTTCACGGACAAACTGCTCAATTCAACGGTGCAGAACGCTCATTGATCCCTCCAATAATAAACCCGGCCTGGCCGGGTTTATTATTCGGTGAATTCCGTCAGCCTGTGCTTTGCCGAAGATGATTGAGGGGCAGAGCCGTGGTGCGCTTGAACTCCTTGAGCACAAAACTTGACTTGATATCCTCGATGCCGGGATGTTGCAGCAGTTCATTCATGACGAAGCGCGAGAAGTGCTCCATATCCTCGAAATAGACCTGCAGCAGGTAGTCCATCTCCCCGGTCATGGCATAGCAGTTGATGACTTCCGGCCAGCGCTGCACCGCTTCCAGAAAGGTGTCGGCATGCGCATTGCCGCGCTTCTCCAGAATCACCCTGACAAACGCCTGTAGCCCGAGTCCGATGCGGGCCGGGTCCAGCAGCGCAACATACCGTTTTATCACTCCGCTGTCTTCCAGTTGCTTGAGGCGTCTCAGGCAAGGGGAGGGCGACAGCGCGACTTTTTCCGAGAGTTCGACATTGCTTAGCCGCCCATTGGCTTGTAGTTCGGCAAGAATGCGCAGGTCGGTTTTATCCAGCGTCAGTGTTGGCATGATTTGTCGTAAATCAATGGTTGTCTGCAATATTGTTCTCCGTTTTACGTGAAGCCCGACATGAACGCAAGAAAATTGCTGACATCTTTCCATAGAATAAAAGACCTAAAATCTTCGTGTCATGGCTGATGGCTGACAGCGGATTCCCCTGTCGACCCGTGGATGATCCAATAAAACAAGAGGAGAAACGGCATGAAAATGGAGAACCTGACCACCAATCCGCTCGCAACCGACGGTTTCGAGTTTGTCGAATACACGGCCCCGAGCGCCGAGGGCGTTGCCAGACTGAAGGCCTTGTTCCTGTCGCTGGGGTTTACCGAAGTGGCCCGCCATCGCAGCAAAGATGTCAGCCTGTTCCGTCAGGGCGATATCAACTTCATTCTCAATGGCGAAGCCCGCCCGCCGTTTAGCCAGTTTGCCCAGACGCATGGTCCATCGGCATGTGCCATGGCCTGGCGTGTTGCCGATGCCGGCAAGGCCTTTGAGTATGCGGTCGCCCATGGTGCCAAACCCTATACCCACCCGATCGGATTCATGGAGCTGAATATTCCGGCGGTGGAAGGCATTGGCGGGTCGGCCTTGTACTTCGTCGACAAGCGCAACGGTCTGAGCATTTACGATATCGATTTCGTTCCGCTGGAGGGGGTAGACCAGCATCCGGCGGGAGTCGGTTTGAAAGAAATCGACCACCTGACCCATAACGTCATGCGCGGCAATATGGCGACGTGGGGAGGCTTCTACGAGCAGATCGGCAACTTCCGCGAAATCCGCTACTTTGATATCGAAGGCAAGCTGACCGGGCTGGTGTCCCGTGCCATGACCAGCCCGTGTGGCAAGATTCGCATCCCGATCAACGAGTCGTCCGACGACAAGAGCCAGATCGAAGAATTCCTACGCGAATACAACGGCGAGGGCATCCAGCACATTGCCTTGTCCACCGATGACATCTTCTACACGGTGGAAACCCTCAAGGCGGCCGGAACCCGTTTCCTCGATACGCCCGACAGCTATTATGACCGTACCGATGCCCGGGTTCCGGGACACGGCGAGGATCTCGAACGCCTGCGCCGCAACCGTATCCTGATCGATGGCGCCCCGGTGGAAGGCACCGGCATCCTGTTGCAGATCTTTACTGAAACCGTTATCGGACCAATCTTCTTCGAGATCATCCAGCGCAAGGGTAACGAAGGGTTTGGCGAAGGCAACTTCAAGGCGCTCTTCGAGTCCATTGAAGAAGACCAGATCAAGCGTGGTGTTCTCAAGGCCGACTGACCGGTTTTTGCCGACGATTCTCTGCATGACCGCAGGACGCCGTGACAAACGGCGTCCTCACCCTACAAGACATGACACTATGAAATTTGCCACTTACCGTAATGCCACCCGCGACGGCAGCCTGATGCTGGTCAGCCGTGACCTGACCCGTGCCGTTGCCGCCGGGGACCGCGTGCCGACCCTGCAGTACGCTCTGGACAATTGGGCGTCGGTTTTTCCTCTGCTGGAGGAACTGTACGCTGCGCTCAATCGCGGTGAGCTACCTGACTGCGTGGCCTTCGATGCCGGGCAGTGTCTGAGCCCGTTGCCGCGTGCCTACCAGTGGGCGGATGGCAGTGCCTATCTGAATCATGTCGAACTGGTGCGCCGTGCCAGAGGCGCCGAGGTTCCTGCCAGTTTTTACTCTGATCCGCTGATGTATCAGGGCGGCTCGGACGCCTTTCTGGCGCCCGGCGCGGATATTCCGCTGCGCGATGCGGCCTGGGGGCTGGATTTCGAGGGCGAGGTCGCCGTGGTGACCGGCGATGTCCCGCTCGGAGCGTCGCCAGCCGAATGTGCCGCGGCCATCCGCTTGCTGATGTTGGTCAACGACGTCAGTCTGCGGGGGCTGATTCCGGGTGAACTGGCCAAGGGCTTCGGGTTTTTCCAGAGCAAGCCGGCTACCGCTTTTTCTCCGGTCGCGGTGACCCCCGATGAGCTGGGGACGGCCTGGCGAGATGGCAAGGTGCATTTGCCGTTGGAGGTCGAGTACAACGGCACCTGGTTCGGTAGCCCGAATGCCGGGGTGGAAATGCAGTTTTCTTTCCCGGAACTGGTGGCGCATGTCGCGCGTACCCGCGAGCTGTGCGCAGGCTCCATCGTAGGGTCGGGAACGGTCTCCAATAAAGACCGCAGCAAAGGGTTCTGCTGCATTGCCGAAGTCCGCATGATCGAAACCATCGAGCAGGGGGCGCCGCAAACACCGTTCATGAAGGTCGGTGATACGGTGCGCATTACCATGCACGACAACGAGGGCCGCAGTCTGTTTGGTGAAATCAACCAGAAGGTGGTGGCACATGACTGAGCGGGTGTTATATGGCTATTTCCGCTCGTCGACCTCCTACCGGGTCAGGCTGGCCCTTAATCTCAAGGGGCTGGCCTACCGCCATGAAGCGGTGAATTTGCTGAAAGGCGAGCAGCATGGCGACTATCTGGGCGTGAATCCCCAGGGCTTGCTGCCGACACTGATCGATAATGGCAAGGTACTGACCCAGTCGCTGGCGATCTGCGAGTATTTGGATGAGGCCTATCCGCAGACGCATCGCTTGTTACCGGGAGATGCCTTCGAGCGGGCCTCGATCCGGGCGATCGCCCAGGCGATTGCCTGCGATATCCATCCCCTCAATAACCAGCGGGTGATGAAGTATCTGGCGGCCGAACTGGAGGTCGGCGACTCAGGGCGCGATGCATGGTTTCGGCGCTGGATCGGGCAGGGATTGGCGGCGGTCGAGAAACAGGTGGCGCAAACTGCCGGAAAATTTGCCGTCGGCGACGCGATTTCCCTGGCCGATATCTGCCTTGTTCCACAAATTTTCAGTGCCAGACGCTTTAATGTGGATATTTCTGCCTGTCCGACCTTGTTGCGTATCGACGCGGTGCTGAACGAGCGTGAAGAATTCATTGCGGCGCATCCTTCGCAACAGCCTGATTTTGTGGCGTAAATTTTTTTAATGCGGATTTTTTTAAAAATAATGCGCAAAAGGTGTTGACCGAAGCGTTTAGCTCTGGTTAAATGGCGACCTCTGACAGCAACACAGCGCTGAAACAGAAGACGGCCAAGTAGCTCAGTTGGTAGAGCAGCGGATTGAAAATCCGCGTGTCGGTGGTTCGATTCCGCCCTTGGCCACCAGATTTGAAAAGCCGCTTGGATAAAACCAGGCGGCTTTTTTACGTTTGTACTCTGGAGCCCGAATCCCATGAGCCTTCTCCCCCACCAGCTCGAACTTCTGGCGCCGGCAAAAACGGTCGAGATCGGCCGCGAGGCCATCATCCATGGCGCCGATGCCGTCTATATCGGAGGCCCATCGTTCGGTGCCCGCCACAATGCCGGCAACGACGTTGCCGATATTGCCCGTCTCGTCGAGTTTGCCCATCGCTACCATGCACGTATTTTTGTCACCCTGAATACCATTCTGCATGACGCGGAACTCGAACCGGCCCAAAAGCTGATCTGGCAACTCTACGATGCCGGTGTGGATGCGATGATCATTCAGGATATGGGGCTGCTGGAAATCGACTTGCCGCCGATCCAGTTGCATGCCAGTACCCAGACCGATATTCGCTCTGTCGAAAAGGCCCGCTTCCTGGCGGACTCCGGTTTTTCCCAAATCGTGCTGGCGCGGGAATTGAATCTGCAGCAGATCCGCCAGATTCATCAAGCCACCGATGCGACTCTGGAGTTCTTCATCCATGGCGCCTTGTGCGTGGCCTATTCGGGGCAATGCAATATCAGCCATGCCCAGACCGGGCGCAGCGCGAACCGCGGCGATTGTTCGCAGGCCTGTCGTCTGCCCTACACCCTGACCGACAAGGACGGGGGCGTGGTGGCCTTCGAGAAGCATTTGCTGTCGATGAAGGACAATAATCAGAGTGACAACCTTGAAGCGCTGATCGATGCAGGGATCCGTTCCTTCAAGATCGAAGGGCGTTACAAGGAAATGGCCTATGTGAAGAACATTACGGCCCACTATCGCCGCTTGCTCGATGAACTGATGGAAGCTCGCCCCGAGTTCTCCCGTTCCTCGAGTGGCGAGTGCACCTTCTTCTTTACGCCTGATCCCGACAAAACCTTTCATCGCGGCGCCACCGACTATTTCGTCAACGAGCGCAAAGCCGATATCGGTGCCTTCGACTCGCCCAAGTTCGTTGGTATTCCGGTGGGTGAGGTCACCCGGCTGGGTCCGGACTGGTTCGAGATGGAGTCCTGTGAGCCGCTGCACAACGGCGACGGCCTCAATTACATGAAGAAGCGCGAGCCGGTCGGTATTCAGGCCAACCGCGCCGAGGCCGTCGGTGACGTCTGGCGAGTCTATCCCAATGAGCCGATGGCGCAGCTGGAAGGCCTCAAGGTCGGTAGCGCCATCCATCGCAACCGTGACCATCAATGGGACCTGGCACTGACCCGTAAATCCGCCGAACGTCGTATCGAAGTCTGGATGCGCCTGAGCGACTCCGCCACCGGGCTGTTACTGACGGTCACCGATATGGATGGCTGCACGGTCACGGTCGAGACGCCGATCGAGCGCGTCGCGGCAGACCAGCCCGAACGCGCGTTGACTGGCATGCGCGAGCAGTTGGGCCAGCTTGGCAATACCCTGTTCCTGGCGCGCGAAGTGGTGCTGGATCTGAAACAGGCCTGGTTTGTTCCGGCCTCCACCGTCAAGGCGCTGCGGCGCGAGGCGGTTGAACAGCTCGAGGCCCTGCGCGTCGCGTCGCTGCCACGTCTACCGCGTCGTGCTCCGGTGGAACCGCCAGTGCCCTATCCGGAAGAAACCCTCAGTTTCCTGGGTAATGTCTTCAATGCCAAGGCGCATGCCTTCTATGCCCGACATGGCGTCAAGCTGATCGAGGCCGCCTATGAAGCCCATGAAGAAGAGGGCGAGGTGCCGTTGATGATCACCAAGCATTGTCTGCGCTTCTCCTTTAATCTGTGCCCGAAGCAGGCCAAGGGGGTGAAGGGGGTGATGGGACAGGTCCGTGCCGAGCCCATGACGCTGGTGAACGGCAATGAACGTCTGACCTTGAAGTTCGATTGCCGTCCGTGCGAGATGCACGTCATCGGCAAAATGAAGAAACACATTCTCAAATCACCTCCGCCTTCAACCGTGCCCACGTCGACAGTGACGTTTTTCCGCAAGCGTCCCGAGCATTGACGCATAAGGAATTGGTGGTAGTGTTCTGATTGGTTATGATGTGAACGGGTAATGACAAAATCATTACCCGTTTATATTTGGGTAACGGCCGGACCCTGTTGCCCTGACAAAAATCTGTTGGAGAAGACACATGAGTTTGTTCGAACTGCCTGATTTCGACGCCCACGAAGCGGTCGTCCACGTAAGCGATGCCAAGACCGGCCTGAAGGCCATTATCGCCATCCACAATACCCGACGCGGTCCTGCCATGGGCGGCAGCCGCATGTGGGCCTATGCCGACTCCACCGCGGCAGCGACCGATGCCCTGCGCCTGTCGCGCGGCATGACCTACAAGAACGCCATGGCGGGTTTGCCTATCGGTGGTGGCAAGGCGGTGATCATCGGCGATGCCCGCACGGCCAAGAGTCCGGAGTTGTTCCGTGCGCTGGGGCGGGCTATCGACGGCTTGGGCGGGCGCTACATCACCGCGGAAGATGTGGGCACCTCGCCGGAAGATATGCAGTTCGTGCGTGAAACTACCCGGTATGTTGCGGGTTTGGCCGGTGAGCTGGGCGGTCGGGGTGACCCGTCTCCGGCCACGGCACTGGGCGTTTTTGTGGGTATTGGCGCCGCCGTGCGTCATCGCCTCGGCGCGGACTCCGTGAAAGGTTTGCGTGTGGCGGTACAGGGCCTGGGCCATGTCGGTTTCGATCTGGCGCGGCAGTTGCATGAGGCCGGTGCGCAGTTGATCGTGGCGGATATCGATCGCGGCAATTGCCAGCGCGCTGCCGAAGCCTTTGGCGCCATCATTGTGTCGCCGGATGAAATCGTCGATGTCGATGCCGAGGTGTTCGCCCCCTGCGCACTGGGCGCTTCACTCAACCCGCAGACGCTGCCGCGCTTGAAGTGTCAGGTGGTGGCGGGTGCCGCCAACAACCAGCTGGCCACCGATGACATCGGTGACCGTCTGCGCGAAGCCGGTATCCTTTATGCTCCGGACTATGTCATCAACGCCGGCGGCATCATCAAGGTCTGCGCGGAATACTTCGGGGAACCGGCCGACTCGGTCGAAGGCCGTGTGCGCGCCATTGCCGATACCCTGAGCGACGTGTTCAGGAAGGCCGACGAGGCGGGTGTCGCAACCAGCCGAGCCGCCGATGAACTGGCCCGTAGCAAGTTCGCCTGATCTCGTTTAACGGCAGGCCGTCTGGCGGCCTGCCGATGTCTATCACGCTGTGTTGAGCGGCGCGTCTCTGTTTGGTAAATCCTTTCTGTTCACCTTGCGTTCTCCCCCCTTTTTCTATCTGTTTCGCACGTCCCCCCCGACTTGATTTAATAATTGAATATGATTTTTGCATTTAAATAGTGCTTATTTAAATTTATTGCAGCGTATGTGGTTTTATTGAATTTATATGTGAATTTTATTGTTTTACATTTATAGGATAGTGTTTGACTTGACTGATTAATTGAATAACCATCACCTATGGGTTTTAGTGTTTGCAAATAAAATATTTAGGTAACGATATTGATGGTCATATTTTAAATAAAGAAACGCCGTCGTGTGATTATGGAGGGGCGGGTTTGGTGCGTATTGCACAATGTAACGGTACTGTGGCGGATGGCGCCAGATTGATTGGCGATTTTTGTACGTCAAGAGAAGGTAACGGCATCGATTGCAGGCTGGTTTGCCATGTTTCTATCGGGAGGAATTTATGCTGGAAAACATTAAAGGTGCCATGCTGCTGAATATGCAGTATTTGTGTTACATGATTTGGCTTTTTGCTGGTAGTGGTATTTATATCACTCTTTTGAATGTCACGGGTTTTGATGCGTGGCGCGCCATGATGAATGACAGTTTTTCCGTGTTGCCGATGATAGCGTCTATTGCCTATTTATCCGCGTTCTCGGAGATTGATCCGCTTCCTGTCCAGACAATGAAGCTGGGTAGTCTCGCTTATTATTGTCTGGTGGTAATGGTGACAGTGCAGCAGCTGGTTTTTCGTGTTGAAAAACGCCATAAAGTGATTTTTGTCAGCAGCCGGTTTATTGCCAAGTGTCGACGTAGTCGCGAACCTAATGCGCTAGTTTACATGCTGACATTGCCACTGTACCTTGCGTTTATTGGTATTTATTATTTTATGCCAGCAGGTGTTGACGGTTTATTGGGTGTTCAGCATTTGTTTTACTCTGATTTCATTTTGTTTGTCGTCATGTTTGATTTAATTTTTCCATTTGCTGTGACCATGATAGCTTTCAATTCTCTGGTTGTATTCTATTTGGTCACCTTCTCGTTTTTCAGAAAAAAGTGCAGAGCGAGGCGATTGCACGATTCCCGTGTCAAGCGGTGAGGCTAAGCCAATTAGCCCGCAGTAATGGTCATCTGTTTATTTCAGGTGGCGGTTTACGTATGTGATCGACCTGGCGATAACACGGGGCGGCTAGGAGGCAATGACCGGTAACGGTGCAAGCGCACGCAGGCGCAAGGCAATCAGCAGGCACACGCTCAACAGCAGCGAGAGCAGCCAGGCGACGCCATGCCAGCCCTGATGCCCCCAGGCGAAACCGGACAATGACCCGACCAGACTGGAACCCAGATAATAGGCTGTCAGGTAGAGTGCCGAAGCCAATGCCCTGGCGTGTTGCGCACGTAGTCCCACCCAGCTGCTGGCCACCGAGTGGCCGGCAAAGAAGCCAAAGGTGAACAAGCCTACCCCGGGGACGAT
Source organism: Pseudogulbenkiania sp. (assembly GCA_018260425.1). Taxonomy (GTDB): domain Bacteria; phylum Pseudomonadota; class Gammaproteobacteria; order Burkholderiales; family Chromobacteriaceae; genus Paludibacterium. Next base: position 36,379 of record JAGLBD010000006.1, on the reverse strand, counting down.
CAGCCACAGGGAGTCGGCCAGGGTCAGCAGCAAGCCCGCCGCCATGGTCACGATCATCAGCCACAACACATTGCGCCGGCCAAAGCGATCCGACAGGCTTCCCGCCCAGGCCGATGACACCATGCCCAGCAAGTACAGGCTGAAGACCAGCCCCACCAGACTTGGCCGCAGTCCGTAGGGAGCGGCTTCCAGACGATAACCCAGATAATTGTAGAGGCTGACAAAGCAACCCATCAGCAGGAAGGCGCTCAGAAACAAGGAGGGTAGACCGGCATCGGTGAAATGCCCTTGCCCGGCCCGCAGCATCTCGCGCACATTGCGGCTTTGCGGGACGAAGTGGCGTGAGGGCGGCAAGCTTTTCCAGAAGGTCGCGGCGGCGGCAAGACCAATCATGCCCAGCAGCAGCATGGCCGTGTGCCAACCCGCCACATCGGCGACCAAGGCGCCGAGCAAACGGCCCGACATACCTCCCAGGGCATTGCCGGCAATATACAGCCCCATGGCTTTGCCCAGGGCGCCGGGAGCCACTTCCTCGCTGAGATAGGCCATGCCTACGGCCGGGATGCCTGCCAGCGCGACGCCAAACACCACGCGCAACACGACCAGCTGTGAAAACGACTGCACCAGTGGCGACAACAGGGTCAGTATGGCGGCCAGCAGCAAGGCGAGACACATGACCGGTTTGCGCCCGGCGCGGTCTGCCAGCAGGCTGGCCGGAATCAGCATCAGCGCCATGCTGCCGGTCGCTCCGGACAATACGGTACTCGCGGCGGCGGCAGACAGTCCGAAATGCGCCGAGAACATCGGCATCAGCGGTTGAGGGCCATACAACATGGCAAAGGTGGCAAATCCGCCGAAGAACATGGCGCGGGCCGTACGCCGGTAGTCAGTACTGCCAAACGCCAGCCGGGAAGAGGGGGACACGGTGAACTCCTTGAAGGGCGGTGTTCAGTGTACCTCCTTGCGGTTCATAATTCGATACGCCAGCGTAGTGACTCCGCGCCGCCGTATGCCGGGGGTTTGACGAAGTGTTCGATCACCACGCCATGGTTGGCTTCAATGACGCGCTGTGATGGCAGATTGTCGAGATCGGTGGTGAGTTCCACGTAGGCAAGGCCTTCTTCTTTCGCCAGCGGCAGCAGCTGGCGCAACGCTTCCCGGGCATAACCTTGGCGTCGTTTCCATGGAACGACAGCGTAACCGATGTGACCCAATACGTGGGGCGGCAGGCTGGAGGTGCCGGGTTGCCAGCGTAAATTGATAGTGCCACAGAACTCGCCATCCCACAGCCACAGGGTAAAACCGGGCAGGCGCTTTACCTGACTGCCATCCGGAAGTGAAATCGGCGCACCACGGGCTGCTTTGTCGACGAGACTGGCCAGGAAGGCTTCCGGGTTTTTTTCGATCGTGTCCAGAGCCTCGCGGATAGCCAGTTCGCCGCGAATGTTGTCGGGAGACCAGCCGGCAGTGAGTGCCGCAACGTAATCGGGCAAGTAGCTGGCGCCGGGGGGCACGAGTTGCAATCGTTTCATGGCAAATCCGCATCAGTACAGTGGGATAACCATTATGGCATGATACCCAATGACATTGGGTTTGTTGGGGGCTGAGCCCCGGACAAAGAAAAACCGGGGTTTCCCCCGGTTTTGACCTGCAGTATTTTCAGGACTGGGTAGCAGGTTTGCCGTCTGATTCACTCTGTTGCTTGTTGAATCCCATCAGGTAGTAGACCGCCACCAGGAAGGCCAGCCAGCCCGGACCGACCATCAAGGCGATTCGGGTATCGGGGAACCAGGCCATCAGACCGATCACGATCGCCAGAAAACCCAAAGCGATATACGAGCCGTACGGGAACAGCGGCATGCGATAGGAAAGCGCGGCGATTTGCTGGCTGTCGAGTGTTTTGCGGAATTTCAGCTGCGACAGCAGAATGACGCCCCAGGTCCAGATCGCACCAAAGGTCGAGATGGCCGTCAGCCAGGCAAATACTTCCTTGGGGGCGAGGTAATTCAACAGCACCCCGACCAGCAGCATCACCACCGACAGCAAGACGGCGGCGTTTGGCACGCCATTTTTGCCGACGCGGGCAAAGATCGGCAGAGCCTGCTTTTGCTGGGCAAGGTTGTACAGCATGCGACCGGTACTGAAAATGCCGCTATTGCAGGAAGACAGCGCCGCGGTCAGCACCACGAAGTTGATGATGCCGGCGGCGGCCGGGATGCCCATGCGTTCAAAGGTCATGACGAAGGGACTGCCGGTGGTGCCGATTTGATCCCACGGATAGATCGACATCACCACAAACAATGCACCGACGTAGAAAATCAGAATGCGCCAGAACACCGAGTCGATGGCACGAGCCAGGGATTTTTTCGGGTTCTTGGCTTCGCCGGCAGTCAGGCCGATCATCTCGACGCCGAGGTAGGCGAACATCACCATCTGCATCGACATGAACACCCCCGTCCAGCCATGCGGCATGAACCCGCCATGACTCCACAGATTGGAGATGCCGGTCGCGATGCCGCCATTGCCAAAGCCGAACACAATCATGCCCAGACTGGCCACGATCATCAGCACGATCGTGACAATCTTGATCAGGGCAAACCAGAATTCGAATTCACCATAGGCTTTCACCGCGATGAAATTGATGCTGCCCATCAGAATCAGTGCGGACAGCGCCCAGATCCAGGTCGGCACATCGGGAAACCAGATCCCCATGTAAATGCCGACGGCGGTGATCTCGGCCATGCAGGTCACCAGCCACAGGAACCAGTAGTTCCAGCCGGTCAGATAGCCTGCCAACGGTCCGAGGTAGTTCTGGGCATAACGGCTGAAGGAGCCCGCTACGGGATTGTGAATGGCCATTTCACCGAGAGCACGCATGATCAGGAAAATGGCGAAGCCACCGATGGCGTAGGACAGCATGATGGCCGGACCGGCCATCTTGATGGCGCTGGCCGAACCGAGGAACAGTCCCACCCCGATGGCGGCACCCAGCGCCATCAGATTGATATGTCGTTCTTCGAGTCCGCGATGGAGGGAATCTTGCGGGTCTTGCATGGGTTTCTCCTGTAGGTACCTGACGGTACCGGGTATTTCTTAAGAGCGTTGTTGGCGTCGGTCCGGTCTTGTTGCCGTGATTCCGACTTAGAGTATTTTCCCAAAGTATACAATATACAGCAATCCATTTTGAATAAACTGGCGTTTTGAACATTGCGGATAAGAAAAATCCCGCAGGGGCTCTGCGGGATTCGGGCGATGCGGCAATCAGGCGGCGTTATTCAAGCACGTAGCTGCCAGGGGCATCGCACAGTTTGGGATGTTTGCGGCTGGACAGTTTGAAGGCTTTTTCCGCGCCACTAACAGGCTTCAGCCATTCGACCCACGAAGGCCACCATGAACCGGAATGGGATTCCCGGGTGGCGAGCCAGTCATCGGCGCTCTGGCCGGCTTCGGGTTTGCCCTGCCTGTACTGGCGGCGCGAGGTCGGCGAGGGCGGATTGACGATGCCGATAATATGGCCGCTGCTGGACAAGGTGTAGGTCAGGTCAGAACTGACCCGGGGCACCAGTTTCCAGGTTTGTTTCCATGGGGCGATATGATCTTCCTCGGTGGACACCATGAACAGCGGTACGCTGATCAAGCCAAGATCGATTTTTTCTCCGGCGATGGTTAGCGCATCGGGATCTTTGAGCCGGTTATGCTGATAGAACTCGCGCAAGTAATAACTGTGCATTTTACGCGGCATGCGGGTTGTATCCATATTCCAGTAGAGGATATCGAAGGCCCGCGGGGTTTCTCCCATCAGATAGTTGCCGACCCAGTAATTCCAGATCAGGCTGTTGGAACGCAACATGCGGAAGCTGGCCGCCATGTCCTTTCCGTCCAGATAGCCTTGTTTTTCCATCTTGCGGTCGATGAAATCCAGCCCGTCCTCATCAATGAACACTTCGATGTCGCCAGGGCGTTCGAAGTCGGTCAGGGTGGTCAGCAAGGTGGCACTGGCCACTTTGCTCTCTTCGTTGCGGCGCGCAAGCCAGGCCAGCCATACCGAGGTCAGCGTGCCACCAATGCAGTAACCGGTGATATTGACCGTCGGACTGCCGGAGATTTCCCGGGCCACTTCGACGATGCGGTCGATGCCGTCCACGACATAATCGTCGAAAGACAATTCACTGTCTTCGGGGCCGGGATTTTTCCAGCTGGTGATAAACACCGAGAAACCCTGATGGACCAGATAGTTGACCAGACTCTTCTTCTCGTCGAGGTCCAGAATGTAAAACTTGTTGATCCAGGGGGAAACGATCACCATCGGCACCGCATGCACTTTGTCGGTGACGGCCTGATAGTGGATCACTTCCAGCAAGCGTCCGCGGTATACCACCGCTCCGGGGGTGGTGGCGAGATTCTTGCCGACCTGGAAGGCATCGCGGTCGGTCATGGCGATATCGCCTTCCGACAGATCGCGCAGGAAGTTTTTGGTGCCGGCCAGCAGACTTTCACCCCGGGTTTCGAGGGCTTTATCCAATGCGACAGGATTCAGGCCCAGAAAATTGGTCGGGGCAATGGCGTTGAGCCATTGGCGTAGCCAGAATGCCGCCAGATTGCGCTCGCGCTCATTCAGTTCCGGGGTCACGTACAGGGTATCCTGTAGCCAGCGGGTATTGAACAGATACCACTCTTTGACCGAGTCCCAGAACGGATTGTTGCTCCACACTTCATCGTTGAAACGCAGGTCATCCTCTTTTGCCGGAAAGGGATCCGGACTACCCGGCTCGACCAGGCTGTGCCAGCTGTTGCCTTGCCAGCGCAGGGCATCCTGTTGCCAGTGTTGCCAGGCAGAAAAAACCTGTTCGGGGCGAATGCTCCAGGCCATGCCGGCTTTTTGCAGGATGGGTCCCAGCATGAAGGGATCCAGCCAGGCATACCAGGCGGGAAGGGATGCGCGCAGATCAACGACGGCAGGACTGCCTTTGTCCATGATAACCTCATGAAAAGTGGTGAACTCTTGGTCAAGTGTAGTCCTGAGTTCAATACTTTCAATAGCTTAAATGGATATTGATATGTTCTGTATCAATAAAAGACTCACAGTTATCGTGATGCCGGGTGCATAGGTTAAAGGTGGGGTGTCGTACCGGGCTGTTCGGGGCAACGCCACAGAAACACCAGTACGCCGGCTTCGATCACGCCGGCCAGAGCGGCGGCCCACACCGGCGCATGGCCTGCCAGCATGACGACAAGGCCCAGCAGCATACCTGCGCTGGCAAAACACTTGCCCCGACGGGACACCACCCGATGATCGCGCCAGTCGCGCAAGGACTTTCCGTAGCGCGGGTGGGCGAGCAAGCGCTGCTCCAGACGGGGCGAGGCCCGGCTGAAACAGGCCAGCGCCAGAATCAGGAAAATGGTGGTCGGCATGACCGGCAGCACGGCACCGATGACACCCAGCATCACGAAACCGAGACCGAGCGCCAGGTATATCCAGCGCACGGTTTTATGCAGCAATGGATCCGCTGGTTTCAACGATACACCCGGTCAAGGTGACCATTCATGCAGGTGAAGCCGGCTTTGGCGCCGGCAATGACGCGGGCTTCGCTGGCTTCATCCAGCTCCAGGCCGTCCAGCACCGAGGTAAAGGCGCGCCAGTGTCGGGCCCTGCCGTCCGGGTGACCGGCCAGATGGCGTGCGCCATGCTGTTCATCGAGGCCGAGTTCGCCGGCCAGTTTGTAGAGAATGGCTGCCCCCAGTTTTGATCCTTCAACGACGTAGAGCCAGCCCATGGCGGTGGCCAGATCCAGCTCCGGGGTGATGGCCGGTGCCGGCAGTTCGGGAAGCTCGCTGCCCAGATCGGTCAGGTCGGCGGCAATATGCTGGTAGCGGCGACGTTCCTTCAGATCGGCGAACAGCTCGTGTAGTCCGGGGTGGTCGTACAAGGCATCGGCATCACGCAGAAAACGGTATTGGGCGAGCAGAAAGCGCCGGTAATTGTCGAGGTTGGCAAACGGCTGGTTGGCCATGATGCGTTGATCCAGCGCGTCATGGGTCTCACTGGTCATGGCTTTGAGTTGGCGGGTTCGGGTAGTTTCAGCAACGATGGACATGGTTTCTTTCGCAAAGCAGGGGGCGCAGGCACTACCGTCTCTGGACGCGTCGTCCGTTCGGCGCAACGCGGGGCGACGGGCCTGTCATTTGAATGTCGCTATGCTACCAATGATTTTATTTGCAAACAAGAAGCATTATCGTTCGTGTTTGAAAAAACAGGCACGGTGTCGTGCCGTGCCTGCGGTCCATCCAGCCCTTAGACGCTAGTGGACATTCTTGATGTAGGAGCTGATGCCGCCCAGCAGCATTTCGATGGAAATGGCGGTCAATACCAGCCCCATCAGCCGTTCAATGGCAGTAATGGCCTGCTCGCCTAGCCATTTTTGCAATTTGACCGAGAACAGGAACACCACCGTGGTGATCAGCATGCACAAGGTCAGTGCGCCAACCCATTCCACCATGCGTCCAGGTTCCCGGGTCGCCATCAACAGTACCGTGGCCATGGCGGAAGGGCCGGCAATCAAGGGGATGGCAATCGGGACGATGAAGGGTTCCGCATGCAGCTTTTCACTGGTGCCGGATTCTGACGGAAAAATCATCTTCAAGGCGATCAGGAACAGGATGACCCCACCGGCAATGCGCATCGACTCGTCAGTGAGGTGCATGACATCAAGAAAATCCTGTCCGCAGAACATGAAGCAAAGCAAGACCAGAAAGGCAATGAAGCATTCGCGGAACACGACTCGACGACGCCGTTCCGGCTTGACTTGCTTGAGTGCCGAGATGAACAAGGGAATATTGCCTAGCGGATCGGTGATCAGCACCAGCAGGACAGTGGCAGACAAAAAGGAGGTTTGCATGAGGCGACGACAAAGAATGCGGAGGTGGGATCCGCGGGGGCGACATTATGCCATGCCGACCCCGCGGTGGTGCAGTCCCTGTGTTACTCGTCGCTGTCCTTGCGCAGACTGCCTGCCGTGACGCCGATCTCGAACAGACGGCAATCCAGCGAGCCGTTGTAGAGCGGCACGCGTCGTTGCGTGGTCAGGCGGATCAGCTTGGCAAGCCGCAGGTCACCGGTGAAGAACTGCGCCGTCCAGCCGGCGTAGTGCTGCTTGAGCCAGTCTCCGAGGCGCGGATAGAGCTCGGCCAGCGAGTCCTGTTCATCCAGACGTACGCCATAGGGCGGGTTGGTCACGATCAGACCTTCTGCGGCCGGAGGCATCACCTCGAACAGATCGGCGCAGCGCAGATCGACCACCCCGGACAAGCCCGTGTCCGACAGGGTTTGCGAGGCGATGCTGATCATGCGCGAGCTGATGTCGCTGCCATGGATGTTCAGGGTAGTGGCCGGCAACTCGTTGGCAATGGCCTGCTTTTTGAGTTCCTCCCAGCGCGGGAGATCGGCGCTGAGGAATTTCTCGAAAGCAAAGCGGCGCAAACGTCCCGGTGCGCGGTTCAAGGCAATATCGGCCGCTTCCACCAGGAAGGTGCCGCTACCGCACATCGGGTCGAGCAGGGCTTGGCTGCCATCGTAACCGGACAGCAGCAAAATACCGGCCGCCAGGTTTTCTCGCAGCGGTGCTTCACCGGTTTCGCCGCGCCAGCCGCGCTTGAACAGGGCTTCACCGCTGGTGTCCAGGTAAATGGTGGCGGTGTCGCGGGTGAGGAAGGCGTGGATACGGATATCCGGAGCGCGGGTATCCACGCTCGGGCGACCCTGCATGGCCTGACGGAAACGGTCGCATACCGCATCCTTGATGGTCAGCGACACATAATCGAGGCTCTTGATGCGGGTGCCGATCGCATCGGTCTTGACCTTGATGGTGCGTTCGACCGAGAACCATGCCGGCCAGTTGACCTGCATGGCCAGGGCATTGATCTCGCGTTCGTTTTCGTAAGGGCCGCTGGCCATCTTGACCAGAATGCGGCTGGCGGTGCGGCTGTGCAGGTTGGCACGCATCATCAAGTCGAGATCACCGCTGAAGCCGATGCCGCCATCGGCCGCGACAATGTCTTCCGCGCCCAGCTGTTCCAGTTCCTTGCCCAGTACCGCTTCCAGACCACGCGGGCACGGAGCGAAAAAGCCCAGTGCGCTGGCGGCGGCGCGTGGTGCGCGTTCACGGGATTCCGGCTTGGCCGGCGGCGGAGCTTCTTCGCGCGGAGCCGCCGGTGCATCGCTACGGCGGGAAATCAGCGGTTTTTTGGGCTTGGCCGGCATATCCTCGGGCGTCCGGTCCAGAAACGCCGGACGGTGTTCTTGCGGAGCATCGTCCTTGCGCGGCGGGCTATTGCGACGCGAATAGGACAGGGCCTGATCATCACCGGCATCGTGACGACGTGCCGACGGTTTCGAGTCGCGACGATCCTGCGGCGAACGGTCGCGGGAATAGGAGCGCGGTTCAGCGGCATCTTCGCTGCGGCGGCTGATGAACGGCTTCGGTTCGCGACGCTCTTGCGGTGCACTGTCAGCCTGGCCTGCCTCGTCCGGACGGCGGCTCAGGAACGGTTTCGGTTCACGGCGCTCTTGCGGTGCGCGGTCGCGGGAATAGGACGGAGCACGGTCGCTTTGGCCTGCCTCGTCGGAACGGCGGCTCATAAACGGTTTCGGCTCGCGGCGCTCTTGCGGTGCGCGATCGTTTTGACCTGCCTCGTCGGGACGACGGCTCAGGAACGGTTTCGGTTCGCGGCGATCTTGCGGGGCACGGTCACGCGAATACGGTGCGCGGCCATTCTCCGCCGTGTTGTCCGGACGGCGATTGAATGGTTGGCGCTCTTCGCCCTTGGTGTCGTCGCGCTTGGCAAAAGGCTTGGGGCCGCGGCGGTCATCGCGAGGCGGCCGATCGCCATAGGGCTTCTTGCCGGGTTCTGCACGGCCTTCGGGCTGACGTGCCGACGGGAAAGGTTTTTTCCCTTGGGGCCGTGGTTGACCGTCCGCCGGGCGAGGCCGTTTGGCGGGCGGAGTTCCGGCAGGGTCTGCCGAAGCGGAACCGTCGGTTGCCGGGGCTTCGCGATTGGCGCCGAACGGGCGGCGCGGCTGGGTGACGTCACGGCGCTGACTGGCGCGTTGGCGGGCACGGAATGTGGCCATGCTGAATCCTTTGAAAGCAATGTGCCATTTTAGCGGATTTTTGATCGGACTTCTTGGTCAGTCCACCCCTTTCGGGTACTATCTTTGGTTCGATTCCATTCTGGCAGGGTAGATTTGTGGAACAACACACCTTTGCCGACCGCTTGATTGCCTGGCAGAAGGACCATGGCCGGCATGGCTTGCCATGGCAGGTCAGCGACCCGTATCGGGTCTGGTTGTCCGAAATCATGCTGCAACAAACCCAGGTCAGTACCGTGCTGGGGTACTACGAACGTTTTCTCGGACGTTTCCCGACGCTCGACCATCTGGCCTGTGCGCCGCTCGACGATGTGCTCGAGTACTGGAGCGGTCTTGGCTACTACACGCGCGCCCGTAACCTGCACAAGGCCGCCATCATGGTCATGGAGGCGTTCTCCGGGGTATTTCCGTCCCGCCGTGAGGACATCGAGCGCTTGCCCGGTGTCGGCCGCTCCACGGCCGCTGCCATTGCCGCCTTTGCCTTTGGCCAGCGCGAAGCCATTCTCGACGGTAATGTCAAAAGGGTATTTGCCCGGGTGTTCGGCATTGCAGGCTTCCCCGGAGAGAAAACGGTTGAAAATCGCCTGTGGCAGCTTGCCGAGCAGCTGTTGCCTGAGCAGGAGATAGGCGCCTACACTCAGGGGCTGATGGATCTGGGCGCAACGGTCTGCACCCGTGGTGCGCGGGCGGCCTGTACGATATGTCCGATGGTCACTACGTGCGTCGCGGCACAGACCGGCCGGGTCGCGGAGTTGCCGACGCCCCGTCCGAAAAAGACGATTCCGACGCGGCATACCGTGATGATGCTGGCCGTGTACGACGGCAAGGTGCTGTTGCAGCGACGTCCGCCGACCGGTATTTGGGGCGGATTGTTGTCCTTGCCCGAATTTGACGGGAGTCTTGCCGTGGAAAACTGGCTTGAAGCGCAGGGCGAGGGCGATGTCTTGCCGGCCTGGGATGACTTCGAGCATGTGTTTTCTCATTACAAACTCATCATTACGCCGCTTCCCGTGAGGCTCTCCGCCCTGACGACTGAACCGTCCGGGGTGTGGCTGCCGTTGAATGCGGCGCCGGATGCCGGCGTGCCTGCGCCGGTGAAACGCCTGCTGTTGCAGCTGGCCCAACCTGACTGAATGCTTGACTGAATTATGGTATCCGTCGTTCGAACTGTTGCCGATACGCTTGCCGATGCCGCCGACCCGCGTCGCTGGCTGGAGCATCTTGCCGCCTCTTTGCCTGCTGTGGACAGCGAACGGCTGATCCGCGCCTTCGATGCGGCCTGCGAGATGTATCAGGGCAAGACGGTTCCGGTGACGGGTGAGGACCTGTTCAGTCACGCCGTCTCGTCGGCGGCGATTGTTGCCGATCTGAATTTGTTGCCCGATGCCATCGTGGCCACCTTGCTGTTCCGTACCCCGGACTTCCGGGAAGACTGGCAGGAGTGGCTGACCAAACAGTTCAATGCGACCGTCGCCATGCTGGTCGATGGCGTGAACCGGGTGCGCCGCCTGACGGAAGTCGCCCGGATCGACCGGCTGGATACGCCTGAAGAACGTGCCCGCCAGGCCGAGACCATGCGCAAGATGTTGCTGGCGATGGTCGAAGATATCCGGGTGGTGTTGATCAAGTTGGCATGGCGTACCCAGACCATGCATTACCTGCCGGAGTGCCCCGAGCCGATTCGCCGCCAGATTGCGCAGGAAACCATGGATGTGTTTGCCCCCTTGGCCAATCGCCTCGGGGTCTGGCAAATCAAATGGGAACTGGAGGATCTGGGGTTCCGTCATCTGGAACCGGATGATTACAAGAAGATCGCCAAGCTGCTCGACGAGCGGCGTCTGGAACGCATCGATTACATCGAACGGGTGCTGGAAGACCTGCGGGCCGCCTTGCGCGACGCCGGCGTCAAGGGCGAAGTCGCCGGGCGACCGAAGCATATCTACAGTATCTGGCGCAAAATGCGCAAAAAGAATCTGGATTTTGCCGAACTGTACGATATTCGTGCGGTGCGCGTGTTGGTCGAGCGCATGCAGGATTGCTACACGGTGCTGGGGCTGATCCACAGCATGTGGCAACCGATTCCCGGTGAATTCGACGACTACATTTCCCATCCCAAGGCCAACGACTACCGCAGTTTGCACACCGCGGTCATCGGTCCCGAGGATCGTGGCATCGAAGTGCAGATTCGTACCTACGAAATGCACGAACATGCCGAGTTCGGTGTTGCCGCGCACTGGCGTTACAAGGAGGGCGGCAAGGGCGATGCCCAGTACGAAGAAAAGATTTCCTGGCTTAGGCAGCTGCTCGACTGGCGCGAAGAAATCTCGGATCGCAGTGGTTTGGCCGAGGCGTTCAAGACCGAGCTGTTCTCCGACACCATCTATGTGCTGACCCCGGCCGGCCGGGTGCTGTCCCTGCCGCAAGGGGCGACGCCGATCGATTTTGCCTACGCCATTCACACCGATCTTGGCAATCGTTGCCGGGGCGCCAAAGTGGAAGGGCAAATCGTGCCCTTGTCCACCCCGCTGGAGAATGGCCAGCGGGTCGAGATACTGGCGGCCAAGGAAGGTGGACCGAGCGTCAACTGGTTGCACGAGGGCTGGGTCAAGAGTCATCGCGCCATCTCCAAGGTTCGCCAGTACATCCGTATGCAAAATGCGGACGTAGTGCGTGAAACCGGACGGCAGTTGTTCGAGAAAGAACTGGCGCGGCACCACCACCATCAACCCAACCTGTCGGTGCTTGCCGACAAGCTGGGCTATGAAAAGCTGGATGAAGTCTATGGCGCGCTGGGGCACGGTGAACTCACCTTGCGCTCGGTGGCCGCCGCGCTGGAAAGTCTGGCCCCTCCGTCACCGGTCAGGGAGGTGACGGCGGAAGATGTGGTGCGTGCCAGCAAGGGTGGGCATGATGCCGGCGGGATTCTCATCGAGGGTGTGGATAACCTGATGACCGTGCTGGCCAAGTGCTGCAAGCCGGCGCCTCCGGACACGGTGGTGGGCTTCGTGACCCGCGGGCGTGGCATTTCCATTCACCGCAGTAATTGCCTGACGCTCAAACGCCTGTCCGCCGAAGTGCCGGAACGGTTGATTGCCGCCGACTGGGGCGAACAGAAAAACAGTGTTTTCCCGATCGATCTGGAAGTCACCGCCCAGGATCGCCCGGGTATGTTGCGCGATATTTCCGATGTCTTTTCCCGTGAAAAGCTCAATGTAATCGGCGTCAATACCATGAGCCGCGACCTGCGGACCCGCTTGCGTTTCACGGTGGAAGTCCGGCAGGTCAATGATATTAGCCGTGTACTGGCCCGGGTGATGGAAGTCTCCGGGGTGCAGGAAGCTCGCCGCCTGTGACGGATAGCGCCACAGGTCCATGCCGGACGATTGCTTCACGTGAAGATAATGACCATAATTTCTTTTTTACCTCTCGTTGTCGCCTGGCGAACGTGACTGGAAAGCAAAACGATGTCTGACTTTAAATTGGCGGCTAGCCGCGCTCTGTCCCTGATGGACCTGACCACTCTTAACGATGACGACACCGAAGGCAAAGTTGCCGCCCTGTGTCGCAAAGCGGCCGGCCCGGCCGGTCGTGTGGCGGCCGTATGCGTGTATCCGCGTTTCGTGCCGATCGCCCGTAAAACCCTTGCCGAGCAAGGTTCGCCGGAGGTGTTGGTAGCCACCGTGACCAACTTCCCTGCCGGGGGCGAGGATATCGATATCGCCGTGGCTGAAACGCGCGCCGCCATTGCCTACGGTGCCGATGAAGTCGACGTGGTCTTCCCCTACCGTGCCTTGATGGCCGGTAATGCGGCTCTGGGTGAGCAACTGGTGCGTGCCTGCAAGGAAGCCTGCCAGGGAAAAACCCTCAAGGTGATTATCGAAAGCGGCGAGTTGAAAGACCCGGCGCTGATTCGTGAGGCCAGCCTGATTTCGATTCGTGCCGGTGCCGACTTCATCAAGACCTCCACGGGCAAGGTTCCGGTCAATGCGACGCTGGAAGCGGCTCGTGCCATGCTAGAGGCCATTCGCGACAGCGGTGCCAACTGCGGCTTCAAAGCCTCGGGTGGTGTGCGCAGTGCCGCCGAAGCGGCTGACTATCTGGCTTTGGCAGATGGCATGTTTGGCGCGGAATGGGTCACTTCGGCGCATTTCCGCTTTGGCGCCTCCAGCCTGCTGGCCAGCCTGGAAGAAACCCTTGGCCACGGCGCAGCACCGTCCGGCGCTGCTGCCTACTGATCCGTATTCATCCTGACGGGCTTGCCTTGCCGGCAAGTCCGTTTTGTTTTTCAAGAAGGAGGGCAGAGCATGTTCCTGCCGCAAGAGTTTATCAGCAAGAAGCGCGACAACCAGCCCTTGTCGACCGAAGACATCCAGTCGTTTGTCGATGGCATCAAGAACGGCTCGGTGGCCGAAAGCCAGATCGCCGCATTCGGCATGGCCGTATATTTCAACGGTTTGTCCATGGAAGAAAACGTAACCCTGACGCTGGCGATGCGCGATTCCGGTCGCCGCATGCGTTGGGATGACCTCGACCTGCCGGGACCGGTGGTCGACAAACACTCCACCGGCGGGGTTGGCGATGTCGTATCGCTGATGCTCGGGCCGATGGTGGCCGCCTGCGGTGGTTTCGTCCCGATGATTTCCGGTCGGGGCCTGGGTCACACCGGTGGTACGCTGGACAAGCTGTCGGCCATTCCGGGTTACAACCCCTTCCCGGCACCCGACGAGTTCCGTCGTCTGGTCAAGGAAATCGGCGTATCCATCATCGGCCAGACCGATGACCTGGCACCGGCCGACCGTCGTTTCTATGCCACCCGCGACATCACGGCGACCGTCGAGTCGATTCCGCTGATTACCGCCTCCATTCTGTCCAAAAAGCTCGCGGCCGGTCTCGACTCGCTGGTGATGGACGTCAAAACCGGTACCGGCGCCTTTATGCCGACCCTGGAAAAGTCCATTGCGCTGGCACGCCGTATCGTCGAGGTCGGCAATGGAGCCGGTGTGGCGACGAGCGCGCTGGTAACCGACATGAACCAGCCGCTGGCGACCACGGCCGGCAACTCGATCGAGACGCTCGAGGCCGTGCGCTACCTGCGTGGCGATTACCGCGCTCCGCGCCTGCACGAAATCACCCTGGCCCTGTGTGCCGAAATGCTGTTGGCCGGTGGTTTGGCACAAAACGAAGCCGAGGCCCGTGCCAAGTTGCAGGCCGGACTTGATTCCGGTCGTGCCGCCGAGTTGTTTGGCCGCATGGTGGCCGAGATGGGTGGCCCGGCTGACTTTATGGACGCCCCGGAGCGTCATCTGGAAGCCGCACCGGTCATCCGTCCGGTCTATGCTGACAGAGCCGGTTTTGTGACCGAGATGGATACCCGTGGCCTTGGCATGGCGGTGTGCGCACTGGGCGGTGGTCGTCGTCAATCGGCCGATGTGCTGGACTACCGCGTCGGTCTGTCCGGGTTTGTCGAATTGGGTCAGTCCCTCACTGCCGAGTCACCGCTGTGCGTGGTGCATGCGGCCAGCGAGGACGCCTGGCAAGAAGCCGCCCGTCGCGTACGTGCTTCGATCTCGCTGGGTGACAGTGCACCGGCGGTCGACCCGCTGGTGTACCGGACTATCCGCCGCGAAGACATCTGAGCGGCCACACCGGTCGGAGGAGACATATCATGAAACGTGCCATTATCCTGATTCTCGACTCGCTGGGCATCGGGGCTGCGCCAGACGCGGACCGCTTCGGCGATATCGGTAGCAATACCTTTGGCCACATTGCCGAGCGCTGTGCCCGCGGCGCGGCCGATGTCGGCCGTGCCGGACCGTTGGTATTACCGAATTTGTCGCGTTTGGGCCTGCTGCATGCCACCGAGCTGTCCACAGGGACGTTTCCCGAGGGAATGGCGCGGGTCGAGCCTGAAGGCGCCTGGGGCTATGCCAGCGAGCTGTCCTCGGGCAAGGACACGCCGTCGGGGCATTGGGAAATTGCCGGTGTGCCGGTGTTGTTTGACTGGGGCTATTTCTCTGATCACGACGCAAGTTTTCCGGACGAGCTGCTCGAGCGCATCGTGCGTGAAGCCGGTTTGCCCGGCTATCTGGGCAACTGCCATGCTTCCGGCACCGAGATCCTTGATCGCCTTGGTGAAGCGCATATGGCCAGCGGCAAGCCGATTTTCTATACCTCGGCCGATTCGGTATTCCAGATCGCCTGCCATGAAGAGACTTTTGGTCTCGAGCGGCTCTACGAGCTATGCAAGATCACCCGGGCAGCGCTTGAGCCGTACAACATCGGCCGGGTCATTGCCCGCCCCTTCGTCGGGCCGGGCAAGGGCCAGTTTGCCCGCACCGGCAACCGCAAGGATCTGGCGGTCGAACCGCCGTCCGATACCGTACTGAAGAAGCTGGCCGATGCCGGTGGCGAGGTGGTATCGATCGGCAAGATTGCCGATATCTATGCCCACGTCGGCATCACCCGCAAGCTCAAGGCGACCGGTCTGGACGAGCTGTGGGATGCCACGCTGGCCGAAGTGGCGCGGGCTCCCGACCGCAGTATCGTGATGACCAACTTCGTCGATTTCGACTCAAGTTACGGCCATCGCCGCGATGTAGCGGGCTACGCCAGGGCGCTGGAAGCCTTTGATGCACGTTTGCCGGAGATCATGGCAGCGTTGCAGGAGGGCGATATTCTGATCCTTTCCGCCGACCATGGTTGCGATCCGACCTGGCCCGGTTCGGACCATACCCGTGAAAACATTCCCGTGCTGTGCTACGGCCCCGGCGTCAAGGCCGGGTCGCTGGGCGGGCGCGCGACGTTTGCCGACATCGGCCAGACCGTTGCCCGACATCTGGGATTGTCCCCGATGGATTACGGCACCGCGTTTATTGATTGACACGCAACAACAAGGATATTGAGTTATGCCGACACCCCATATCAGTGCCCAGCCTGGTGATTTCGCCGACGTCGTTTTGATGCCGGGAGATCCGCTGCGTGCCCAGGTTATCGCCGAAACCTATCTGGAAGACGCCCGTCTGGTGACCTCGGTGCGTAATATGTTCGGTTACACCGGTACCTACAAGGGCCGCCGTGTCTCGATCATGGCCCACGGCATGGGCATTCCGTCCTGCAGCATCTACGCTACCGAGTTGATCCGCGAATATGGCGTCAAAACCATTATCCGCATCGGTTCGTGCGGCGCAGTGTCGCCGACCCTGAAGCTGCGCGACGTGGTGATCGCCATGGGCGCGTCGACCGACAGCAAGGTTAACCGCATGCGCTTCATGGACCACGACTGGGCGGCGCTGGCCGACTACGAGGTACTGAGCAAGACCGTTGAGGCCGCTTGCGAGTTGAACAAACCGGTTGTGGTAGGCAATGTCTTCTCGGCCGACCTGTTCTACTCGGTGCAGCCGCAGATGCTGGATGTTATGGCACGCATGAACGTGCTGGCCGTGGAAATGGAATTGGCGGGTATTTATGGCGTCGCCGCCGAGTATGGCGCACGCGCAATGGGTATTCTAACTGTATCGGATATTATTCCGACCGGTGAGCAGACCTCGGCTGAAGAGCGTCAGACCAGTTTCCATGACATGATGCAAATCGCGCTGGAAACCACACTCAAGGTCTGAGTGTTGTGCGGTGCAGCGCAAAATGGCGTTTTTATGCGGCGCTGCACCAAATAATACTTGCCAAAGGGATGGTCGGTGGACATAATCTTAATTGCATCATGACGTTGCATGTGAGTGCGCGTTTTGGTGTTGTCTCCTCCATCCTCCTTCTTTGAAGGTGGAACTTGGCGCGATCACAGTGGATTGCGCTTTTTTTTTGCTGTTTCCCGTCCTTTTCAGGGGTGTTTTCCTACGTTGCGACCGCCCTCTCGTCGATTGCCGGTTTTCTGTTATTGCACAATGGTTTGACAGGCATCTGCCCCTGTAATAGAATCCGTAACTTTCAAGAATTACGATGGAAGAGTTCCATGAAGACCTTTTCTGCCAAGCCGCATGAGGTTAAGCGCGAGTGGTTTGTGGTCGACGCCACCGATAAGGTGCTGGGTCGTCTCGCCGCTGAGATCGCGCACCGTTTGCGTGGCAAACACAAGCCGGAGTTCACTCCGCACGTAGATACCGGTGACTACATTGTTGTAGTCAATGTCGATAAGCTTCGCGTTACCGGTGCCAAGGCACAGGACAAGAAGTACTATCGTCACACTGGCTATCCGGGTGGTATCAAAGAGCGTACATTCACCGAACTGCAAAACCAGTTCCCTGAGCGTGTGCTGGAAAAAGCCGTTAAGGGTATGCTGCCGAAAGGTCCGCTGGGTTACGCCATGATCAAGAAGCTCAAGGTTTACTCCGGTACTGAGCATCCGCATAGCGCCCAACAGCCCAAAGTGCTGGAAATCTGATTCGAGGCAACATAGATGAACGGTAAATATTACTACGGTACCGGCCGTCGCAAGAGCTCTGTAGCACGCGTTTTCATGCAGAAGGGCAGCGGCCAGATCATCGTCAACGGCAAGCCGGTTGACGAATACTTTGCTCGTGAAACCGGCCGCATGGTTATCCGCCAGCCGCTGGCTCTGACCGAGCACCTCGAGTCTTTCGACATCAAGGTAAACGTGGTAGGTGGTGGTGAAACCGGTCAAGCCGGCGCGATCCGTCACGGTATCACCCGCGCCCTGATCGACTTCAGCACCGAACTGAAACCGGCACTGTCCCAAGCCGGCTTCGTTACCCGCGATGCTCGTGAAGTTGAACGTAAGAAAGTCGGCCTGCGTAAAGCACGTCGCGCCAAACAGTTCTCCAAGCGTTAATCCGCTTTCGGTTCTGTTCTACAAAAAAGCCACCCCCGGGTGGTTTTTTTGCATTCAGCCCTGGTGGCGCCACGTGCCCTGCAGGGTGATCTCGCTTTTGACAGAGTTGGCGATGAAGCACGCTTCGTGTGCCGTGTGGTGCAGGAGATCGACCGCTGCCTGATCCGGGATCTCGGCTCCGGTGAAACTGATGACCGGGCTCAGGATAATGTTGGCAACCCACAGCTTGCCGTGCCGGTTCCGCTCCATGATGCCCTGTGCCGAGTCGAGATAGCGCTCGACGACATACCCTTTGGCAGCCGCCAGACTAAGAAACCATAGCATGTGACAGCTGGAAACCGCCGCAACGAAGGCCTCCTCCGGGTCGACATGCGCCGGGTTCGACAAGGGAACCGGCACGACATGCGGTGAACTGGAGGCATGGACCGTCATGCCCCCGTCGAAGTGCCAGGTATGGTCCCGGCTGTAACGCTGGTCGGTGAAGAGGTTGCCATGGCGGTTCCATTCAATGATGACAGTGTGGCTGGACATATCCTTCTCCGTGTCGGCATGCTCCCTTCAGTATGGTGGTAATCACGGCGACAAGGTTGCCTGAAGCCCGTCTTGGCCGTAATATGTCATTTTTGCGACATGAATTTACAAAAGGAGCAGGGCATGGTCAAGGTCGGAATTGTGGGTGGCACAGGGTATACCGGTGTCGAACTACTGCGTCTGCTTGCCCTGCATCCCCATGCGCGCATTACCGCAGTGACATCCCGTAAAGAGGCCGGCATGCGGGTCGATGCCATGTATCCGAGTTTGCGCGGCTATGTGGATGTGGCGTTTTCCACGCCGGAAACTGCGGCATTGCACGACTGTGATGTGGTGTTCTTTGCCACGCCTAACGGCATTGCCATGGGCGAGGCCGTGGCCCTGCTCGCGGCCGGCGTGCGGGTGATCGACCTTGCCGCGGATTTCCGCATCAGCGATGTGGCCGAATGGGAAAAGTGGTACGGCATGACCCATGCCTCTCCCGCGCTGGTTTCGGAAGCGGTGTATGGTTTGCCGGAGGTTAATCGGGAAGCGATTCGCCATGCCAGACTGGTCGCCAATCCGGGGTGCTATCCCACTGCCGTGCAACTGGGGTTTCTGCCGCTGATCCAGTCGGGTGCCATTGAGCTGGATGGCCTGATCGCCGATTGCAAGTCCGGGGTGTCCGGCGCGGGTCGTAAAGCCGAGCTGGGCGCGCTGCTGGCCGAAGCAGGGGACTCTTTCAAGGCCTACGGGGTGGCTGGCCACCGCCATTTGCCGGAAATTCGCCAGGGCCTGGCTCGCGTGGCTGGACAAGAGGTCGGTTTGACCTTTGTTCCTCACCTCACGCCGATGATCCGCGGTATTCACGCGACCTTGTATGCGCGCCTGAGCCGGGATATCGATCTGCAGGAGATGTTTGAATCACGCTATGCCTCCGAACGTTTCGTCGATGTCTTGCCTGCCGGCACGCATCCCGAGACCCGTTCGGTCAGAGGCTCCAACCAGTGCCGCATTGCCGTGCATCGTCCGCAGGGTGGCGAGACCGTGGTGGTATTGTCTGTGATCGACAATCTGGTCAAGGGGGCCGCCGGGCAGGCCGTGCAGAACATGAACCTGATGTGCGGTTTTGCCGAAAATACCGGCCTTGATGTGGTGCCGTTGATGCCTTGAGTCTTGAAAACTGGTCAGGCGACCCTATATCCGACTAAAATAGTAGGATGAATCGCCGATACTGGCGCGAACGACCAAGTGAGGTTTCCCATGAGCACTACCGCAACCGAAATGCCGAGCCCGATCAACTTTACCGAGAGCGCCTGCGCCAAGGTTCGCGACCTGATCGCGGAAGAGGGCAATCCTGATCTGAAACTGCGGGTCTTCGTTACTGGCGGTGGCTGTTCCGGTTTCCAGTACGGCTTTACCTTCGACGAGATCGTCAATGAAGACGATACCCCGATCGGCCGTGACGGCGTGACCTTCCTGGTCGATCCGATGAGCTACCAGTATCTGGTAGGCGCAGAAATCGACTATCAGGAAGATCTGAACGGATCGCAATTCGTGATTCGCAATCCGAATGCCACCACGACCTGCGGCTGCGGATCTTCGTTCTCGGTCTGAGTACGAATCGCTATGCTATGATGAAAGCCCGGGCCTGATTCCCGGGCTTCATTATATGCGAGCACCATGAACAAGCTGCCACCCATCCAATTGCCCAAGATTGAATTCGCCCGAGAATTCTCTTTTAGCGACGCCGATTTCGAGCGCGTCCGCAAGATTATTTACAAGGAAGCCGGCATATCGCTGAATCCTTCCAAAAAGGATATGGTGTATGGCCGTCTGGTGCGGCGGATCCGTGACCTGAAACTGGCCGGGTTTGCTGCCTATGTCGACTTTCTGGAATCACCGTCCGGCAAGCGCGAATTCGAATTGTTCGTCAATGCCCTGACCACCAATCTGACCTTTTTCTTCCGTGAAGAACATCATTTCCCGATTCTCGCCGAGCATCTGAAGAAAAAGAATAACGGTGGCAAGATTTCCATCTGGTGTTCTGCCGCCTCGACCGGCGAAGAGCCCTATTCGCTGGCCATGACCGCGCTGGAAGCGTTTCCGGCAGCATCGCGCCCGCAAATCACCATTCTCGCGACCGATCTGGATACCAGCGTGCTGGAGACCGGCAAAACCGGTATCTACAGCGCCGACAAGGTCGCCCGTTTGCCGGCCGGTCATGCCGCCAAGTATTTCGACAAGTTGCCGGACGGCAGCTATCAGGCCAAGCCGGTACTGCGCAATATGATCACCTTCAGCCGTCTTAACCTGATTGATGCCAGCTGGCCTATCCGCGAAACCTTCGATGTGATCTTTTGCCGCAACGTAATGATCTACTTCGACAGGGAGACCCAGCACAAGGTACTGAAGAAGTTTGCTCCGCTGCTCAAACCCGATGGCTTGTTGTTTGTCGGCCATTCTGAAAACTTCTACTTCGCGTCGGACGTGTTCCGGCTGAAGGGCAAAACGGTTTACGAGCACGCGCCTAAAGCATGAAAGTGATTGTCATGGGCGCCGGGGTCGTCGGTGTATCGACGGCCTGGTTTCTCTCCCGGCTTGGTCATGAAGTGGTGGTGGTTGAGCGTGCTGCAGGTGCGGCCCGGGAAACCAGCTTTGCCAATGGCGGCCAGATTTCCGTCGGGCAGTCCGAGCCGTGGGCGACACCGGGTATGCCATGGCAGATTCTCAAATGGCTATGCCGCGCCGATGCCCCCTTGTTGTTCCGTCCTCATCTTGATCCGGCCCAGTGGCGCTGGGGGCTCCGGTTCCTTTTGGAGTGCCGTCCGGGGCGCTGGCGTGACAATATGCGCAATATGGTGGCGCTGGGGCAGTTCAGCCAGCAGGCCTATCAGGACATCCACTCGGCCATCTCGTTTGACTATGCGCACCGCTCTGCCGGTATTCTGACCTTGCTGGACACCCCCCGCGAGATGCGTGAGGCCGGGCGTCGTTGCCGTGAGCTCGCTGCGCTTGGTGTCAGGCGTGAATTGCTGGATCGTAGCGCGATGCTGGCCATCGAACCGGCTTTGGCCCATATCGCGCCGACGCTGGCGGGAGCCGCATGGTGCCGCAGCGACGAGTCGGGCGATGTGCATCGTTTTACCGTCGGCTTGGCCGCGGAAGCGGCAAAACAGGGTGTGGAGTTTTGCTATTCAACCCGCATCAATGCCTTGCTGCGCGAGGGTGAGCGCTTGACGGGCATCTCGGTGACCGGCCCCTCCGGTCATTATGCAACGCTGGGTGCGGATGCCTATGTCCTCGCTGCCGGTAGTTATTCTCCCTTGCTGGCGGCCAGCGCCGGACTCAGGCTGCCGGTCTATCCCGCCAAGGGCTACTCGGCCACGGTGCCGATTTGTGATGACAGCAAGGCGCCGTCGGTCAGTATCACCGACGAAAGTCGCAAGATCGTGTTTTCCCGGCTTGGCAACCGCCTCAGAGTGGCGGGAACCGCCGAACTGTCCGGTTACTCCTCCTCGCTCAATGCGGTGCGCTGTGCGGCCTTGCTGGCCCGTGCACGGGAATGTTTTCCCGGGGCGGCCGAGTGGGACAAGGCGGAGTTCTGGAGCGGCTTGCGCCCGGCCACACCCGGCAATGTTCCCTTGATCGGCCAATCGGCCATCACCAATCTTTATCTCAATACCGGCCATGGTACGCTGGGCTTCACCGAAGGGCCGGGCTCCGGCAAGGCATTGGCGTTGCTGATGCACGGCGAGGCTCCGGATATCGGCTTCGATTTTCACAAGGTTAAGTCAGCATGAGTATGCAGGAAATGACCCCCTATGAACTCATGGGGGGAGAGGGTGTGGTTCGTTGGTTGACCGACCGTTTCTACGACATCATGGAGAGCGATCCGGAGGTCAAGTCCTTGCGCGATATGCATCCGGCCGATCTGGCCGGCTCGCGCCAGAAGCTATTCATGTTTCTCTCCGGCTGGCTGGGCGGCCCCGCGCTGTTTGTCGAAGCGTTTGGCCATCCGAGGCTGAGGATGCGCCATATGCCCTTCGCGGTCGATTCCGTGGCGCGCGACCAATGGATGAAATGCATGAGTCAGGCGGTCAACGAGCTGTTGGTGGAAGACTGGCTGAAAGAAAAACTCATCGAGTCCTTTTCCTCCACCGCCGACTTCATGCGCAATCGCGAAGGCTAGTGCACTCAGCGCGGGCGGTTACCGCGCTCGATCTGCACGCCGACCGCATCGACCTCAGGCAATATGCCGGGTTTGGTGACGGCTACCTTGACCCATGGCGCGCCGAATTCTTCGCGGATCAGGCGTGCAATGAAGTCGGCCAGTGCTTCGATCAGCAAGAAGTGCTGCTCCTGCAAAACGGCACGCAGGCGTTCGCAGACCTCGGCGTAATGGATGGTGTCGCCGATGTCGTCGCTGTGGCAGGGAACTTCGCTGGGAATACCGATTTCCAGGTCAAGCAACACGGTCTGGGGAGCTTTGCGCTCCCAGTCATACACGCCGATGATGGTGCTGGCGCGCATCTGTCGTAAAAAAATGATGTCCATCAGTGAGAGACGGTTGGGGAAACCCGTCCTATACCGTAAAATTCGAAGTTTTCCATTCTAGTGGATCTGCCATGAGCACGACAGCTTTTGCGTTTATTATTGCTTCTTACCTGATCGGTTCGCTGTCGTTTGCAGTGATCGTCAGCAAGGTAATGGGCATGGCCGACCCGCGTAGTTACGGTTCGGGCAACCCCGGGGCGACCAATGTCCTGCGTAGCGGCAAGAAACTGGCCGCCGCGCTGACCTTGATCGGTGATGGCGCCAAGGGGTGGGTTGCCGTCTTCCTGACCGCATCGCTCGGCGCTAAATATGGTCTTGGCCAGCAGGAAATCGCCTTGTCGGCGCTGGCGGTGCTGATTGGTCATATGTGGCCGGTATTTTTTGGCTTCAAGGGCGGCAAGGGTGTTGCTACTGCGGTAGGGGTGTTGTTCGGCTTCAGCGGCTGGCTGGCGCTGGCCTGCATTGCGACCTGGCTCTTCATGGCGCTGGTGGTCAAGATCTCCTCGCTGTCGGCGTTGACGGCTGCGGTACTGGCGCCGGTATTTGCCTTCTTCATCATCGGCCCGCAAGGTCCGTATTTCGGCACCTGTCTGATCATTGCCATTCTGGTGGTGCATCGGCACAAGAGCAACCTGATCAACTTGCTGTCCGGTCAGGAAGGCAAGATCGGCGAAAAGGCCGATGACAAGGGGACGGGAAACTAACCGTCGGGTGTCGCGCGGAAGTTCCCTGCTTCAGACCTATTGGCCAGTGTCCCAAAGCGGCGTAGACGTCCGCGGGGCACTGCGTGATAGTCAGGCTGCCATGCACTTCATGGTCTATCCAGGAGAACCTTGTGCAGTCCTTGTCTATTGAAGCAAGCCGGAGAGTGGCTGGCGGCGTCTCGCTGTTCCTCACCCACTCTCCCTCCCTGTTGCCCTTACTCCCCGAGTCTCGTCCCAGGCTCCGCCTGCCTTGCAAGCTGAGCCTCAATTTTTACGGCGTCATGACGTGTCTGCCTCGTGCAAGCGCCTCGGTGGTTCATTGAGCAAACCCGCGGGGGCAGGGGCATGTTGCGCCTGCCTCCCTCTTGTTTCACTCCCGGTATTTTTACGACAGCGTGTGTTGGCCGATCGGTATTTCCTGATTTCAGGTGGATTTTGTGCGTGCGCGGGACCATCATCAGAAGTGTTGGTGCTCTGATGAAGGACTTTCTGTGTCCACTCCCCTGCGTTTTGGCCTGCTACTTTTCCCCGATGTGACGCAACTGGATTTGACCGGACCGGCCGAGGTGTTCGGTTCGGTGCCGGGCGCCGAGCTGCATTTGTTATGGAAGACCCTTGATCCGGTCTCAACCGCCCATGGCTGGAAAATCCTGCCGACCACCCGCTTTGAAGACTGCCCGGCGCTGGACGTGATCTGTGTTCCCGGTGGCGCCGGGCAGATTGCCTTGATGAGTGATGAAGAAACGCTGGCTTTCCTGCGCAGGGTCGGGGCGACGGCACGCTACGTCACCTCGGTGTGTACCGGTTCGCTGGTGCTGGCGGCGGCGGGTCTGCTGGATGGCTACCGAGCGGCCAGCCACTGGATGTCGCGGGAGCAGTTGGCCTTGTTCGGTGCCATTCCGGTGGCCGAGCGGGTGGTGGTCGATGGCAACCGGGTGACCGGTGGTGGCGTCACGGCCGGTATCGATTTCGGCTTGCAGTTAGTGGCGACGCTGTGCGGCGAAGCGGTGGCCCGGGAGATTCAGCTGGCGATTGAATATGATCCTCATCCTCCCTTCGATGCCGGCACACCGGAGCGCGCCGGAGCCGCTACCGAAGCGGCGGTACGGCAGGCGGCCGAGGCACGACAGGCCTTGCGCTGGAGCGCAAGCCGGGAATCGGCGGCAAGGCGGTGAGACGCGTGTCCTTTCCACTCACCATGATCATGCGCTGTGCGTTGTGGTTGGCGCTGGGATTGCCCTACGCTTGGGCCGGTACCGACTTGCCCGAGATAGAGGCGGTGACGGACGAGTACCCGCCGTATATTTATTCCGATGGGGCGCTGGCCAAGGGGCCCGTTGCCGATATTACCCGCGTGGTGTTTCGTGAGGCGGGCGTTTCCGGGAAGATGACCTTTCTGCCGTGGAAACGTGCTGTGTCGCTTAGCGAGGAGAAGTCCGATATTTTGCTGCTCATCGTCTCCAGAACCCCGGAGCGGGAGGCGCATTTCAAGTGGGTGGGGCCGGTGGTGATATCGTGGATCCGGCTCTACAAATTCCGCCATCGCAAGGATATTCCTGCCGAGCTCACGGCGCTGCATCGTTACCACATCGGTACGATCCGGGGGTATGCGTCTGAACAACGTTTGGTGGATATGGGCTTTGTGCGGGGGCGCGAGCTGGACCCGGCATCGAGTGACGAGAACAATGTGCGTAAATTCATTGCCGGCCGTATCGATCTGATTGCGACCAATGATCAAGTGCTTGCCTACCAGTTGCACCGGCAGGGACATGACTTTTCCGAGGTGGAAGCGGTCGTGACGCTGGCCCCGCCGTTTATCGAGTATATGGCGTTCAGCCTCGGGACCAGCGACAGGACAGTGGCGGCAGTCCGTGCCGCCTATGAGCGCTTGCGGCAAGCGGGTAAAATTTCCCCCTGAGTCACCGTTTAGCTGTCCGAGAGTACCTTGATGTGTGCCGTGACACTGCGCGCCAGCGAGGACAGGTCATAGCCGCCCTCCAGAACCGAGACGATTTTTCCCTGGCAATACAGGTCGGCGATCTGCATCAAATGGCGTGTTACCCACTCATAGTCGGATTCCACCAGCCCGATCGAGCCCATATCATCTTCACGGTGCCCGTCGAACCCCGCCGAAATGAACAGCATCTCCGGCTGGAAGTCGTGCAGGGCCGGTAACCAGACGTTTTCCACGGCCTCGCGGAAGTCCTTGCCGGTGCTGCCGGCCTTGAGGGGGACATTGCGCATGTTCTCCCCGAGTGGTACGTCGCCGCAGTAGGGGTAAAACGGGTGCTGGAAGGTGGAAACCATCATCACCCGCGGGTCATCCCGGAAAATCTCTTCCGTGCCATTGCCGTGATGGACATCGAAGTCGATGACCGCCACCCGTTCCAGTTTGTAGTGGGACAGGGCGTGGGTGACGCCGATGGCAATATTGTTGAAGAAGCAGAAGCCCATGGACTTGGCGCTCTCGGCATGGTGCCCGGGAGGGCGTACCGAACAGAAGGCATTGGGGGCCTTGTTCTCGCAGACCAGATCCACAGCGGTGATGACCGCCCCTGCCGCATGGCGTGCCGCACTGAGCGTGCCGGGCGACATGGCGGTGTCCGGGTCCATACGGAACGTTCCGGTGGTCGGGGCACAGGCTTCGATGTAGTCGACGTAACGTGGCGGGTGCACGCGCGCCAACTGTTGCTCGCTCACCGGCTCAGCATCGACTTCCTGCAGGAAATCGAAAATCTGGCTGGCCATCAATTGGTCGCGGATTGCAATCAGCCGTTCGGGACACTCGGGATGGCCGACACCCATATTGTGTTTCAGACATTCCGAGTGGGTGACAAATGCCGTCAGCCCCGTGCTGTGCAAACGATTCTTTAGCCAGGTAAACACGCGGTGCGTATCCTTGATATGCAGGTGGTCTTATTTAATAGTGCGCTGAAGTGCGCGAGATTGCAATGTGCGATGCTTGCCCGGGGTCAATCAAGCCGGAAATACTTCTTTGGAATGAAAAAACCCCGGTAGCACCGGGGTTTGTCATCAGCGTGATGTTATAGCAGATAGTCTTTGGAGATGCCTTTTCTGCGCAGGATGCGGCGCAGTTGTTCCAGGCCTTCTATCTGGATCTGGCGAACGCGTTCGCGAGTCAGGCTGAGCGTGGCGGCAAGCTCTTCCAGTGTGGAGATCTCATGACCGTTGAGGCCATAACGACGCTCGATCACCATGCGTTGCTTATCATTGAGCTGGCTCATCCAGTCGTGAACAAACCGTTCCAGCTGCGTGTTGTGCAACTGCAGCTCGGGTTCTTCGTGTTGTTCATCGGGAATGGACTCGCCAATCGACAGCATCGGATCGATGTCCAGCGGAGCATCCAGCGAGGCCATGCGCTCGTTGAGGTTCATCACTTTGCGCACATCTTCGACCGGTCTGCCGACTTGCAGCGCCACTTCGTCAAGGGTCGGTTCCCGGCCTATCTGTGCTTCCAGATGACGCGAGGCACGCAGGTAGACATTGAGTTCCTTGATGACATGGACGGGCAAACGGATGGTACGCGATTGATTCATGATCGCGCGTTCGATACTTTGACGGATCCACCAGGTGGCATAGGTGGAGAAACGGAAACCCCGTTCCGGGTCAAATTTTTCGAGAGCGTGCATCAGACCGATATTGCCTTCTTCGATCAGATCCAGCAGGGCCAGTCCCCGGTTGATGTAGTGCTTGGCGATATTAACGACGAGCCGCAGGTTGTGTTCGATCATCTTTTGCCGGGCTTCAAACTCTCCGGCGACCACACGGCGTGCCAAGGCGAGCTCCTCGGGAGGAGTCAGCAAGGCATTGCAGCCAATATCATTGAGATAAATTTGAGTAACGTCGGCAACTTCGTCGTGGGCGTACTGTGCTTCAGCCGCTTCCTCTGCTTCGGCCTCCACTGCCGCCTCTTCGTTCAGTTCCTCTTCGCCGAGCTCTTCGTCGTCCAGAATTTCTGTTTCGTTGCTCATGGCTTCCCCCGCCTGATGGTATCCCTGTCATGCCGGGGGAGGCTGTCCCCCTGCTCAGGATTTGCTGTCCAGATAGTGCATCGGATCAACTGGCTTACCGAAACGGCGAATCTCAAAATGTAGTTTTACTTGGTCCGCGTCGGTATTACCCATTTCAGCAATCTTTTGCCCTCTTTTGACTGCCTGCCCCTCCTTTACCAGTAGTTGACTGTTGTGCGCATACGCTGAAAGGAATGTCTTGTTGTGCTTGATGATGATCAGCTTGCCGTAGCCGCGCAGGCCATTGCCGCTGTACACCACCTTGCCATCGCCGGCCGCCAGCACCGGCTGTCCACTGCGACCGCCGATATCCAGACCCTTGTTGCTATCCGAGTAGCCTTTCAGGGTCTTGCCATTGGTCGGCCACAACCAGTTCACCGTGTCTTCGCCTGCCACTGCCTTGCTGTCACTGGCATTGTCTGCCTGACGCGGTGTGCTGGACTCATGCTTCTGGATCACCGGTGCACTGCTGTCGCTTTGGGGCGACGTTGTTGCCACTGCGGTTTTTCCTTTGCCCTCGCTTTGGCTGGCGATATGTTTTACCGCATCATCGGAGTAGGGCAGCTTCAGCGCTTTTGGATACGTCTTGACCGCTTTTTGCGCTGGAGCACTGACCGCAGCGGCAACCGTTCCGGTTGTTGCCGCGACGGCAGGGGTACCCGTACCCGAAGGTGGAGTCAGACGCAGTGTCTGCCCGGCCTTGATGTTGTAATCCTGCAAATCATTCCACTTCGCCACGTCTTGATACTTGAGCCCGTGGTTGAGGGAGATGCGAAACAGATTCTCTCCCGGCTGTACCACATGGCTTGTTGCTCCACTGGCCGCACCTGCCGGCTTCAAGGCAGACCCTTGGCGGTATGGCGTGGCCTTTGCAACACTTGCCGACTCCGGACTGGTGCCCGGCTCGCTTCTGGTAACGCTCTGCACGCTATTCATCGTTCCCGCCGGCCGTTCTACCGGAGCCGGTTGTTGAACAAAGCTGCTGCAAGCCGTCAAAGCCAGAACCGGCAGGGTTCTGAGTACACGTCTGGTGAGTCGGGTGGTGTAAGCGTGCATTCCAAGATTTTTATATGCTAGTTGGTATGATTTGTAAATTGTCTGACAGTAGTTACATGCCGGATAATTGTTAAAATTCTTTGTCATTAAGTTCGTCCTGGCAACAGCGGCACGAATTTCACCGGATCGAGACGGGTTTTCTGGAGCCCGGTCGAGGTGTTTTCGATTAGCCAGAGATGTTGTTCATTGTCGCCGATCGGCATGATTAACCGACCCCCTTCCGCCAATTGGCTGATTAGCGCATCCGGCAGGGTTTTGGCAGCGGCGGTCATGATGATTCCGTCAAACGGGCCCGCTTCGGGCAAGCCGAAATGACCATCGCCATGCACCAGCCTGGCGTGCACCAGCCGGGCCGCCCGCAGGTTTTGCCTTGCCGTATCCAGCAGGGCGGCGACTCGTTCGATCGAATAGACTTCGGCTCCCATCTTCAGCAGCACAGCGGTTTGGTAACCACAGCCGGTGCCGATTTCCAGCACCTTGCCCTGTTTGCGGCCGGCGAACAGCAACTCGGTCATCCTCGCGACAGTCAAGGGCTGGGAGATGGTCTGACCGTGGCCGATCGGTAGCGACACGTCGTCATAGGCCCGGGTTGCCAGTGCCTGATCGACAAATAGATGCCTGGGGACCTCGTAGAGGGCCGCCAGCACTCGTTCATCCTTGACTCCGGATTGGCGTAAACGTTCCACCATGCGCATTCGCGTGCGGTCGGACAACATGCCGTAATCGTTGCGCGTTTGCGCCTGTGTCAGGGATTGAGCCATGAGTTGAGTCCGTCCAGTTGTCCGTAAGCGGTCAGGTCGAGCATCAGGGGAGTAATGGATACGTGGTTGTTTGCCACGGCATGGAAATCGGTGCCGTCTCCGGCATCGGCCTCCTTGCCAACCGGGCCGATCCAGTAGATGGGCTGGCCGCGGGGGTTGGTGCTTTTGATGACGGGTTCTGCCGCATGCCGGCGGCCGAGCCGGGTCACACGGATGCCTTGCACGGCGTCCTCGGGAATGTCCGGCACGTTGACGTTGAGCAGTACCGGAGCATCGAATGGCCGGGCCTTGATGCGTTCCAGCAGTTGGTCGACAACCTTGGCCGCCGTGGCAAAGTGCTGTCCCGAATAGCCGGCCAGCGACAGGGCGACAGAAGGTATTCCCAGCAGGAAGCCTTCCGTGGCGGCGGCCACGGTGCCGGAGTAGAGGGTGTCGTCGCCCATGTTCGGACCGTGATTGATACCGGAAAAGATCATGTCTGGCCGAAAATCGAGCAGGCCGGTCACGGCAAGATGGACGCAGTCGGTCGGTGTGCCGTTGACGTAATGAAAACCGCTGGGAGCCTGACGCACTGTCAGGGGCCGGTCCAGTGTCAGGGAGTTGCTGGCACCGCTGCGGTCGCGTTCCGGCGCAACCACCACGACCTCGCCGTGTCGCGCCAGCGCGCGGGCGAGAGCGGCAATCCCTTCGGCGTTATAGCCATCATCATTACTGATCAGAAACTTCATCGGTATCTTTCAAGGGAAACGAGGTGATTGTATCCCCGCAAACCGCCCAAGAAAACAGGATATGGACGGTCCCGGTGCCGGCTGTGCGCCGCTGTCGCAAAAAACCCGCCGGTGCGGCGGGTTGTTTCGGGGTCAGAGGCTGTAGCGTTTGCTGAAGTCGAGCATGCGCTCGATCGGCAGCCGCGCGGCATCCATCTGCGCTGTCGTGAGGTAATCGATGGTAAGCCCGATCCCTTGCTGGGCGCGCTTTACCGCCTCGACGGTGTTCATTTTCATATAGGGACAGGAGTTGCACTGACAGCCGGCATAGATCGGCGCCTGACGCAAATCGAGGTCCGGCCGGGCCAGTCCCATATTGTAAAGAATACCGTCTTCGGTCGCGACGAAGATGACATCTTTAACATCGCCTTGGTAATTTTTCACCCAGTTGAGCATGCCGGAGGTCGATCCGACATATTCCGCCTGTTTCAACACGGGCAGGGGGCTCTCCGGGTGGGCAATCAGATGGCAGTTGCCTTTGACGGCCGCCAGCGCTTCGTTGAGGGCAACTTCATTGAACTTGTCATGTACTTCGCATACCGCGGACCAGAGCGGCATTTCGTAGCCATACTGATAGTTCAGGTAGGCACCCATATTGCGGTCCGGCGAGAAAATCACCTGCTTGCCCTCGCTGTAAAGGTGGGCAATGATGTCATCGACATTGCGGCTGGTGACAATCCAGTCGGACAAGGCTTTGTGTTCGGCACTGGAGTTGATGTACGACACATGCACGTGGTCGGGGTGGTTGTCGCGCCAGCGTTTCAACGCGGTAACGTCGGTCTGGGTCACCAGCGAACAGGTCGATCCGGCATCCGGCAGAATGACCGTGGCGTTCGGGTTGAGGATCTTGGCGGTTTCGGCCATGAAGCGCACACCGGCGAACACGATGATGTCAGCTTCCGCTTCCCGTGCGTACAGGGAAAGCTCCAGACTGTCTCCGACTTTGTCGGCCATTTGCTGGATTTCTGGCTGGGTATAGTAGTGGGCGAGTGTGACGACTCGTTTCGTCATGATGGTGCGGCTCCCGTTGCAACACACGTGTCGCAACGCGTCGTCTTGTTGATGCGACGCAATAAATGGTTGGCGTGAAACAGCAAAGATTAACAATATTGACCCCAAATTGCCACTCCCAGTACGGCAGAGTGTTGGGGAATAGAACGACACACTACATAATTGAAACCCGGATGGCCGTGCACATCCCTGATCTGGAACCTCGCGATGAAGCCGCATTACCTCACTCCGCTTTTCTCTCCGCGCCATGTCGCGGTGGTCGGTGCCAGCGACAAGCCCGGCTCGATCGGACAGGCTGTCTTTGCCAATCTGTTGGCGGGCAATTTTCAGGGCAAGCTCTATCCGGTCAACCTGAATCACAAGGTGGTGGCCGGGATGACGGCGCAGCCATCGGTCAAACTGATCGAAGGTCCGGTCGATCTTGCCGTGGTGACCACTGCTCTGCGCGCCTTGCCGGCGATCATGAAGGACTGTGGCAAGAAAGGGGTTAGGGCGGTATTGCTGGCCAAGGAGTTCTCCGATAGCGAACAGCTGGAGCGGGAGATTCTCAATGAGTCCATGTCGATCGCCCGCCATTACGGCATTCGGGTGCTGGGGCCCAATGTGCTGGGGCTGATGCGCCCGGTCGCCGGCTTCAATGCCAGCAATTACAGCAGCAAGGTGCGTTCCGGCAACCTGGCGCTGGTGTCGCAGTCCAGTGCCCTGTGCACCGCCATGCTCGATTGGGCCGACGGCAAGGGAATCGGTTTCTCCAGTGTGATTTCGGTCGGAGAAGCGCTGGACGTCGATTTTGGTGAAATCCTTGACTATCTGGTCGCGGACAACTTTACCCAGGGGATTTTGTTGCATGTCCACCACATTCATGACGCCCGCCGCTTCATGAGTGCCTTGCGGGCGGCAGCGCGTACCAAGCCGGTGGTGGTGATCAAGTCCGGGCGTTTCGAAGACAATGTGACCGGGGTGACGCATTCGAGCAATATGGTGGCCAGCGGGGATGTGTTCGACTCGGCCTTGTCGCGTGCCGGTGTGCTGCGGGTCAATACCATTGCGCAGTTGTTTACTGCCGCCAAGGTGCTGGCGGCCAATTACCGCGTGCAGGGGCGACGGTTGGCGATCGTGACCAACGGGATCGGCCCCGGAGTGCTGGCGGCCGATAGTGCCTACACCTACGGGGTGGAGTTGGCGCAATTGTCCGAGTCGACACTGGCCGTGCTTAATGAATCGTTGCCGCGCAACTGGTCGCATGCCAATCCGGTCGACATCATTGGTGATGCCAGTCCGGCTCGTTTCCGCACGGCGGTCAAAGCCTGTCTGGATGACCCGGGGGTCGACGGTGTGCTGGTGTTGTTCACGCCGCAGTCCGGCACCGATCACCTCACCACGGCACAGTTGATGGTGGGGCTGCAGCGCGAAGCGGCCAAACCAATGTTCCTGTCCTGGCTGGGCGATGCCCGGGTGTCGGAAAGCCGCGAACTGTTCAGCAAGGCCAAGTGTGCGCATTTCAGCGCCCCCGAGTTTGCCATCGAGGTCTTTCGCAACCTTGCGGCCTATCATCACAACCAACAGTTATTGTTGCAGACCCCGGGGCCGCTGGGCGGACGTCAGGAAGAGGCGAATGTCGATCTGGCGCGCCGGGTGATCAACAAGGCTATCCGGGAAGGGCGGACAATCTTGTCCGAGCGTGAATCGAAAGAGGTGCTCGCCGCATTCCATATTCCGGTCAATCCGACCCGCCTTGCGCGTACCGAGGACGAAGCGGTGGCGCTGGCGGTCAAGGGCGGCTATCCGGTGGTGCTCAAGATCGACTCTCCCGACATCATTTATAAGTCGGACGTCGGGGGCGTGGAGCTTAACCTGGCCAACGAGACATCGTTGCGGCAGGCCTTTGCCGCGATTCTCGAACGTGCGCGTGCCTTGCGGCCCGATGCCCATATAGAAGGTATCTCGGTCCAGCCGATGCGTAAGCGCCGTTTTGCCCGCGAACTGATGGTCGGTGTCACGCACGACGAAGCCTTCGGTCCGGTGATCACCTTCGGCGCGGGCGGGATCGCCGTCGAAGTGATGCAGGATCGTGCCTTGGCCCTGCCGCCGCTGAATAGTTATCTGGTCGGCAACATGATCGACAAGACCCGCATTGGTAAAATTCTCGGTGCCTTCAAGAATCTGCCGCCCATCGACCGGAATGAGCTGGAGTCTGTATTGCTGCACGTCTCGGAGATGGTCTGCGAGATGCCGGAGATCCGCGAGATGGACATCAACCCTCTGGTGGCTGACGAACAAGGCGTCATTGCACTGGACGCCCGCATCATTGTCGAAAAGGTCAAACCTGACCAGCGCAGTTACCGGCATATGGCGATCATGCCTTATCCGACCCGTATGGTAAAAACGGCAGAATTGACGGATGGTACACCGGTGGTGATTCGCCCGGTCCGGCCGGAGGACGCCGAAATGCAGCAGCAATTCGTGCGCAATTTGTCGGAAGAGAGTCGCTATAACCGCTATATGTCGAGTATCAAACAGCTGTCCCAGACGATGCTGGTTCGTTTTACGCAGCTAGACTACGACAGGGAAATGGCCTTGGCGATGATCCGTACCGATGAAAGCGGCTGCGAAGAACAACTGGCCGTGGCACGTTTCATTACCGACCCGGACAATGAAAGTTGCGAGTTTGCGCTGGAGGTGGCGGATCGCTGGCAAGGGCGGGGCATTGGCTTCATCCTGATGTCGTCGCTGTTCGATGCGGCCAGGGGACAAGGCCTGAAAGTCATGCGCGGAGAAGTACTTGCCGGCAATAAGGGGATGCTCAAGTTGATGCACAAATTGGGCTTTGCGGTGGTGACCCACCCGGAGGACCGGGCGCTGACGATTGTGACCAAGCAGCTTGCTGAATCGCCTTCTGATCACGCAGCGTAATTAAGCGCTTGCAAGATAAGGGAAAAATGCCCTAAAATCGTGGGCTTTTCTACGTTCCCGTTTTTAATCAAGGACAATCGACATGGTAGTGATTCGTCTGGCACGCGGCGGCTCCAAGAACCGTCCGTTCTACAACATCGTGGTGACCGATTCCCGCAACCGTCGTGACGGTCGCTTCATCGAGCGCGTTGGCTTCTACAATCCGGTAGCCAACGAGAAGGAAGAGCGCGTTCGCTTCACCATGGACCGCCTGAACCACTGGGTAAGCGTTGGCGCGCAAGTGTCCGACTCCGTTGCCCGTCTGCTCAAGGAACAGAAAGTCGCTGCCTAAGCGTCTTTTCTGACACTTTGAAGGAAACTCCAGGGATGCGCGACGACGAACTCGTGGTAATGGGCTATGTCAGTGGCGCTTTCGGAATTCGCGGCTGGGTGAAAATCCACGCCGATACGGAGCATGCCGACAGCTTGTTCGACTACCCGGTGTGGTGGGTAGGCCGTGACGGGGTATGGAAAGAGTACCGTTTTGAAGACGGTGCGGTCCAGCCCAAGGCCCTGGTGGCCAAGCTTGACGGTGTGACCGACCGCGATTTCGCGGAAAGCCTCAGGGGCGCGCAAATTGCCATCCCCCGGGCCGAACTACCGGAACCCGACGAGGATGAGTATTACTGGACCGATCTGATCGGTCTTGCGGTGGTCAACAAGTCGGGTGTTTCACTCGGCAAGGTGACCCGCCTCATGGAAACCGGCGCACATGATGTGCTGGCCGTTCATGATGGCAGTCAGGAACGCCTGATACCCTTTGTCGACCAGTTTGTCGGCAAGGTGGATATCACTGGCGGCACCATCGAGGTGGATTGGGAAGCAGACTACTGATGCAGGTTGATGCAATCACCCTGTTTCCGGAAATGTTCGAGGCGGTCACCCGTTTCGGCATCAGCCGGCGGGCTCATGAATTGGGCCTGTGGGAGTTTAAAGCCTGGAATCCGCGTGACGTTACCGAGGATAACTATCGCCGTGTGGATGATCGTCCATTCGGAGGTGGCCCGGGTATGGTCATGATGGCCGAACCGCTGGAAATGACCGTCGAAGCGGCTCTCGCCAGACAGTCCGAGGCAGGTGTTGCCCGTAGCCGGGTAATCTATCTGTCTCCTCAGGGTGCACCGCTGACGCACGACAAGGCGCAAGCGTTGGCTCTGGAGCCCGGACTGATTCTGTTGTGCGGCCGTTATGAAGGCATTGACCAGCGCCTTATCGACCGCGTGGTCGACGAGGAAGTCTCCATCGGGGACTACGTGCTGTCCGGCGGGGAATTGCCCGCCATGGTGTTGATCGATACGATCGTCCGCTTGTTGCCGGGAGCGCTCAATGATGCGTTGTCTGCAGTCGAGGATTCGTTCGCATCCGGTCTGCTGGACTGTCCGCACTATACTCGTCCGGAAGAATACCGTGGCATGCGTGTACCGGATGTCTTGATGTCCGGAAATCATGCCCTGATCGCCAAATGGCGTCTGAAACAGTCCCTTGGCAGAACCTGGCGTTATCGCCCGGATCTTCTCAAGGACAAAACTTTGACGAAACAGGAAGCAGGGCTGCTGGCCGAGTACCAGCAGGAACATGCCTCCGAAAAAAAACAGGAGTCCTGAAATGGATCTGATCCAGCAACTCGAGCAAGAAGAAATCGCCCGTATCGGCAAAACCATTCCGTCCTTCGCACCGGGTGATACCGTTGTGGTACAGGTGAAGGTAAAGGAAGGTAACCGCGAGCGTCTGCAGGCTTACGAAGGTGTTGTTATCGCCAAGAAAAACCGTGGCCTGAACAGCTCCTTCATCGTACGCAAGATCTCCGCCGGTGAAGGCGTTGAGCGTACTTTCCAGACCTACTCCCCGCTGGTAGCCGCTATCGACGTTAAGCGTCGTGGTGACGTACGTCGCGCCAAGCTGTACTACCTGCGTGGTCGTACCGGCAAGTCCGCACGTATCAAGGAAAAACTGCCGACCCGCAAAGAAGCGTAAGCTTCCCGGATTCCGGTATGATGAAAAGCGCAAGGCACTGCCTTGCGCTTTTTTGCATTGTGGAGAGGGATCATGGCGTGGAATGCACTACTGCCGACGCCGTTTGGTGCG
>JAGLBD010000023.1:37279-50566 GCA_018260425.1 Pseudogulbenkiania sp. | reverse complement strand
TGCCGACGGTTTCGGCGGTGCGCCCATCGAAATCATCCGCCGCCTCACTGAACGGTAAAGGCAAGGACGGCTTGGCCGTCCGCGCTATCCTTCCCCGCCCTGAAGGGCAAGGTTTGCCGCGCAAAGGATCAACAATGAAACAACGTGCAGCAGCGATCTGTTGTTTTGCTTTAAAGAGAACGCACGGATTATCTTAGGGAGGGGAATTGGGCTTGTGAAGGTCAAGCGGTTGATGGGTAACCGAGCCGGTCGACAATCCTGCAACCCACCCCAATAGAGCATGACATTGAAGTTAATAGCATGAAAAGCATTCCGGAAATGGCCGGATAATTTCGCACCAAAGCCTTGCGGCAACTGTATTTCGGCAGCAAATGGCGCGATTCAATAAATTGCGCCACAATCGTGCCGCAATCGCGCCACTCGCTCTCAATTCGCGCCACTCTGCCACCCGTCCCGGGCCGATTGAACGCCGACACACTACAACGACCAATCTTCCATTCGCACCAGCTGCCAGCACGAGGTCCGACGAAACACATAGCTGACCTGATAACCGGAGTCCGCTTTTAACAGCGTCAACTTGACCACGTTGGCTTTGCGCTTATCGACTCTCAACAGCAGGGATTGCTGCTTGCGCTCCGCCGCGTTGGGCAGCACCGGGAAGACCACCTGATCACGGCCGAGTTTACGCACGACCGGCTTCGGCTCGGGCTCAGCGTTTGAATCCAGACGCAGTTGCTGAAGGGGATAGTGGGTAAATGCCTGTTGGACTTCCCTGCTCTCGGAAAATGCCTGGATAAACACGGAAAAGTCACGCCCCGGACAAACGGGATATTTTTTCCCGGCACCATCACGGCCATAGACCGGATTACAGACCGACACCATCGCCAGAACAACAGCACACACCAACGGATACACGACTGTCCTCATTGCAAAATCCCACGCTCCATGAATGACTCCTCGGCACAGCCCCCTGCCGTAGAGTGCTTGATTGCACCTAAGTGACCGAAATTACATAGATTTTTCATTTCCAGCAGAACACGATCGCACAACTCATAGTGCATACCCGGTTAATACCGGAAAGTAGGCCGCATGGTTGTCATCGCTAACGCTCATCGACTGTTTCACGGTCTGGCTGCCACGGCCTTTACCCACCGCAGCATCCCGCAAATATACGAACAACATAAAAAGACAAGCGCTATTTAGAAAACTTGCTAAAGTGTAGCTGAGCCACTCCGCGAACGACACCCGGCCAAAGCCAATAAGTACCGCTTGGTCTGCCGCTGCAAGCTATTTGGCATCAACCAATATTCTATACAGATAGTTTTGATTTTAATGATTTTTATTCCTGAAACATGCCAACTGATGCACATCTATCAACAGCGGCGAAAATCCATCATTAACCACGTAAATACGGATAAAAGCCATGATAGTTATCTATCTTTACACAGAATACTGCAATAGATAGCTCACCACCCTGTGCTAACGCGACTGTCAATAACGCCACTTTCGTAAGCTATTAATAAACAATCGCACCCGAATGCATTTCATTTGCATATCGATACGCAAAATCATTGCAAACTCCAGCATCATTAGCCTGACAATGGCAAAAATCTCCCGAAAACCGATCGATGCAGAAGAAAATTTTCTATCATTTTAAGAATATTTAGCTGCCTATTAGCTACTATACAATGCATTTTGCAGCTAGCTTGCATTACTACCAAACCACCTGATTTTATCAGCAAACCAAGTCATCAAAATACACTAATCACTCACCTGATTGATGCACTATCCATGAGCTAGATAGAAAAATGGCTAAACGCAGAAAATACTATCAGTAAAAAATAATGATAAAAATGAACAAAATATTTAATTATTTATACGTTAATAACTTTTTAAAGTTTATTTGCTTTTAGCATAATTTGACCAATCCATCCGTCTATTGACCAAGCTTGCCCCCCCCACTCTGCGGCAGAACGGCCGCCAAACTATGACAAATTGTTTCGTAGACAGGCTGCAATGACATTTGTTAACATAAACGATTCTCATTTACGTTAACCCGCTCCATTCCTGCGCCAGACGGGAAAGAGCCAGAAATTGCTGACAGACCCCATGACCTTCAACAGAAAACACCTTGCCCTGTCCGTCGCGACGGCCCTTGCTTCCCTGCACAGCCCACTGGTCTTTGCCGATACCGAATTGCCCACCGTGGAAGTTCACGGCGTTCGCACCTTGTCGCCCGGCAAGAGCGAAATTACCTCACGCGAAATCGAACGCCAGCAGGCCGAGAACGTGCAGCAATTACTGGATACGATTCCCGGGGTAGATCTCTCCGGTTCGAGCCGACCGGGCGGGCAAACCCTCAATATGTGGGGCTTTGGCGCGGTCGAGGACGTCAAGGTGATTCTGGATGGCGCACCCAAAGGCTTTGAAAAGTATCGACAAGGTTCGGTATTCATCGAGCCGGAACTGATTCGGCGCATCGTGGTCGACAAAGGCCCGCATACCTCCCTGTACAGTAACGGGGGGTTTGGCGGCACCATCCGCATCGACACCAAGGATGCAGCCGACCTGCTGCGCCCCGGCGAACAGCTCGGCGCACTGATCAAGGGTGGCTACCACAGCAATGACAAGCAGTCACTGGGCTCCGCTTCCTTGTTTGCCGCCAGCGAAGACCGCAGCATTGACCTGCTGGCCTCCTCCACCCTGCGTCGCTCATCCAATCAGCGTCGCGCCGATGGCAGCGAATACCTCTATTCCAAAAACCACAGCGACTCGGGCCTGATCAAAGCCTCGCTACGCCTTGGCGAAAGCCGTCTGACCCTGTCTGCCGTGCAGAACCGCATGACCGGCTGGACGCCGTTCGATGCCCGTCGTGGCGAAATTCCGGTACCCAGCGACGCCGATATCCGTAAATACGGCGAAGATATGGCCTGGCGTCGCAAAGTACTGTGGCGCGAAACCGACGACAGCACCTACTCCGCAGTCTGGCGTTACGCCCCCGCCGACCAGCCACTGGTCAACCTGACCGTGCGCTGGGCCGATTCCGAGACCCGCCAGCACGATACCCGCCCCGATGCGGCAGGCAGCGGTTTCAGCGCCACGCTGGGCAACGAAAGCTGGATTACCTATCGCGACCGGCTGGCCGAAGTGATCAATGAGGCGGCCTTCGAGACCGGGGTCTTCAAACACACCTTGAGCACCGGTCTGCAATGGCATGACAACCAACGCGACACCATGATGTTCACCCGTCAGTACCAAACCGACCCGCGCTACAACTACGGCCGCATGCAGCCGTATTACATGCCGTCCGGCCGCCAGGAGACCCTGGGGGGATTCGTCCAGGAAGCACTGAAATGGCGTGATATCACCCTGACCGGCGCAGCGCGCTTCGATCAGGTCACCACCCACGGCGTACCCAATATCGCGCCGGTCTACAACAACCCGGCCGCCGGCCACGACTACCGTCCGACCCGTTATACCGGCTGGTCACCCCGCATGGGCGTGGCATGGCAAGCCACCCCGGCCTGGACCTTCTACGCCGACGTCAGCAAGACCTGGCGTGCGCCGCTGATCGACGAAACCTACGAAGTCCAAAGCGCGGTCACCTCCTCGCCCTCCACCAGCCGCACGCTGAACAAGGAACGGGTTACCGCCATGCGTACCGGCATTACCTTC
The DNA here is from genome assembly GCA_018260425.1 of Pseudogulbenkiania sp. Lineage (GTDB taxonomy): Bacteria > Pseudomonadota > Gammaproteobacteria > Burkholderiales > Chromobacteriaceae > Paludibacterium. The sequence continues at coordinate 46,891 of JAGLBD010000023.1, read as the reverse complement.
AACGGCAACAATATGCTGGTACAGGGTGACACTCTGAACCTGGCCTTCACCCTGTTCCGCAACGAGGTGCACGACAACATCGAAAAACGCTTTGGCGTGCTGGTCGAGCCCGGCACCGTGCGTCCCAAGCTGATGAGTTTCTACCGCAACCTGCCGGGCTATCGCACCGAAGGTGTGGAGTTCGAAGGCGACTGGGACAGCCGCTACAGCTTCGCCAAACTGTCGTTGTCGTGGATGCGCGGCAAACATCACGGCACCATCCGCGATCCTTGGGGACCGGACGCTCCGGTGATGGACGTCGCGCCGGCCAAGGCCATTGCCGTACTGGGCGCCAAACTACCCTCCGCCGGCATGGCCTTTGGTTGGCAAACCAAGCTGGTTGCCGCACAGAACGAGGTGCCCGGCAATGTCGAAGACATGGCCTGGACCTATCAATTCCCTAAATCCAAAGGCTATTCCTTGCATGGCATCTTTGCCCAATGGCAAGGGCAAGGCCGCCTGAAAAACCTTGGCGCCAACCTCGCCATCGACAATCTGTTCAATCGTGACTACACCTCCTACCTGTCGGAAGGCGTGTATGCCCCGGGACGCAACATCAAACTGTCGGTATCGGTACGACTCTGATCCGGCGATCACTCGGGTGCGGCACTATGACGCACCCGAGTGCACCGCCACGCCGCTAAACTGGCGTCACCTCATTCCATTCACGACAAAGGAATTTTCTTGAAAGCGTTTTCTGTCTTGCTGCTGACCCTGCTGAGCACCCCGCTGTTCGCCCACGTCACCCTGGAAACCCCCAGCGCTGCCACCGGCAGCTACTACAAGGCCGTTCTCAAAGTGGGTCATGGTTGCGACGGCAGCCCGACGACCGGCATTCGCGTCGACCTGCCGGAAGGCGTGCAATTGGCGCGTCCGATGCCCAAGGCCGGCTGGAACGTCACCGCCGAAAAGGGCGCCGTGACACCGTTTGACAATCATGGCAAGTCCGTCAGCGTGGATACCCGCAGCATCAGCTGGACCGGTGGATCGCTGCCGGCCGACTTCTATGATGAATTCGTGTTCCAGACCCGCATCAGCGCCAAACCCGGCCCGCTTTACTTCAAGGTCAAACAAACCTGCCGGAACGGCTCGACGGACTGGAGCGCCATTCCGGCCGCCGGACAGGATCCGCATGCCCTGCCGACCCCGGCCGCCGTGCTGGAAGTGACCCCTGCCGAACAGCATCACCACCACTAAGTCCACGGTTTTACGCATCCCCCGACTCCGGCGGCCTCCGGCCCCGGAGCTTTTCTGCCCAAAGTCCTCGCAGCTTTCTGACAGCCGCCCCCCGGGAGTGGCATAATCCGTAGCGGAATAGCGACCACACCGCGACAGACTTTGACATCATGACTTCACTCATACCCGCGCCCAACAACTACGGCTCCGATCAAGCCGGGCTGATTACCGGCTTTCGTTTCCGCCCCGGACAAGAGGGCGAGCCGCTGGACGGCGATACGGCGCTGAGCCAGTTAAACGCAACCCAAGGGGACGAATTCCTCTGGCTGCACTTCAACCTCGCCAATGCCGCCTCGGAACGGTGGATGCGCAGTCACCTCGACTTGCCGGACGAGTTCTACGAAACCCGCCACCAAGGCTCGCGCTCGACCCGGATCGAGCAAACCCGCGGCGAACTGCTGGCGGTGGTCAACGACGTCGGCTTCAGCAAAGACCTGCTGTCGGCAGAAACGGCAACGCTGTGGGTTCATGCCAGCCAGCGCCTGCTGGTGACGGCACGGTTGAAGCCGCTGCATTCGGTCGACCTGCTGCGCCTGGCGGCCAAACACGGCGAGACCTTCCGCTCTCCGGTCAACCTGCTGGGCCATCTGCTGCAGGATCAGGCGGATGTGCTGGTGCGCATGGTCAGGGAAACCACCTTGAAGGTGGATGGCATCGAGGACAAACTACTGGCGCATCTGCTGCACGACCATCGCGCCGAACTGGCGGTCATGCGCCGCATTCTGGTGCGTTTCCAACGCCTGCTGGCCCCGGAACCCAGTGCGCTGCTGCGCCTGTTGAACCGCCCGCCCGCCTGGCTGAACGAGCTGGACGTCCAGGAGCTGCGCGAAGCCACTGAAGAATTCTCGCTGGTACTGAACGATCTGGCCGGTCTGGTGGAACGCATCAAACTGTTGCAGGAAGAAGTGGCGGCCAACCTGAACGAGCAAACCAACCGCACCCTGTTCACCCTGACCGTCGTCACGGTACTGGCATTGCCGATCAATATCGTGGCCGGTTTTTTTGGTATGAACGTCGGCGGCATTCCGCTTTCAAACCATCCGCACGGCTTCTGGATTCTGGCCATGCTGGTGGTCAGCTTTACCGCCCTGGCCGGGTGGTGGGCGTTCAGGGTACGACTGCGTTACTAAGCCCCCCCTTTCCCTGGAGTCGGAGTTGAACACACCCCTTGCCGCCAAGGCACCCCGCAAGGCCAGTCAGGCCTTCATCATGGTGACGGTATTTCTGGATGTACTGGGCATCGGCCTGATCATCCCGGTACTGCCCTCCCTGATCGGCCGCTTCACCCAAGGTCCGGACGACCTGGCGCACTGGTACGGCATCCTTGCTGCCACCTACGGGGTGATGCAGTTCTTTTGCACTCCGGTGCTGGGGGCGCTCAGTGATCGTTTCGGCCGTCGCCCGGTGTTGCTGCTATCGATTCTCGGGCTTGGCATCAGCTGGTTTGTCCATGCCACCGCCACGTCACTGCTGGCCTTGTGGCTGATCCGCATTGTCAGCGGCGGTACGGCCTCGAGCTTTACCGTTGCCAATGCCTATATCGCCGACATTACCGCCCCCGAGCAGCGTGGCAAAGCCTTTGGCAAACTCGGTGCTGCGTTTGGCGTCGGTTTCATTTTCGGACCCATGCTGGGAGGCTTGCTGGGCAGTATCGACATCCGTCTGCCGTTCTTCCTCGCCGGCGGGCTGGCGATACTCAACTGGCTGTACGGCTTTTTCGTGTTACCCGAGTCCTTGCCGCCCGAACACCGCACCCCGTTTTCGCTGACCCGGGCCAACCCCTTCTCGGCGCTACTGCATCTTGGCCGCTTGCAAAAAATCGGCGGCCTGATCGCCGTTATCGCGCTCGCGGTATTTGGCCAGTTCATCCTGCAAACCACCTGGGTGCTCTACACCCAGTTCCGTTTCGGCTGGACGCCCCGCGACAATGGCATTGCCTTGTTCGCCGTCGGCATGATGAGTGCGGTGGTTCAGGGGGTCTGGCAGGGTCGTCTGATCAAACGTTTCGGCGAACGCCGGCTAGCCATGCTGGGTCTGGCCTCCGGCACGCTGGCCTATCTCTGCTACGGTTTGATCACGCACGGCTGGATGATGTATCTGGTGATTGCCGGCAACGTCTTTGCCGTCGCCGCCGGCCCGGCCTTGCAATCCATCGTGTCCCGCGCGGTCGGACCGGGGGAACAAGGTTTGACACAGGGCGCACTAAACGCCATCAATAGTCTGGCGATCATTTTCGGGCCATTGATCGGCACCGGCATCCTCGCCCGGGTCAGCCACCTCCCCGCCAACGACTGGCGCATGGGTGCGACCTTTTTTCTGTGCGCCGGGTTGCAATTGCTGGCACTGCTACTGGCATGGCGCCACTTCCGCGCCACCCCGGAAGAGCCGGACGAGCGCGCGCCGGCCTTGACCCACTAACTCACGAACGGGCGGCCCGGTCGGCACGCAGCTGTGTCAATACCTCGGACTCGCTGCCACAGACCGCCAGGCGGAAGCGGGCGTAGGCCTCCTCGAGACCGGCATGGCGCGCCAGCCGCCCTTCACTGAACCATCGGGCACCCGCAACGTCCTGCCACTCGACCGCCAACGCCCCCTGCCGGGCATGAAGCTGCGCGAACAGGGGGGCGAGCCCGGCGGCCAGTGCCGCCACCTCTTCGTCATCAACGGCATACTTCGCCAACAGGGCGTCTAATTCAAGCAGGGCGGCCTCTACACGGTCTGGCGTCATGATTCACCTCGTTCAGGGACGAATCTTGCCGACCAGAACCGGTACACTCCTCTGTGTCCGGTCCGGGACCAGAAACTGGCTGGCGCCTCCGGCATGGCTCACCTTGCCATCCAGTTCCACCGTCGGCGCCACATCGCTGACAAAGACGCTCGCCGCCGCCGACAAGGGCGTGATCTGGTACACATCGTACTCCTCGGCCTCGCTCTTCACCGGCAAGGCCAGCGCGTCTGCCGGACAACGCTGCTGCTCATTCAACACGGCCAGTTGTGCCGGCAGCGTGAAATACGGTGAATACGGACTGACCTGCTGCCCCTTCGGCACAATCTTGACCAATACCGGCGGAGCCGGCACCCGGCGCGGCGCGGTCGACCCCGACAGCACCATGTCCAGCGTACGGGCATAGATCACCTCGGGTGCCGCCTGATGGTCGGCTTCGCTGACGGCCTGCAATAGCTCACGCCCCTCGGGGCCGGCCAGGTAGCGATCGGCGCTCCCCTTATCGAATCCGTGGGTCTTGAAGGTCGACACCGAGCTTATTTCACTGGCGTAACGCTGCCGCAGCTGCGTCAAATCCGGCGTCTGCGGCTCGCAGCCCGACGCCGCTCCCGCTAGTACCAGAGAGATGGCCGCAACCATCATCCGGGCAAACCACAACCGCGAAGCACCCATGACACACCTTCCAGAACAATGAATAGATTGCTTGATAGTCATTAATTAAAACTTATTCAAGCAAACACTTCATGCCTGAGGCTGGCCATAAGGCCAGTGGAGACGGGCCCGGGCAATTGACGTTTTGCCAAAGACGTTTGACCACCTGGCAAGCGCGGGGGGCGAGGTTCTGGCGGATACTCGACAGTTGACTGGAAATTGATGATAATGCTTATCATTTGCAAGCAAGGAGGGAAGATGAAACGATCGCTGACAACGCTGGTCACATGCCTTGGACTGCTCTGCAGCACTCCGGTGTTGGCCACCACGGTAAAGGATATCGCCGGACGCACCGTCACCGTCCCGGACAGTCCGCAGCGCGTGATTCTCGGCGAGGGACGCTTGTTCTATGCCATGGCCCTGCTGGAGGGGAAAAAGCCCTTTGCCCGACTGGCTGGTTGGCAGGGTGACTTCCGCCGGCTTGATCCGCAAACCTATGCCGCCTACCGCAAGCACTACCCCGAAATCGACGCAATTCCCCTGATCGGCGCCACGTCGGAAGACACCGTCAGTGCGGAAAAGATTTTATCGCTGCGGCCCGATGTTGCGATTTTCAGTCTGTCCGGCCACGGTCCCGGGGTAAAAAACCCGATGATCGAAACCCTTACGCGGGCCGGCGTACCGGTGGTCTTCGTCGACTTCCGTGACAAACCGCTGGAAAACACCCTGCCCAGCCTGAAGCTGATGGGCAAGGTGCTCAAGCGCGATGCGGAAGCCACCCGTTTCAGCACCTTCTACACCGAACACCTGAATCGTCTCAAAACCCGGTTGGCCAAACTGCCCCCCGCCAGCAAACCGCTGGTCTTCCTTGATTTGCGCGCCGGCTCCATGGACGCGCCCACCAGTGCCGGCAAAGGCAGTCTGGGAGAGTTCGTCGAACTGGCCGGGGGTCGCAACCTCGCCAGTGCCTTGCTGCCCACCCCGCTGGGTCAGGTCAACATCGAGCAAGTGCTGGCCAGCCGGCCGACCCGCTACCTCGCCACCGGCGCCGGTGCGGCCAACGCCACCAGCGGCGTAAAACTGGGGGCCGATATCGATCTCGCCAGCGCACGGGCGTCCCTGAAAGCCACTGGTCTGCGCGACCAGCTCAAAGGCCTCGAGGCGGCACGCACCGGCCCGACGTTTGGTTTGTGGCATCACTTCTACGTCTCGCCCTACCACATTGCCGGACTGGAAGCGGTGGCAAAATGGCTGCACCCCGAGCTGTTCAAGGACGTGAACCCCGACGCCAGCTGGCGTGATCTGCACAAGCGCTTCCTCACCATCGAGGCTACCGGCACCTATTGGGTAAACGGGCAATGACCGCAACGTATCACCGCCTGATGCGGCGTCGCCTGCTGTGGCTGGCGGTTCTGACGCTGCTGATCATCGCCTCCTTGCTGATGGACTTCACGCTGGGCCCGTCCGGGCTCGGCCTCGCGGAATTGTGGAGTGCGCTGAACCGCGAGGCCGGCGCAGACCCGATGCATCAGATCATTGTCTGGGAAATCCGTTTGCCGGCCGCACTACTGGCCGTGGCCATCGGCATGGCGCTGGGACTGGCCGGCGGGGAAATGCAAACCATCCTGAACAACCCGCTGGCCAGCCCGTTTACCCTCGGCCTGTCGTCAGCGGCGGCCCTTGGGGCATCACTGGCCATGATCCTGCAGGTCGGCATTCCCGGTGTTCCGGCCCATTGGCTGGTATCGGGCAATGCCTTTCTGTTTGCCATGGCCAGCGCCCTGTTGCTCGACGGGGTCGCCCGGTTTGGTCGCATGTCCACCTCGGGGGTGGTGCTGTTCGGCATTGCCATGGTGTTCAGCTTCAATGCCCTGGTATCGCTGATCCAGTTCGTCGCCACCCCGGAAGCCTTGCAGGGTCTGGTGTTCTGGACCATGGGCAATTTGTCGCGCGCCAACTGGCAGAATGTCGGCCTGATCACCCTGACGGTCGCCATACTGATGCCGCTGGCCCTGCGTGATGCCTGGCGTCTCACCGCCTTCCGCCTCGGCGAGGAGCGAGCCGCCAGCTTCGGCATCGACATTCGCCGCCAGCGCCTGTTTTCCTTGTTGCGCATCAGTCTCTTGGCCGCCATGGCGGTCGCGTTTGCCGGCACCATCGGCTTCATCGGTCTGGTCGCCCCGCACATGGCTCGGCGGCTGGTCGGCGAAGATCATCGCTACTATCTGCCGGCCGCGGCGCTGTGCGGTGGCGCGGTATTGTCTCTGGCCTCGGTCGCCTCGAAAAACGTGTTGCCCGGCGCGGTGATTCCGGTCGGCATCGTCACCTCGCTGATCGGCATCCCCTGTTTTCTGATGATCCTCTTTTCTGCCAGGAATTCGTCATGAGCCAAGGCTTCGCACTGGAAAAACTCTCGGTCGGCTATGGCCGCCGTCAGGTCATCGAGGCCTTGTCGGCCAGGGAATTGCACCCGGGTGACGTCGTCGCGGTACTCGGCCCCAATGGCTCGGGCAAGTCCACCCTGCTTAAAGCCATTGCCGGCTTGATTCCCAGCCATGGCGAGATCCGTCTCGCCGGGCAGAGCCTCTCGGCCATGGACCCCGAACAGCGGGCCCGCCACGTGGTTTACCTGCCGCAATCCCTGCCCCCCTCGGTCCACTTGACCGTACTGGAATCGGTACTGGTCGCGGCACGTGCCGGCCGTAGCGGCAGCGCCACCCCGGAGGCGGTCCATGCCGTGCTGGCACGTCTGGGCATCGAGGGCTTGGCGATGCGCTATCTGGACGAGCTCTCTGGCGGACAAAAGCAATTGGCCGGTCTGGCCCAGTCTTTGATCCGCGAACCGGAGGTGCTGTTGCTGGACGAACCCTTATCGGCGCTGGACCTGCATCACCAATGGCAGGTCATGAGTCTGGTACGGGAAGAAACCCGCCGCAGCCGCATGGTCACGCTGGTGGTGATGCACGACATCACCGCCGCCTTGCGCCATACCGACCGGGTACTGTTGATCCATGACGGCAAACTGGATGGTTCGGGAACGCCAGAAGCGGTGATTACCCCGGCAAGTCTCGCGCGGGTGTACGGGGTGTCCGGACGCGTCGAACGGTGTTCGCGCGGGACATTGTCGGTATTGGTGGACGGGCTCGCTGCCTGAAATCCCAAGGGGTCAACGCAGGCAGTGACTGGGCGCCATGCCGAACTCGCGACGAAATGCGGTGGCAAAGTTGGCCGGGTTGGCATAACCGGTCATCAATGCCGCCTCGGTCACACTGACCCCTTCCTCTTCCAGCAAGCGCCGGGCCTCTTTCAGACGGCACGAGCGCAAATAATCATAGACCGTCTGGCCGGTGTAATCGCGAAAGTGGCGTTGCAAGGTGCTGACGCTCATGCCGGCTTCACGGGCCAGATCGGCCAGTTGCCAGTCGGTGTCCCACGACGACGCCATCCATTCGCACACGGCGGCCATTTGCCGCGCCAGACGCGCCGGCCGTTGCCGCGGCGCCGTTGATGGCGTCAGCACCGCCAAGGCTTCCTGAACAATATCCAGACAGCGCGATTCGAGAAACAAGCGCCTCATGCGTTGCGGCATGGACGGCGGCGCCATCAGTTCGCGGGCCCGGGCGCAGGCCATGCGACTGGGCTGCCAGAGGCGGATCGCCAGATGTTCACGACGGAACTGCTCCAGCGAACGGTCCAGTGCATCGTCCCCGGCCGCGCCCTGATCCAGCCAGGCATCGCTCAAGGTGAGATTGACCACCGTCTGCCGGTGCCCGACCTCCAGCTCCCGGCTGAATTGTTCCGGGCGGGCAATCGACACCAGCGCCGAGCGAATTCCGCTCTCGCCCGCCCCCAACTGCATCCGGCGTTCCCCGAACCGCACCCGGGTGATGGGCGATTGGAAAGCCGGCAGCAGCGAAACCGACTATCACGAAGAGCGTCACCGCGAGATGGACGAGCCCTGACGACGAGCCGGGTCCCTTCCGGCCCGGCCAGTACGCCCACCGATAGATAAAATAAAACTATCCGAGAAAAACATTCAATTGGATTTGACTACATCGATAAGGCATCATTCACTCCATCAACAACGCACACCCCAGCAAGGAGCGAAACATGTCCATCATCAACAGCGAAATCAAACCGTTTGCCACCCAAGCCTTCCACAACGGCGCCTTCGTCGACGTCAGCCATGAAACCCTCAAGGGTCAATGGTCGGTGATGTTCTTCTACCCGGCCGACTTCACCTTCGTGTGCCCGACCGAACTGGGTGACCTTGCCGACCTGTACCCGGAATTCCAGAAACTGGGCGTGGAGATCTACTCGGTGTCCACCGACACCCAGTTCACCCACAAGGCCTGGCACGACACCTCCGACACCATCAAGAAAATCCAGTACCCGATGCTGGCCGATCCGACCCACGCCATCTCGCGCAACTTTGGCGTACTGATCGAAGAAGAAGGCCTGGCTGACCGCGGCACCTTCGTCATCGACCCGGAAGGCAAGATCCAGATCGTTGAAATCACTGCCGGTGGTGTGGGCCGTGATGCCGCCGAACTGCTGCGCAAGATCAAGGCTGCCCAGTACGTCGCCGCCCACCCGGGTGAAGTGTGCCCGGCCAAGTGGAAAGAAGGCGATGCCACCCTGGCACCGTCGCTGGACCTGGTCGGCAAGATCTAAGTCCTGCTTCTCGCTGCCGCAACGTCCCGGACGTTGCCGGCAGCCCCCCACCCGACATTCATTGCCGGGTACCCGGGAAAGCCGCTTTATGCCCAGACGGTTTTCCCAGGTGCCCGAAACAGGAGAACCATCATGCTGGATACCACCATTAAAACCCAACTCGCCACCTACCTCGTCAATCTGCAGCACCCGATCGAATTGGTCGCCTCGCTGGCCGCAGGCAGCAAGGATCAGGAAGTTCGCGGACTGCTCGACGATATTGCCGGACTCTCCCCCAAGGTCAGCGT
>JAGLBD010000023.1:0-37179 GCA_018260425.1 Pseudogulbenkiania sp. | reverse complement strand
GTGGTGGCCGAACGTTTCGGCGGCCAGGTGCTGGACACCATGGGCATCGAGAACTTCATTTCGGTCAAGGAAACCGAAGGACCCAAGCTGGCCACCGCGCTCGAACAGCACGTCAAGGACTACGACGTCGATGTGATGAACCTGCAACGTGCTGCCAAGCTGGTATCGGCCGCAGACAGCGCCAGCGGCCTGATCGAAGTCGAGCTGGAAAACGGCGCCGCGCTGAAAGCCAAAACGGTGATCATCGCGACCGGTGCGCGCTGGAGAGAGATGAACGTGCCCGGTGAAAAAGAGTATCGCAACAAAGGCGTGGCCTACTGCCCGCATTGCGATGGCCCCTTGTTCAAAGGCAAACGTGTCGCCGTCATTGGCGGTGGCAACTCCGGTGTCGAAGCCGCGATCGACCTGGCCGGCATCGTGGCCCATGTCACCCTACTGGAGTTTGGCGAGTCGATGCGGGCCGACGCAGTACTGCAAAACAAACTGCGCAGCCTGCCCAACATCACGGTGATCCTGCAGGCCCAGACCACCGAAGTGACCGGTGCCAACGGCAAGGTCAATGGCCTGTCCTATACTGACCGGGCCAGCGGCGAAGCCCGTCACATCGAACTGGAAGGCATCTTCGTGCAAATCGGTTTGCTGCCCAACACCGACTGGCTGAAAGGAACGCTGGAACTCAGCAACCGCGGCGAGATCGTGACCGGCCGTCATCAGGACACCTCTCTGCCCGGAGTCTTCGCCGCTGGCGATGTCACCGACGTGCCCTACAAGCAGATCATCATCGCCATGGGCGAAGGCGCCAAAGCCGCGCTGGGTGCCTTTGATCACTTGATCCGCAGCGGCGTACCGGCCTGACCCGGCGCTACCCCAAACGGCACCACTCCCTGCCTTCCAGGTCGGGAGTGGTTTTTTATTCGGGCAACGCCATCATCACGTTGCGCCGGCACTTGGTAATGTCATCAAAATCTGTTTTACTTGGCACATCCTGCAACCGTGCCCCGACACCACACTGACACGACTCCCCGTGACCCGCCCCTCTACTCATCCGCTCCGCGGTCTGGCCATTTTACTGACGCTGCTCTGTGCGGCGGTTTTGCTGACTCTGGCATTCAGCCAAGGCGCGCTGCAACACTGGCTCTCGCCGCAGGCCATCATCGACCTGCTCCGGCAGAGCGGGGCCGCTGCAGGCATTCTGCCGGCAATTGCGGTGTTTGGTGTTGCCAGTATTCTTGCCGTACCACTGAGCGTGATGACTCCGCTGTTTATCATGGCCTTCGGCCCGGTGAATGGCTTGGTCTGCGCCATGTGCGGCGGCCTGCTCGGTTCTGCCGTCAGCTACGGCATTGGCAAGGCACTGGGTCATCAGGCCATTTGCCAGCTCGCCCCCGACAGCTTCATGGCGGTCAGCCGGCGGCTCGAGCAACGCGGCATTCTGGCCGCCTTGCTGTTGCGGCTGATTCCGGTTGCTCCGTTTGCCGTCATCAACATGATTGCCGGTGCCTCGCCGATCCGCTTGCGCGACTTTTTGATCGGCAGCACCCTGGGCATGATCCCCGCCATGGCCTTTATCACGGTGTTTGTTGACCGGCTGATGGCCACGCTATTGGCCTGATCCCGTTCAAGAATCATTACGCTCGGTGGGCAAGCTCTGTACAATGCCGGACATCGACTGATAGAGAACACATATGAAACGCACCGACCTTGCAAAAAATCTCGGCCTGAAAATCCAGGAAAAGCAAAAAAAGGCTCCGACACCGGGCCGCTTCTCCGGCGCCGAGCTGCCAGACCGCCGCGAACAGCGCAAACTCGATCAGGCACGTGGCCTGGTGCCGTTTGCCACCAAGCTGCCCTCCACCTTGATTGCCCGTCTGAACGAAGAAGCCGGCCAACGCAATGTGGCACTGAACGATCTGGTCGCTGAATTGCTGGAAAGCGCGCTCGGCAAGTAAGCCCGCCGCGTCGCCCAAGAGAAACCCGCCTCGAGGCGGGTTTTTACATAGGGGGAAACGACGTCGATACCATCCCTAACCGCGCCTGGCGTTGCGGCGGGCCCTGCTCCAGATGGCAAGGTAGGGACTTGCCCCCACCAAAGCGAGCATATTGACACCCAACACGAACAGGAAGGTTTCGACGCCCGGGTCGCTATACACCACCTCGATCAGGCCCAGCTCGATCACCCCCACGGGAATAATCACGAAAAGCAATAGAAAGGCCTTCCTCACCCAGGGCTTGTTGACCTTGCTCACATTGGAAAGGGCGACGACCTGATCTATCCCGCTTTGAAATGGATCATTGGGTTGATACACATGAGGCACTAACTCGGGTGCGGCAGGCACGGCGGGCTGCTCTGTCTGGTGTGTCGCCGGGTCCGCCTGCCGTGCGAGAATATGGTCATCCGGCACTTCGACATACAGATTGCCGTAGTTGATGATTTTCATCTCGTGGCCAATCGTTTAGATAACATTCGTCATTCTCTCCATTGCCAAACACGGCACAGAACACCCTCGACGTCCGCCATGCGCGCTTGGCACTGATGCATCTTGCCGGCATTTGCCAATCTCCCATAAGGCATAAATAGTACATAAGGATACCCAACAACACCACACCCCCACACCGATACGCCAGCAATCCACGACCCTCCAGCCAATTCTGGCAGTGTCCCCTCACCATTCCCTCTCTATTTCGCGCCAATACCCTGTGCAGTCGGCTCCGCGGCCTATCCCGGACACCAGGCATCTGATTTAACGTCTTCGTCAGGTAGCACCAGAGCGCGGGCGGCCATTCCGAAAGACCTATCGGCACCCCTGCTGACCCGCTCATCTCAACCGTCGTGGAAACACGCCAGTCACCCGCCCCTGACGCCCGGATGGTGCCGGGGAGGCGCAGGCGATTGTTTATAGAGAGAGTTTCATTCATGGCACGTACCACCTTGACTCGTTCAGTGAGGGCATCCCTTTTTGCCTTTCTTCCCCTACTCATTAGCGGCTGCTCCCCGGGCGGACAAGCACACGATCCGATCCGACAACGTGCCGGCACGATAGTGAACAAGATGACCGTACAGGAAAAAATCGGTCAAAAGATCATGGTGTCACTGCGTTATTGGTGTCAGGACAGCCAGCCGGACTGCACGACTCCCATGAAGGAGTTGCCGGATGCGGTGGCAAAAGCCTTGCAAAGCCATGCCATTGGCGGCGTCATTCTCTCCCCCGAGATCCTGACCGACATTGAACAAGCGCGCCGCTTGACCCGGCAGATCAGGCAGGCACGTCCGGCCGGCAGCGAGATCGGTATTTTGATCGCCACCGATCAGGAAGGCGGCAACGGGGCTCGAATGCTGCCGACACACACCACCTTGCTGCCGGGAAACATGGCGCTCGGGGCCGTCTATGCGGGTAACAAGAAAACCGCCCTGGCCAACGATGCCGGTCGAGTGCTCGGCGCAGAACTCCGGGCCATCGGCTTCAATGTCAATTTTGCCCCGGTGGTCGACGTCAACAGCAATCAGCGCAACCCGATCATGAATGTTCGTGCCTATGGTGACACACCGACCCCCGTCGGTCAGTTAGGGCGAAGCATGGCACAAGGCATGAAAAGCCAAGGCGTGATCAGTGCTTTCAAGCACTTCCCCGGTCATGGCGATGCGACCAGAAGCGAGGATTCCGGACTGGCCAGGGTCGATAATACTCTCGCCGATGCCAAGACCACCGATCTTGCCCCTTACCGTGACGCCATCGGGTCGAGTCAGTCACCGGATCTGATCATGACGGCGCACATCCAGTACCCCGCGTTGGACAGTAGCGAGCTCACCACCAAAACCGGCAAGACCACCATCATGCCGGCGACCTTCTCCCGCAAGATCCAGCACGACCTGCTGCGCACCGAGATGGGCTTCCGTGGTGTCACCATCAGCGATGCACTGGATATCCCGGCGATTACCGCCATGCTGGAACCCGCTGATGCGGTAATCAAGACCTTTGCCGCCAGCGTTGATATTGCGCTGGCCCCGGTGACCTTACGTACCCCGGCCGATGGCGCCAAATTGGGACAACTGCTTGATCGTCTTAAGAGTGCCGTCAAAGACGGACAGCTCAAACAGGCCGAGCTGGACCAGTCGGTCGATCGCATCGTCCAGATGAAATTGCGCAATACCATTAACAAGGAAAACGAGAACAAACCCCTGCCGGAGCTGTCGACGAAAGAACACCGCAAAACCGCCGATGACATTGCACGGCAATCGATTACCTTGCTGCGCAATGAAAAGAACACCTTGCCGCTGAAGGATAAAACGAAGCACATTTTCATTCTGACGCCGTGGAAGGAACAAGCGGAAGCAATGCGCAATCAGTTTGAAGAACAGGGATTCCACAATATTAAAATCGGCTCGCTGGACATGTCGTGGGCAGAGCAACAGGAAGCCGTCAAAGATGTCGACATTGTCGTTGTCGGCACGCACAACCCATGGCTCACCCCGGTCGACAATACCAACGGCTCCACAGATACTTCGCCCTCCGCCGACCTGCCGGTACCCGACAGTATTACAGGCTCGCTGGTCTATAACGTGGCGGAAGACCTGCCCGCCGCAAAAAACCGTTACAGCGGGGCCACCACCGACGCGCAACGACTACACAACCTCATGAAGTTTGCCCATACCAACCAACAAAAAACCGTGATACATGTGAGCATGCGCTCGCCCTACGACATCATCAGCTATAGCGACTTTGCCGATGCATCGTTGGCCACCTATTCCTACCATGCCAAAGGTGGCTCGCTTGCCGCAGCCGTCGACGTCATGCTGGGCCAAAAGCCGGTCGGCAGACTGCCGATCGATATCCGCGACCCGTCCCGGAAAGGTGACCCTCTTGGCACGGTGCGCTTTATGCGCGGCGCAGGCTTGAAATATTGATCAACATCCACCACTAACCTGAAGCCCTCCAGCCTTGGCGCCGGGGGGCTGACGGCGACACACTTTGTCAGCTCGCCCCCGTTCAGCTCTCTGCCACCGACTTGCGTGGCCGACCACCCTTCAGACCGTTTTCCCTTGAGGCTAGCGCCTTGGCTTCGCTGCGCCGACTTCCATTGCGTGCCGCGATCACCGTGGCAGCCAGCTCCATCAGTGAACGACTGGCCGAGACCAACCCTGCAATCGAGATGTGCAAATCCCGCCCTTCCAGGCACAGCGCACTACCGCCAAAGCCAAGTTCCAGGCGCTCCAGCTCCTCCCGGCACAATGCCGCTAGTTCAGGGTAATTTGCGACGGGCAGCGCAATCGCACTATGGTCAGCAAAACCAACCATCAAGGCCTGTTGGTCCACCATGTAATGCACAGCAGTAGCATTCAAGCCTGAAGCTTGCCGTTTACCACCACGCTTGATGGCTTCGGCTAGTCCATCTTCCGTCACAGGCTCGTCGAACAGCTCTCGGGCTTTTACCGTTTTCATAGTTCAATCTCCAAAGCGCTGGCTTGCCCTGCCAGCTGCAACACCGTCTTATACGCCTGAGGATCAAAACTAGCTGACTGAATTGCCAATGTGCCAGGTCGACGATCCTTGCGAACAACCACTTCCTCGTCAGCACTATCCCAATAGTGATTTTCCAAACATACCGTCTGGCGACTACTCCACCAAAGTACCCTGGCCTTGCGTAGATTGGCGTGCAGCTTGAGCACCTGACGTAATTCTTCGAGCACTGAGGCATTTGGTTCGTTCCGTGCCGGCGTGACATCCCACAGCCGCACACCGTTATGCCAAAAACTGAACAGAAAACGAGCATCCCACTTGGCTGTGCCTGCATGAACATGGGGAGGGCAATGCTCGTTCCGGGTAAGGACTGCAATGTCCTGTCCATTGTGGCTACATACTTTCATAAAAACCTATCAGTTAGGTTTTTGATAAGTGTACGCTACTAGAGGCGTACGCGCTACTCGCTGCGTAGATCCTCATACAGGAGAAAATTAACGGTAAATTCAATACGAAAAAAATGGTTCTGAACAGCCAACACGGCACGTATGCGTCATTTGGTTTAAAAAACCATTTCATGTAATCCGGGGAATACGTAAAGCATTTAAGTGACACACCGATCGATAAACCAGACGGTTCCCTCGCGGCGGACGTGCACATCGCCCCGTCAACCTGTGTAGTCAATGCCGCCAACTCGCCGCGAGAGCCCTGTCGGGACTCCCTCAAATTTATTTACTGAAATGAGCGTTTTTTGAAAGCCGGCATGGCACGTGATGGTGATAATCACCGTCATGTCAGCCCGAAAGACATTCCAAACAAGACGGGTATCGCTGTACGACTGCAAAGGGTAAGGCATGCTGGACGCGGGTTCGATTCCCGCCAGCTCCACCATCGACGGGGCTGACCTGGTTTCGACAGGGTGAGATAGCCGGAGCAGCAGCGGGAAAGGTGACCGACCTTAACGGCACACAACTCTTAAATGCAAACTTTGACATTTACGATGTTCAGCACGTTGCCTAAGCAACCGGACTGAACCGGGTAGCCCGCCCTCGCCTGGGAACAGAAAGGCGGGCAGATCATGTTGTGCGACTCGGCCACCGGTGGGTGGCGCCGGAAACGTAACCGGCACCCATTTCCCTGCGCCCCCTCCACGGGGGCGCCTGCAGCACAATTCCCGGTCAAACCACTCGTTTCTCTCAGCTCGACTCGTTCGGCACCGACATACCCGGCCCCGGTCTGGTGCCATCCTTGCGGTGGACTTCGTCCTCATCCGACGCCCCCTCCAACCGACAGGAGCTGACATCATGCCTCACCATCGCCTCTCCGGCACCCTACTCATCGCACTGGCTTCTGCGACCATGGCTCACGCCGACCCTCCCGACACTCCGCAGCGCCAACGGCGGGGCGTCACGCTGGACAAGGCCAGACCCTGGCCCGGCAATACTGTTGTCTATTCACTGAGCAGCGCCGGACGGATCGGCGTCGAACTGTTTCTGGCCGCCGCCCGCCATATCGCTAAACAGACGCCGGTCCGCTTTGTCGAGCGCAGCAATGAAAGCGATTTTGTCTACGTCACCTCAACGCCGGGCATGCTGTCCTGCAGCTCGGAACTGGGACACACCAGCGGCCCGCAGCGTGTGGAACTCAATGCCAGCTGCGACCTGAATCTTGCGCTGCACGAACTGATGCACACGCTGGGTTTCCTGCATGAATACCAGCGCCCCGACCGCGACCGGCATATCCGCCTGCCACCGAACGACCCCAGCCACGACATTCCCGCCGGAGCCACCGCCCTCGACCGCTATGACCATGACTCGGTCACCATTGCCAGCCCGGAACGCTATCCGGCACGTGACCGGCACACACCCGTCAACGAAGAGCGCAACGCCTTGTCCGCTGGCGACATCGCCGCGATACGGCACCTCTACCCCGCTCGGTCCAACCTCCCGGTGCTTCCATTGCCGGGCTTCAACGGACTCACGGTTTCCAGCAGCAAACGCTATCTGATCCTGGAGCCCGGACAACGTCGCCGGGTCATCCTCAGCCCGCCCCCAGGCGATTATCACGTCACGGTCCGTACCTTCGACCCGCGTCTCGTGGCGACCAGCACATCACTCCCCTCGGGCGATCAGGCGCTGGATATTCAGGCCACCCCCGAGAGCGAAGACATGACCCCTTATGCGGTACTGGCCGAGTTTACCCCCCGCCAGGGACCGGTGCTGGTGGCCCATGTCACCGTGGAGGTGACCCGCAACAGTGCCAGCCGCTCGCGCCAACTCGTCTCGGCACTCAACGGGCACTGTCTGGAAGCCTATCCCTCTACCAGAACGCGACGCTCCGGCATCTGGCGTCATTCTCATCTGGACATGCCGGAACTGGACATGAAGGTCAGGCTGGCCCGCTGCGATGCCGAGTCCAGCCTGCAACTCTGGGATATTAACCACGCCGGGCGGCTGTCGGTCAGCAGCGGACATTATCTGGTCCCGGCACGCACGTCGCCCGGCTATGCCAGCTTGACCCTCAATCGACCCGACATCCCGGAAAACCATGCCCAGACGGGACACTGGTCCTACCGGAATGGCACCATCAGTTTCTCCCGTCTGCCGGACGCCAGTCTCTCGCACTCCCCCTCCGACACGCCAACCCTGATGCCGGCCACCGAGCGGATCTGGCAAACGTGGTACTGGTATTGAAAACACGGCACCGTCCCTTCGGATCGGTGCCGTCTCCATCACAACACGATCACCTTGTCCAGACCATAGTCATCCAGACTCCATACCTTCTGGTAACTGCTCGGCCCGATATGCTGATAGACCCCGATGATGGATGCCGCATTGAACGTGACATCACGGATAAAGAACAGTGTGCAGGTTTTAGGGGTGCCGGGTTTGCCGCTGGACACATGATAGACACGGCTAACCTCTCCCCCCGATTTCACCGTCAACCCGGTAATGATGCCTGTCACGGCCGCACCATCCCATGCTGTCATGGACTCGATATCATTCAGACATTGACCCACAGCCGTCATGTTCTGGTCTTTGAATACTCCATTGACCCACTCCTGAACGTGGGCACGGCCTCCGCGAAGTTCCATTGTCATCTCCCGAATTGATTCACCCTAACGACAGGACGACAAGAGCCTTGCTCTCATTTCTCCTGCCCGGAACCCGTACTCAACGCACGGTTACTTGACAGGACGCAGGAGAGGCAGAGAAGTGAATGGCCGACCGGCCGGGTTTCCACGCTATGAGGCTGAGGCTATGGCATTTTCAAGGCATTCAATATATGATTCGTATACAAACCATATAAACAGGATCTGCCCATGGGCATCGTCAAGATTTCAGACCCCATGCATGAAAACCTTCGCCATGCCAGCGCTGCCCTGAATCGCTCCATCAACGCTCAGGCAGAGCACTGGCTGCGCGTCGGCATGCTGGCAGAGCTGCATCCCGAACTGCGTTACAGCGACATTTGCCAACTGCTGATTCGCGCGGAACAGCAACGAGAGACAGATCCCCGCCACCATAAGGAAACGGCCTGATGTCCCGCAAGATTGTCATCCATACCCCGCAACAGATCGCCAAATCCCGTGAAGCGGGTCACCTGGCCGCCCGGGTCCTGGAAATGATCACCGACCATGTCCGCCCCGGTATCACCACGCTGGAGCTGGATACCCTGTGCCGTGAGTACATCATCAACGAACTCAAGGCAACGCCGGCCAATATCGGCTATCACGGCTACGCCCACACCATTTGCGCCTCGGTCAATCATGTGGTGTGCCACGGCATCCCCTCGGCCACGGCACTGAAAGAAGGGGACATCGTCAATATCGATGTCGCGCTGATCAAGGATGGCTGGTTCGGCGACACCAGCCGCATGTATGTCGCCGGCCAACCCTCGCCGCTGGCCAAACGTCTGATCGAGACGACCTATGAAGCGATGCGGGCCGGCATTCTGGAGGTCAAACCGGGAGCACGTCTTGGCGATGTCGGCCACGCCATTCAGAGCGTTGCCCACCGCGAAGGCTTCAGTGTGGTCCGGGAGTATTGCGGACACGGCATTGGTCAGGTCTATCACGACGCCCCCGAAGTCCTGCATTACGGACGCCGCGGCGAAGGCGTCCTGCTCAAGCCGGGGATGATTTTTACCATCGAGCCGATGATCAACGCCGGCAAGGCCGCCATCGCCGGCATGCCGGATGGCTGGACGGTGGTTACCCGCGACCGTTCGCTCTCTGCCCAATGGGAACACATGGTGGTCGTCACCGAAGACGGTTTCGACCTCCTCACGCCGTGGCCGGAGGGGTATGGCGCCTACCCGTCCATCCCTTGATGATGCCGACGGCCTGAGCAGCCCGTCATTTCACGAAGCACTGCAGTTCTGGTTCAAACCGGGCTGCATCCGCTTTGGCGGGCCGGCCGGGCAACAGACAATCATCCGTGTCCTGCTGGCTGCCGCCACGCTCGGCCTGCGTGTTACGCTGCGGCGTTGAACAGAATCAGGAGGCTTGTCGTCCCCCTTGGCAAGGCGCATACTCTGCGCACATCACCTAGCCGGGAAGTGCCGTGTCCGACCTGCAACACCGTCTTTGTGCGTTGATCGCTGAATCAGCGCGGCTGATGCATGCCTTGCGACTGGCGCGATCACTGGAACTGGCCGAATGGTGTATCGGTGCCGGGGCCATCCGCAATCTGGTCTGGGACCGGCCGGACACCCCCGCCATCCATCCGGCTAGCGATATCGACCTCGTCTACTTTCAGCCCAACCCTGCACCCCACCGACACGAAGACGCTTTGCTCGCGCAATTGCGCCGACTGGACGACAGCGTGCCCTGGGAGGTGACCAATCAGGCCACCGTCCACCTGTGGCGACGCAACGACAACCAGATCGAAGCGCCATTGACCTCCCTGCTCGACGGCATCGCCTCATGGCCCGAAACCGCCACGGCCGTCGGAGCCACCCTGCTTCCCGACGACACGCTGCGCATTCTGGCCCCCTTTGGACTGGACGACCTGTTTGCCGGGCGTTTGCGCCGCAATGCAGCACGGGTCAGCCCCGCCACGTTTGCCGAGCGGCTCGCACAAAAAGGGTTTCGCGAGCGATGGCCTCATGTTAACGTCATCCCCTGACCGATCAGACCCGCCCAGGACACCTGAACCATGCTCACACGTCACAGCCTCGCCTTCTTGCTGTTGCTCATCGCGGCCCATCCGGCCTGCGCAGAACTCTCGGGAGAAGATGTGCTCAAACGCCCGGCCACCGAGGTCGAGGCTGCGTTGCCGGACTCCCACCCCGCCTTCTACACGCTCTACGCGGCGAGATTGTTCAAGGAGGGCAAGAAGGATGACGCGGTAAAGTGGTACTACGTGGGCAGAATACGTTCCCGGCTCTACCTCAAGGCCAATCCCGGCATGCCGGAAGACAGCGACCCGGCCTTCATGTCCTCGCTGGACGGACTGGTCAATCGCAAGATCATCGACTATGCCGCAGGCAATCCGGTTGAATGGGCCAATGCCATCGACAGCGCGCTGGACTGGGATAAAGGGCATGGCAACCTGATGACACCGGTGGCAGACCATCACGGGGCCTGGGAAGAAACCCGCACCAAGTTCAGTGAATTCAGCCGGGCCTTGCGGGAAAATGCCACGGCCATTCGCCAGTCCCGCAGCGCCAAAGGCCTCCCTTCACGCTAAACGGCACCTCACCATGCTAATACTCATTGACCAGGACGGCGTACTGGCCGACTTCGAACGCGGCTTTCATCGCGCCTGGATGGCCAGCGGCCACCCCTACCCGGCCATCGACCTCGCCGAGCGCCGCCAGTTCCGGGTCCGGGACGACTACCCTGAGTCCTGCCAGCCGGCCGTGGACGCCATTTACACCGCCGAAGGCTTCTATCGCGACCTGCCGCCGATCGCCGGGGCCATTGACGCACTACGCGCCATGCTCGCCGAAGGGATCGATCTGCGCATCTGCACCTCCCCGCTCAACCACTACCGCTACTGCGTCCCGGAAAAGTATCAGTGGGTGGAACAGCATCTCGGCCGCGAATTCGTGGCGCGCATGATTGTCACCAAGGACAAAACCATCGTGCATGGCGATATCCTGATCGATGACAACCCGCAGATCCATGGCTCCCGGACACCTGACTGGCAGCACGTGCTGTTCGACCAGCCCTACAATCGCCACCGGGAGGGTCCACGCATGAGCTGGGCGAACTGGCGCGACGTGCTGCTCAAGCCCTGACCTGCGGCAATTCGTCCCAACGGGTGGTATAGCGCGGCGAACGTAGTTTCTGGCGCATGGCCCAGCCCTGACTGAGGTTTTCAGCGGCGAGGCGCAGGGTCCCGCGGCCAAACTGCCGGTTGATCTGGTCCAGTGTTTCCATCAGCTTATCGCGGCGCGGGTCTGGCGCCACCGCAAACAAGTCCGCCTGCTGCATCCGCCCCGACCTCGAGATCTCCATCAACGCCACACCGGCCTTCTTGTACGACAGCCCCGGACGAAACACCTCGTGCAATGCCGTCATGGCCGCCGCGCCGATCAGTAGGGTGTCGGCACTGGGCTGCACCAGCGGTACGACGTGCCAGCCATGGTACTGCGGCTCACCTTCATGAAAACGGTTGGTCTGCACGCTGACAGCAACCAGCCGCGCCACACTGTGCTGCCCGCGCAGTTTCTCGGCGGCACGGCACACGTGATGGGACACCGCCGCTTTCAGCGTATCCAGATCGGTCACTTGCTGCTCGAACGACCGCGAAGCAATGATCTGTTGCTTGTCGGGCTGCACTTCGTCCAGCGTCAGACAGGAGAGGCCATTGAGCTCGGCCACCGTCCGCTCGGCCACCACGGAAAATTGACGACGGATACGGCGGGGATCCGCCCTTTGCAAATCCCGCGCGGTATGGATATTCAATGCCTGCAACTGCACGGACAAGCGCCGGCCGACGCCCCAGACTTCCGTCACCGGGATCTCCCCCAGCAACTGCTCCCGGGCACCATCGTCCAGCCACTCCCAGGCAAAGACCCCGTCCCACTCGTGACGGGTTTTGGCAATGTGATTGGCCAGCTTGGCCAGCGTCTTGGTCGGCCCGATGCCAACCCCGGTGGCAATGCCGATGCCGCTCTCCACCGCCCTGCGCATGGCCTGTGCATGACCGCGCAGGTCGGTGATACCGTCCAGCGACAAAAAGCACTCGTCGATCGAATACACTTCCTGATCGAAGCCCCAGCGGGCCAGCATCGTCATCATGCGGCGCGACATGTCGCCATATAAGGCGTAGTTGCTGGAAAACACGGCCACGCCATGATGACGACACAAGCCCTCGATCTGGAAATACGGCAAAAACCCCTTGATCCCCAAGGCTTTGGCTTCCGCCGAACGTGCCACCACGCAGCCATCGTTATTGCTCAACACAATGATGGGCCGGTCCCGCAAGTCCGGTCGGAACACCCGTTCGCAACTGGCGTAAAACGAATTCCCGTCGATCAAGGCAAAGGTGGTCATGGTGGTATTTCCTCCGGTTATTTTGATTATGTACGATTTCAAAACAACCGCCAAGTCCGAGGCATTTACCTAGGGACGCAGGCCGATTCTGCCCACCGGTGCTTCGGCAAAACGTGCCTGACGCGCATCCCGCCCCTCATCAAGCTGACTCAACAGCACCTGATACAGCTCGGGACGCCGCCCCAGCAGCCAACGCCGGCCCGAACTGAGCGGCAATAACGTCAGATCCAGCGAGGCGACGACCATCTGATCGGCGGCGGCCCAGGTTTCCGCCACGATTCGCCCATAGGGATCAAGCACCATGGCATTGCCGGTTCTGACTTCATCATCGTCCAGACCGACCCCATTGCTGAACAGCACAAACATCCCGTTATCGTGTGCCCGGGATGGCAGCCAGCGCAGCAGCCATTGTCGCCCCGAAGGCCCCAGAATCGCCGCCTCCATGGCCTGCGGATCATGATGCCGTTGCTGCCATAGCCGCACGTCAATCGGTTTCATGCCATGCGGACTGCGCGACCGGGTGCCCCCCGTTTGATGAGGCGCCAGCAGCACATCAGCCCCCAACAGGGCATTGGCACGGGCATTCTCGACCAGATTATTGTCCCAGCAAATCAACACCCCGACCCGAACGCCCCATGGCGTATCGAAGACCGTATACCGCGCGCCGCTGCTGATATTCTCATGCTCGAAGGCATGCAATTTGCGGTGGCAGTGCACCGACCCATCCGGCAAGCAAACAGCATAGGCGTTATAGAGACAGCCATCCTCCCCCGCCTCGAGCAGACCCACCCCGATCAGCATGTCGTTGTCCATGGCCAGCTGCCTTACCCTGCTCACCGAAGGCCCGGCAGGAATCGGCTCTGCCAGTGCCTCCAGTCGGGCACGATCCAGCTTTCTGACAAACCAGTAACCGGTCACACACATTTCAGGAAACACCAGCATCTTGACCCCGGCCGTACGCGCCTGCTCCACAAAGGACTCGATGCGCGCAAGATTGAATGGCGTGTCACCCGCACGCGCCTCAAATTGCACCGTCGCCACACACAAGGACGTTTCAAACATGGTTGGCCTACCTTTCATGCGATGAAAAGGATCATTAGAACGCGGCCTTGTGATTCCGTATAATGAAGAAATCATCCTCTGTGATAACCAATCGATATGAACAGTAAATGGCTCAAGGCATTTGACACACTGGCCGATTGCCTGCATTTCGGTCAGGCCGCCGAACGCTTGTGCATGACACAGCCGGCTCTCACCAAACACGTGCAGCAGATGGAAGACTGGCTGGGGGGCACCTTATTCGAACGCGATCGACGAGGCACACGCCTGACCGCATTGGGCCGAAGCTTGCACGGCGAGGCAAAGGCGTTACAAAGACACACCGAGGGATTCTGGCAGCACGCCAGACGTGCCGCACAGGGCAATGTCGGACGCCTCGATATCGGCTTCGGTCTGTCCAGCATCGACATCGCCCCCCAGTGGGTGGCTCGCTTTCGTCTGCACTACCCTGAAGTTGATATCCAGCTGGACGACATGTCGTCAGCCGAGCAGACGGCGCGCTTGCTGTCAGGAGACATCCAGCTCGGCTTCACCCGCCTGCCAGCCCCTGCCCCCTTGCGATCCATCGTTCTGCACACCGACCAGCTCGCGCTGGCCAGCCCGCAGGCGGACCGTGGCGGCTCCCGCTTCGCCGACTTTGCCGATACCGCCCTGATCGCCCTGCGCCCCCAACGCGGCCCGGGACTGACGCAACACATCCTGCAGCTCTACCAGCGGCATGGCAGAACACCGGCCATCAGCCAGTACACCAGCGACATCCAGACGGTTCTGGCGCTGGTTGCTGCCGGAGCAGGCAGCGCCATCGTACCGATGAGTGCCCAGGCCATAGCCCCCAGACACATTCAGCTAAGACCGGTCAATGACAACCCCGAATTGACACGCTGGCAGATTGGTCTGGTCTGGAACCCGGCACTCGACAATGCGGTACGGGATCGCTTTGTCGAGCATGTCGCACGCGATACGGATAAGGCATCGTGACAGGGTGTGTCTGGACAGATGATGCCCTGCGGCGCAAACCGATCACACGGAAGCCCGCAGGGCAAGGGACGGCTACTGGTGTGGGACGGGCGGCCGTGGAGATTACCCAGGCCTGCTATGCATCGGCCTCGCGGTTTGCCATTCGCTTCCGGCAGCGCTACGGCCTGTCACCCAGCGAGTTGCGCGCTACCCTCTGAGGGTCAGCGCCGCACATCCAGCCGGGCGAATACGGCATGGCGGGTTTGTGTCACCAGCAGCTCCAGCTCGCCGGTTTCCTTCATCTTGTGCAATTCGCGATTGAAACGCCGCACCAGCTCTTCCGCCTTGGGGTGCCCTTTCCAGATCGCAATGCACAGCGGCGTGCTCCAATATTCGCGGGTTTGCGGAATAATGCGCGACGCCAGCGAAGGCGGCAGGTTCAGCCGGGTGGTCAGCATGCCGGACTCGGTCTCCATCGGGAACAGATCGATGCGTCCGGCCGCCAGCTTGCGCAAGTTGGTCACATCGTCCCCCGCCACCTCGACCTTCAGCACGCCCTTGTCCTGCAGGCGGGTAAAGGTATCGGAATAGAAATTGCCGGCGGTGATGCCGAAACGGAACGGCGCAAGATCGGCCAGTGTTTGCCAGGGGTAGTGTTCACCGATACGCTGGAACAGCACCATATTGAAGGGCACCACCTGCTCGGAAAACAGTAAATCGCGCTGGCGATCCTCATTGGGGGTCCAACCGACACTGCCGTCCACCTGACCACTCCTGGCCAACTGGATGGCGCGGTTGTTCGGATACCAGTTGTAGCGGACCTTGACGTTGCCGCGCCGGAACACTTCGGACACCAGCCGGCTCAGAATGCCTCCATAGGGCAACTTCTCGCCCATATACGGCGCATAGTCCTGATTGGACAGGGTCACAGTCAGCGGCGCCTCGGCGGCCAGGGCCACGACCACGGCGCACCCTGTCACCAGTCCCGCTATCCAACGCTGCATCTGGCTAATCATCATTCGCTCTCCCGCGCGGCTCACCCTCTCAAGCTAGACCAGCGCCGGACTCACTGCCAGATCCTTGACGTAGCGACGTTGCCGCCACGATGCCATAGTGAGAAAATACGGCCTTATTCCCGTAGGGTTTCTTTAAAGCCCGACGTACTCACCCGCAGGAGTCCCGCCAATGTGTGACACCGAACGTGCCGCTTCCTTATTGCTGGAGCGCAGCCAGACCGGACAACAGGGCGACCGGCTACCAGAAGATTGCCGACCGCAGACCCCCCATCAAGCACTGGCGATCCAGTTGGCCCAGCTCCGTCAGGCCGGCAGCCGGATCGGTGGCTGGAAATGCGGTTTGCCGGCGGGCGGCAACCTGGTGTTCGCACCGATCATGGCCAGCCGGATTTACCGCGAAGGCTATGCCAAAGTGACCTCTCGCAACGGGCAGGCCCGCATAGAACCGGAAGTGGCCTATATCCTGGGCAAGGCGCTGCCGGTCCGCGACATCCCCTACCGCAACGACGAAATCGATGCGGCCATTGTCGAAGTGAGATTAGCGCTGGAGTTGGTGGACAGCCGGTATCAGGCGAGTGCCGGACTACCGTTTGCCGAACTGCTGGCCGACCAGCTATTCAATGACGGTATGGTGTTGGGACCGGAGGCCGCTACTTGCGATCCAAACCGGATCACGCAGCTGACACTAACGATCAATGGCAGCGCGTCGACACGGCCGGCACGGCATCCGGATGGCAACCCGCGCCTGCCGCTCTATTGGCTGGTCGGGTTTCTTCTTGAAAACGGCATTGGCCTCGAGGCGGGCCAAGCCGTGATCACCGGCTCATGGGCCGGCGTCATCACCACTCCGGCCAGTACCACGCTGGGCGTGGCCTTGGGTGAGCTGGGCGAACTCACGGTGCTCACCCAGCCTCGTTAAGAACACTCAGGCCCGCGCCCGTGCCGCGACACGGGCGAGCCATTGCCGGTAAGCGTGGCTCTGCCCCGACGGGTTGAGCCCGCCATTGGCTTCCCACAACGCCTCGTGGCCATAGATGTGCCACACAAACGGAGCCAGACGTGCCACCAGTGAACGGGAGGCACGGGCTTCTTCCAATAGCGCCATACTGCGTTCGGCATACTCCGGAACCAGCGGGGAACGGCATTCGATGGCCAGACCCAAGGTCGACAGGAAGTGGATGCCGGGGACATCCGACCATGGCCAGGCCTTGAGCAAGGCCAGCGGATCTTCCAGCAACTGCCGCTCGTCGCGCACCGCCTCGGGTGCTGCCTGACCGGCGGCCAGCAAGGCCTGCATGAACGAACGCGACTGCATGGCAAGATACGAGTCCATCACCTCCACCGGAGGACGCAGATAGCATCCATCGTGCGGTTGGCGACGCATGGCCCCCATCTTGCGCAGCAAACGTTCTTCCAGACCCTGCACGACTTTACCCTGCCCGGTGCGCGGCACGAGGACGGTATCGCTTTGCAAGACCTTGCGACTCATGCGATCCCACAGATTGATGGTCACCGACCACCCCTCCGCCTCTTCGGCAATGGTCCCGGTGACAAAGGACGGAACATTGCCCGGCAAGCTATCGCACAGGCTCGCGCCATCCGGCTCCACCGACGGCACCATCGGGCCACTGCCCTTGACCAGCGGGAACTGGGCGCGAATCGAATAATCGGTCCAGAAATGGGTCGCTTCGGCGAGGTAGAGCGGAATCGCACGTGACAGACGCGCCGTTTCATCATCGCGGGCGATACGTGCGCCGCCGGCCTGAGCCAGATTGAAGAACACCGCGACCGGTGCATGCGCCGGCTTGGGCTGCAGCAGCCATTCCGGCTTGGACAAGCCCAGACTCCACACCGGCTCGACCAAGGTTACCGAATCGGCATTGGCCACCAAACGGGGTGGCGCCGCTTCGGCAGGCGTCGGCTCGACCGGGGCCGCTACCGCGGGGGAGACGGGAGCAGCAGAAGGCGATGCCACCGGTGCGACCTTGGCCTGCGGCGCAGCGGGTTTGTCGACCGGCGGCGGTTCGGCGGCATTGCGCATGCCGGTGAACACTTCGGCCAGCGTATCGATAACCGGATTGATCACCCGCACCTGCGCGGCATCGCGGCGGGCCACCAGCGCCAGACCATCACGCCAGCGCTCTTCCTTGTGGCACAGCTGCAGCACGCTCTCCAGCAGGGCATCGGAATGCACCAACGCGTCGTAGCGGGACACAAAACGCGCCAGCAAGGCATCATCCTGTCCGTTGGCCACCAACAAGGCGACGATGGCCTCATCAACCTCGGGCCGCAGCGGACGCTCGGCCAGCAAACGGTCGATACGCCCCAAGGCCACGCTATCCTCGTCGGCATGGAATTCCTGATGCGCCAACATCAGCACCACCCGCCACGCACCGGGGAGTACGGCAACCCGTTCCAGGGCATGGCGATAACCGGCTTCCGAGCCGGCCTTTTCCAGTTCCAGCAACAGGTCGACACGCTCCTTGCCAGGCTCGATTTCCACCGCCTGCCAAAGCGTGGCGCAGGCGCGGGCCTTTTCACCACGGCTCAGCTGTACGTTGGCCAACCAGTCCAGCAACTCCGGATCTTCGCCGATCTTGGTCATGCCGTCGCGCAAAGTCGCCTCGGCCTCGTCGGGCCGACCATTGACCAGTAATACCCGGGCATGCACCACATGGGCGCGAGCCGGCTTGTCATCAATCTCCACCAGCCGCGCCGCGGCATCCGGCAATTCTTCCTCGAAGCCCTCTTCCAGCGCTTCGAGAATCAGGGTACACAAAGACTCGGCATCATTGCGGTAGCGTTCGAGATTGGCCTTGACCACCTTGTCGCGCCACTCACTGCGCGCCAGCGCCAGTTCGCGCCCGTAGGCATCCGATACCGTGGTACGGGTCACGTCGTCGGGCACCGGTGCCGGCGCGGGCATCGGGGTCAGCAAGGCAGGGTCAGTCAGCGGTTCGGGAGGAGCCGGTACCGGCGCCGGCGGCAAAGGCAGTTGCACCATCGGCACGGCAGAGCGTGCGGGGGGAGCGGCGACCGGCGTTTCAGTACGCGCGTCGGCAGAAAACGGCAGTTTATCGCCAATGAGAGACAGCAGGCGTTTGAACATCAGGCTTCCTCAACGAGTCCGAACGGCTATTTTCATTCAAAAGGGGTAAAAAGGGAATTGGCACGGACATATTTAAGCACCTTGTTCTTGTCGAAGGACAACGCAGGCCATGCATAGCCTGCGCCGTTCTCGCTCACGCCCCCACAGCCACGACCGGCCAGACTCTGCGCCCTGCTACCCAGAGCCATTGAAGTGACGTGTATGTCGGGTCAGGCCATAGCAGCGATAAATGAAATCCGTGGCCGGGCATCGCTGCCACACTGGCCTCCTTTCGCCCCCCTACGAGCCCCTCAATGACATTATTGTTTCCAGATTCGTTCAAGGGCGCAGTGCTGAAACAGCTGCAAAAATTGCAAGCTGGCGCTACCGAACCAACACTCGGCAAGACGTTGAGTTCGGCAACAAACTCCAGTACGCGTCCCCGCGGCATTGATAAAGCCAGCATCTCTGAACCAAAGGCGTTTTCCTCTGCAGAACACAGTATGCCGGAGCTGCTGGGAAGCGGGGCATATGGCACAGGGAAACGTTGTTTCCTTCAACTCGAGAAAAATGCCCAGACTCCCACAGAAGGGGAAAGCAACGCGGCCAAACTTGAACGCGAAATGTCTGCGATTGCCGCTTTCCAGGTCATCGAAAAAACGACTCATTGCGCAGACCCCTCCCTCGCCACGGAAGCGATTAACAAAGAATCTCGCATCATAAAGAAACTCGATCACCCCAACGTGATCCATGCGCTGAAAAGCGAAGTCGCGCAAAACGTATTATTGATGACGGACGGCGGCACACTCCTTAGCACGATCCAAACAAGAAGTGACTACAAACAGCTACTAAAATACTTGCATAAAATAAAAATAAATTGCAAAAACTATAGCATCCAGCGGCCGTTGACAAATCATTATCAAAGCATCATTAACGTTTATCAAGAGCTGGCAAGCACCCGTGGCGCCAAAAATATCCGCTTCGAGGATTTGATTAATACGTGCAAAGAAAAGTTGCCCAACGTTGACATGAATGCCGTCAAAGCCCGGTTCCACCTCAATACCGGGCAAACTAAAAAAAAACCCAACATATACACGTTTCTGGATCATCTGAAGAATCATGCAATAATGGCAAATTATGACCCTGAAGCCCGGCTGGAAAATTGCCTTGGCACACAGGAATATGCCAAACTCGGGATGCGCTTTACCTTGCAAGAGTATCTTGAAAAAGCAAAATCGACGGGAATCGATGAAGATTTCGTGCTTGATTTTGATTTACTCGGACTTTTCTCCCACTTCAGCAGCAAAACAAGTCATCTGGCGAAAGATATATTCAAACACTGCAAAAGAACCTACAACCCTATCGAGCACCTGAAGAAATACACCAAGAAATACAAGAACAAACACAAGAATAACTACACATTAACGATAGAAGAACTTCAACGCAACGGCCTGACATTTACTCCATATTTCACACTGGGAGAGTCGCTGGCGATTTTCTACCAAGTCTGCCGTGGTGTTACCTACCTGCATGAAAACAATATCGCCCACAATGATTTGCATGCCGGCAATATCGTGATCAACAAGCGAGGAGAAGTGCGAATTATCGATTTCGGGTGTTCATGGGACGGGAGTAGGCAGGACCACATGGTGCATATGGAAAATGCCCTTGCCAAGGACCTTGCAAGATTAGAAACAATGTTCTGCAACATTCTTAAGGATCATGCTGGCGAATTAGCCAGGGTCCCTGACGGGAAGACCCTCCTCGACAACCTGGCCAACCTGCAGACCCAATGCACCACCGCCGAACAGTGGCGCACTGCGCTGGAATCATTCCGTCACCTGTTTCCAAAGTGGGACTGTTTGCAGCCAGAGACGTTGAATCAAGCCTAATGGCCGTGTTCCGGGGGCGACATCCTTGACCTTCTGCACCCAGGATGACGCCTCCGACGTTTTTCAAGAGATGTGGGCTACCCCGACCGGATCGTCACCGGCCAGTTCCAGCAAGTCCCAGCGATTGCCATACAGGTCCTCGAACACCACCACCGTGCCATACGCTTCCTGCCGCGGATTTTCCACAAACTGCACGCCTGCCGCCTGATAGCGCCGGTAATCCCGCCAGAAGTCATCGGTATGCAGGAACAAAAATACCCGGCCTCCGGACTGATTGCCGATGGCCGCTGTCTGGGCCGGTGCCGTGGCCCGGGCCAGCAACAAGCCGGCCCCCTCGTCGCCTGGCGGGGTGACACGCACCCAGCGTTTGCCGCCGCCCAGATCGGTATCTTCGCTCAAGGTAAACCCCAGCACCCGGGTATACCAGTCAATCGCCCGGTCATAGTCATCGACCAGCAGCGACAACAAGGCAATCCGCTGCTTCATGCGACACCACCCAGATAACGCGCTTCGAGATGGGCACGGAAATGCCGCGGGTCCAGCGCTTCACCGGTGGCACGCTCGACCAGTTCGGCGGTGCTCCAGCGGCTGGCCTGCGACCAGATCGCGTCCTTCAACCAGTCGAACACCACCGACAACTCGCCATTGACAATCCGTTGGTCAAGGTCCGGCGTGGCGGTGCGCAAGGTGGCGAAATACTGCGCCGCATACAACGCACCCAGGGTATAGCTGGGGAAATAGCCAAAGCCGCCCGTGGTCCAGTGAATATCCTGCATGCAACCGTTGCGATAGTTGCCGCGAGTATCCACACCGAGATAACGGCTCATCTTTTCATCCCACAGCGCCGGGATATCATCGACCTCGATATCGCCGTCCATCAGCGCCCGCTCGATCTCGTAACGCAGAATCACATGCGCCGGATAACTGGCCTCGTCGGCATCGACCCGAATGAAACCCGGCTCGACACGGGTACACAGGCGAATCAGGTTTTCGGTTTCGAAGGCCGGTTGATCGCCAAAGCGGGCACGCAAACGCGGTGCCAACAACCCCAGAAAACCGCGACTGCGCCCCAGCTGCATCTCGAAGGACAGACTCTGGCTTTCATGAATCCCCATCGAGCGCGCCAGCCCCGCCGGCTGCCCCAGCCACTCGCGCGGCAGGTTCTGCTCGTAACGGGCATGGCCGGTTTCATGGATGATGCCCAGCAGACTCTGCAGGAAATCACCCTCTTCATAGCGTGTGGTGATCCGGACATCTTCCGGTACCCCGCCGCAGAAGGGGTGGTTGCTGACATCCAGCCGCCCGGCGGCAAAATCGAAGCCCAGCATCTCCATCACGTCCAGACCCAGCGCACGTTGCGTCTCGATCGGGAACGGCCCCTGTGCGGCCACCACGGTCTCGCCGGCCTGCTTGTCGCGAATCCGGGCGATCAGGTCCGGCAGCCAGTCGCGCATGGCGCCGAACACGGCATCGAGACGGTCACAGCGCATGCCCGGCTCGTATTTATTCATCAGCGCCTCATAGACACTGCCGCCACCCAGTCCGGCCAGACGCTGCCCTTCTTCCCGGGACAGCCGCACCACTTCCCGCAAATTCTCGCGAAACCCGGCCCAATCGTTGGCCGGACGCTGACTGCGCCAGGCATGTTCGCAACGCGAGTGCGCCAGCGCCTGCGCTTCCACCAGACTGGCCGGCAGGGCATTGGCGCGCTCCCAGGCACGGCGCATTTCACTCAGATTGGCGCGTTCGAACTCGCCTACGCTCTCCGTGTCGGCCTCGGCCAACAGTCCGGCCAGTTCCGGCGCGGTCATCATGCCGTGCATCAGCACATCGAGCTCGGCCAGAGCGGCCCCACGCGCATCGTTGCCTTTGGGCGGCATCATGGCCGCCTGGTCCCAATGGGCCAGACTGGCCAGATGGCCGAGGCGGTGCAGGCGGGAAAAGGTGCTGGCCAGCCGGGTATAGGCCGGGCGGGACGGTGTGTGTGTCATGATGGTTTTCCTGTGAAATGGGCACGGACACTCCAGTCGGATACGATAGGGCTTGACCGCGCCTTTGATAGTGTACAGTATCAATGCGAGTGGCATGAAGGACTGTCGCCACACCACCGGACCGATCCATTTTCATGAAAGAGCGACCGATGACCTCGCAAGACAAACTTGCCGGACAGTGTTTATGTGGTGCCGTCACCCTGCATCTGCAACAGTGGGACCCGCATGCCGGAGCCTGCCATTGCGGCATGTGTCGCCAATGGGGAGGGGGACCGTTCCTGAGCGTGGCCGGCGGTAAAACGCTGGTGATCGAAGGCGAGGACAGGATCAAGCGCTACCGCTCCTCCGACTGGGCCGAACGGGCCTTTTGCAGCGAGTGTGGCACCCACCTGTTCTATCACGGCCTGCCCTCCGGCGACCACTATATCGCCGCAGGACTGTTTCCCGGGGCCAGGCTTGAGCTCCATCACCAGATCTATATCGACAAAAAGCCGGACTGGTATGCGTTTGCCGGCACGAGCCAGACGCTGACCGAAGCCGAAGTGATCGCTCTTTACTCGCAGGCGGACTGACCACACCGGCAATGACGAGGGCATTGGCATGGTCAACCGGGCATTCTGCCGCTATCATGGCGCTCTTGCCAATGGAGAGGCCATGTCCGAAAGTCGCCCCCCGAATACCCCCCTGTCGCGCCAACTGAGCCAGGGCACCACGCTGGCCATTGCCCTGCCCCTGAGTCTGCTTCCGCCGGCGCTGATCATGGCATCCGGCAAACTGGTTTACGGCGTGAACATTTTCGAGATGGGATTCCGCGCGATCGATGCCGGACGTCTGGTCATCGTCATTCTGGCCTTGCTGGGCAGCCGGCTACTGGTTCGCCAACTGGTCAGACTCATGGCGGACAGCCCCGACACCACCTGGCGACAACGCCTGTCGGCTCAGACCGCCATTGAGTTGCGGGACTACCGCTGCTCGCTGGCTCTGCCGGCCATCATCACCGGGGTGATCCCGCTGCTGGGCGGCTATGCCACCGGCAGTGCGCCCCTGCTGGCCTGGTCGGCCCTGATGCTGGCCATTGCCGCGCCGGACGGGCTGATGCTATGGATGTTGCGCAAGGTTCCCGCCACCCGTCAGGTACGCCGCCATCCCGCCGCCTTTGGTTTTGAGTGCGTCGACACGGCCGCTCAGCCGTAATAGAGGTCGTCGGCCAGCTGCACGATACGGTCGCGCCAGGCCAATACCCCGAGCCAGTCTTTCGGCAAGCCGGCCGGCGAAACCAGCGCACCGGCCAATTGGCCATAAATCGCCGTAATGGTATCCGCATCGCCGCCGAGATTGGCCGCCAGCAACGCACCCTCCCGAAAGTCATTGCTATTCCATACGCTCCACAGCGCGGCTTCCAGTGAATGCGCGACGTAGCCCGTGCTGACAATATCGTCACGGTGCTTGTCGCGATAACTGCCCGCCACAATCGCGTGGACCTCCGGATGCAGATCGGGACATGCCGCCAGCAAGGCACGACTATTGAATACGCCGTCACGCCCTTCCCCGGCCAGCGCCGCGTGCAGCATCCAGGCATAGACCCGGCAGGCATCGAGACAGCGAGGTTCTGCGTGGGTGGTGCGCGACGAGTCCACGGCCGCCTTCATGGCATGGGCCGGATCGGGAAACTTGTCTGGATGAAAGTACAGAGCCACCGGAGCCAGCCGCATCAGACTGCCGTTGCCGGCACTGTCCTCGCGCGTCAGGCCGGGATAGGGCTGCGGGTCGCTGGCAAAACGCATCAGCGCCGCATTCACGGTCAGACCGATATCAAAGCAACGGCCGGTGACGGAGCAATACCCCTCGTCGCGCCAACGCAGGTAGCGTTGCAACTGATCCAGCGAGTCCATGCCGCGACACGCCACCAGACTGTAGCCCAGACACAGCGCCATCGAGGTATCATCGGTCCACTCGCCGGGCGCCAGCGCAAAAGGCCCGCCCCCGACCATGTCGGCGAGTGGCTCAACACTGTCGCGGCGAG
This sequence comes from Pseudogulbenkiania sp., assembly GCA_018260425.1. Lineage (GTDB taxonomy): Bacteria > Pseudomonadota > Gammaproteobacteria > Burkholderiales > Chromobacteriaceae > Paludibacterium. The sequence goes on along the minus strand of JAGLBD010000023.1, from coordinate 12,190 downwards.
TGAATTCAAGGGTGGTTCCCAGCGCATCACCCAATGCCAAACCGAGCAATGCCCCCCTGCCACGGTGCTTGACCACTTCCGTCATGCCGTTTCCTTGGTGTTAGTGAAGTCGCGTGAGTCAACAGATGATCCCTGCATAGCAGGGTAATTGCTTATATTACAATAATATTGTACGGCGTAAGCATTAAACGCAACGATCGCCCCGTTGCAAGCTGTCTTTCAGCATAGACCGGCGCGCAACACCTGGGCGACCTGAAAAAGACAACGGGCCTGACCCGAAGCACGTCGGTCAGGCCCGCTACGGCAAGGTGGCGATCAGATCAGGTTCTGCTCGGCCACATTGAGATTGAGGTCGATGAACTGCGAGCCGGACTCTTCCGCCGCCGTGGCCGGTTTGACCGCGGCACGGGCACATTCGATCGCGTCAAGATAGGCTTCGGTGATGTCCCCGGTGATGTAGCTGCCATCGAAGCACGAAGTTTCGAAGTCAAACAGCGCCGGATTGACACTGTGCACCGCCTCGCGCAAAGCATCCAGATCCTGATAGATCACTGCATCGGCACCGATCTCGGCGGCAATTTCCGCCTCGGTACGTCCGGTGGCCAACAGTTCGACACGGGTCGGCATGTCGATACCATAGACGTTGGGGAAACGGACGGCAGGCGCGGCTGAGGCGAAATAGACCTTTTTCGCGCCGGCATCACGCGCCATCTGCACGATTTCCTTCGAGGTCGTGCCACGCACGATGGAGTCATCCACCAGCAGCACATTGCGCCCACGGAACTCGCAGGCGACCGGATTGAGTTTCTGGCGCACCGATTTGCTGCGCACCGCCTGCCCCGGCATGATGAACGTCCGGCCGATATAGCGATTCTTGATGAAACCTTCGCGATACGGCAGCCCCAGATGATTGGCCAACTGCAAGGCACTGGGCCGGCTGGTATCGGGAATCGGCATTACCACATCGATATCGATTTCCGGCAAGACGCGACGCACCTTCTCCGCCAGCTTCTCGCCCATCACCAGGCGCGACTGGTACACCGACGCTCCGTCGATGATCGAGTCCGGACGGGCAAAGTAGACATACTCGAACAGGCAGGGCGCCAGGCGCGCATTCTGGCAGCAGGTACGGGCATGGAAGTCCCCGGAAAAGCTGACAAATACTCCCTCACCCGGCTGCACGTCGCGCAACAGACTGAAGCCGGAGCCGTCCAGCGCCACCGACTCGGATGCAAACATATACTCGGTCTTGCCATTGAATTCGCTGGTCCCGATGACCAGCGGACGAATCCCGTAGGGATCGCGGAAGGCCACCAGACCGTAGCCGGCAATCAAGGCCACCACGGCATAGGCGCCCTTCACCCGGCGGTGCACGGCTTCGATCGCCCCGAAGACCGCATCCAGCGTCAGGTCGAAGCCTTCAACGCGCTGGGCGATTTCGTGGGCAAACACGTTGAGCAACACTTCCGAATCGGAGTTGGTGTTGATGTGACGCAGGTCGTGGCGGTACATGTCCGCCTTCAATTCGTCCGTATTGGTCAGGTTGCCGTTATGCGCCAGCACGATGCCGAAGGGCGAGTTGACGTAAAACGGTTGCGCCTCGGCCAGATTGGAGGCCGACCCGGCGGTCGGATAGCGCACATGGGCAATACCGGCATTGCCGTTCAGGGAGCGCATATTGCGGGTACGGAACACGTCGCGCACCATGCCGCTGCCCTTGTGCATGTGAAATGTCTTGCCCGAAGCCGTAACGATACCGGCTGCGTCCTGACCCCGGTGCTGCAGGACCTGAAGACCATCATAGAGCAATTGATTAACCGGCGATTGGCCGACCACTCCGAGAATTCCGCACATCGTGTCTCTTCCCTACTTCCTGACTGCAAGCAAAAGAAAAAGGCGGGAATCTTGAAGTAAAGATATCAAGATACACCGCCTTTTCACCTGATTCATCCCGAGTACCGTATGTTGTCTGCCAACATCTTCGGCAACCAGGGTTTCAGCATCGTCGCCACCCTCTCCAACGGTGGCGACAACACCGCATTGCGCCACATGGGCGACTGCGGTATGTCTGTCAGCCCGGCAATCATGACCAGCATGACCACCAGCACGCCTCCCCGCGCGATGCCGAACAGCGTTCCGAACAGGCGGTTGACCCCGCCAAGTCCGGTCGCGTCGAGAAGACCGGTCAGGGTGACCCGCAATAATGCGCTCATCAGCCAGACCAGGAAAAACAAGAGAACGAAGGCCGCCACCAGCCGCAAGCCTTCGGTCGGCACTTCGCTCGGGATAAAGGCCGAGATCGTCGGCGCGAACTCCTTGGCACACCAGAAGGCGACCAGCCAGGCACCCAGCGACAACACCTCGGCCACCAGACCACGCACCGTGGCAATCACGGCGGAACCGGCGAGGATGGCGAGGACGGCGTAATCAAAATACGTCATGGCGGTCAACGACTCACGATAATGCCGGTCACGCCGGCACGGGCCAGTTTGCGCAAGGCGGCATCGGCCGCTTCACGATTGGGGAACGGACCGACGCGCACCCGCGTCACCGGCCCCTTGCTGGTCTCGACCTTGTTGAAACGGGCCGTCACACCGGCCGCCGCCAGCTTGCCGCGCAAGGCGTCGACCTTGGCACTGTCGGAGAGCGCCGCCAGCTGGATTTCAAATTTGGCATCGCCCTTGGTTTTGGCGGCAGGGTCGGCATGCTGGCCGGTTTCACCATCGACCCGCCCTTCCAGAATAGCGGCCGGATCCACTTTGCGCGGAGCCGGTTTGTCGGCGGGCTTGTCCTGAGGCTTGTCAGCCGGTTTGGGTTCGGCACGGGCGGCCGAGGCAGGCTGTTTTTTGGCGATGGCCGCCGAGGCGGTTGGCCGGGCAGCCGGGCGTGCGGTCTCGGGCTGGGCATCCGCCACCGAGGCCAGCGACGCGGGCAACTCGGTACCCGGCGTTGTCACCGGCGGCGGCAACTCGGTCTCGCTACCGCTGGCCGCAACATGCGCCTTGGGCGCCGAGGCAGCTTGCGCCGGCGCAACGGCAGGCGCGGAGGCTTCACCGGCGATAACGATCGACTCCGGCTTCATCGGCTGGTCGGGCACACTGTGAATCACCTTGAGCATTGCCGACACCGACACCAGCACGATCACGACCGCACCGACCAGGCGACGGCGTGCACGCTTGCGCAGTATCAACAATTCTTCTTGGGCTGAAAGTCCTGCCATGCCTTCCTCAAGGTTGCGTCTGTCGCGCGGCCATGACCTCCGCGACAGTATGGAATGATCCGAAAACCACGATTCTATCATTCTCCGAGGCGGTCGATAAGGCAGCTTGCCATGCCTGTGTCACGGAATCGAAGGCCTGCACCCCGCGAATCCCTGCTGCGGCGAGGCGTTCGGCAATTTTCACGCCGCTCTGGCCACGCGGCATGTCCAGTCCGCCGACGAACCAGCCATCGAAATCCTCCCGCACCAGCGCCAGCACGCTGTCGATATCCTTGTCCTCCAGCATGGAGAACACCGCATAACGGTTTTCGGCAAACGCCAGACGGCGCAGATTGCCCACCATGGCACGCACCGCGTGCGGATTGTGGCCGACGTCCAACACCACCACCGGTCGTCCCGGAATGACCTGGAAACGACCCGGCCAGTCCACTTCCAGCAAGCCGCGCTTGATGGAGCCCTGATCCACCGGCAAGACCGACGACAGACAGTCCAGCACCGCCAGCGCCGCGGTCGCATTGTCCAGCTGGTAGCTGCCGCGCAAGGCCGGCAGGGGCAAAGCATGGCGGTGATGGTCACCCATATGGAAGGACCACTGGTTGTCCATACGGGTATGAGAAAAGTCCTGCCCGACCCGTTTCAGCTCGGCACCAATCTTTTTGGCATGCTCCACCAGGCTGAGCGGCGGGAACGGATCGGCGCAGATGGCCGCCTTGCCGGGCCGGTAGATACCCGCCTTCTCGAAACCGATGCTTTCCCGGTCATTGCCGAGAAAGGCCTGATGATCGATATCCACCGACACCACCACCGACACTTCAGGGTCGAACAGGTTGACCGCATCCAGCCGTCCGCCCAGCCCGACTTCCAGCACCATCACGTCGACCTGCTCGGTCATGAACAGTTGCACGGCCGCCAGCGTACCAAACTCGAAGTAGCTCAGCGATACCTCGCCCCGCGCGGCTTCGACCGCCAGGAACGCGGCCATCAGCCGCTCATCGTCGACCGGCACCATATTGATCGCCACCCGCTCGTTGTAACGCAGGATATGCGGCGAGGTATAGGTACCGACCTTGTAGCCGGCACGCTCCAGCATGGTGGACAGCATGGCGCTGACCGAGCCCTTGCCGTTGGTGCCGCCGACCATGACGACCGGAACGCTCGGGAACAAGGCCATGGCGTCACGCACCTTGCCGGCACGTTCCAGGCCCAGGTCGATGGTTTTGGCATGGAGGCCTTCCAGCCAGCCGAGCCACTGATCAAGTCGGGTAAACGATTGCGGATTCATTTTTCACTCTTTACGACTATCGGGGTACCAATTCACATAGACCCGGAAGCGACGACGCAAGTCGGCATCCCCCGAGTCCGGCCAGATGGCAAACCGCACCACCCGGTCTTCGATGCGAATCGCCGGGACACAGAGAAACGACCAGACCACCGAACTGCCCTCCAGCTCGCCCGGCACCTCGAAGGGGCCATAGCCCAGCAGCAAGGCGCCGCGTCGCACGATGATGCGGTCCGGACGCCGGGAGTAGACGCCACGCCGATCGGCATTCAGCGCCAGCCATGCAGCGACAGGCACCAGCAACCACGCCGGGCCGGCCGGCAACACCAGCGCCGCACACGCGGCGGCCAGATACACCAGCCGGCGCAAGCCACGCGAAGGCTCCAGCGGCAGGATGAAGCCGGGCTCGCGGTTGTTTGTCAGACTTCTCCGGCAGGGTAGTTGCGTAGATCACCCTCGACACTATCGATCAGTGTCGAGTGGATTTCCACGTCGAACCATTCCCAGAACGCCTTGAGCGAACGGTCGGTCGGCCACAGGGCCTCGTCTTCGTACCAGCTGGCCAGCTCCATGCGGAACAGTTGTTCGTAAATCTCGTCGATATAGCCCACGCCTTCTTCCGGGTCGGTGAATTCCGGCATGAGAATCACGGTGCAATCGCTGCGCAGACTGTCCAGAGTCAGATCCATATCGTTGTCGGGAACCGCGTTGAGCCATTCCAGAAACGGGGCACGGGGTTTGATGACCGCCACAGATCGATCGACAAAGTACATGGCATATCCTTCCAAGAGATTTAGCCGCGCATTGTACCAGCTACCCCGCTCGGCCGCGAAGGGCAAACCGCCGCCTCGTGCTACAATCCGGTTCCGTCGTCTCACACTGATAGACAGTTTTTCATTCCATGGCACTCATTACCGTCGAACAGGCCGCACTGGCCTTTGGTCACCACGCTCTTCTGGATCAGGTGGATTTTTCTCTGGAGCCCGGTGAAACCGTTGGCCTGATCGGCCGCAATGGCGCAGGCAAATCGTCCCTGCTCAAGGCCATTGCCGGCACCGTGGCGCTCGATGACGGCCGGATCAATATCAAGGGCGATGTGCGGATCGCCTACGTCCCCCAGGAGCCGGAATTCGATCCCGGCCACACCGTATTCGAAGCGGTGGCCGAAGGGCTGGGCGAGCTGAAGCTGTTGCTGACCCGCTACCACAGCCTGACCCGCCGCCTGCAGGATGACAGCGCCGACCATGAAGCGCTGCTGGCCGAACTCGCGCCGATCCAGCACGAACTGGAGGCCCGCGACGGCTGGCAGTTCGACAACCTGATCGCCTCCACACTGAGCCATCTTGACCTGCCGCCCGACAGTCTGATCTCCGACCTGTCCGGTGGCTGGAAAAAACGTGTTGCGCTGGCCCGTGCGCTGGCGGCCAAGCCCGACGTGCTATTGCTGGACGAACCGACCAACCATCTGGACATCTCGGCCATCGTCTGGCTGGAAAGCCTGCTGAAGAACTACGCCGGCAGCGTGCTATTGATTACCCACGACCGGCGCTTTCTGGACAGCGTGGCCACCCGCATCATCGAACTGGATCGCGGCATCCTGCGCAGCTACCCCGGTTCGTTCACCGCCTATCAGGAACGCAAGGCGGAAGAGCTGGCGGTCGAAGAAGAACAAAACCGCATTTTCGACAAGTTTCATGCCCAGGAAGAAGTGTGGATCCGCCGTGGTGTGGAAGCCCGCCGCACCCGCAATATGGGACGGGTGCGCCGCCTCGAAGCGCTACGCCGCGAACGGGCCTCCCGTCGTGAGCGGGTCGGCCAGATCAACTTCCAGCTCAGTGCCGGCGAACGCTCCGGCAAGCTGGTGGCCGAACTGGAACATGTCAGCAAAGCCTTCGGCGACAAGGTGATTATCCGCGACTTCACCAGCCGCATCCTGCGTGGTGACAAGATCGGTCTCGTCGGCCCCAACGGTGCCGGCAAGACCACCTTGCTGAAACTGATTCTCGGCGAACTCGCGCCGGACAGCGGCAGCCTCAAGCAAGGCTCCAATCTGCAGATTGCCTACTTCGACCAGTTCCGCGAACAGCTCGATGAAAACGCCTCGGTGGCCGACATCATCAGCCAGGGCAACGAATTCCTCGACATCGGCGGCACGCGCAAACATGTGATGAGCTATCTGGAGGACTTCCTGTTCTCGCCGGAACGAGCCCGCAGCCCGGTCCGCTCACTGTCCGGCGGCGAACGCAACCGCTTGTTGCTGGCGCGACTGTTCACCCGCCCGGCCAATGTGCTGGTGCTGGACGAGCCGACCAACGACCTGGATATCGATACGCTGGAATTGCTGGAAGAACTGGTGACCGGCTACAGCGGCACGGTATTCCTCGTCAGCCACGACCGGGCCTTCCTCGACAATGTGGTGACCCAGGTCATCGCCTTCGAAGGCGACGGCCGGCTGGAAGAGTCGCCGGGCAGCTATCAGGACTGGCTCGATGCCAAGCAACGCATGGCGGCCATGGCCCCCAAAGAAGCGCCCCGCCCGAGCGCCGGCGAACCGGCCAAGGCCCGTCAGGACAAGCCGCGCTCTTCACGCAACAAGTTGTCATATAATGAAACGCGGGAACTGGCCGCCCTGCCCGACACCATTGCGGCGCTGGAAGCCGAGCAGGCCATGCTCACCGAAAAGCTGCTGGACCCGACCTGCTTCCGCGACGCCCCGCTGGAGGCACGTGGCTGGCAAGACCGCATCGACGCCATCGAACTCGAATTGCTGGACAAGCTGGCGCGTTGGGAAGACCTCGAATCACGGGAAAAATGATCATGCGCATCGCGACTTTGCGTCATGCTGCCCTGTGCAGCCTCATCCTGTTGCTGGCCGCCTGCTCGAGCCCGCCACCGCGCAAGAGCGCTGCCGTGCGGCCTGACCGCACGATTGCCTTGTCGGGCATCAAGGCGGATGGCGCCGGTCGCGAAATCCTCATGTATACGCTGGGGATGCTGGATCTCAATTACCGCTTCGGCGGCAACAACCCGGAAGCCGGTCTCGACTGCAGCGGCATGGTCAGCTACATCTACCGCAACGCGGTCGGCATCAGCCTGCCGCACAATGCCGCCCAGATCGCCACGCTGGCACGCCCGGTGTCCACCTCGGGCATGCAGGTCGGCGATCTGGTGTTTTTCAATACGCTGGGACGCTCGTTCTCCCATATGGGCATTTATATCGGGGACGGCAAGTTCGTCCATGCGCCGCGCACCAATAGCAGCATTCGCGTCGACCGGCTGGACAACAGCTATTTCGCGGCCCGTTTCGAGGGAGCGCGCACCCTGTTCGACTGATCAGGCAATGACATGCGGGTTTTGCTTTTTGCCGACGGCTTGGCTATTCTCAAGTCATGCGACTTTCGGGGAAACACCATGCAAAGAGCCATCCTGCTGCTGTGGCCGTCGTTCATGATTGCCTGTCTGGCCACGACAGCGTTCTTTTCCGTTTTCGACCCGTTTGAACTCAAACTGCACGGCGTGCAACTGTTCGAGGACAAACGTGCCGCTTATACCTTGTTCATGTTGGTGACCTGGGCACTGGGTGCCTTGAATACCGGCATCGTCATGCTGCTGGAAAAGCCCTCCAGCGAGGTGAATGGCTTCTGCGCCTTGCCGGTCGAGGCCGGCGATGAAAGCACCGACCCCTTCGACGTTAACGACACCCCGCCCCGCCGCCCATGACACACCCCAACCCCGATCCCGGCCGCCGCGCCTCGCTTGGCGCACTGGCCGGCAGTTTTGCCCTCGCCACACAGCCGGTCACCGCCGATACCATCTTGACCGACGCCAAGGGTCTCATTGAAGACCGGGTCGGCATTCCCCGCAAGGACGGCACGCTACCGGCCTATCTGGCGCGTCCCGATGGCCACAGCGGACTCTTGCCCATCATCGTGGTGGTGCAGGAAATCTTTGGCGTGCATGCCCATATTCAGGATCTGTGCCGGCGACTGGCCCATCAAGGCTACTTCGCCATTGCCCCGGAGTTGTATTTCCGGCAAGGCGATCCGGCCAAGGTCAGCGATATCGCCGTGTTGATGTCGAGCATTGTCAGCAAGGTACCGGACGCGCAAGTGCTGGAGGATCTGGATGCCACGCTGGCCTGGGGCGCGGCGCATGGCGGCGACGACAGCCGGGCGGGCATGACCGGCTTTTGCTGGGGAGGCCGGATCGTCTGGTTGTATGCCGCACAACGCAGCAGCCTCAAGGCCGGAGTGGCCTGGTATGGCCGGCTGGACGGTGCGCGCAACCCGGTTACACCGCGCCAAGCACTTGATCTCGCCGCGACGCTGACGACACCGGTGCTGGGTTTATATGGCGGCAAGGACAGCGGGATTCCGCTCGACAGTCAGGTACAGCCGATGCAGCAGGCACTGGCCAAGGCGCACAGCCGCAGCCAGATCGTGGTCTACCCGGAAGCCGGCCACGCCTTCAATGCCGATTACCGGCCAAGCTATCTGGCCGACACAGCCCGCGACGGCTGGTCACGCATGCTGGCCTGGTTCGCCGCCAACGGTGTCAAGCCTTGAGCTCGATGCGGTAACTGCAGCACCGCCCTCCCGCCAGCAAGTGCTCGGTTCGCTCGACGGCCAGTTCGGCGCCGAGCACCCGGCGAAACAAGGCCAGTTCGGAATCACAAAACCCCCGGCATTCGCCTGCGGCCGCGGCAACCGGACAGTGATGTTCCACCAGTTGCCAGGCGCCATCGTCGCCACGACTCACTTCGGCCATATAGCCTTCGGCATGACGCAATTCGGCGAGCCTGACAATGCGTCCGGCCGGATCGGCGACATCCTGCAGGGCGGCGCGTGCGGACGCTTCGGTTTGCCGCTCCCGTGCTGCCACCAGCCGTGCCACGCCCTCGGCGCCGAACTCGGCACGTAACTGGCGCAGCAGGTCGACGGCCAGGTCGGCATGCCGGTCGGGAAACTGCCCCTGTCCGTCGGCGGTTAGCGACCAGACCCGGGTGGGCCGGCCGGTGCCGCGTTGCTCATCGGTGGAAGTGGCCAGACCGCGCTCGGCCAACAGCAGCAATTGCTTGCGCACCCCGACCGCGGTCATGCCCAGCACGGCTGCCAAGGCATGGGCAGACTGCGGGCCACGGGTCTTGAGCAGGAACAGCAGGTGTTCGGCAGTGGTCATAGGCGAATGAGCAAACGAAACGAGAGACATTCCCATAATACCCATTTCAGCGCCGATTTGCCTTATGATGAAGTTTTCCCAGTGTCCTGACCGACTTCATGAACGCAACGACCTCCATGCAGTGGGAGCGCCTGCTCTCGACCCGACGTTTCAAGGTACGTGACGGCGAGGTGGTTGCCACCCGCACCCCGGCCACCGAAGAGGGCCTGCCGGGCTTGCGGACCGATTTCCATATCGACCATGACCGTGTAGTGTTTTCCAGTGCTTTCCGCCGTTTGGGCCGCAAGACCCAGGTGCACCCGCTGGCCCAGAACGATCACACCCATAATCGTTTGACCCACAGCGTGGAAGTGGCCAGTGTCGGCCGCAGTCTTGGCAACCGGGTCGGCACCATGATGCAACACGCCGGTCTGTTGCCGACGGGTTACACCGTTCACGATATCGGCGCGGTAATTCAGGTGGCCTGCCTGTCGCACGACATCGGCAATCCGCCGTTCGGTCATACCGGGGAATACGCCTTGCGTGACTGGTTCCGCGCCGAGCGCAACCGTCACTGGCTGGCCCCGCTGTCGCCTGCCGAGCAGCGCGATGTGGAGACCTACGAGGGCAATGCCCACGGCCTGCGCATGCTGGCGACGCTGGAGATGTATGTGCGCGAAGGCGGCATGCGGCTGACCTCGGCCGCGCTGGGCTGCCTGCTCAAGTACCCGTGGACCGCCGACACCCCGCAGGCTCGCGAACGAGACAAGTTCAATATTTATCAGGCCGAACTCCCCTACTTCCGTGCCGTGGCCGACGAGCTGGGGCTGATCCAAACGGGTGAGACGGTGTGGTCGCGCCATCCGCTGTCCTATCTGATGGAAGCGGCCGACGATATCTGCTATGCCATTCTCGATCTGGAAGACGCGGTCGAGATCGGCATTCTCGATGTCAGGGAATTCGAGTCGTTGTTCGCCGGTTTTGCCGAGTATGAACGGGTCTGGGCCATTCACGACGTCAAGCAGAAATGCGCCATGCTGCGCGGCATTGCCGTGGGGCGTTGCGTCACCGAAGTGGCCGACAAGTTCATGTTGCACCACGACTCGTTGCTGGCCGGCCAATTCCCGGCCAAGGACCTGATCAATCTGTGCGAGCCAGCCATCCAGCAGGCGTTGATCGAAGCCAAATCGCTAGCCAGCCACAAGGTGTATCGTCACCGTACCAAACTGGTCACCGAGCTGGCCGCCTACCCGTGTCTGGCCACCCTGCTCGATGCGCTGGTACCGGCCGTGCATGCGCTGGAGACCGTCGGGGCCGACGGCTTGAGCCATCGCCAGCATCTGGCACTGGATTTGATGAACCACAGCATGACGCCCGACGGCAGTCTCTACCTTGCCTATATGCGGGTACTGGACTTCGTTGGCGCGATGACCGACAACACCGCGGCCAATCTGGCACGTGAAATTTCTGGTGTAGGGATTTTGTAATGAGTGACAGGCACCTCACCCGCGTCTGCATGGTGCGCCATGGCGAAACCGCCTGGAATGCCGAGCGACGTCTGCAAGGGCAAACCGACATTCCGCTGAATCTGACCGGCCGGGAACAGGCCGAGCGACTGGCCACGGCGCTGGCCTTGAGCGGCGTCCGCTTCGATGCGATCTACAGCAGCGACCTTGATCGGGCCCGCACCACCGCCCTGCCGGTTGCCGAACAACAGGCACTGCCCCTGAACGAGACGCCCGAGCTGCGCGAACGCCACTTCGGCCTGTTTCAGGGGCTGACCTATGACGAGGCGGCCGAGCGCCACCCGGAAGACTTCGACCGCTATCACCGCCGCGAACCGGATTTCACCCCGGCCACCGGTGAGAGCCTGCTGACCTTCCAGTCCCGGATTACCCGGTTCATGGACGACTGCGCGGCGCGCCACCCCGGACACACCGTACTGGTGGTCTGCCATGGCGGTGTGCTCGACATCGCCTACCGCCACGCCACCGGCATGGCACTGGAAACCCGCCGCGACTTTACCATCCCCAATGCGGCGCTCAACTGGCTACACTACGCCCAAGGCAACTGGTCACTGGAGAAATGGGGCGACGAGTCCCATCTGGCGGCCAGTCTCGACGAACTGTGAGGAACCCACCATGAGCGACAACAAAACCGACCAAGAATGGCGTGACCTCCTCTCGCCGGAAGCCTACCGCGTCACCCGCGAAGCCGGCACCGAACGCCCGTTCAGCGGCGAGCTCTACTACCGCAACGACAAGGGCAGCTACCACTGCGTGTGTTGCGATGCCCTGCTGTTTGGCTCGGAGACCAAATTCGACGCCGGTTGCGGCTGGCCGAGTTTCTGGGAAGAAGCCGTGCCCGGCAGCATAAAGCGCATCGAAGACCGGTCGCACGGCATGCTCCGCACCGAAGTGCGCTGCGCCCGTTGCGACGCCCATCTGGGGCACGTATTCCCAGACGGACCCGAACCCACCGGGGAGCGCTACTGCATCAACTCTGTGGCGATGACGTTCAAGGGGGAGTAAGGC
>JAGLBD010000158.1 GCA_018260425.1 Pseudogulbenkiania sp. | reverse complement strand
ATAATAATAATAATAATAATAATAATAATAATAATAATAATAATATGAAGAAGAAAAAGAAGAAGAAGAATGGTAACTGAATTTCTTTTTTAAAAAAAAATTTTGCAACTCAGGTTCTTTTATTTTGATTTTTTCGGGTGCGACGGCGGGAAAAATCAGGTCGAACCTGAAAATGTGCATTCGGATCAAAAATCCGTTCGTTTTCTTTATTTCGAGGTACCGTTTTAAGAGTCGTTTTCTCTCTCTCTCTCTCTCTCAATTGTGTGGTGGACCTTTTAGACTGACATTGAATCGTGGGATCACCCGAATGGAAATCGTTTTTAATCGACTTGCAAAAACCTGATTTTGAATTTTTTTTTTTTATTTCCAAATTCTTTGGCATCCTTGCCGAGAAGGTTTGAAGTGTTTGATTAGAAAGGCTGCCTTCCTAGAAATTGATGGCTGACAGAATTTCTTACGCGGAAGAGCATACCTCAGATTAATGATTTTTTATTTTTATTTTTACTCTTGCCTGTGCTTACACTGCTGATCAATTAATAAATGATCATCTATTGAGAAAGCAAACAGCTGAATAAGTTGGCGAAACGCCTGGATCTGAACGAGATGTAGTTTTCAACGAGGGAAGCAAGTGGAAAGCACTACTAGTAAAACGAAGCATTGTCATTAAACGGGATGCGGTCTTCGTCGTCATTTCTCAATGCATCAGAATCGAACCTGAGGTGTTTTGTAAGAACATTGGTAGTATCGTCGGACCGATCTTCTAACGGGCCAACAGCTGATTAAGTTGGCCAAATTTACTAGTTCCGGTTACCACGAGCTAATCATGGAAGGAAACATATCAGCAGCATAACACCTGTCGTTCAACTACTTCAACACGGCGTCACAACTCAAAAACAACGAGAAGAAATGGAATTAAACAAAAGCCGTGAAAACTTAAACATAAATGCATAAATGTTCAGTTCTTAATCATTTTCTCTTTGCTTAAAGGTATTCTTTCGTTTCTGTCTTCGCCTTGGGGGGAAGGGATTTCGCCTCGAGATTGAGAGACCCGCCAATTCAGCAGGTCCAAAGTGACATTTGTCATCTTAGACCCCCTATTGAAAAAGTCAACAGCTGAATAAGTTGGCGAAACGTCTGGTGTTAACGGTATGCGTTTTTTGGCGCGTAAAGCCACGTGGTAAACATTATAAGTGTTGTACACCAATTTTTAAGTGTTTGCGTGGATATTATTAGTTTATTCGGGCTTCATATCATCTGCCTCAGTCTGTTTTCCACAAATACAAAAGAGAAAATGGCTAAAAATGAATTATCCGTTCATCAACCTTCAACGGCACCAAGACATAACCCAACAACAATTGGTAAGAATGATGTGAGAGACAAAAGTCGCGAAAGTCTAAAAATTATAATTACACGAGGTGTCTTTAAGTGTCTTTGGGTTATGACGCCGCATTGGAGATTCATAAACTGGAGTACCGTTTTTCACCAGTTTCTAATTTCTTTTAAAAAAATCGCACTGTAACAAAACGATTAGATGCTATACGACGTATACTCTACACTACTATACATATTGTACTATGCATAGCACTATAGCAGTACGATTTGTTTTTACAAGACTATAACAATACATTATAACAATAAAATGGTCTCTTCAGCCGGACCATTGATAAAGCCAACAGATGAATAAGTTGGTACGCTGCTAGAGAACGAGATGTCGTTTTTAACGACCTGTAAGTGTCCTGTAAGGTCGTGCAAACATTTTTACATCTACTTCGGGTTCTTCGGTATATCGGGATGGTGAAAAACGGAATGTGGTCATCGTCGGTTGTCAACGCATCGGGATCGACCCGTAGGTGTTTCTGCAGACATTGGAAGTTTCTCCGGCTATATATCATTTGTTACAGTCTGTTTTCCCACA
>JAGLBD010000157.1 GCA_018260425.1 Pseudogulbenkiania sp. | reverse complement strand
GCAACAATGCGATATAGGCCTGGAACATCGCGTCCAGCAGGCCGTCGGGGAAGAGGTCTTCCACGGCATCCCAGGCCAGAATCAATTCGCCGCGCGACTCATACAGCTGATGGTCTAGCCAGACTTGCGGCGTTTCCGACAACCCGCCATCGGCCAGTCCCGGAAAACCTGTTGGCGTATCGTCGAGAAAGTCGTCGGCCAGGCCCAGTGTACTGGTGAACACCACGGGCAGCGCAGCGGCTTGCCGGCCTACTTGGCGGGCTTTTTCTCGCTGCACCCAAATCGATGATACGGCGCGGTATTGCAGCGCATCGGCGGTTTGTTGCTGAGAACGGCTCGCCAACTCGCAGAAATTCGCCGTTGCGTCCGGCTGGAAGGCCACCGGGGCCAGTGTCGTGAAATCGCCGACCAGGCTTGGGATGTCGGAATGCGCGGCGGGACGGTCGAACAGGGTCAGATTGATCGAGTGAGCCGCTCCACCGCTCCACCGCGCCAGAATGCAGGCGTAAGCCGTCAACAGGCAAGACGAGGGGGTTAGGCCGTAGCGGCGCGCCGATTCGCGGAAGCGACGCCAGCGCAGCGCATCCAGACGTGCGGCAAGGCGGACAAAGCGGGAGCGGGATGTGCTGCCGGCGTCTCGCGTCATCGGTAGTGTGGGGGCGGGCGGCAATTCGTCCAGTCGTTGCCGCCAGTAGTGTTCTGCTTCAGCCACCACGGCCGCATCCTGTCGGCGCTGAGTGATAAAGTCGCGGAAGGACAGGCTGGGCGGCGGAGGCAGTGACGCCGGGTCCTTGAAGGCCTGTTTCCACTCGGCCAACAGCAGTTTGATACTGTAGCCGTCCAGCGTCAGGTAGTCGAAGAACACCCCCAAACGGCAATGGCCGTTGGCATAGGGCACCGCGTGCACCGCATGGGGCAGCCCGTTACGGGCCATGCTCCGTTCCTTCCAGACTGCGGCGATGGCCGAGCGGGCGGCGGCCTGGTGGGAGACGGCCGGGTGTATGACCATGCGCGGGGCAGCTTGCAAACGCGGTATCGACTGTAAACCGTCCGCGGACACGACAGCGCTCAACATGGCATGACGGCGCCACACGACTTGCCAGGCGTGCTCTAGCCGGGCCATGTCAATGTCTGCACCATCGAACTCGATCAAATAGCCGGTACCGCAGTGCTGTGGTAGCCCCTCCGATTGCCCAGTCCAGTAGGCGGCTTGCACTTCGGTCAGCGGGAAGGACTGATGCCGATGCTCGGGCTCTGGTGTGAACCGTGTTGCGGCCTGTTTACGTGCGCCGTGTTGCCAGATAGTACAAAAATCGGCCAGTCGCGGGTGTGTGAACAACTGCCGCAAGGGCTGCGCTGCCTGCCATCCTTCTGCCTCCAACCGGGCGATCAAGCGGGTTGCCAGCAGGCTGTCGCCACCTAGGGTGAAAAATCCGTCATCGCGCGATACGCCATCCCGTTTCAGCATGTCGCACCAGATGGCCGCCATATCGTGCTCGATGCCGGGTCGGGGCGGTTCCGCTGCGCCGGATGCCATGTCCAGCGTCACCGGCATGGCCAACAGGGCCGTGCGATCGAGCTTGCCGTTAGTGGTCAGGGGCAGTGCCTCCAGCGTCAGCCAGTGGCTCGGTACCATGGTGTCGGGCAGTAATTGGCTTAGCGCCGGTGCCAGTCGGGCTGGATCGCCACCGGCAACCGCCGCCGCCAGCGCGTGACCGGCGACCCAGACGGCGGCCTGACGTACGCCTGGCTGAGCCAGCAATGCCGCTTCGATTTCCCCCAGTTCGATGCGGTGGCCACGCAACTTGATTTGATGATCGCGGCGACCGAGGAACTCCAGCGTGCCATCAGGCCAATAGCGCCCCAGATCACCGGTGCGATACCAGCGGTCGTTTTCATGCGCAACGAAGCGTTCGGCGGAGAGTTCGGGGGCGCCACGATAGCCGCGGGCCACACCGGCGCCGCCGATCCACAATTCGCCGGTGACCCAAT
>JAGLBD010000156.1 GCA_018260425.1 Pseudogulbenkiania sp. | reverse complement strand
TGAAAAGTCATGGGGGGACGCAATGATCATCCTCCCTGCCTCTTCATTATCGACCGGTCTCCAGAAAAGTTAATACCTGTCTGAACCTGTACGTTGCCGCCAGCGTGCCTGAAAGTGGCGAGCAACAGTAAAGTCCTCCCAATGACGCTCACCGAACCGGGCCACCGGCCAGATTCCTGCGAGACTATTTCCCAGCCAGACTTCATCGGCAGCCCGCAGATCATCCAGCGTATAACGACCGCCGTGCACAGGCGTCTCGGTACGCAGCCAGTCGAGGAATGTCCCGGAAACACCACAACGATCCAGCAGCGGGGTATGGCAAACACCCGAGCGCACCAATACCAGATTGGTCATGGTACCCTCGATCACATAGCCCTCGCTATCGAGCATCAGCCCTTCGCGAATAGCCGGGTCGTTCCACTCCGAACGGGCCAACACCTGCTCCAGCCGGTTGAGGTGCTTGATACCAGCCAAGCGTGGCTGTAAAGCCAGACGCAGCGTGCACTCCCTGACGGTGATGCCATCGCGCGCCAATTCATCCGGATAGCCATTCCACCGCGCCGCACTGACGATGCGGGTTGCCACGGCCTGTTCCGGTACGGCATAACCACGCTGCCCCACACCCCGGGTCACGATGATTTTGGCAACTGCACGCGGCAAGCCTTCCGCGACACGACACACCTCGGACTTTAGTACATCCGGCTCCGGCACGTTCAGGCCCAGTGCCAAGGCATCGCGTTGCAAACAAGCGAACTGGGTCTCCCACAACAACGGCTGCCCTTCGATGCACTCGATGGTACGAAACACCCCGTCGCCATAGGCCAGGCCGCGATCGGCGGCTTCGACCTGTTCGCCCGGTACGCCATTGATCAACATGGCTAGTTCTCCTGGATGCCAAGGGCACGCAGCAAACCTCTGGCCTTGTGACGCGTTTCCATCAACTCACGGTCAGGGTCCGAGTCGGCGACGATCCCGCCACCGGCACGGAAACGCAATTGATCACCTTCCTGCATGAAGGTGCGGATCAGGATATTCATGTCCAGCGTGCCATCCCGGTTCAGATAGCCCAGACTGCCGGTATAAGCACCACGGGCAGTGGGCTCCAGCTCGCGGATAATCTGCATGGTGCGCACCTTCGGACAGCCGGTGATCGTGCCACCGGGAAACAAGGCACGAAACACCTCGCGAACCGATAAACCCGGCAACAACCGCCCGCGGATAGTCGACTCGATATGATGCACATAGGCATAACTCTCGACCGCCATCAGTTCATTCACCTCCACCGTGCCGGGCTGTGAAATACGGCCAAGGTCATTGCGCTCCAGATCAATGAGCATGACGTGTTCGGCACGCTCCTTGATGCTGCCGATCAAACGCTTGCGCAGCGCCTCGTCTTCCCCGGGATCGGTAGAGCGCGGATGAGTTCCGGCGATAGGCCGGGTATCCACCCAGCCATCCCGTACCCGCACCAGACGTTCCGGTGAAGAACTGACGATATGGGCGTCGCCCAGCTCCGCCAGCGCGGAAAAGGGAGCCGGGTTTGCCCGGCGCAATGCGGCAAACAGGTCGGCGGCGGCAATACCGGACTCCAGAGTGGCACGCCAGCCACGCGAAATATTCACCTGAAACACATCACCGGCACGAATGTAGTCCTTGAGCGTGACGACGGCGCGGGTATACCAGTCCGGCTCATCTTCTTCGAGATGCGCCAGCGAGACCGGCTTGGGTTCAAATGCGGGGATAGTCGCCACGGCAGTGCGCAGTTCCTCGCACAGCCCCGCCTGCTCTCCCATCAACCACGCCTCGCCCCGGGCACGATTCACCATAATGGCGGAACGGCTGCGCGCCAGCACCGCCAACGGAAAACTGTCGCTGACCGGCGTTGGTACCGAAGCTTCGAAACAATTGGCCAGTTCATAGGCCAGGTAGACAAACCAACCACCGCAGAACGGCAAACCATGAGGGTTTTCAACGTAGGTAGGCGCAGGCAGCGCATCCAGTGCCTCCAGAAAACGTTCCCCCTCCCCGGAGTTGAAACGTTGGGCATCGCCCTCGCTGGCCATCAGGATATCCCAGCCC
>JAGLBD010000155.1 GCA_018260425.1 Pseudogulbenkiania sp. | reverse complement strand
GGTGTGCTGTTCGATTGGAATCCTCTGCGGTGCCTGGCAGGGTTTTTTGCCGACGAGGTGCTGCGCGAACGCGTTTATGAAACAGTCTACCGGCACGGGGACTGGGAGGCGCTTGATCGTGGAGGGTTGACTGAACGACAGGCGATTGGATTATTTGCGGAACGTTCAGCTCTGCCAGCGGTGGAGATCGAAGCGCTGTTATGGGCGACGCGTTTGGGTATGACGCCATTGGAACTGTCTTGGGCGCTGGTGGAAGAGCTTCACCAGCATGATGTGCCACTTTACGTGATCTCCAATATGTCACGGCAAACGTTTGCGTTTCTGCGGGCGCATTATCCCTGTTGGTCGTATTTCAAGGGAGTTCTTGTCTCGGCACAGTTGGGACTGATGAAGCCCGAAACGGCGATTTACCGGCACTTGTTAAGTCAGTACCGTCTTCGTGCCTGCGATTGCGTAATGATTGATGATATGGAGCTCAATGTGCTTGGTGCGCGCGAAACGGGTATGCATGCCATTTTGTTTACGGATGCAGTCAGTTGCCGTGAACAATTGGCGAGGCTGGTCGATTTGGTAGAGGGTCGACCGGATAAACAGGGATGATGCGGCTTGCGCGGTAGAGACGACGTGTCCAAAGATGATGTCCATTGGAGGGTGATGGACAGTGTTCTCTCTGCAGTATGGTGGAAATCCTGACGGCGCTGGTGACGACCTTCATGACGTGTCCGTTACTGGATCTATTGATGCCAAGCTTGCAGCGTCGCCCCAAGGGGACGTCAGTGGTGCCGGAGGCGGTTGAGCTGAAGTGAATGGCCCTGCTAGAAAAAACCCGTAAAGCGTTAGGCTTTGCGGGTTTTTTGTTGCCGGGGAGAGCGGGGCCTGCGGGGCAGAATTGCCGTGAAATGCAGAGTCATCCTGATTTGCGGGCAAGGGTAATGACATCAGTCGATGCGAAAGACGCATTGGCAGGGCTGTCGACCGTGCTTGTGCCAATGATGCTGAAACCCGCTGCGACCAGCATTGAATTTATCTCCGCAGGCCGACGATAGAAGGAGAAAACCCGGTCGCCGTTTTTGGTGGTTTGCTCACCGGAGTCCGAAGGCTCTCCGGCAACAGAGGCGAGCAGCAGTACGCCATCAGGGGCTAGAACGCGATGAATTTGATTGAGTACGGCGTTTGCATCGTCTGGGTTGAAGTAGCTCAGCCCGAAAAAGAAGGCAACACCGTGAAACGTGATGCCGAGAGCAGACACGTCTCTACAATCGATGTTTCTGACCTCGATTCCCGGTACTCTTGCTTTGGCCTGTTCCAGCATGGCATCAGATCGATCTGCTGCCACAATCAATGCATCACTGCGGCGGGCTTTTAGATAGGCAGCGACGTTCCCGGGGCCACACGCCAAATCAAGCAGGCGTACTTCCCCCTCTGGCAGTGCGTCCAGAAACGCATCGTAATGCGAGTCATATTGGCTAAGGTCGAAATACTTGTCGGCGTAGATCGCCGCATTTCGATCGAAGGTTGAGACGGTTTCTTGGTTGTAGTCCATGGTGGAGTGGTGCCTGACTTGTGCGATACGCCTGCTGCGTGGCTCATCATGCTACGCGGAATGCTAAGAGATCTTCAAGAGTGGCGTGACTTTCGGGGACATCCACCATGACACGGACGCCCAATCCCTCAAGGACTTGAAAGAGCTTGCCCCACTGCACCGATTCACTGCCACGTTCGAGTTTGCCCAGAAAGTTCTCGCTGACGCCGATACTACCCGCGGCATCATCCTGGCGGATCTTTTGCCTTGCGGCTGGCGCGCACTACCTTACCGATGGCTGCTGCATTGTTGATAGATATTTTCATGAGAAATCCTCATCTTTGTGAGGGTTTTGCGCCAAGTCAGGGTGTATTGCAATAAATCCTTACGATCGTGCGGATTTTGTCTGTTTGCGCGCTTCTAAATCTTAAATCCACATGAACGTAAGGATTTTAAGGTTTGAGCTGCGCTTGATTTATGGCTCTGTCATCGTCTCCGGGTTTGGCGTTTCGGCTGGCGATCTTGCTGTGCATAGTCGTGGCTTTCGGGGGCATCTGGAGGTTGGCA
>JAGLBD010000022.1:46106-51591 GCA_018260425.1 Pseudogulbenkiania sp. | reverse complement strand
GAATAATAACGATCAAGCCCACGGTTTCCCATGGGCTTGTTCAACAGCCTGAAGCGGTGCCCTCGGGCACCGCCATTACGCCTGCTACAAGCGCTGTTTACGCGTACTGCTTGTCAAGGTCACCGGCGTAGAGCCGAATGGCCGCCTGATAGGCCGTCAGGGTCTCGTCGCGGGTGGTGTCCAGCAACACCGTCAACAGCAATTGCATGCCTTCTTTGTGACGCCCGAGGTTATAGGCGGCCATGGCGGCAAACACCGCGAACTCCGCCGCCTCGGGAAACTGCTCCCGACCCTGCATCAAGGTATCCCAGGCCTCCTGATAGCGACCCTGGATACGGAACGTACTGCCCAGACCCAGCAGACATTCACGGGTCAACTCCGGCGAAACCCCCAAGGCCAGCGCACGCTGATAATAGGGTACCGCCTCGCGTTCCTGACCCAGAAAGTCATGAACGAACGCCGCCTGTGCCTGAATCTCCCCATCGTCGCTGCGCGTTGCAGCCAGTTCGACCAAGGCCTGACAGGCTTCTTGATGCCGACCGCTTCCTCGCAACCGCAGTGCAGCTTCCAATGTTGATATGGCTCCCATGGTATTCCACTCCAATTACGGCCAGACAGGGCCGGCCAATCGGTTTTCAAGCGCAATCCAACCTGCGCAAAATTTATTGTCGTTATCTATATGACGCAGTATCAATAAAAAGTTCAACTATGTCAGCTATTACGCGATTCGGGATCATGCATGAAAAACAATGGCTTAATCAATGTCATTATTGCGCATGTGAATCCAGTCTTCCCGCAATGCGGCCAAGGCCAGCCCCAAGCCGCGTCAGGCAAGGATATTGTCCTGTGGCGACACATCACTATATCCAATCAAACTGGAAACCCAGTATGTATAAATACATAGTGTTTGATTATATTTTTGGGTAAAAAAACCAAATCATCTCTCGCATTAATGCCAAAAAAATAATAACCATGCTAATTACATCCAGATGCATTCTGTAATAGTTTTGTAATATTTCTATATTGACCCATTACCCGGAATTTATTCATTATCCAGTTGAAACGTATGCTCAATACGCAGGCAGCCCCAGTAACAGGTCTACATTGAAGCGTTCCAGCCAGCCCCGTCCAAGCCCGTTGCCAGCGGCCGATAGTCGCCACTTTTGTGGTGAATCGGATTCCCTGCCGACCATCCCCGCACAGGGCCTCGAAAGCATTCCAATCCTGAAAGGGATTTCGGCACGATCAGGAAAGTGGTTCTTGAACCCGTCGCACAAGGAGGAGTTCATCCGCGTTTAGCAGCCCCCATCGTACCGAGGGTTATCTAGCTCAACTCTCTGGAGTTTTCACGGGTATCTTCAGCAGTGAAGTGTCGATCAGCGAAGATCTCGCCGGCCCGGACATACTCCAACGCCCGTCTGGACACGGCTTTGTTGCGCTTGCCGGATACGTGATGGATTGATTCAGCGATGGTTGATGGCCGTTTCCAAAATCAGGAGACGATCCATAATTGCGTGAAAAGCAGGTGGTTTGCCGATGAACATACCAGCGTCGATCATGCATTGAAAATCATCACACAGAGCAGCCAGTGCGGAATCGTCCGGGATGAGCCGGAGCTGTCCAGCCAAACACGCATCATAGTTGGCGTAGCTCGCGTCATAGAAGACTTTTTTGTGCTTCACCACGTCGGCAAGAAGTGCTCTATCCAGTATGGCGGCCTGGCCATGAACATGGTCAGCCAGCATTGCCAAGTCATACCAGTGGCGTGACAGACGCTGGGCAGATGTACGGAACTGGTTGCGCTGACACTCGACATGTATCAATGTGGCCTTCTCCCAAAACGTTCGAACCGGAGACAAAACGCTAACCATTGCGTGCGGAAAGGCCAGTTGGGGAACATGCGAAGCGACATCCGGCTCTACAATGTGTTCGGCATTCGGCTCGGTAATGTTGCGCCCACCAAACTCGATTAGGACACTATTGCCCACATAGAGCCCCGGCATTTCCAGTACGCTTGGATAATACAAGCGAAGCTGCTCGCCGTTATCGCTGAGTTCCAGCCTGAACGTCTCTGCATCGAGACCAAACTCGGCTGCCAGCGACCTCTGGATGTGCGGTGCGACAACACCTTGGGCATGGTCGCGAACGAACGATTTAAGATCCGCACTAAACTTCTTCAGCCGGGTTCTGGACACCCCTTGAGCAAATGGATCGAAAGAACTGTCGAGTTCACGGTAGTCGAGCGTAATGTCCACGTCTTCGGAAAAACGGGCAATGGCATCGAACACCTTTGACAGGGACGTCCCTCCCTTGAATGCCATGGATAGACGACCGGGCATAGTGAATAGAGCCTGAAGCACCCAGCAGACCCACACATCCTTCTCCAACACCACGGGTGGCTGAGCCAGTTGTGGCGCCAGCGCCAGATAGATTTGAGCTTGCTCACGGGCTTCGAGGTGCAGAAAGGACTCAGACATGGGCTGACGTCTGCTCGCAACGGAAGATGGCATCGCTCATCCATGCAGGCATTGAAGACGTCGCTGACTTGAGAACCTCAAATTCGCTCGCACCCAACTTGCGTCGAATCTTTTCGATCAGGGCTGGCGTCACTTCTGCCTTACCGAGATACCACATGGCGGAAAGGGCAAGGCCAGCGGGTCGGCCAGCCAGAGCCAGCTTGCGTTGGCAAACGTGTTGCAGACGAATCTCCAAATTGCCCATACGGATTCGCTTCGACGGACCGGATGTCACAAAGACCGGTTGCATTGGAACCTGTGTGCTCAGCTCAAGCCGACGGGCGGCTTCCGCACCGTGAACCTGAACAATAGCCCCCGTGGTCTTGGCAACGGTCTCGGCCACCTTCAGCGGTTCAGGCATCACCTTGCCGACAAAACGATTGATCTCGGGACGGACGAAGACGCCGCGCGTCACACGCTCGATCACACCGGCCTTGACCAAGCGCGACAGGTTTTGATCAACGGACACACGTGTACCGCACTCCAGAAGCACCGTTGGGGTGAACGGCTCGCCGAGCGGCATCTCTTCGATACGTCGGCGAATCACTTCTGCAATCTTGGGAGAGGATTTCATGTATGAAAATTTAGTCGACTTTCTGACAAATAGCAAGCGATGACATTAGTAATGAAACATTCAAACCCCTTGATCAAGCGACAGATCGACAGAGATCGAACCCACGTTCGGACTCAACCTCCACCCGCTGCATGAGTTGCAACTCATCGTTCGGGAATTTTGGGCACCTTTGTTAACGACGCGGCCACACCATAATTGGTCACGATGCCCCCCAGCACCAAGTCACACCAAACACAAAAAGTCACACCCTGCTGCACGACAACTAATAACGCTTGACGTTAATAACGCGAGACGTCACTATAGATGTATGATTACTTCATTCAAATGCTGGAAAACAGAAGCGCTGTTCAACGGCGAGCGAGTCGAAGCATTCATCAACATTCAAAATGTTGCGATCCGCAAGCTGCAAATGATTCACGCAGCGATACGGATTACAGACCTGAGAGTCCCGCCAAATAACAGATTGGAAGCCTTGAAGGGGAATCTGAAAGGTCAGTACAGCATCAGGATCAACGATCAGTGGCGAATCTGCTTCAGGTTCGAAGATGGAAATGCGGCAGACGTTGCGATTGTTGACTACCACTGATTTCAATGCTGGCCGGAGAGAAGTCCCCGGCTACTTAAAAAGCTGACAGGTTAATAACCTTGGAGGATGCGTCAATGCGTGAAGTACCCCTAGCCCACCCCGGAGAAATCTTGAAGCTGGATTTTCTCGATGATATGGGTATCAGCCAATACGCCTTGGCAAAGGCCATTAGCGTACCGCCGCGCCGCATCAATGAAATCGTTCTGGGCAAACGCGCGATCACGCCAGACACTGCGCTTCGCCTAGCGGCGTATTTTGGCACCGACCCGCAGTTCTGGATGAATCTGCAGAACCACTATGACCTTGAAGCCGCCAGAGCGAGCTTAGCCAACGTCCTGACGAAGATTGAACCTTGTCGTCAGGCTGCGTAGGTACCGCATCGCTCCCTCCCGCGCATGATGGCACGCAAGGCCAAAATCACCAGCGATCCGACAAAAAAACCTCTCCCCTCCGCAATCGGCAGGGAGAGGTTTTATAAAGGGTTTGCTCGCTGACACCAGCAACTCGTGCCAACGGGGCAACCGGCATGGACTCAGGCGGCAGAAGACGACGGAGCAAACTTCTTTACGGTCCGGGGCATACACGTTCACGACCAGACTTTCACCGCCCCCAAGTATCCATTCAGATCAAATCAACCGACGCGACAACTATCCTGACACAGGGGGTTAGCCGGGTGGCATTAAGGTTGTTTGGCCCAATTCCAGAGGAAAATGAAGGGGGTCGCTGCGCGATCCAAAGAGGAGCCAAAAATGAAAAAGCCCCGTAAATCTTTGATTTACGGGGCTTTATTCTGGAGGCGGGGGTCGGAATCGAACCGGCGTCCACGGCTTTGCAGGCCGCTGCATAACCACTCTGCCACCCCGCCAGGGACTGGCTGCAATGCAGTGTTGCATCACATTTCAACAGAAAGACTTAAGCACTTTTGGTGCTAAGACAACGTCTTTCCTGAGAGATTTCGTTCTGTGTTTCACAGAGAAGCAAACTATATCGGGATTTTGTAAATCCGTCAACATCCCTCCATCAAAAACACAGCAACAATCGTGCCGACCCGGCAAGCCCGTGTTCGCTCAGCGCACCGGCATCAGGATCAGCGGGCTACTGCGATGCTCCTGCAAAGGCACGCGCTCTTGCAGGCCCGGATGACGCAATGCCCAGCTACGCGCCAGCGCCACGTTGGGCGTAAAGTGCCCGGCATGACTGTTTTCCGCGATAGCGTGCTGCAACACCTCGAGCAAGACCTCCACCGCCGCTTCGCACTCCAGCAGCTGACGCAGACTACGCGCGAACACGGCGCAATCCCACAGCCGTTCATTGAGCTGCACACCGACAAACCAACGAAAAGCCATATTACTCAGAATCTGGCTGTGCAACTGGGCTTCGGTGGGAATCGAGTGCAAGGCCATGATCAGCAAAGACCGCAGGGCCTTGTCGGCGGGTATTTGTAACTGCGCCTGCACCGGCCAGCGACTCACCCGTTCCTCATCCATGCCCAAGGCCAGATCGACAGCGTCGCTGAGTCTGATGAGTGGCGACCCCGGCGGGACAAAGTTTTCCAGTTTACTGGCGCCTATCCACATGCTGGTCGACAGGATCACCGCAAAGGGAGTGTGATAGCGGCACACCATGATGGGACGGGTTTGCGCCATGGCGAAGACCTTGGAGACATTCTGGTCCACCTGCAGCAACGTCACACTCGAGGCGGACGGATCGATAGGCCGACGACGGTTTTGAAGCTTGTTCTCCATAGTACCCCGCAAGACTCCCCGACAGACCGTGACACCCGTGGACAGACAGAGGGGACACGGCATC
>JAGLBD010000022.1:19251-46006 GCA_018260425.1 Pseudogulbenkiania sp. | reverse complement strand
CAAGACTCCCCGACAGACCGTGACACCCGTGGACAGACAGAGGGGACACGGCATCTATCGCGGTGATGGTGGCGAAAACAACGCAACACGACGGTAAATACGACGCTGGCCGGGCGTGTCAGCCTCCTTCACGAGGCGGCGCATCATGCGTTTCCGCCGGAGCAGCCTGCCGGTCCAGACGCAAGATGATCGGCAAACGCAGTGTTGGCGGTGGCGCAGCACCCACGTGCAGCCCGACCAGCCGTGTTTGCAACTCGCGCGCCAGTGCCGCATCGCCCGGTTCGGCGATGGCAAAGGCCGACACCGTCCCCTGCCCGTTCACCCAGACTTGCGCCACCACCGACCATTCGGCGCGCCCCTGGACATCGGCGGTCGACGCGGCAAGCGCCTGTTCGATACACGCGCGCACCAGCCCGGCATACGCGACCCAGGCCTGCGGAACCGGTTTGGCGGCCAGTGGTGTTTCAGCCTGCGCGAGCGCACCACCAGACAATCCCATGCCGAGCATGCCGCCCGCCACGGCGTGCCAGGCACGCCGGCTAGCCCGCTGCAAAACGGCACGGATTCCCACCGGTCTCGTCCTCACGGTTTCACGGCAGGTGCCGCCGCGGCTGGCGTGGCGGCCTGATCCAGAATGCTTTTCAAGGCAGCACTATCCACCTTGACGGCAGCCCCGTTGGCAAGGCCGTCCAGATAACGGTTGGCCAGTTCACTCTGCCGTTCCTGCCGCATACGCTCCCGCAGCAGCGGGCGGGCCTCATCCAGTGTCGCGGCTCGTGCTGCACGCAATTCCACCAGCTTGAGCACATGGAAGCCGGCAGCCGACTGGACCGGCTCGGAAATGTCTCCCGGTGTCAGATTGACCACCACCGGGCGCACTTCCGGCAGCAATTGATCCAATGTCACCCAGCCGGTCTCGGCCTCCGAGGACCCGGCCGTCTTACCGTACTCGGCCACCAGTCGGCTGAAATCGGCCTTGGGCTGACGCGCCTTCTTCACCACCTCGGCGAGGCTTTTACGCGCACGCGCCTGTGCCGCCTTGTCGCCGGCCGGAGCGGGAATGAACACCTGGCTGACCCGATACCCGGCGGGCACCAGCAGGCTGGCCTTGCTACGCTGATAGGCGCTGTTCAATTCGCTCTCGGAAGGGAAGTCGGCCGGTACCTGACTCACCGAGGCCAGATAGGAGCGCGTCACCACCTCGCGACGCGCGGCCTCGAGCTGTGCGGCGACCTCCGGCCGTGCCTCCCACTTGCGGGACGTGGCTTCCTGCAACAGCAGTTGCCCGGCCAGACGGTCACGGGTCCATTGCTCCAGCGCGGCCGGATTCTGCGCAAGTTGCCCGCGCCGTTCGGCAGGCAAGGTCGCCAGCAGCGCCTCGACCTCCTGACGCGGCACCGATACCGATCCGGCACTCGCCACCGACTCCCCTCCCCCGGCGGCGCCGACGGCATTCACCACACACAGCAGCCCGACGCCCGCCATCACCCGAAAAGCCCTCTGCCTCATTGCTCGAGTTCCGCAACGTTGTCCTGACGGGCGTCACTGTCCGACGTACTTTCTACCGGTGTCTGTGCCGTGGCAAAGTCGCGCAGGAACAGCACCAGTTCCTGCATCAGCCGATCCCACAGCTCGGTGGTCGCACGCAGATAGTTTTCGCTAACGCCGCCGGCGACAATGACATCCATTTCCAGCACCAGAAACTGCCCCTGAAACGACAGCCGCGCAAAGCGTTTGGCGCGATTCCACTGTTCCGGCAACTCGGCAGGCAACTCGCCCTGCACTTGCAGCGCGCAGCCTAGCGTGTAATCGATGAACTCGGCTTCACTTGCCGCAGGATTGCCGGGACGAATGGAAAATCCGATGCCCTGCGAGGCACTGAGCAGCTGCAATTGCTCACCTTGCCCGGACACCGTCACACGGTAGCCGAGCGACTGGAGCAATTCCTGCAAACGTTCCACGGTCATGGTCTGGATCAATACGGATTCGGTCATGTCTAACTCCTTGGTATTTGCGTAAGGTTCACGGTACGAGGCTGCGCCACCCTACGGCCCCTGAACGGGCTTTTGTGGACTGGCCGCGCCTACCTGACTTTGATAAAGGCGGTCGCCGAAGGCCTGGGCCGTATCGTCGAACAGCACCCGGGCACGACCGGCAAACGGCTGACGAACTGCCAGCAGGCTGCCGGAGCCAAAGGCTTCATAGGCACTCAACAGCTCACGGCCGGCCTGATACATCTCGCGGTTCTTGGCGACGCAGCTCTGGTACTCGCCATCACGGGTGTCCAGCCGGGCCTTGAGCGCCGTGAACTCGGTTTGCAAGGCGGTGCTCTGCTGCTGCAAGGCCTGATTGGCGGCCTGATGCTCCTGCTGACGAGCCAGTTGCTCCTGTTGCTGGCGGCGGAGGCGTTCCTGATCCCCTTCCAGGCGGGTAGCCCGTTTACGCAGGCCCTCCGCCTCGCCACGTGCCGCCGCCAATTGCTGTTGCGCGGTGTCGCGAGCCGCTTCTGCAGCGGCCTTGGCGGCTGCCGCCTGGGCGTACTGGTTCTGTGCGTCCTGCAACTGCTGGGTCGTGGCACGCAATTGGGCGCGCAGCCGCTCCTCCGCACTCTGGGCCTGCCCGGCCACCGGCAGCAGCATCAGCAGGACGGCCATCCCGCCGACCACGGTTTTAAAAGGCTGTCTCATCACCGTTCTCCGTCAGAAACGCGCGTTCAGATCGAAGCGCAGCAGGTCGACCGAGAAGGGCGCCCCGTAGACTTCCTTCGAACTGCTCCAGGTGAATTGCCCCCAGACATTCTTGTCGAAGGCGTAGGAAGCCCCCAGAACATAGCCGCGGGCATTGGTTCCGCCCAGATGGAAACCGCTATCGTTGTAGCCGTCCGGCACGGCATCCGGCTGGATATACTTGTAACCGGCGAACACGCGCCAATCCTTGGATTTTTCCAGTTTGATGCCGCGACCAAAGGTCGTTTGCAGCATCCACGCCGTCGGGCCGCTCTTGATATCGGTCGTACCGGTGCCCTGCGTCCCGCTGGCATTGGTCGCGATATTGCCCAGACCGCCGGCACGGCGAATCATCGCCTCCTTGTCGTAGGCCAGGTTGCGCAGGTAGTTACCGTCCAGACGCATACCCAGCCCGTCGAACAGGCCGGTTTCCCACGACAGGTTCAGATCCAGCACATTGAAGCGGGACGCGAGCCCCACGTACTGCCACTCGTTCCACTTGGCCGGGTCGGAGGACCACTGGCGGACATCACGCAACAGGAACAGGGTATTGCCCTTCTGCATATACGCCGGCTTGGACCAGTCGCTGTCGCAGACATCGGACTTGGTATACAGCGTGCAAGGCGAAGAGCGCTGACCGGAAATGTTCTGGAAGCGGTAGTAGGCCAACGCGCCGGTCAGGGTGTTGTCGGAGTTGATCTTCCATTTGCCACCGAGCTGCGCCCCCATCAACCACTTGTTTTCACTCTTGCCCTCGCTACCGGTGTCGGAACTCCAGCGGTTTTTGGCGTAGTCCAGCGCAAACAGGCCAAGGTTGCCGAACAGCGTCACCGGGCTTCCCGCCAGCGGATACGACATTTTTGCCGACACCCCGTCAAACTGCAGGTCCTCGGAAAACAGTATGTCGCTGGACAGGAAGGGATTGGCCGCCCGGCCGGCCGTCACCGATGCCCAAGGCGCGGGCCGGTAGTTGATATAGGCCTGATCGAGCCAGAATTCTTTCTTGCCCATGCCGTCGCCAAGCGTATCGGAGGTGGACACCGGATTCTTGTCGCTGCCGCTGGCCAGACGGATACCGGCCGACCAGTTGTCGGCAATCACCGCCTTGACGCCCAACCGTGCCCGGTAACGCCACAGATTACGGCGATCCTGACGGGAATTCAGGTAGGGAAGATCGAAGGGATTGCGTTGATTGCCCACCACGGTCGCGGTCGGGCCTTTGTCGTTGAACGCGGCAAAGTCGATCAGCTCGTTGCTGTTGCGGCCATCGAAGAGGCGCGATTCATTGCGCACCCGCACATCGCCCTCCACGGTGATGCGCGACACCCAGTCCGGGAAGGTATTGGGCTGTGCCCAGTTCTCGGCCCGGGCCTGCGCCATCATTTCTTCCTTCACCTCTTGCTGGATCTGCTTGCGCACCGACTGCGGGATATAAGGCACACGCACGTCGCCGGGTTGCGCCGCCACCGCTTCCGCGCTGGCCGCGGCTGCCGACTTGGCCTGGGCATTGGCCTGGGCACGTTGCAGCAAGATGCCGGCCTGTTCCTTTTTGAGGACGCCGTTTTGCACCAGCAGTTCGATAAGCTCGACCGTCACGTCGGCGCCGCCGTCGGCCTTGGCATAGGCGGGGGACTGCAGCGCGCCGAATGACAAGGCGACCGCCATCATGCTGGCCAGTCGAGTGGGTTTTACATTCATAGTCATCTGCTCCACATGGAATTCAGGGTTGTCCCTTGTTCAGGCCGGGCGACGGCTGGTCAAGGCCACCTTGACCGGCATGGTCGTCATCGTGGTCGGGCGCTGGTCGAAGGTGGTTTTTCTCAGTACCGCCAGCACCTTCTCGTCAACCTCCCGGTCCCCGCTGGAATGGGCCATTTCAACGCGGGTCACCTGCCCCTCGCGGTCGATCCAGATATCGACGTTCATCCGGTAGACCAATTGCCGCGTCGTGTCGGTTTCGCGCAGCACCTTTTGCAGGGCGTAGCCGAGGTATTGACCGTAGGTCGCATTGCCGACCCGTCCACCGCCACCACTGCCGGCCATGCCCTTTCCGCTTCCCGCGCCGATATTGAAGCTGTCGCCACCAGACTGGGCATCGGCATTCATCTGCATCGGGTCGGCAGCCGCATCGGCCGGGGTCGGCGGGGTGTTTTCCGCTGGCTTCGGCTCCTCGGAAGGCACGGGAATCGGCTCGGGCTCGGTGATTTGCTTCTCCGGCGTCGTGGCCTTTTCCGGCTCCGGCGGCGGGGCCGGTGGTGGCGGCAGCGGAATGATCGCCGTCAGGTCCGGCGGCTTGCGCTGTTTGCCGGTGGTTTGCCCGGCCCACTGCCAGACCAGCCAGGCCGACACACCGACCACCAGCAAGGCAGCCAGCGAAAGCCACGGCACCCCGTTACGGCGCGACGCCGTGCTCTCCCGGGAAAACAACTCGCCAAGACCGTTGTCGTCGCGGCTGTCCGGCGTAAGGGTTTTGCTGTCAGTCACGTCATCACTCGCGTTCAGTTCGGCTTGCCGGTCACCAGACCGACTTGCGACAGTTCAAGACGGCGCAGCAGATCCAGCACTTCAACCACCTTCTGGTACTGCACCACCGCGTCGCCGCGCACCACCACCGGAAACTCCGGATTGAGCGCTTTCTCGGTACGCAGCCGCTCTTCCAGTTCCGGCAAGGTCACCGGATACGCATCCAGAAACACCGCCCCGGTTTCATTGATCGAAATCGCCTTGGTCTTGGGCTGCGACAAGGCCGCCGCCGAAGACGCCTTGGGCAGATTCACCCGGATACCGGCGATCTGCGCCGTGGCGGTCAGAATGAACATGACCAGCACCACCATCAGCACATCGACCAGCGGGGTGATATTGATGCCGTCGACCGGTGCGTCGTCATCATTGTCGGAGGGGGAAACGGAAGCCATGGTGTCTCTCCTTATGCGGAGGTGGAAAATGAAACAGCCGCCGCCATATCCGCATGCGGTACGCTCTCTTCACTGTGCACCGTGCCCGGCATACCCCGGCTGTCGCCATGCACTTCGGCCAGACGGGCGACAAACTCGTCGACAAACACCCGCATGTCCGCCCCGATCTCCTTGTTGCGACCGATGATGCGGTTGTAACCGAACAGGGCGGGAATCGCGACGAACAAGCCCGCAGCGGTGGCCATCAGCGCCGCCGCCATACCCGGCGCGATCGCATTGATGTTCACGTCGCCGGCCATGGCCGTGCCGAGAAACACCACCATGATGCCCAGCACCGTCCCGAGCAAACCGATATACGGGCCACCGGCGATGGCATTGGACAGGTTGCCCAGCTGCGCGCCCAGTTTCAGCATTTCCCGGGTGCGCACCGAGTCCATGGATACCCGGATCGCCTCGATGGTGACCGCCGAGATGGAGGAGATATCGGCGCCTTGCTGGCGACGCACGCGCAGCTCGTTGATCGCCACCAGATACACCCGCCACAACACCGACTCGTGCAAGGCGGCGGCGGCCCGTTTGTCATCGGCCAGCACTTCCAGCCGGGTGCCCACCCGGGCAAAGGCCTCGCGAAACGCCTCGTTGGCCACCAGGATTTTGCGGGTGTTGCGAAACTTGGCGATCATGATCATCCAGGTCTGCACCATCATGAATGCCAGCACGCCCAGCACGATCCAGGCATCGAAAGGCACGGCCTTGATCAGGAAGCTCAAACCGGCAAAGCCGAAACCACTCTGTTCTTCGTCGGCACCGTACTGCACCAGCAACGACTCACTGCCCTGCGCCCGGGCATCGGCCTGCAGCAGCGCTGCCGTACGGGCGACCTTGGACACCCGCACCTCGTCAATAACCCCGCTGAAGCCGGCCAGTGCCGCCGTCGTTCCCGGCACATCGCCACCGATCGCCGCCGCCGATGCGATGGCCGGCATGCTTGCCGCCAAGGACGCCACCTGCCGGCCATTGACGAACAGCAGCACCTGCTGGCCATGGGCCGTCACCGCGAGATGCTGCCAGGTCCCGGCGGTCAGCGGCTGAGCCTGACCACTGCGTTGACCATTGACCTCGACAAAGGGCACGCCCTGATCAATGCCGATCAACACGGCGTTGACGCCATCGCGACGGGCGAACACCAGCTGTTTGCCGTTCAACTGGGCGGGACGCAGCCAGGCACTGAAGGTCAACTCGCCACCGGCCGGAATCGCCAGTGACGGCGATGCCGGCAGCAGCAGCGGCTGGCCGGCCAGTTGCAGGGCACGACCGATCACCCCGTCCACCACCGCCCCGGCCGCTTTCTGGGCATGATTGGCAAATGCCGTCGCATCGCGCGGCGCCACATCGGCGGCTTCGCCGAAGTGGTAGACCAGTGCGTAGCCCGGGTCAAAGACGCCCTGGCTGTTGGCAATGGCCGGGGCTGACTTGTTGCCGTAGTACATCCAGATGTCCTGACGGACGCCGGGCTTGATCTGCGGCACATCGACCCAGATGGTGGCGATGCCCAGTGCCGGATTGAAGGTTTCAATCTGATGGTTGAGCACGGTCTTGCCGTCGGCAGCGACAAAGCGCAGGTCCGACCCATTGTCGGCGGCCCCTTCGAAGGAGAAGTTGCCGGTGTGCAAGCGCACCAGCAGCGGGGCGCGACCGACCGGTTCGGTGATATTCCCGCCCTTGGGCGTGGTGTCGACCGAAATTTGCTTGCGGAATTTCCAGTCTTCCTGCCACCAGTCCGCGGCATGGGACACAGAGGGCAGAATGATGCTTGTCACAAGGGCAAGCAGGCATATGAGGTTACGTAACATCGTCGTAGGCTCCGGAATGGCTCTGATGGATCAATAACTGGCGCGAAGGTTGAAATTCAGCAGCGGCTCGTGTTTTTTGGTGCTGGCGCCATCCCGCAACGGATAGCCCCAGTCGACACCGGCCGACAGCCAATCGCGGAGCCGGAAGCGCGTACCGACCCCCAGACTGGCCAGCGTGTACTGTCCCGCTTGCTCGGGCAGCGGTTGTTGCAGTCTCACACCGGCGGTTTCCGCAAAAACGTAGAAACGCCACTCGGTCACCGCCGGCCCAAGCCAGCTGGCCAGCGACGGCGTACGCAATTCGGTACCCAGCAGGTAACCGCTGTCACCGGTACGCTCGGCGGCGTAGTAACCGCGCACGCTGGAGACGCCGCCGGCGGAATACTGTTCGTTCGACACCAGCGGTCCCGATGCCAGCTGGAACGCGGCTCGCCCCATTAGCTGCCAGTTGCGGTAAATATCCTGCGTATGGGACAGCGAGCCCTTGAACACCAGAAAACTCGGACTGGCCAACCAGCGTTTGTCATGGAATTCGCTGTCTTTGCTGCCGACACTGAAGAAGCTGCGCGAGGCACCGACCAGCGTCAGGTCAAGCTGGGTCTGGGCCGACTCCGTGGCGCGGAAGCCGTTATAGGAAAGCGTGATGGGGGTGTAGCGGATCGGCACGCTCTGGCGGTCCGCACCAAACGTGACGTTCTCGGCGAAATTCTTGAAATCCACACCAACCGACGCCGCATGGTGCCAGTTGCCGACCGGATCCCAGCCGTAGGCTGCCGTCATGCCGAACGAATTGCCCTTGCCCAGCACATTGGTATTGTTGACCGTGGCCACTTCGCTGTCGCTGTGGAAACCTGCGAGGTCCAGCCGCCAATGGCTGGACAGCGGCAAGGAGTAGGAAGCGGACACCACCTTTGCATCGTTCGAGCGACGCGGCGCGGTAAAGTAGGTCAGCGAGGCGGAGTGCCCCAGCTGCCACAGATTGCTATGGCTTAATGTCGCCACGGCCCGCAATTTGGAGGTATCGACGCTATAGTCGTTGTTCAGGCCGAGGCTGACACTCCATGGACTCTTGTCATCGACCTGAAGGTCGACATCCATGGTGCCGGGCAACGCGCCGGGCTTGACGGCGGGAATGACCTGCCGGTCCGGAGTGCGATTGAGCACCCCCAGTTGCGCCTGCGCCAGCCGGAAGTTCGGCACCTCGCCTTCCTGCAAGGCCGGTACCTGATCACGGATTTCCAGCGGTGAGTGATAGCGCGCGCCGCTAATGCGAACCCGGCCCACCCGGGTTTCGGCAACTTGCAATATCACCACCCCGGCAGCCACGCGCTGTTCGGGCAGGTCGACGTAGACCGACTGAAAACCGTGATCGTTATAGGCTTTCTGCAGCGCGTCGCGGGCGGCCTCGATATCGGCCATGGTACGGTCGGGCCCGAGATGCGGCGTTACGGCCAGTTCGATGGATTCGGCGTCCAGCGTGGTATTGCCGCGCACGATGTACTCGTGAATGGTCACACGTGCCGCCGGAGCGGTCGTGGCGGCAGCCGGCGCATCCCCCCGGGCATGGGCAAGGTTCAAGGCACTGCACAGGCTGATCGCCAGCACCGTAAGCCGGGAGACACCACCGCACTGTGACCGCGTGCTTTTGACTGATAAGGAAAATCTACGCTGCATCGACAACCCGCCCCCAATCCTTGTTGCGACATCGGTGTATAGAGAGAAACAAGCCGGCGTGCCAGACGCCCCCCTGCTGCTGCCACCTTGCAGGCGCGACCCGACCCGCCGTTCACTAGCGGCGTCACGTCGCAAGGCAAGGGATCATGGCGTGCAACGACGAGGCGTCGCACGGTGGCGGCAGGGTCTGCGTCAGGCCGGCATGGCGGAGTCTTCCTCTCCGGTTTCCGGCACGGCGGCGCCCTCCGCTCCGTCTCGTTGCGCGGCCGATGCATGCTGGTCGCGCAATGTGTGAAGCAAACCAAAATTGATACGAAACTCACCGGCCTGCGCCTGCGCCGGCACATTACTGGACAGACACCGGCAGATGGCATTCACGATGCGCGGGTCGCTGCTGACCAGCCGCATGTCCTGGACGAACTCCTCCGCATCGGGCAAGGGCTCCGAGGCTTCCGTATAGCCGATGAACCACCGCCAGAACAGGTTGTAGATCATGGCTTCGCGCACCTGTTCGGCACGTCCCAGCGAATAGACGATCTGCAACACCCAGGCACGAATCACGAACGAGGCCGCCACCCCGCTGGAACAGCGGGCCGTCAGCTCTTTGGTCACCTCGGATTCGTAGCCCAGCACGTCGTCTATCATGTCGCGCAGGGCCACCAGCGCATGATGCTGATCCGGTATGTAGGAGCGCAGATGACTGATCTCGTGCCAGGTGGGGTAGGCCACGATGCAGACCCATGGCGAGTCGTAGCGATCCACGATAACGGGACCCACCCCTCGCGCCACCCCGACCCATTCGGACAATTTGTCGTCCAGCTCGGTCATTGACACCCGGTGGCCATTCGCCCCCGTGGCTCTCCTGTGTCTGGCAGTTCTTTTCTTCATCAAGAATTCTCCAACCGCCTGATCCTCACTTACCCTGCAGCGAAGCGGTGCCGGCCCTTGCCGACCCCCTGAACCAAGACACGTCGACGGGAGGACACACGTCGCCGCGTCGTTGAGACGTTGCAGCCGAATCGTTCCGCCTAAAACGGGAAAGCCTCTCATTCCCATCGGCCAACCATCTATGCGGCGAAAATAAATTTACACCACTGGAATGACACAGGAATTAAATAAAATCCCGAACATTTAGGAATCAATGACTTCATGGCAGCAGCGCAACGGGTGCGCCATACTGATAGACCGGATTGACCAACAAGGAGACTTGCCATGCAACGGACTCTGATTGGCGTGGCGCTGCTTCTCGCCGTGCACGAATCGGCTCTGGCCGAAGAAAACCCTACCGTACCGAGCTGTGTTCAGGTGGTGATCGACGGGGTTCCTACCCTGCCCTACGACTGCCTCAGCCAACAGCTCATGCCGGCGGAAACCCGCACCAGAACACGTTCCCAGGCTGGCTTGACCTTATCGGGCCGCAGCGCGGCACGCCCGCCGAATGAGCAGGGCCTGTTCAACCGCTCGGCCACCGCCATCCGCATGGGAACGAATTTCGGTCTCTCGGCAACCGCCCAACGCCCCGACCTGCCGCCGAACTATGTTCCGCTGGTAACGACCGGTCGCTGAACAAGGCATTTCCCGGCGGAGCCCTGATGAGGGCCGCCCCAACTTATGACAATGAGCTAGTGTTCGGGAACATTTGTCATATGTCCTCCAGCCATCACCTTCACGGCACTCGCACGATCCCGCCCGGCAGCGGGTCGGGCCGGGGCGGTGCGGCAAGCCGGACCGGTTTGCCGGCGTGCGACACCGTCACTCCGTCGGCCTCGATGGCCTGCAGCGTTACCTCCCGCATCAACGGCTCGCCCACCTTATAGGGTTTGGGCGGGCCGTCATTCACACTCAGCAGGGCAATGGCCTGATCATTGCGACGCACCAGTCCCAGCACGGCCACGTTCAGGCGAACCTCGCCCGGCCCCAGCCAGGCCGCCACCCGTTCGCCATCCGGGTCGGCCGTCCGCACAGGGGCCGGCACCGACGGTGCGGCAGGCGCAACCGGGGCACGCAGGGCATGAAGGCGCAGACCCCAAAAAACCAGTCCGCCGCCCACCGCCAGCACGCCGGCCAGAGGGATCAGCCAGCCAGCCGACCGGGTGAACGAGGGTGTTTTCAGCCGAATCATCAGAGTTCTCCTTGCACGGAGCGTGGACAGGCTGTCCACCGCGCCCGACATGCCACCTCAGGTTTACCACCACAATGTTGGCATTTCATGTCAACGCCACATTACTCACATAACATAGTCAGCACGCGGGGCCGTCTTTACTTTCCACTCACTTATCAGAGGATGCCTGCCATGAGTCCGAGTCGACGCGAACAGGGGTTTTCCCTGATCGAGGTGCTGGTGGTGATGGTCATCATCGGTATTGCGACGGCCGCCATCAGCGTGAACATTTCTCCGCGACCCGCCGACAGGCTGCGACTGGAGGCACGCGAACTGGCCCAGCGGCTGGACGCGGCCCAGTACGAGGTCAGGCTCGACGGGCGGGTCATCGTCTGGCAACCGCAGGGAGAGGGTTACGCCTTCGCCCGCGGCAACTGGGTCGACGTGCCGGGACAGCTGACACCGGCCCTCTCGACCGCCGGCGAGCTGGACACGTTTCCCCGCGACGAGGTCTTGCGGCCACGACGCTGGCGCGACGGGCCCGTAGACATCACGCCTGCCGCACCGCTGCGGCTGACATCGGAATGGATAGGCAGCCCCTTCGTACTGACCCTGAAACGCGGCAACGACAGCGTGGCGATCGTGCGCGATGCCACCGGCTCATTCAAGGTGCCATGACCATGTCCGACTTTGCTCCCCACGCCCCGCCGCAGCCGTGCCCGGGTTTCACCTTGATCGAAGTCCTGATCGCCCTGGCCATCGTCAGTGTCGCGCTGGCCGCCTTCGTCCGCATGACCAGCCTCGCCACCGCCAATATCGAGCATATCGGCCAGCAGAAACTGGCCCTGCTGTGCGCTGAAAACGCCTTGGCCGAGCTGCAGGCCGGCACCCTGCCGCCTCCCGGCATCCAGACCATTGGCTGCACGCAGGGTGACCGCACCTTGTCCGGGCGGGTGACGATCGATCCCGCCGGGCAAGGCGGACTGCGTGCCATCGTGGTGGAGGTCTATGACAGCGACCGGCGGCTGGCCAGTCTGAAGACGCGGCTGCCGGAGAACTCCCGATGAGGCGCCCCGCCACGGGTTTTACGCTGATCGAGGTGATGATCGCCATCACGCTGTTGGCCATGATCAGTCTGATTGCCTGGCGCGGTCTGGACAGCATGAGCCGCACCACGACCGCCTTGCAGCTGAGTGCCGAAGAGAGCACCCGGCTGATGCACGCCTTGCAGCAACTCGAGCGCGATGTGGCGTTGCGCACCACGGTGGAATTGCCGCCGGACACACCGGCCACGCTGCTGCCGGTCGGTATGCTCGCGAGCCGCGGGGATCCCGCCGGTATTCAGTTGAGCTGGGTACGTGCCGCACCGGCTGCCCCCGGGCGCTGGCAGCGGGTGAGGTGGTGGCTCCAGTCCGGTACCCTCTACCGTGCCGCCGGCGCCGCCGTGCCGGTTTTTCCGCTGCCGGAACCGCTGGCGACCGACCGCGTCGCCGTACTGGGCAGCGTGGAGTCGTTCGAGGTGCGCGCGTGGGAACCCGGACAGGGCTGGCAGCGTTTGCCGGTCGCCGGGGGGGCACGCAGCGCCGCCAGTAGTCTGGAGGTGACGCTGGCACTCCGTCGCAACGATGGAGCGCCGCGCCGCTACCGTCAGGTCATTCCTCTGGAGTGACGGGGACACCCGGGAATGGCCGGCGATCTTGCCTGCCGGCCATTCCCGCCCGGATTACAAGGACTCGTTGCCAAAGCCCAGCACCTGCACCGAAATCAGCGATGCCTGATTCTGGCGTGCCGCCGCCTGCTGCCGGCGCACGACCTCGCCGGCGGCCTGGGTCGCGGAGGAAGTGGCCGCGCTGGCCGAGGTCTGTGCACCGATATTGACCGAGGCCATCACGGGCACCCCGGCCGACTTGCCTTGCACCTGGATATTGGCGGCGTTCACCACTTGCAGCGCGGCGACGTTCACGTTGCCGGAAACCCGGATGCCGGCCTCGCCCGCATCGATGGTACCCAGCGGAGCGATCAGGTCCACATCGCCGGGGGTGACTTCGGGAATGGGGTTGAGGGTAGCGATCCCGGCGCCGGTACTGGGAACATCCGGCGAGAGCGTGACATTGCCCACCTGGTCATAGACGCGCCGTGGCGGTGTATACACCACCGTGGTTTTCGAGCCGCGTCCGGCGTTGATGTCGCCCCGCGCCGACCAGGCGAGAATATCGCCGCCAAACGTAGTCATGATGCGGCTTTGTCCAAGCAGGATGCTGTCCTGCGAATACAACTGGATATCGCCTTGTCCCCGGGTGATCAAGCCGGCCGAAGCCGGCGGCGCCTCGCCTTCGATGCCATAGGTCTGCGAACCGCCCGGCGTGAGAATCCGGATATCGCCACCGACATCGGTATGAATGCCGGCGCCACCGTAGATCCGCAGATCGCCATCATAGCCACGGGGCTTGCCCTGGGCATCCTGCGTCGGGAACAGTGCCGCAATGGCCATGCGGCCACGCAGGTAGCTGCCCTGCCGCGGACCGTTGACCTCGTTGTACTCGCGCCCGCCGGCACGCAGCTCGGCAAAGAACACCTCCCGGGCAAAAATGCGCTGCTGTTCGGGCGGCAAGGCCGCCAGATAGCGACCGGCCTCGTCAAGGCTACCGGTAAACCCGTAGTGGGCCTGCAGCCAGGCAAGCAGTTCCGTGCCATAGGTTTTGGCCACCTTGCCGGGCTGTTCCGCCAGCGGCCGGCCGGATAGCGCAACATTGGCCGCGTCCAGGTAACGGGACAGCAAGCCCGAGTAGTCGGCGCCGCTGGCGCCAAGCCCGGCCAGCACCGTAATGCCGGCACCCGGACGCGTGTCGCCAACCGCGAGCGGCCCCAGACTCCTCAGCGCCGCCAGATCGTTCTGCACGATATGGCGGCCGGCCGAGATCTCCAGCGTCCCCGGCCCCGCAACCGAAACATTGGCGTAGAGGATATCGCGCCCGGCCTCGATCACCGAGACGTCATTGGCGTGGGTGTGAACAATCAGATTGCCGGAGACTGTTGCCCAGCCATCCTTAAAAAAATCACTCAGCAATAACGGAGTTTCGTCGGCCCGGGTACCGGAGTAAACGATGTCGCGCCCGGCGCGTAGCGCAACGGGCCCGGCCGCAACATAATCGGTCTGGCCAATGCGCCCCCCGCTTGTAAAGCGGGCCACCGTTCCGATACGCAAGCCGACAATATCACCGTGGAGCGCATAGAAACGCGCCGGTGGCAGCATGTCATGGCTCACCCCCGCCTCCGCCCCCAGGCTATTGAGACCAAAGGCGAATAGCGGATTGTCCCCTTCCCCCTTAGGGGGAGCATAGGGACTGGCATTACTGATGATATCCACGCCGACCCCACCCGCCCAGGCCGGCTGTGTGATGGTCGCCAGCGCCGACGCATCGGCGCCGGAACGGCTGATCGCATAGCCGCTGCCGTAAAGGGAGCCACCGGCCAGCAGTTCGAGACCTTGCTCGCCAAGCGGCACCTGCAGCAGACCACCGTTGTTCCATAACGATCCACCGGTTGCTGAATAGGCGGCAGACTGACCGTAGTAGAGACTGCCCTGCACGGCAGCAGCACTGATCCGGCCCGGCAACAGGAACCAGCCGCCGTTGGGCATATAGGTGTACCCAGGACGCATCGGACCATTTTGAAACTCGCTGGCACGGGTGTCGAACGCCAGATTGCCACCGCTTGCCAACAGGTCCACCGCGGTACGCTTTGTCCACAGACTGAACCAGCTCTGTGCATTCTCCCCGGCGCCGCCCTCCGCAGCGAAAGGCAGATAGCGTCCGGTCCAGGCCAGCCCGGCATCGCTGGTTCCCCCCAACACCAGATCACCGCGACTCGCCACGCTGAAGACGGCATCACCGGGCGTCAGCATCAACCCGCCGCTGGCAAACGACTGACTGGAGCGGTCGAGATTGGCGAGCCGCACTTCGCGGGCATCCTGGGCCTTCGTGTTGGCGCTGTAGTACAGGTGCATCGTACCGATCTGGCCCGCCGCCATATCGACCGCGCCGCGCAGATTGACCAGTCCGCCGTAGAGTTCATGGGTTTGGGTCCCTATTATCATATTGTTACTATGACTCAAACGCGCTTCTTCATGGCTGTTCCAGCCGCCGCCGATGCGCAGGTCGAGGTCACCACCCCCGGTCAGCACGGTACGACCGTTGTCCAGCACCCGTCCGCTGCTGCCGACCCCCAGCACGATGCCCTGACTACGCCAGATCTCTTCATAATCCGCCGTGTCGACCGAACGCCGCTCGATCATTCCGGCATCCCCTGCCACGCGCACCGTGGCATTGCCGCCCCCCAGAGTGCCCAGTCCGGTAAACCCGGTTACGGCAGGCCACAAGGACAACGGCGTCCTCGGATCGAAGGTATAGCTGCCAAAATTGATCCACCAGGCCACCGGCCGGCCATTGCCGCCCTGACGCCACAGCCAGTTGCCGGTACCGGCGCTGGCTCTGGCTCTGTACAGGACAGCGCCTCCCCAGCTATCGCCGGTCAGGTCCCCCCCCGCCGTCACATGCAGATTACCGCCGCCGTCCGGATACCATGCCTGATCAAGCCGGGCAGATCCATTGACCAGCGCCTCATACTTCTCAGCCTGGTCACCCGCATTGAGGCCGAGAACCGTCCCGCCGTCCGCCACCTTACCGCGTTCCGGATTGAACGCCGCATCCAGCGTCGCATCGCCCAGCCGGGTCTGGGTGCCCGCCGTGTACACGCCATAGGGCGACTTCATGGCAAGGTTGCCGGCTGCCGCAATGGTCAGATCGCCAGTGCCGGTGCGCAGCACGCTGAACACCGGCGACTTGGGTGTGACCGTCGTCTGCAGTACACCATCCACCATGTCGCTGTAAATCTCGGCGGTATAATGCGTATCCGCCAGCACCACGTTGCCGCTGCCATCCGCCCGGGTCAGTCGCCGGTCGGCCGCCGCGGTATCCGCCCCCGCCGCCAACTGCAGGTTCCATGACGACGCCCCCTCGGGCAGCATTGCTGCCACGGCCCAGTTGTGGCGTTCGATGACGTGGCCGCTGCCGTCTCTGGGGCGCAGATCCACGCCAACGACATCGGTGGGCATCACTACCGTGGTACCGGACGCGATCACGGCGCCCACCGGCAACACCAGACTCCCTTGTTGCGTCATGGCCACCGGCAAGGCAACGCCCTTGGGCCATGTCAGGCTGGCCAGTGCCACGGCCACCGGTAAACGCACGCCGGCCTGCAGACGGGCCCCGTCCGGCAGCACCATGCCGCTGGCGCCGACCACTGTCCCCTTTGCCAGCAGCACGCTGCCATCGGCCGCCAGAGCATCGGCGGCCAACACCGTCCCGGCCGGCAGCGTCAGCGCGGCCGGCAGGACAATGGCGACCGGCAGCACGGTACCGGCCGGCAGGGTGACATTCCTGGCCGTAATGGCGTAGTTCAGCGTCTTGCCCGCCGGATAGACCGTCCCTTCGGCGAGCGTCACCCCCGGTACGGGAATCACCACATCGCCGCGGAAGGGCTCTTCCCCGGGCACCAGCCACCAGCCATTGTCGTCAGGCGTGGCCGGCGGTGTGGCAAACCCGTCGCTGATGCTGCCGAGTATCGACAAATCACCGCCGGCCCGTATGGTCAACGTTCCCGGCTCGCCGGAGCCTGGAACACCGGTTTTACGGCTTGACGGGTTCAGGCTGGCGTAACGGAAACCGGACAAATCCACATCGCCACTGACGATCATGTCGCCGCCCGGCTGCGCGCTGACGATCTCCAGTGCCGGACGCAGGTGCAGCTGTGTGCCATAGCCGGTAGTCAACCCGGCCAGCCGGGTGTTCAGCAAGGTCGTGTTGGCCAGCGCGGCATTGACAAAGCGCTCGCTCGCCTCATGTCTGGTGTCCAGATAACTCTGGGTGACGATCTGGTAGGGTCGCCCGCCGGGCGCCCTTTCTCCCTTGCTCTCGTCATTGAACGGCGCGTCCTGGTAGCTCTGCCGGCCGTAGACCGAGATCGATCCGGCGCCCTGGATATCGAGCCGGCGCCCGGTGTCGATGGCAATGTCACCGTAATCGGCTGCCGCCACCGTCCCCACCTGACCGGCGGCGTCAATGCGCGG
This sequence comes from Pseudogulbenkiania sp., assembly GCA_018260425.1. Taxonomy (GTDB): domain Bacteria; phylum Pseudomonadota; class Gammaproteobacteria; order Burkholderiales; family Chromobacteriaceae; genus Paludibacterium. The sequence continues at coordinate 28,610 of JAGLBD010000022.1, read as the reverse complement.
CGCGATCAAGTCCAGCGTACCGCGCGCCCGACCGTCGGACAGGGCGGGATTGGCCTGCACCCGAGCATCGTTGGTCGCATGCCGCAGGTCAAAGCTCGCGCCATCGGCCAGCATCAGCGTGCCGAGGCCGGCATCCAGTTCAATGACCGCACGGTTGGGGGCGTCGATGATCAGTCCCCGGCTATCCAGGCGCAATTGCGTGCCATGCGCGTCCAGCCGCGCCGTACCGGCTACCGTGATGCCGCTGCGGGCCGCCAGTCGAATGCTGCCGACCTGCTCGCCACCGGCATCAATGGTACCGGTCACGGTCAGGCGGCCACCGTCCAGCGAGAGATTGATCTCGTGCCCCCGGAGTCCGTCGCCGACCTCGAGATCGCCCCGCCGGAACTGAAAACTGCGCTCGCCGGTCACGCCGCCCTCGTTGAGCCGGCGATTCAAGGTAGCGAATGCCTCGCTCTGACTGCCGCCGCTGCCCAGTGCCGCGCTGCGGATCACGACACCACCGGCGCGCCAGGGCACCAGCGTGCCACCGGCATCATACTGCCCGGAAGCCCGGCCCTGCAGCGTGCCTTGCAAGTCGACACGCCCATGCTCGTCATCCAGGGCGATGGCGGTCAGCAGACCGCCGTGATGATTGACCGCCGACAGATCGATGCGTGAACCGGTCGCCTGGGTGATGCTGCCGGCGTGGCTTTGCAAGACCACGTCGCCGCCCCAGGTGTAGCGACGGGTATCGAACAGGGCGATTTCACGGCCGGCGAGATCCAGCCATGCCGCATTACCCAGCACCACATCCCGCTCGGCCTTCACCGTCAGTTTGCCGCTGGGCAACGCCACGGTGGTGTCCAGCGTCACGCTGTCGCCGCTCAGACTCAACTCGGCGCCGGTTTGCACGTCACCGGTCGCGGTTGCCGCCCGGCCTCCGGGCGCCGTCACCCGCACCATGCCGCCGGCACTAATGCGGTTCACCGAGCCGCCCGCGCCGGTCAGCAGCGGTGTGCTCAAGACCAGATTGCCGCCGCTGTAGCGCAGCCCCTCCGGAGTGGCGGTCTGCGCGGCATACACGTTCAGGGAGCCTTGTTGATTGGCGGTGATGCGCTCGCTGGCGTTGAACAGCACGTCGCTAAAGCCCAGCACCGTTCGGGAGGCGTCGTCAACGCCGTTGGGACGGCCCTTCGGGCCATAACCGAACTCGATCACGTCAGCGTCGATGGCGAGACGGCCGGCACCGCTGCCACGTCCGTTTGTCACCGGCGCCGGCGCCGCGCTGCCGGTTCCCGCCCACGTCAGGCGGTGGGTCTTGATCGTGGCCAGATCGCCCGCCGCACCGGAACCATAGATCCCCGGCGTGGACAGGACCAGCGTATCCAGACGCGACTTGCCGGTGAGCGGGTCGGTGGTGTCCAGCGTCACGGAGCCAAAGACGTTGAAGGACTCGCTGGCGGTCAGGGTCAGCGTTTCCAGTGCCGGAGCACCATTGGCCGTGTCGCCCTGCAGCAGCCGGTTCAACACGCTTTGGGTCAGCATCAACCCCGGGGTCAGTGCGCCCTGCGCCGCCGCGGCCGCCAATGCGTCGTTGCTGCCGGCATTGACTGCCCCCACCGCCAGCGTCAGATCACGTGCGCCGTAACGCACCGCGTCGTCCATCGAGAAGCCGGCGCGGGTGACCGCCACCAGCGATCCTTCCGCGTACAAGCCGGTGCTGCCGCGGCAGACGCCCGCGCAGCTCCCGATCGATATCGGACCGGAGCCTCGGTTGTAGCGGTCTTCGAATACCGGCGGCAACATATCGATCCTGCCGTTGGATGCAGCCACCACGCTCGTATCACCCGGCTTGTAGACGTAAGCGTTGGCCGCGTCGTAGGCCGGCTTGCCCTTGCCGACGGTACTGATGCCGGCCCCGCGTTCAATGACGATGCCTTCCCGTGGATTGCTCGCCACCAGAAACACCTCCGGGGCGCGCAGCAGCGCCCCGTTGCGCAGAATGACCGTACCGGTCCCCGGGATGATATTCAAAACATGACTGAGATTTTGGTATTTGCGACCATCACTGTATGACGAGCTCAGGCTGCCGCCGATCAGCAGTTGCGCGGCGCCGATGGCCTCGAGGTCGCGGGCATGCACCGATGCGCCGTTGAATCCCGTCGTGGCGCTGGCGTCATTGCCGAGAATTTCAATCGCGCCGGAATCTTGGCGGGTTGCCAGACTGGCACTGCCGCCGTAGCCACCGCTGCCCGGCGTGAAGTTCGCCGTCCCGGCAAAGCGCAATTCACTGCCCGCGGATGAGGACAGGCGGATCGCCAGGTTCTTGGCGTCGGCCGGCAGCACGGCCCGGACACCGCCATTGAGTTCGGCCTGGGCACGAATGAACTCGGCGTAACCGGTTTCGTTGTACTGCGAATAGCGGCGCAGCACGTCAGCCGGGGTGAGAATGAGCTGGCTTGCCAGACTATCGACGATGCCCGTGCCGGCGACGGAGAACAACCCCGGGGCCGAATACGAGCCATTACGCAGCGACGTCGCCGTGGTCGCCATTCCGCCCGAAGGCGCCCCATTGACCTCGACACGGAACGCCCCCGGCAACAAGGCATAGCTTGACGGCAGCAGGGTATACCTGCCGGCCGGCAATCCGGGAATCTCGCCCGACTGCAAGACCAGTTGCTGGCCGATGCGCGGATCGACAGCCCCGGTGGCATCCGCCGGCGCGTAGGCGGCGGAGAAGCCGGGCACGATGGCATACACTGGATTGCGGCTCAGGGCCGGCAATACTAGGCCGTTGCCAGTGTTCTGCATCAACGGAAAATAGCGCGCGTCGGTGGAACCGCCACGGCCGGCGATGAAACCGGCGCCTTGCAGCTCGCCGCCACCGGACAGATCCAGCTCCGCCCCCGCCGCAACGACAAGCTGGCCGGCAGAGAGCGTGATGACAGGTCTCATCGCGACGACAACCTGGCCGTCAGAGAGCGTGATGACCGGTCCCGTACCGACCCCCGCCAACGTCACCGGTTGGCCGAGGTAGCGATAGCCAATGCCATCGGACGTTCCTCCATAGGGCATCACCAGCCCGGCGGCGCTGACCGAGGTCAGGCTGCCGGATGCCAGGGTCACCGCCTGGGTCCCTTTGACAAGACCGTAGGGATCCGTACCCAGCGTAATGCTGCCCAGTGGTGCGCGTACCACGCCCTGCTGCTCGATGGTGGCCGCCCCCAGCGTCAGACGACCGAACACGGAGAAGGGAGTCGATGCATTGCCGGCTTGCGGATCGAATCGGCGGATCGTCAGGCGACCGTCCGGATCGTAACTGTTTTCACCATTACGGCCGGCCAGCACCCGGGCGCCGACGCCGGTGGCCGGATAGAGTTGAGCCGCACGCAGCAGGATATTGCCGGGCGAGAGAAGCTGTGTCGCCCAGTTGGGGTTATCACTTGGAGCCGCCACAAAACGGATATCGCCGCGACTGTTCAGATCGAGTTGGCCGACACCGGCGCGCGTAAACCGCGTGCCGGCCACCTTGCTATTCAGCCCCACGGTGACGTCACCCTTGATGTCGATCAGGTCTGCCGTGGCGCTCAGGCCGGCACGCGGAGCGGCCTCCCCGACCCCCCCCTGAAACGACGGGCGCTGAAAGCCTTCCCGAGACCAGTTGTCGGTGATGCCCGCCAGCAGCACATAGGGCGCGGACACGGATGCCCTGGCGGTGGATGCGGCTCCGCCGGCGACGGTGAGTGCGCCGGAATACAAGCGCAGCTCACGCCCCAGCGTCAGATCCAGCCGGTCGGCAAGACTCAGGGAACCATTGCTGAACACCGTCAAGGAAGCAAATCCCCCCGCGGCGACCTGCTCCGTGCCCAGCTGGGCATAACCGTAGTCGAGAGCGCCTTGCGCCACGGCGGCCTTACCCTGCACCAGCTGCAGCTCGCGCAGCGCCAGCACTCGCAGGTCTTTCAGGGTGTCTTTGTTGTAGGACGGCGCGTCCAGCGCCACGACCAGACTGCCCCCCGAAGCACCGGCGCCCCCCTCGCGGGCCCGTAGCGAACCATTCAGGTAAAGCCCGCTGGCCGAGGCCAGACTGATGCTGCCGCCATCGCTGACCACGGTCCGGATGCCGGTGCCATCGGCATCGAAGCGCGCCATGCCCCCCGAGACATCCAGCACCGCACCCGGGCGAACGACCACGAATGCATCCGAGGCCAGGGCACGGCTGGCCGACTCCAGCACGCTACCGCCGATGACAATGCGACCGCCCTGGCCCAGCACGCCATAGGGCCGCCCCAGCGCATCCCGGGCCGAACCGGAGGCCGCCGACGCATCAAGCACGGCATGGTCTCCCACGACGATGGCACGCTCGGCACCGGACCCGTCGGCAACGAGCCCGCCCTGCTCCAGAGTCTTAGCGAAAACGGATTTCTGGGGGCCCAACAGACTGATGAGACCGCCCGGCGCACTCACGGTGCCATCGACCATCATGTTGGTACGGCTGGAGAGCGCAATGGACTGGCCGGGATCGACCAGGAGGGTCGCGCCACGACCGATATAAAGATTGCCGGGCGCGCCGAGCTTGGCGAGGTCATTGGACATGCCTCCGGCCAGCGTCAGGCTCGCCCCCGGGCGCTGCGACAGCTTGCGGGTCTGCGCGTCGGCAAGATAGCGGTCCGGCAACCAGGGCGCCGGCACTGCCCCGGCAGGGTCCTGCGCCATCTGACGCAGTGCATCCGGCGCGATCAGCGGCTGGACGACCTCCAGCGTCACGCCGTCCGGCACCGCCAGCCCGTGATGACCGCGGACACGGTAGTCTGCGAATCCCTGGCGGAACAGCTCAGGCGCCAGCGCGGTGATAGCGCTCACGTAAACCGGCTGCGACACCACGGTGCCCGCCTTGACGACGGTCCCGCGGGGAATCACCACATCGAAGGGCAACGTCGTACCCGCCGGCGCGATGCGCTGATGCGCCGTCACCGCCACCCCGTTGGGGAAAACGTCGGCCGGCACCACATAGTCTATTGAAAACTTGAATTCTCTAATACCATTCAGTAGTGTTGCGCCGGCGGGCAGGGTATACACGACACCATTGGCATCGCCCTCAGGCGACACCACTATCGTGCGCCGGAACGTTTCGCCAGGCAGACGATAGCCAATCTCGAGTTGTGCGGCGATTCCAGAGCCGGGAGGATAGGGAATGCGCCATTCCGCGGCCAGCACGACGCCGTCAAGCAGCATGGCGGACTCGATCTTTTCCCCCGGACGTGCCCATGACACGGTGTAGGGGGCATCCATCGGCAGTCGCTCACCGGCCGGGACATTCACCTCCCGGGTCAGGATCAGGTCGGCCAGCGCCGACTGACCTTTGTCCAGCAAACCGTCCTTGTCCAGCCGCTTGCCGCCGATCGTGATGGCACTGGCCGATTCGATATCCAGCGTTCCGCCCCCTTTGACGCCGGCGCCACGGAGGCCGCCGTCAAGCGTCAGCACGGCGAAGGGATCGCCCTGACCGGTGCTGTCCAGACCCGCTCCCAGCTGCACCGACCCGCCCCGACCGCCGGCCACACTGCCGTCGGCACGCACCACACCGCCCGACGAGACATCGAGGATGGCGTCATGCTCCACCGTCACGCTGGCCGTCGACCGCAGACTGAGGGTGCCGCCATCCACATAGGCGGACACATCCGCCCCCCCCGCACTCAGATCGGAGACCAGCCCGCGGGCATCCAGCCGGGCACCTTCACGCACCCGGATCCCCCCCTGACCGTCGACCGGTATGGCAATGCCACTCTCCATGACCTTGACCGTCGTCCCGTCAAACCCCGGCTGCGCCAGCACATTGCCCACCCGCAGGGTGCCGCTGCGCGCCACCAGATCAGCTTTGATATCCACCTGCGGGGCATAGAGGACGATGTCACCGCCCGGCGCCACCTGCAACGCTCCTTGCACCTCGATGTCCCGACTAGCGGCGATGCGCACCGCACCCAGCTTCATGCTTGTCAAGGATCCGGCATCCAGCACCAGCTGGCCGCGGCGGCGGGCGTCCACCGCCCCGTCCAGCGTGACGCCGGCGGCAAGCGCTGGTGCGCCGGCCGTCAATGCGACGTGCTCGAGCTGCGGTGCCAAGGCATAACGCAGCACCCCGGCCGCGGAGTCGAAGAGCGGGGTGTACCGGCCGATCACCAGCTGCCCGGCCCGTGCCACCGCCAGTTGCGATTGCGCGAACCCGTCAAGCCCGGGCTGCGGCGCCCGGGTCTGCACCTCTCCTTGATACACGGCGCCGAGCAGTGTGCCGTCCAGCACCGCGTTGGCGGTCGCCACCACTAGCTTGCCGGCATCACGGCCGATGGTATAGCCCTGCTCGTAGCGCTCGGGGGCACCAATCAGGGGATTGAAATAGTAGTCGGTATGTCCCCAGCGTTTACTTCCCAGCGCGTAGCCCTGGTAGATGCCGCTATAGAGCAGGTCGCCCGGCGCGGACGACACTTCATACAGACGGCCATCGCTGCCCTTAAGCCAGCTCTGGCGGATCCGGCCGCTTTGCACATCAAGGGTACCGCCCGACAGATTGATGCGGGAAGCACTGCGCGTCACCAGATCTCCGCCGTTCACTGTGATGCTGCCGCCCTGTGCCATCCATTCACCGATACTGCTCCCGCGGGTGGCAAGGTAGCCACCGACTTCGAGCAGGCCACCCGCCGTATACCAACGCTCGGTGGCATAGCCATTGGTGCCCGCCGGTACATACACCAGCCGGCGCCGGTCCACCCACAGATCGCTGTTGGTCAGGGTTTTACCCTCGCGGTTTCCCGGACTGTCGCGCTGTTCATTGCCCTGGACATTGATGTTGAGCGCATTGGACTCCATCGCCACGCGCACCCCGATGGCGCCGGAGACGTCGAGCGCGGCACCATCCTCGATCAAGGTGCGCCGGACGGCCGTGACGGCCATCTCGCCGCCGGTCGCCAGAGTCAGCGAGCCGTCCTGAAAGGCCACGGTATTGCCACTGACAATTTCGATGCGCGACAGATCGGTGCGGTCGGCAATCGTCCCGAGATTGTCGAACACGCCGGCCGGATCATTGGCCGACCGGCTGCCCAGCTGTTTAAAGCCCGCCTCGCGCTGACTGTCGAGCGCGGTGGCGTTGCCGGAGTCCAGCAGGATGGCGGTGACGGCGCCCCCCGCCAAGGTGACCGCACCGGTGCTGTCGCTGGACCGGGTAGACAGGTGAATGGTGCCCCGTTTGGCGGTGGAAGTCGTCGCCACGATCACTCCGGCCTGCAGCAGCTCATGGCCGGTCAGAGTCACATCACCGGTGCCGGCCAGGATCAGCCCGCTATTGGCGACCCGTCCGGCCGCGCTGCCCGGCAGGCGGTCGGTCGACACTTCGTGGCCCGCGGTGGTGGCGGTGAGGTTGCTGTCGGTGCCCACGCCCTTGCGGATATAGAAGTTGTCACCCGCCGCCAGCACGGTCTGGCCGGCCGGCGTGACGATCTGTCCGGCCTGGGTGACGTTCGCCCCCAGCAACAGGACGTAGCCGCCCCCGCTGGTGGACGAGGCCGGCGCATGGGTGACCAGCTGCGCGCCGGCGCGCACCTCGACGCTGCCCTTGGCCGCGGTGATGCTCGGTACCGTGCGGTTCGCCCCGTAGAGGCCACGCTCGCGGAACTGTTCGTCCTCCAGCTTGCCCGCTGCCGCCACCAGATTGCGCACATTGACCTGACTGGTTCCGGTAAAAATGATCCCGTTCTGGTTGATCACCATGACGGTGCCGTTGCCCTTGATCGCCCCGAGAATCTGGCTCGGTCGCGCATCGCCGCCGCTGACCCGGTTGAGCACCGCGTCGGTGCTGTTTTGCTGGAAGTCGAGCGTGGTGTTCCGGCCGACATTGAAGCTGTCCCAATTGAGAATGGCCTTGCTCCTGGTCTGCTTGACGGTCACCTGGGTCTTGCCCTCGCCGGTGGTCTGCACCGCACGTTCGGCGCCGCTCCAGGGCAATACGGCGCCAGTGGCATCGCGGTCCCACAAACCACCGGGTACCAGACCGTCCGGTACGCCGGCGGGGGCCTGCGCGGCGGCCGCGCGGGCGGCTTTCTGCGCGGCCTGTTGGGCGGCGATGGCGGCGGCGGTGCGCTCAAGGTTGTCCACCGAGCTCTGCAAGGTCTGCCGCGCCGCCTGCTGCTGGCGCAGTGTTGCCGCGTCCCTTCCCAGATCCACACCGGCCGGTTCCGTTGCCCGTGCCGCACGCGAGGCATTCACGCTTTGCGGTACGGCAAACCAGGCACCGCCAAGCTGCGCCGGCGTCTGGGCCGGTGCCGGGGCGGAAGCCAGCCCGACGAACGCCAGCGCAAGCGCTTCAACGAGAGGAGAAAGGCGCAACCGGCCGTTGACAGAGCGGCATGCCGGTTTGGAACGACGGAGGGAATGGAAATGGGCCATAACACGATCACCGTATCAGTTGAATCCTGCCCGAACGGCGCTTGCTGGGAAGACATCCGGCCGGTACAAGTAGAAACAAGTCAGCAGGCCGTCCGGATAGCGGGGTATCCGGCGGCCCGGTTCACCACCGGCAGGGGTCACCCCCCGCCGGTCTGGTCAAAGGGCTGCGCTCAAGACGGGCGACCCGTGCCGTTGCACACCGAGGTGTTGCCGATGTTCAGACCATTGACATCGCCATCGATAAACGTTGTCTTGATGGCATTGATCCAGTTCGCCGGCAGTTTGATGAACTGGTGAATGTTGATCTGGATGTCGTAGCTGCCATTGTTGAGCTTGACCACGAAGTCCTTCACCGCGGCGCCGACGCTGCCGGCACCCACGCCATCCGCATAGCACTGATTGAGCAACAGATTGGTCGTGCCATAGATCGGATAACGGGCTTTCGGACCCGCCATTGGCGGAAGTACATAGGCCGGCACCCAGTTCAGCGGGTTCTTGGCATACCAGAGGTTGTCCGGCGGCCGCACGGTGTCGGGCAGGCTTACGCGGGTCGGCAGCAGGCCATTGATCTTGGCAACCTTGCCGGCATCGTCGGGCGGGAAGTTGTAAGCAGGGCTCAGATAGGAGAAGCTGCCATCGACATACATGGCATCTTCCACGCCGGAGCTACCCTTGGCGGCGACCCAGTTGGACGGCAGGCCGCCAGGGAAGACACTAGCTACCACGGTCGTGAAGGTATTGGACTTGGCAAAACCGTAGCCCGGGCAAGCCCTTTCCAGAAAGTTGGCCAACAGCTCGGTGGTTCCGCTCGCATCGCTGTGGTACACCAGCCGAATCGGGGTGCTATCAGCATTACCGAGGATGTGGCCCCAGCGACTAGCTTTAGTGGAGAACACCTTGCAGACCTGATCATTGGTCAGATTGATCTGGCTGACGCCGCT
>JAGLBD010000022.1:9594-19151 GCA_018260425.1 Pseudogulbenkiania sp. | reverse complement strand
CCCACCCTGAACGGTTTGCGCCGACGCGGCACCTGCCAACAGACCGGCGGCAACCGCGGCTACTACCATTTTTACGTTGAAGTTAACGGATTTCATCCAATTGCTCCTAATCGCAATCAAGAAGGTTGAGACACGAAACTCGAAACACGAACTGGCTCATTGACTGGCGTCGCTTTCGTACTTCCGCACAACGTCCGTTCCCCGTCGGGCCGAGCGTTGCCTGTGTGGCGACGAAACCATTATGAAGATCGGTGATGACATGCCGAGGAAATAAAATCCCCAACATCGATATAAATTCTCCCGATATTTCAGCCATTTAGCGCAACTAGCGCCCCGCCAACCCACCCCAAAATCCGCGTCGTTTCCTACCCTGAAATACACTGCAAGACCTTGATTTCAAATGAAGGACGCCAACGCGAGATCCCCACTTGCGCCGCCAGCGCGCCACGCAGACACGCGCCTCATCCTCCCCGACTCCTGACATACATCACCCGAACTCGTATCTAAAATGGGTAGTTCGCCCCGAGAGGCCGGAGAAAAATTCGCTCGGCAAGCCCGGACGGTGCGACAGGCGATGGACGGAACGGGCGGATGAGACAAGGAGGACGACAGGGAACAACGAACAGACCCCATGACGGCGGCAGGGGCCGGCGACACTCACTTCACCATCTGGTTGATTTCCATGATCGGCAGCAACACGGCCAGCACGATCAGCATCACGACACCGCCCATACCCAGAATCATCAGCGGCTCGAGCAGCGCGGTCAGACGCGCGGCGCGGCGCTCGAGGTCGCGCGAGAGTGTCGTCGCCGCCCGGTCAAGCATGGGCGCCAATGCACCGGTCTTTTCCCCGCTGGCGATCAGATGGACGAGATTGGCGGGAAAGGTTTTCTGGACACGCAGCGCCGTTGCCAGCGGCGTTCCCTCGCGCACTCTGGCCGTGGCATCGGCCACACAGGCCTTGAGCAAGTCATTGCCAAGGGTTTGGCGGGCGGCATCCAGTGCCCGCAACAAGGGCACCCCCGCCTCCATCAGAATGGCCAGCGTGGAGGCAAAGCGCGCCGTGTTCACTCCCAGTGCGTAGTTGCCGATCATGGGCAGACGCAGGAGTGTGCGGTGCCAGCCCAACCGTACGCCGTCGTCGCGCAGCAGCCGGCGCCAGCCTGCATACCCGCCTGCCAGCGCAACGCCCGCCTGCCAGCCCCAGTCGCGCACCGCGTCGCTCAACACCAGCATGATCCGGGTGATGGTCGGCAAATCCTGCCGCGCCTGGGAAAAGGCACTGACCACCTGCGGTACGACATAGCCCAACAGAAACACCACGATGCAGACCGAGACAAACGCGATCACCATCGGGTAGATGAACGCCGTCAGCATCTTGCTGCGCAAGGCGTCACGGTTTTCCAGATAGTCGGCCAGCCGTTCCATCACCCGGGCGAGGTCGCCCGAGTCCTCTCCGGCGCTGATCAGCGCACGGTAGATGTCCGGAAAATCTTTTGGCCGGGTCGCCAGCGCATCCGCCAGACGCATGCCGCCACGCACCTGATCGCGCACCTCGCTCAAGGCCTCGGCAACGACTTTTTTTTCTGCTTGCTCGATGGTCGCCGTCAACGCCGCTTCGAGCGGCAGACTCGCCCCGAGCAGGCTGGCCAGCTCCCGGGTCGCCCAGCACAGATCGGCCGCCCCCAGCCGGGGTCCCAGCCAGGAGGCCCCGCCGCCGGCCACTTCCTGCACGGCCAGCGCCGTCAGACCACGCTCCTGCAAGATCAGGCGCACCGCACGCGCGGAGTCGGCCTCCAGATTTCCCCCCTGGATCTGGCCATTCGCATTGGCCGCTTCAAATCGAAAACGGGGCATCGCCAGCTCTCCTAGCCATCGTCGCGCGTGACGCGCAGCACTTCATCGGCCGTGGTCACCCCGGCCTCCACCCAGCGCTGGCCATCCTCGCGCATGGAACGCATGCCGCGCCGCCGGGCCACCTCGCGCATGGCCTGCTCATTGCCGCCATCGTGGATCAGACGGCGAATCTCGTCGTCGATGATAAATAGCTCGTGAATCCCGGTACGGCCCTTGAAACCGGACTGATTGCACTCGGCACAGCCCTCCGGCCTCCAGTGCACTGTCCCGTCGGGCAGCGATTCCCGGCGCCGGCATGCCGGGCACAGGCGACGCACCAGACGCTGGGCCAACACCCCCAACAGCGAAGACGACAACAAAAACGGCTCGATGCCCATATCGGTCAGACGGGTCACGGCCGACACCGCATCATTGGTATGCAAGGAGGCCAGCACCCCGTGGCCGGTCAGCGACGACTGCACGGCGATCTGCGCCGTTTCCAGATCACGGATCTCGCCGATCATGATGGTATCCGGGTCCTGACGCAGCGCCGCCCGCAACGCCGCACCGAAGGTCATGCCGATCTTGCTGTGCACCGGAATCTGGTTGATGCCGGGCAAGTCGTATTCGACCGGGTCCTCGACGGTGAGGATATTGCTCACCGTCTTGTCGAGTTGTCCGAGTGCCGCATAGAGCGTGGTGGTTTTGCCGCTGCCGGTCGGCCCGGTGACCAGCACGATGCCGTGTGGCTGGCGAACCAGCCGCGTCAGTTCGGCCAGCGTGTCGTCGGCCAGCCCCAGCGTTTGCAGCTGCAAGCGGCCGGCATCCTTTTCCAGCAGGCGCAGCACCGCCCGTTCGCCATGCGAGGTCGGGACCGTCGACACCCGCACGTCGATGGGGCGTCCGCCCACCCGCAAGGTAATACGGCCATCCTGAGGAATGCGCTTTTCCGCGATGTCGAGCTGGGACATGATCTTGATGCGGGAAATCAGGGCGGCGTGCAGCGCCTTGCGCGGAGAAACCACATCGCGCAGGGTGCCGTCCACCCGGTAACGCACTACCGAATGGGTCTCGAAAGCTTCGAAATGCACATCGCTGGCCCCGTCGCGCGCGGCCTGGGTCAGCAAGGCATTGATCATGCGGATGACCGGGGCATCATCCCGCGCATCAAGCAGGTCGGTGACGGCGGGGATGTCCTGCATCAGCCGGTCGAGGTCGACCTCCGACTCGGCCGCGCCAACCACCTCCGCCGCACTGCCCGCCTCGGCATAACCGGCCGCCAGACGGGCCTCCAGCTCCGCTTCCGCGATTTCACGCCACACGGCAATGCCGGTCTGGCGCATCGCGTCGGCCAAGGCCCAGCCGGGGGTGCGGGGACTGGTAGCCAGATACCGCGACTCCCCCTCGCCTTGCACGATAATGCGCTGTTGACGCGCCCAGCCGTGCGGCAGCTGCACCTCGCTCATGGCGTCACTACCAGCTCGGGCCGGTAGCCGAGTTCGCGCAGCACGGCGGAGGACGCGTCCACCGCTCCCGCATCGCGCGCCAGGTCAACGCGGACCGCGTAGCCCGACCCGCCCGGTCCGGAAATGATATAGGCGGGCAAACCACTGATCCGCACCCGTTTGGCGATGCGCACCGCATCCTCTTCCTGCGACACATCGGCAATCTGCACAACCGTCTTGTTGCTGGCCTGTCCGGAGTACAGCACCGCGGGATCCCCCGTCACACCGACATTGACCGGCAACTGGTCTCGCGTGAGGGCGACTGGCGCCGGCGGCGGGGCCGGACGCTCCTTCACCGCCGTGGACACCGTGGTGGCCGGTGCCGGCTGTTCACGGGTGGTGGCCCACTGTGACGGGCGCAGATCCACCCCCGCCTTGCGCCCGGCAACCGGCATGTCCCCCGGCGGCAGTACCGGCGCGGCCATATCGGGCAACACCGGCAGACGATCCGGTTGCAGGCGGCTTTGCTGCAGACGCATGAAGTTGTAGCGGTCCAGCGTCAGGCTGCGTCCGCCATTGGCATCACGAATGACATAGGGGCGCAGAAACACCATCAGATTGGTTTTGGTGCGCTGGCGGCTGTCGTAGCGAAACAGGGAACCCAACACCGGGATAGCACCGAGCACCGGCACCGAGTCGGTTCCGGTACTCACGCTGTCCTCCATCAACCCGCCCAGCACCATGATCTGCCCATCGTCGAGCAGCACGCTGGTATCCAGCGCCCGTTTATTGGTGACGATGCCTGCCGTCCCCGAATTCCGTTCGTCGATGCTGCTCACTTCCTGATAAATATCCAGTTTGACCGTGCCGCCTTCGGAAATCTGCGGGCGGATCTGCAGCTTCAAGCCGACATCCTCGCGCTCGACGGTCTGGAAGGGATTGTTCGACCCGCCGCCCCCGGTGGTGATGTACTGGCCGCTCACGAAGGGCACCGTTTTGCCGACCATGATGGAGGCCGCTTCATTGTCCAGGGTCAGAATGTTCGGGGTGGACAGGATATTGGCGCCGCCCTTGCTCTGCAGCGCCCGCGCCAGCACGTTGAGGTTCATGATTTCCCCGACGCCCGGCAGTTTGATGGTGCCGTTGATGATGCCCAGATTGAGCCCTTTGGGCAGCAGGTCGATGGTGTTCTTGGCGGCGGTGTTCAGTCCGGCACCGCCCAGATTGGCGCCGCCGATGAGATGGCCACCCTGATGCATCCACTGGATGCCCAGCTCGGCGGCATTGTTTTCCGTGACTTCGACAATCAGGCTTTCCACCAGCACCTGGGCACGCCGCTGGTCAAGCTGGTCGATGACCCGGCGCAAGCTGCGGTACATCGGCTCCGGTGCCGAAATGATCAGTGTATTGGTGGTGGCGTCGGCCTGCACCGTCACACCACCCGCTGAAAAGGACGTACTACCGCCCGGGGCATTTGTCGCTGGCGCCCCGCTCGTTCCGTTGCCCGGCCCACTGGCAAACCGCTGACTGCCGGTTCCCGCCGTGCCACCGGAGCTCGTGTTGCGACTGGTGTTGCCGACAGGCGCCGTGCCGCTGCCACTGTTTTTTGCACCGGCCCCGCCCAGCATGCCGCCACTGCCCAGCGCGGCACGGGCACTCTCGCTACTGCCCAGCGCGACGTTGCCCGAGTCACCGGTGAGCAAACCGCGCAACACCCCTGCCAGCGAGACGGCCTGCGCATTGCGCAGCGACACCACATGCAAATTGCCCGGATCGTCCTGAGCGTTGTCCAGCTTGATGACCAGATTGCGGGCCAGTGCGACGCGTGCCGGGCTGCTGGCGCGAATCACGATGCTGTTGGAACGGGTGTCGGCGAGCACGGCGATATCCCGGCGCGTCTCGTTGCTACCCTGTTGCTGCAACACCTCGTTGGCCAGCGCGGCAATGTCCACCGCCACGCCGTTGTAGACCTTGACGACCTCGGCATCCAGCGAGGTCGGGGTATCGATGCTCTCGATGATGCGGGCAATGCGCTCAAGGTTGTCCGCGAAGTCGGTAATCACCACCGTATTGTTGGCGGCATAGGCGACGATACTGTTTTCCGGGGCGATCATCGGCTTGAGCACCGGCACCAGCGCCTCGGCGTTCTCGTAGGCCAGGCGGAAGGTACGGGTGACGATGCCGCCACCGGCGCGGGGATCATTGACCGCCCCGCCCTGCAAGCGGGCATCGGCAACCGGAATCACCCGGCTGACATTGCCAACGTCCACGATGGTGAAGCCACGCATGCGCAGGGCGGACCCCAGCATGCCGTAAGCGGTGTCCGAGTCGATCTTGCCATCGGAGACCAGTGTAATCTGCCCTTTCACCCGGGGGTCGAGCAAGAAATGACGCCCGGTGAAGCGCGACAAGGCACCGATGACGTCGGCGATTTCGGCATTCTGGAAGTTCAGTACGACGCGCTCCTCGCCCGCACGGGCAGAACGGCGGCTCGCCCCGTGTTGAGCCGCCGGGAGTCCACCCGTCACCGGCCGTTGCACATGGCCGCCCGGCTCGGGCGTCACGGCTTTGGGTTCCGGCGCTTTTACTCCGGTAGCCGCCTGCACCACGGTGGTGGCGGTGTCCTGGCGGGAACCGGGCACATAGCTGCCATCACGAAACAGCGGTGCCTCGCCGGGGGGCGTGGCACACCCCGCCAGTAGCAGGCTGCAGGTCAGGGCATACCGTTTGACATACCGATTTGCACTGCGGTGACTCATGTCCCGTTCCTTCCAGATGGCGAGTGTGTCGCTAAGGTAATGGTGGCTTTGATGCGCCCCTCTGCGGTCGCGTCGCTACGTTCGAGCAGCACCTGCCGTACCGGCAGGCCCAGCGACACCGGGGCATTGAGCAACCAGACCAGTAGGGGTCCGGCCGGCACCGGCTGTGCAAAGGTGATGACCAGTTCCGGCTTACCGCCGCTCAGGCGATAGCTGCCGGTCAAACCGGCCTGATCCAGGCTGGCGGCGACGCGCCTGGCCGGTGGCACCTGGCGGGCATTCGGCGCTACCCGCGGCCCGGCGCCGTCAGCCAGAATGGCCTCGAGGGCGATGGACTGGGCACGCAGACGCGGCAATTCGTCATTCCAGTAGCGCAGGGTGGCCAGCGCCGGCCTGGCGAACAACAACCACACGGCTGCGCCGAGCAACACCGCCAGCATCAGTCGCAACTGCTTGCGTTCACGCGGTGTCAGCCCCTGCCAACGGCGGCCGAGCTGCCCGGACAGTGCCTGCCGGCGCCGTGCCAGCTGCGCCCGGAGCTCACCGGCCACGGTGCGTGAACGATGGATGAATTTCAGTGTGATGGCCCAGTCAGTCATGACGAGTCTCCCCGGCTGGAGGTGCGGCAGTACGGTTCGGGTCACGGGGGGCGACGCGGAAGCGCACGCCACCGTCGTCCGGTTCCACCAGCAGGCCGCGCTCGCGGGCTTGCGCCTGCAAGGTCTCGAGCTCGCTGGCCTTGAGCACGGAACCTTCGCGCCAGCGCAGCTGCAGTTGACCGTGTTGATAGGCCAGACTGGCCACTTGCCCGGCCGATTGCGTCAACAGCGGTGCGCAGGCACGCAGCAGTGCGGCAAAATCACCCTCCTCGACCGCGGCGTTGCCGCTCTTGCGTGCCTCGCTTAACTGGCGCGCCTGTTGCAAGGGATTGAGCACCACCGGCACCTGTGGAAACGCCGCCTTGACCTCGGCCACCATCTGCCGTTTCAACGCCATCCCGTCCTGTTCGAGCCGGCCCGCATAGAGAGTGAGCCCCAGCAACCAGACGGCAGTCGCGGCGCTGCCCCACAGCAGTGCCGGACGCAGCCAGCCCGGGGGCGTGCCTTCCGGCCGATGCCCGGTCACCGGCAACGACCAGTCCCAGCGGGTACCGCTCCAATGCTCGGCGATGGCGGGGTTCAGCCAGTGGCAGGCGGAGTGATCGACATTCAGGTGTATGGCGAGCCGCTCCGGCGCAGAACTCCCCGCAGGCAAGGGCAGCAGCGCTCCCGTCCCGGGTCCGGTCCGCACCGCCATCCAGTCATCGAGAAGCATGGTGCTGACCATCTCCTGCGGGGGCTCCGGCAGGAAGGCCGGCAGCGGGTAAACGGCATCGACCCGCAAACCATGGCGCGCCAGTTCGCTCGCCCAATAGGCCGGCGTTTCACACGCGCTCCAGGCCAGCGGCACCATTCCGGTCGCGCTACGCGTTCCGTAGCCTATCGCCAGCCGCTCCGGCGACGCCTGTGTCAGCAGCTCGATGGCGCCGGAGACGGCCGGGCGCAGTCGCCCGGGGGGCAGCGGCGGCAAAGCCACCTCGGTCAGCGGGCTATCCGCCGGATGCAGGCACAGTTCCACGCGCCGGGGCAGATAGCGACCGGCAATGGCGCTCATCTCGCCATACTCGGCACTGTGCCAGTCACCGGAAGGCAAGCGCCACACGCAACGCACCGGAGCGGTGTTTCGCCGGTGGCAAGCGGGCAGGACCAGTCGCAGCACCTCGACCCGTAGCGGACTCATGCCCCCTCCCTCAACCAGACCACCCGCGGCAAGCGGGTTTTGTCGTCATGCAGCAAAGCCTGCATGACTAGCGTGATACGCGAGGTCCGTACCGCGCTGTCGACCCGAAACCACTGGCTGGTAATCCCGATAAAAATGTCGGACTCGTTGATTCCCGCGATGGCCAGCCGGCTCACGAAGTCGCCACGGTTACGAAACCACTGGCCATGATCCCGAGCGGCCAGCATGGCCCGTGCATGCTCCAGCGTCAGCCCGGGCACCCAGGCCGCCAACACTTCCGGCCCGGCGGTATTGGCATTGATCCAGGTGCGCTGCGGTAAAAGGGTGATATAGGGGCGCAAGCGCTCGACACTGGCCGGATCGAGGCCGGGTGTCGCGAGCAGGTCGCTGACCTCGCGCAAGCGGGGCGCGGTTTCCCGCGGATCTATCACGACCCTCTCCTGGTCCGGCACCGCACGGGCGACCGGCACCTCGGACGGCGCGGCCTCGCTCAGGCTGGACACCACGCGCCGCACGATCAGCACCGCCTGGCTACGCGGCACCCCCGTCAGCGCACACAGGCGCAGAAAGGCCGCACTCTCGCGCGGGTCGGGCTGCCCTGCATTCGCAAGGTTGAGCAGATTGAAACGGGACTGTTCATCGCGGATTTCGCCAAACAACCGTGCGGCTTCGCCTTCCAGCTCCCCTGCCACCACCCCGTTCACCGGTGTGGCCCAGACGCCGTCAAGCCGCGTCACCGGCGTCCGCTGCGCCTCGGCCCCCAGCACGACCCGGGCCCGGCTGAGTTCGCCGCGCAGCAGCCAGCGCGCCTGAATATGGGTTTGTTCTGCCTGCGCCGAGCGGATAACCGTGGTTTGCCGCGCCATCAGCGCCGCGGCCAACAGGGCAATCACCGCGACGACCAACAACACGCTGACCACCGCCATGCCCGCTGCGGGTCGGGCTCCGGACTGAGCCATGCGACCGCCTAGAGCTGCCATGAGCCGATGTCGGCCTTGCTTCCCTCGCCGCCCGGCTCACCGTCGGCCCCCAGCGAGAACACATCGATCTCGCCATTGGTGCCCGGATTGAGATAATGATAGGGATTGCCCCAGGGATCCTTGGGGAGACGCTCCAGATACG
This sequence comes from Pseudogulbenkiania sp., assembly GCA_018260425.1. GTDB lineage: Bacteria > Pseudomonadota > Gammaproteobacteria > Burkholderiales > Chromobacteriaceae > Paludibacterium. The sequence continues at coordinate 10,210 of JAGLBD010000022.1, read as the reverse complement.
GGCGCCAGTTTTGTGGCAGACGTCCGGTGGCCGGCTTGGCGACCAGCGCCGCCAGCCCTTGATCAGCGCCGGGATACTGGCCGTTATCGAGCCGGTAGAGTTTAAGGGCCTGCATGATGGCCCCGACATCCTGCCGTGCCGCAGTGACGCGAGCCTGATCGGGACGGTCCATCAGATTGGGCACAATCAAGGCGGCGAGGACGCCCATGATCACGACGACCACCATGATTTCTATCAGGGAAAACCCCTGTTGATCGTGCGAAGTCCTGCGCTGCGCCGATCCGGGAATCCAAATGCTCGTTTTCATCGCCAGACCTTGTGCTATTTATTGTCTTGGAGATGATCGCAAACTTCGATGTCAGCTTGATGGAGGATGTTCGCGAGAAACAGGCAGGCCAGCGGCCTGAAAGCGCTCGTGCTTGACGCCGCGGGTCGAATTATCACGAACATTCGTCATGAATATGTCACACGGCATGAGGCAAGGCGGAGAAAGACAGTGTTGGACGGGTCAGGAGCGACCCATAACGAAAAACAGACGCCCGGGAGCGTCTGTTTTTTTCGACTGGAGCGGGAAACGAGGCTCGAACTCGCGACCTCAACCTTGGCAAGGTTGCGC
>JAGLBD010000022.1:0-9494 GCA_018260425.1 Pseudogulbenkiania sp. | reverse complement strand
ACCGCGACGCAGATCGGAATCAGGGCGACCCGGATCCAGGTCAGAAATATCGGCAGGTTGAACGGCATCAGGGGCTCTGCTTTAGGTTGAATGGCAAACCGCCGTAGCGGACCTCAATGCAATGCATCATAGATGGTGCGGGCCAGCGTCTTGCTGATGCCCTCGACTTGCGCCAGATCGTCGACACTGGCGGCCACCACCCCGCGCAAGCCGCCAAAACGCGCCAGCAAGCGCTGACGACGTTTGCCGCCCACGCCGGGAATGTCTTCCAGCGTCGAATGGGTACGGGCCTTGGCGCGCCGCGCCCGGTGACCGGTAATGGCAAACCGGTGCGCTTCGTCGCGGATGGTCTGGATCAAATGCAGCGCCGGATGGTCATGGGGTAATTGTAACGTCTTTTGCCGGAACGGAATCACCAGAGTTTCCAGACCCGGTTTACGGTCTTCGCCCTTGGCCACCCCGACAATCGGAATATCCAGCCCCAACTCGGCCCAGACTTCCACCGCCATGCGCACCTGTCCCTTGCCGCCATCGATCAGCACCACATCGGGACGTTTGGCCTCGCCTTCGATCATTTTGCCATAACGGCGGGTCAGCACTTCGCGCATCGCCGCGTAATCATCGCCGGCCTTGGCGGTTTCTATATTGTAACGGCGATACTCGGAAGATTGCATGCCGCCATTGTCATAGACGACACAGGAGGCCACCGTCGCCTCGCCCTGGGTATGACTGATATCGAAACACTCCAGCCGCTCCACCCCTTCGATTTCCAGCACCTCGCACAGCAGGGCCAGCCGCTGGCGTTGCGCCGACTCGCTGCCCATGCGCTGCAGGATCGCCAGCCGGGCATTTTTCTCGGCCATTTCCAGCCAGACGCGGCGTTCGCTGATCGGATTGGCGACCACCGCCACCTTCTTGCCGGCGCGTTCGGTCAACCACTCGGCCAGCGACTCCGCCACTGGCGCATTGACGATGATCGCCGGAGGTACCGGCGCCAGCGCATAGTGCTGTGCCAAAAAGGCCTCGAGCACTTCCTCGGCACTCTCGCCGGAGGAATTGCTCGGGAACAAGCTCTTGTCGCCCAGATGACGGCCACCGCGAATCATCACCAGATTCACCACCGCCATATCGCCCTCGCGCACCACCGCCACCACATCGCAATCGCGCTGACTGGCATTGCTGGAGACGAATTGCTTTTCCTGTACGCGGGACAAGGCCTGAATCTGGTCGCGCAACTGCGCGGCCAACTCGAATTCCAGCGCCTCGGCAGCCTCGAGCATGCGCTGGTTGAGCGCGTCGATCAATTCGTGCTGGCGGCCATCCAGAAAGGCCACCGCGCCGGCCACATCCGCGCGGTAGGCTTCTGGTGAAATCTCGCCGGTGCAGGGCCCGGAACAGCGCTTGATCTGGAACAGCAGACAGGGGCGCGAACGATTGGCAAAGACACTGTCTTCACAGGTGCGCAGCCGGAACACCTTTTGCAGTATCTGCTGGCTTTCCCGGACCGCATGGCTGTTGGGAAACGGCCCGAAATACTGGTGCGGCCGGCGCGGTTCGCCCCGGTAATAGGCCATCTGCGGCCACTCATGCCCCGACACCATCAAATACGGATAGGACTTGTCGTCCCGAAACAGAATGTTGTACTTGGGCGCCAAGGCCTTGATCAAATTGTTTTCCAGCAGCAGCGCCTCGGCCTCGGAACGGGTCACGGTCGTTTCGATCGCGGCGATCTGGCGCACCATCAATTGAATACGCGGCGACAAATCCGATTTCTGGAAATACGAAGACACCCGCCGTTTGAGGTCGATGGCCTTGCCGACATACAACACCTTGCCGGCCGCATCGAGCATGCGGTAGACCCCGGGCAGGGTCGGCAGCGAGGCCAGCACTTCCCGGGGGTCAAACGGCGCGGGGGTGTCGGGAGTTACGGCGTCTGACATACGATATCTACCTTAAGTTTCAAGGTGCGGCGTTCTTCGCGCAACGCGGAGTCGTCCTGTTTTTCACCATGGCTGCGCGCCGACGGGTCTCGGGAGGTGAGCGCCGCCAGGCGGGTGTCCACCGAGGCCAGCCGGTCACGAAGCGCGCCGCACTGGGCCTTCCGCTGGGCGTCCGGCCGTGCAGCCTCGACAGGCGTTGCCGGTGTCGCGGGCGTTTGCGGAGTTGCCGGCACATGGGGCGCCGCCGGGGCGTCCGGCTGGGGCGCCGGCGTGGCCAGGCGCACCGGCCCGCTACGCACTACCTTGGCATCGACCCCGGGCGGGTAATGATCGCCATAGACCGTTCGGCCGTTGCGGTCTTTCCACAGATAAATGTCAGCCGAAGCGACAAGGGATACTGCAAATGCGACACTGGCAAACACTGCGTGAGATGCTTTCAAAACGGTCTCCCGGCCTTGTCAATTCTGGCCTATTTTACCGTTAGCGACCCTCCCCGGCAAAACCCGCTGGTCAACGAGCATTTTGCAAGGGTGCCGGGTTATCGGTATAATGCCTATTTGCCGCAAAGGAAACGCCAGATGCGTATCATCGAGAAAGCCTATACTTTCGACGACGTTCTCCTCGTCCCGGCCCATTCTGCTGTCTTGCCGCGCGACGTACAACTCTCCACTGCCCTCTCCCGAAACATCCGCCTGAATCTTCCGCTTGTGTCTGCTGCCATGGACACCGTGACTGAAGCACGCCTGGCTATTGCCATGGCTCAGGAAGGCGGCATCGGTATTGTTCACAAGAACATGACCGCCGAGAAGCAGGCTCTGGAGGTCTCCAAGGTCAAACGCTACGAAAGTGGCGTGGTCAAAGACCCGATCACCATTGCTCCCGACATGCTGGTGCGCGACCTGGTGCTGCTGACCCGTCAGCATCGCATCTCCGGTCTGCCGGTGATTCAGGACGGCAAAGTGGTGGGCATCGTGACCAACCGCGACCTGCGTTTTGAAACCCGTCTCGACCAGCCGGTCGCCTCGATCATGACTCCGCGCGAGCGTCTGGTGACCGTGCGCGAAGGCGCCAGCATCGATGAAGCCCGCGAGTTGATGCATACCCACCGCCTCGAACGCGTTCTGGTGATCAACGATGATTACGAGCTGAAAGGCCTGATCACGGTAAAAGACATCATCAAGACCAGCGAACACCCGAATGCCTGCAAGGACAATCAGGGTCGCCTGCGCGTCGGCGCGGCAGTCGGCGTCGGTGCCGATACCGAAGCCCGCGTGGAACTGCTGGTGGCGGCAGGGGTTGACGTGGTGGTGGTGGATACCGCTCACGGCCACAGTCAGGGCGTTCTGGACCGGGTACGCTGGGTCAAGAAGACCTTCCCGCAAATCGACGTGATCGGTGGCAATATCGCCACGGCCGACGCTGCTCTGGCGCTGGCGGAAATGGGCGCAGACGCCGTCAAGGTCGGTATCGGCCCGGGTTCGATCTGCACCACCCGTATCGTGGCCGGTGTCGGCGTACCGCAGCTGACCGCGATCCACAATGTTTCCGAAGCCCTGAAAGGCACCGGCATTCCGATGATCGCCGACGGCGGCATCCGTTTCTCGGGCGACATTTCCAAGGCACTGGCGGCTGGCGCCGACTGCGTGATGCTGGGCGGCATGTTCGCCGGCACCGAAGAAGCCCCGGGCGAAGTCGAGCTCTATCAAGGTCGTTCCTACAAATCCTACCGTGGCATGGGCTCGCTGGGCGCCATGACGCAGGGTTCGTCGGACCGCTACTTCCAGGACAACGAGTCGAATGCCGACAAGTATGTTCCGGAAGGCATCGAAGGCCGTGTTCCCTACAAGGGACCGATCGGCCAAGTGGTTCACCAGCTCACCGGCGGCCTGCGTTCCTCGATGGGTTACCTCGGCTGCAAGAGCATTGAAGAAATGCACGCCAAGGCCGGTTTCGTCGAAATCACCTCGGCAGGCATGCGTGAATCACACGTTCACGACGTGCAGATCACCAAGGAAGCTCCGAACTATCACGTTGAACGCTGATAGCCCGCCAGCTCCGGAAGCGACACAGCCCTGTGCCCTTGCACAGGGCTTTTTCATGCCCGCTCAGTCGGCGCTGCCATAGGCTACCGCACTATGGTCGGAAGCCTGAAACGAGCTGTACAGCCGGGCAAACAGGGTGGTGGCGGATGCCGCACGCCCGGCGGCCCCCTGCCCGACCACGGCATAATCCAGATTGCCGCCTCGCTCGTGCGTTCCCGAGCCGTTCACATGTACCGGGGTCACCTCGCGCGCCGTTTGGGGAAAGCGTGCCGTCAAACTGCGCCGCAGCGTGTTAGGCGGCATATTGTAGTCACCCAGCACCATCCACTCGACATTGGCCTGCCCGGCATAATGGCGTTGCACCGCATCGACCATTGCCGGAGCTTCATTATTGTCGCGGGCCTGAGCATGCACATTGAAGAACACATCCCGCCCTCCCCCGGCCCGGTTGAAACCAACCCCGAACAAGGGCCGCCCGTTAGGCGCCTGCAGATTGGGCAACACCACCACCTCGTCGGCGATCCGGTGGGTCACGGTCGCCATGCTGACGCGCCCGTCCATATCCAGATGGTAGATATAACGGACTTGTCCGGCGCGCCAATGACTCCCCAGCCGCCAGGTATACTCCTGCACGCCCCGCGCCGACCCGGGGACCGGGAACACCCGCCCGGTGGCCTCGGCGGTGGCCGGCACCTGCCCTGACTCCTGCAAGGCCAGCACATCCACCTGACGCAGCATCTGCCTGACAAATACCGACCATTTCGATTCGGTGGTTCGCCCGGCCGGTGACTCGGCCCCCTGCGCCGCCCCTTGCATATTCCAGCTGGCGATCCGGAAATCCCGCACCTCGGCCAGCAACAGCCCCGGCAGCATTCCGAACAACAGCACCGCATACCTGCGGATTCGACGCTCACAATTCGTCATGGGGCACCACCTGCGAATCCACCATCGCCGGGTGAATCGTCCACAACAGGCGACTGTCGGCCACGCGGTCACTCTCGGCGCACTCGATCAGATTCAAGCCGAATGCGAAACGGTAGTTGGCGCTGGCAAAAGCATGCACACAGCGGCCCAGACTGACGCTTTTGAGCTGAATGGCGCCGCTGTCGGCCAGTATCGGCAAAAACGATTGGCTGGCATCGCCCGGGGTACAGGCATCATGGGTCAGCCCCGCCGCGCTGTAGGCCGTCATGCAGGTGCCTTGCGCGACGTTAACGAAGGTCATGCTGGAATCCTTGTTGTAGCGAATCCGCCAATTGACACTATCCCCCCAGGTTCGGGCCTCGTAGGGGGTATAGCCCCACAACCAGGAACGCTGGGCGGTTTTCCAGACCGTGATCAAGGCCCCGCTCCAGATATTCGCCAATGAAATATCCGGACCGGAATCGGAGCGTTCCTTTCCCTGTACCGTGGCCAGCTGCGCCACGGCCAGTACGACGGCGAGAAGTGTGCGACGATAGCCGCCTGACGGGTGATTCTGCATGCCTGCCTTTCTGTTACCGGTTGCCGTTGTGCCCACGCTCGGCAGGCACGCCAGGCCCGATTGAACCGCAGTCTGCACCATCACAACATCAGCGCGGCATACCGGTTCCGGTCAGAAAACAGCCAAGTCCCCGCATGGCGACATGCTAAACTGTTGGCTGGCTAACCATTCCACTCGTCATCATGTTCACCACCCGTTCCGAAATGCGGCTGATCAATGGTCGCCACTACCATCTGCGTCACTGGGGCAACGAGACCGCACCGCTGTTGGTGCTGCTGCATGGCTGGATGGACTCGTCCGCGACATTTCGCTTTGCGACAGCCCATCTGGAACAGGACTGGCATCTGGTCGCACCGGACTGGCGCGGCTTTGGCGATAGCGAATGGAATCAGGGAAGTTATTATTTCCCGGACTACCTGGCCGACCTGGACGCCTTGCTGGAACAGCTCAGTCCCGGCAAACCGGCCTTCATCGCCGGCCACAGCATGGGGGCGATGATCGCGGCCATTTACAGTGGCGTCCGGCCGGAACGCGTCGCCGCGCTGGCCTTGCTGGATGGCTTCGGCCTGCCGGCTACCCGGCCTGACGAAGCGCCCGGACGCTATGCCCGCTGGTTGCGCGAACAACGCCAGCCCCCCGGCTTCCTGTCACTGGGCTCGCTGGACGACATTGCCGCCAAACTGCGCGAACGCAACCCGCGGCTGGCCCCGGAACACGCGCTATGGCTGGCCGGCGAGCTGACCCGACCGGGAGAAGATGGCAAGCCGGTCTATCGGGCCGACCCACGGCACAAAGGTGTCAATCCGGTGCTCTACCGCCTCGAAGAGTCAATGGCCTGCTGGCGTGCCATTCGCTGCCCGGTGCTGTGGGTGGTAGCGGGAGATACCGCCGAACACCCCATGGCCAAGGGCGTAGCCAGCACCATGGATGAGCGGCGCGGACAGTTTGCCCGGCGCGAAGAAGTGACCTTGCCCGACAGCGGCCATATGCTGCAATGGGAACAACCGGACGCCCTGTCACAGGTACTGGCGGAGTTCTTTGCCCGTCAGAGCCAGACCACCTGATTGCGCCCGGCCAGTTTGGCCTGATAGAGCGCCTGATCGGCACGATCCAGCACACTCTCGATGGTGTCGCCCGGGGCAACCCGGGTCAGGCCGATGGACAGGGTGACCTGTAAACTGCCACGGCCAGCGTCAATCGTTTGCCGCTCCAGTGCAACACGCAGTTGCTCGGCGTACTGCAGGGCACGTTCGCTATCGACCTCGTCAAACAGGATGACAAACTCTTCGCCGCCCAGCCGCGCCAGAAACCCATCGGCCGGAATCAACGGCTCCAGTGTTTTGGCGATGGACATCAATACCGAGTCGCCGCTCAAATGGCCATAGGTATCATTGATGCGCTTGAAATGATCCACATCGGCAATCGCCAGCACACCGCTCTTGCCCGCCCCCATGAAATCACGAATCTGCGACATGAACGCGCGCCGGTTAGGCACGCCGGTCAAGGCGTCATGCTGCGCCAGATAACTGATTTCCTGCAAGGCCGCCGACAAGGCGGCATTCTTTTCCGCGAGCATCTGGTTCTGGGCCTCGGCCCGCAACCGCGCCTGCCCGATCTCGTAGATCAATTTACGTTGGGCAACACGGATATGGATCTCGTTACGAAAAATGGCAAAAGACTGCCAGTTGATCACCACCGTCACAAACAAGAAGCCCAGACACCCCAGCATCCATACGCCCTGGCGATGCCAGCCCAGCCACAGCAGGGTCTGCGACCACAAACAGAAGGGGAATAAGGGAAGACTGCGCCGCAACGGCGAGTAGACAAACATATTGGCACTGGTCACTCCGATCTGGGCACATAAAATGATCAGGGTTTCCTGAAAGGACACCACCGAACCGTACCACCAGATCGCACTGCCCCACATCACGCCATGCGCCATGGCGAAGAAATACTGGCCGGACACCAATACCCGCAGTGGCAGCCCCAGCCGTTGACGCTCGAAATAGCCGTACAGTTGCAGCCAGTGCAACACGCAGACCAACAGATAGAGCGACGGCCAGACCCACACCCAGCCCTGATGGCGCTCGACATCCAGCAAAAACACCACGACGACCGCGCAAAACGGGGCCACCGCCAACGGTGCCAGCGTCAGCCGTGCGCTATAGTCCAGCTCTTGTTCGAGAATACGCCGTTGATCCCTGCGACTGGTCAGCTCAACGCGGACGCGCTCATCTCCGGGAAGAAACATCGTTGGATGTGCCTAGCTGATGGAATAGTCATTACTTTCATCATAGGCAAAGGAATTCGGTCACACAGCAAGGACGACAGGGAAAAGACCTCAGGCCAGTGTCAGGGTCATGCGCACATCGACCCCCACCATGCGCACATCCGTGATGGTCAGGAGGGTTTTTTCAGCGAGATCATTCAAGGCCGGCCAGGCAAACAGTCCGCGCGCCGCATCACCGGCCAGCGCAGGCGCCAGATACAGAATGATTTCATCGACCAGGCCGGCACGCACCAAGGCACCGTTCAGCCCGGCCCCCGCTTCGACCATCAGATGGTTGATACCGCGGCTGGCCAGTTTCTGCAGCAGTATGGCAAGATCGGCATGCCCGTCGAGCCGGGGCAGTTCGAGCACCTCGCAGCCGGCCGCCTGCCAGGGCTGCCGTGCGGCGGCATTCTGACAGCAGGTCGCGAGCAGACTGTTGCCACCCTGATAGACAGCACAGTCGGCCCCGGTGCGCAACGCACTGTCCAGCACCACGCGCAGCGGCTGGCGCTCCAGCGGAAACTCGCGCACCGTCAAGCGGGGGTTATCCGCCAGCACGGTACCGCTGCCGGTTAAAATCGCATCGCTGGCGGCGCGCAAACGCTGTACGTCGCTGCGTGCTGCCGGTCCGGTAATCCACTGGCTTTTACCATTGAGCAGGGCGGTCTTGCCGTCCAGCGTCGCCGCTGCCTTGAGCGTGACCCACGGCCGCTGTCGCGTCACCCGCGACAAAAACCCGCGATGAACTTGTGCCGCCTGCTCGCCCAGCAAGCCGGTTTCAGCCTGAATGCCGGCCTCGCGCAGCATGGCCAGCCCCTTGCCGGCCACCGCCGGAAACGGGTCGACCATGGCGGCAACCACCCGTGCCACGCCCGCCTTGATCAGGGCCGCAGCGCACGGCGGGGTACGGCCATGATGGCTGCAGGGTTCAAGGGTCACATAGGCGGTTGCGCCCTGTGGCGACTCGCCACGCGCCGCGCAGTCCTTCAAGGCCTGAATTTCGGCATGATCCTCGCCAGCCGGCCGGGTCGCCCCTTCGCCGATGCAACGCCCGTCACGCACCAGCACGCAGCCCACTCCGGGATTGGGGGAAGCGCGGCGCGTTGCGGTCTCGGCAAGACGCAAGGCCCGTTGCATGAAGGCATGATCTTCGGCGGTAAACGGCATGATGCTCAGGCTCAGTGTTGCTTGGTTTCGATTTCCTTGATGGCCGCCGAGAACTCGGAAATGTCTTCAAAGCTGCGGTAAACCGAAGCAAAGCGCACATACGCCACCTTGTCCAGCCGCGCCAGCTCGGCCATCACCATCTCGCCGATCAGCCGCGAATCGACTTCGCGCTCACCCAATTGCAGCAGCCGATGACAGATCCGGTCGATGGACTCATCCACCAGCGTGGTCGACACCGGGCGCTTGTGCAAGGCGCGCAAGAAACTGGTGCGCACCTTTTCTACATCGAATTCGGCACGATGGCCACCGGACTTGACGACCTGCGGCATTCTCACGTCGGCCGTCTCAAAGGTCGTAAAGCGCTTTTCGCACATCAGGCAGCGACGACGACGACGGATACTGGCTCCGTCCTCGCTGACGCGCGAGTCAATGACCTGAGTGTCGCTATTGCCGCAGAACGGACATTTCATCTTTCAAGACCTTGATTGAAGCGGTGTTCGCATGGTACCAGCAAAGCCCCGTCACCGTCATGGGGATCGGCATAGGGGGCGGTCAACATTGACCGCGCCCCTGCCACACCACCCGGCATG
>JAGLBD010000154.1 GCA_018260425.1 Pseudogulbenkiania sp. | reverse complement strand
GGGGAGTCTGGCGGTGTCCTACTTTCACACGGCGAATACCGCACTATCATCGGCGCTAAGGCGTTTCACGGTCCTGTTCGGGATGGGAAGGCGTGGGACCACCTCGCTATGGCCGCCAGACATAAACTGTCAACAAACTAAAAGAAGCTGCCTCACGCTCATCGCGTCAGGTTCAATATACTGGGTAATGATGTATCTATCGCACATCGCTTCGTTGCCGAAGCCTCTCAAATGATAGGATCAAGCCTCACGAGCCATTAGTATCGGTTAGCTTAACGCCTCACAGCGCTTCCACACCCGACCTATCAACGTCCTGGTCTCGAACGACTCTTCAGGGAGGTCAAGCCTCCAGGGAAGTCTCATCTTCAGGCGAGTTTCCCGCTTAGATGCTTTCAGCGGTTATCTCTTCCGAACTTAGCTACCCGGCGATGCCACTGGCGTGACAACCGGTACACCAGAGGTTCGTCCACTCCGGTCCTCTCGTACTAGGAGCAGCCCCCTTCAAATTTCCAACGCCCACGGCAGATAGGGACCAAACTGTCTCACGACGTTTTAAACCCAGCTCACGTACCACTTTAAATGGCGAACAGCCATACCCTTGGGACCGGCTACAGCCCCAGGATGTGATGAGCCGACATCGAGGTGCCAAACTCCGCCGTCGATGTGAACTCTTGGGCGGAATCAGCCTGTTATCCCCGGAGTACCTTTTATCCGTTGAGCGATGGCCCTTCCATTCAGAACCACCGGATCACTATGTCCTGCTTTCGCACCTGCTCGACTTGTCGGTCTCGCAGTCAAGCTACCTTTTGCCATTGCACTATCAGCACGATTTCCGACCGTACCTAGGTAACCTTCGAACTCCTCCGTTACACTTTGGGAGGAGACCGCCCCAGTCAAACTGCCTACCATACACTGTCCCCGATCCGGATTACGGACCAAGGTTAGAACCTCAAACACACCAGGGTGGTATTTCAAGGGCGGCTCCATGCGAACTGGCGTCCGCACTTCCCAGCCTCCCACCTATCCTACACAAGTCTGTTCAAAGTCCAATGTAAAGCTACAGTAAAGGTTCACGGGGTCTTTCCGTCTAGCAGCGGGGAGATTGCATCTTCACAAACATTTCAACTTCGCTGAGTCTCAGGAGGAGACAGTGTGGCCATCGTTACGCCATTCGTGCAGGTCGGAACTTACCCGACAAGGAATTTCGCTACCTTAGGACCGTTATAGTTACGGCCGCCGTTTACCGGGGCTTCGATCAAGAGCTTGCACCCCATCACTTAACCTTCCGGCACCGGGCAGGCGTCACACCGTATACGTCCACTTTCGTGTTGGCACAGTGCTGTGTTTTTGATAAACAGTCGCAGCCACCGATTCTCTGCGACCCCTTCGACCTTCGAGCGCGAGGCTCTACAATCTACAGGGGCATACCTTCTCCCGAAGTTACGGTATCAATTTGCCGAGTTCCTTCTCCTGAGTTCTCTCAAGCGCCTTGGAATTCTCATCCTGCCCACCTGTGTCGGTTTGCGGTACGGTTCTTGTATGGCTGAAGCTTAGTGGCTTTTCCTGGAAGCGTGGTATCAGTCACTTCAGGTCCGTAGACCCTCGTTATCACCTCTCGACGTTGAATGGAGCAGCGGATTTGCCTACCGCTCCCGTCTACCAGCTTGAACGACCTATTCCAACAGGCCGCTGACCTAACCTTCTCCGTCCCCACATCGCACCATACAAAAGTACGGGAATATTGACCCGTTTCCCATCGACTACGCATTTCTGCCTCGCCTTAGGGGCCGACTCACCCTACGCCGATGAACGTTGCGTAGGAAACCTTGGGCTTTCGGCGAGCGGGCTTTTCACCCGCTTTATCGCTACTCATGTCAGCATTCGCACTTCTGATATCTCCAGCATCCCTTTCGAGACACCTTCACAGACCTACAGAACGCTCCCCTACCATGTGAACTAGTCACATCCGCAGCTTCGGTTATATGCTTGAGCCCCGTTACATCTTCCGCGCAGGACGACTCGACCAGTGAGCTATTACGCTTTCTTTAAATGATGGCTGCTTCTAAGCCAACATCCTGGCTGTCTATGCCTTCCCAC
>JAGLBD010000063.1 GCA_018260425.1 Pseudogulbenkiania sp. | reverse complement strand
TGGCGAAAATCCATTCGCAACAGACGGCGGCAGACGGATCATTGCGCCTGCTGATCGCGCTGGAAGATGGCCAGATGGTGGAAAGTGTCTTGTTGCCGCGCGACGGCTTGTGCGTGTCCAGCCAGGTGGGCTGTGCGGTGGGCTGTACCTTCTGCATGACCGGCAAGTCGGGTTTGTTGCGCCAGCTGGGCAGTGCCGAAATTGCCGCGCAGGTGGTGCTGGCCCGGCGGATCCGGCCGGTCAAAAAAGTGGTGTTCATGGGGATGGGCGAACCCGCCCACAATCTGGACAACGTGCTGGACACCATTAATTTCCTGGGCACCGATGGCAATATCGGTCACAAGAATCTGGTGTTTTCTACGGTGGGGGATCCACGGGTCTTCGAGAGATTGCCGCAGCAAGTCGTCAAACCGGCGCTGGCGCTCTCGCTGCATACCACCCGTGCCGAGCTGCGTGCCCGCTTATTGCCGCGCGCACCGCGTCTCGACCCGGTGGAGCTGGTCGAGCTGGGCGACGACTATGCGCGGCGGGTCGGCTATCCCATCCAGTACCAATGGACCCTGCTGGCCGGCATCAACGACAGCCAAGAGGAAATGGAAGCCATTGTGCGTTTGCTCAAGGGTAAATTCGGCCTGCTCAACCTGATTCCCTACAACAGCATGGAAGACGATCAGTTTCAACGGCCGTCCAGCGAGCATATCGAAACCATGCGCCGCTACCTGCACCGAAACGGCATTCTGACCAAGATCCGCGACTCGGCGGGGCAGGATATCGACGGGGGCTGCGGACAGTTACGTGCCCGGGCCGCCGATGTCATCGACACCAGTCGCCTATGGCGTCGAACGCAAGCCGGCCCGGCACGGTCGTGAATAGTACCCCCCGGCCAGAGGGGTGATGAATCCGGGCGCACGGGGTACACTGGAACCATGAAAACATCGTTCTCTTTGCTCATTGTTGCGGCAATGGGGAGTCTGCTGGGCGGTTGCGCCTCCTATAACGAAACGCGTCCCGGCAACTTCGATGCGCTCTGGAAGCCCGAGCGTGGCCAGTGGAGTGTGCGGGAAGACGGCACCATCAACGGCACGTGTCTCTCCGGCAAGGAAACGAGCTGTCCCGGGACGGGGATGGCCGCCTTGCGTGGACGTGTGACCCTGCCGGCCAATTATCAGGTGGACGCGACGATCACCGTCAAACGTGGTGTGCTGGGCGAGCTGATGCTGTCCTGGCACGACGACGTGTTTACCCGCGTCTACCTGTACAGCATCGAACAGAAACTCACTATCGGGCGTGGCTGGTTGAAGTTGCCCGGGGTGGATCGGGGTACGCCGTCGGACACCAATGCCGCCATCGATGTCAAACCGGGCAAGCCTTTCCGCATGAGCGTGACGGTCTGCAACAAGCAGGCCACGGTGTGGGTCAACGGTATGGCGATGCTGCGTAGAACCGATGACCGTCTCGGCTATGGCACCCTCGGCTTGCGTGCCAATGGCGAGGTGGACTTCAGTGGCCTGAAAGTCACCGCGCTGGACAGTCTGGCGTGTCCGAAAGGCTATGTCGGGCAGCCACACCACCGTGACGAACCGGGTATGGCGCCGATGGTGTTGTTCAGTTACTAGGGCGGTTCGAGGTTCCCTCGGTGGCCGGAACGGTTTTCTGGACCGGCGTCGCGGTTTTACCGTTAAACAGTACCCAGGGCTGGCCGGGAGACTCGGCCAGCAGCCAGCTCAGGCCCCGGGTTGTTCCGAACAGGCCGTAGTCCGGCATTTCTATCAGGCAGCGTGGCAACATGCCGCGTTCCGGGTTATGGCCGCCCGTCAGTTGACCGCCAAGCGGTTGCGCGATCCAGCGACCGTCCGGCAAGGCCAGTTCAACCCGGAAGCTGTTGCCCGCCAGACGAATGCGCATGGCCTGAGGGGCTTCTCCCGCCCAGAGTATCCGGTAGTCACCGGCCAGCCCCTCGCAGGGGGCGGCATGGACGGTGGCGGTCAACAGGCCGGTGATAATGGCAATCCAGCCATACCTCATGATTTCTCCTTTATACCGGTCCTGAATACGCAATATCCCGGTGATTCCCGTCCCAGCACGGTCAGAGTTGCCGCGTCATCGGAAAGCACTACGCTGGCCCGTACCCCGCGCAATAGTGCGCAGTAGCCCATCGAGGTGGTTGTGTCGCTATCGAGATCCTTCCACGTCACATCGTTGGCCTCTCCGGCGGCTTGGGGCAGTGCCAGATAGCGGCCGCTACGGCTAAGCGTCGGGTTCGAACTGTCCAGTGGCTTGGGCAAGGGGATGTCCCGTTCCTTGCGACGCACGAGGCTTCCCGACTCGCCGTTCAATAGCACGGTTTCGCCGTTGGCCGAGGCGGTGACATTCCAGACCGGAGCGATCGCATGGCCGAGGGCATCGGCATCCTGTTTTTCATTGCCGCGTGCCAGTTTGACCTGGCGGCGCTGGCCATCCCATTCAGTCCAGGCGGCAAGGTCGGCTTCGCGCGCCTGCCAGTGCGGACGGCCTTCGCTGGCAAGGATGCGGGGTGGCTGACCCGGTGACCACAGTGCCGTGCCGGTGACAAATGACGACTCGGTGTCGAGTTTATTCAGGCCGGCCAGATGAATGATGTCGTCGCGAAAGTTTTGCCAGGCGGCATCGCTGCCGTTGGTCGCGTCGACAGACAGGTGAATGGCTTTGGCATAGTTGAAATAACCCTGTCCCGCTTGCCAGACCCAGCCGCGGTAGTAATTGGACTCACCGCCGCCATGGAAGTAGCCGGCTGCCCGGGTGGCATCCTGACTGATGGCGAAAGCCTCGCCATAAAAGGTCGCATCGTTACCCCCGTTCAGCGTGACCAGACGATGCTGGCGCAGCAGGCCGAGGCGGTTCGCCGTGCCGGTTGCCGCGAACACGGTGCGTCCGTCCGCCGATAGCCCGGCCGGCAGGGCCAACGGAGCGGGAAGGGCTTGAAACCCGGTGTCGGCACGCCAGAGATAGCCTCGGGGAACGGCATCCGCGCCATGGGGAAGATACCAGCCGGTCACGACCTTGCCGTCGGCACTCAGCGCCGTCACCGATGAAAACCGTGCCAGGGTTTCGGGCAGCAAGCGCTGTTTCCGGCCATGGCGGGTCCAGCGCCAGGCATCGAGCGAGCCGTTTGCCCCGGCACCGATCACCATAACGCTGCCGTCCCGCGACAGCTTGGCCGACAGGGCGTCCGCGTAAGCCAGGCCTGCCAGCGGCACTTCCTTGCCGTTGTGCTCCAGCGCCAGCCTGGGGATGGCAATCAGGCGTTTGCCAGTATCGCGGTCGGGAAACAGCGGCGCCAGCGTCTCGACCAGTGTGCTCAATCCGGCCGTGTCAGGTGGAGGGTCGCTGGTTTCCCAATGGGTCAGCCGGTAGGCGCCATCGGCCGATTGCGCCATGACATGGCGGTGTTCGCTTTGATAAAGCAGGGTTGCCGCGTTCACCGCCGGCAGGGTCAGTGTCATGGCCAGTGCGATGGCGCCCGGCTTCATGGCAAGGGTCCAAACAGGCAGATATGGGCGAGCCCGTTATCGTATTGGCCAGCGCCCACCACTTTTCCGTCTCCGGAGAGCACATAGCGGCTGCTGCTCCTATCCTCTCCCGGACAATTCAGCTGTTGCGGTGTGGCTGTGCCCATCGTCCAGTGCAGGGTGGGATAGCCTTGCTCGGTGTCATAGCCGCCGCCCGCCATACGGCGTGCATCGGCGCTGAACACCTGCGGAGCAATGACCGACAACGCGGGCGGAAACGCGGGAAGACGCGCATCCTCCAGCAGGACGGTGTGGCTGCCACTGTCGTTATTGACCGTCAGCCACATGCGCCGGCCATCCTCGGACAGCGCGAGCAGGTTCAGGTAGGCGTCGTCATTGCCCACCGCCTTGTTCAGATTGACGGTGCCGCTCTTGGTGAGTTGCCACAGCGGGTGCTGGCCGTTACCGCTATGGGCATGCAGCAGCGTGGTGGAACCGTCGCGTGACAGCCCTGCCACCGAGGCATTGGCTTGCAGAGTGGAGAGTCCCTCGGTGACATGCCAGCGCAGGGCGTCGGTTTGCAGGAATTGCAGTCGTTGCGCTTCGCTCATGCCGGCCACGGCAAGGACGCGCCGGCTGAATGCCGCGAGGTCCGGAGTGCCTTTGCCTTTGTGACGCAATACGGCGGGTTTGGCCTGGGTAACAAAGCCGCTCTCGGCATCCCACAGGAAGCCCTGCCATACCGGTGCATTGGCCAGTTGCACAAAGCCGGCCAGTCGTCGGCCAGAGTCGCTGACGCCAACGATTTCCCAGCGTTTGATGCGGGGGTTGTCTGCCAGCGGCGCCTCGTTTTCAAAGGTCTGAACCGCCATGCGCTGGCGCAGCATGGCCAGCGTGCCGCGATAGCTGTCGCCTACCAGTGTCGTGCCGTCAGCGCTGATGGCGAGTGGTACGCTAAGCGTTTCCGGCAGCAGGCTGAAACCGTGTTGTTCCGTCCAGACAAAGCCACGCGGCAGCGCGTTCTTGTCGGCCAGCAACCAGCCGGTAATGGTTTTGCCATCGGCACTCATGTCGGAGACCCCGGAGCGCCAGGCCTGGGCGGCCGGTACCAGACGTTCGAGCTTGCCACCACGCTGCCAGCGCAGTGCATCCAGTTGTCCACCCTTGCCGGCCGCCAGGGCCAGAATGCGTCCGTCTTTGGAGAGACGGGTATGGGTCGAGGTGAAATAGCTGCCTGCCGGCAGGGGCACGAGGTCTTCGCGATTGTCGCTGCGCAGTGCCAGCCCGGCAGCCGCTTGCAGGTTCCACAGTGAGTATTCGGAAAAGTACAGCTTCAGGGAGTCGATGACCTCACCGTCGCCCTGAACGAGTTCGGCGTCAAGTGCGCGAACCAGTTGCGTCGTGCCGGTGTAGGACAGCTGCTCCAGATAACGGTGCTCGATGCGGGTCGGCTCGGAGGGGGCTGCAGCAAGGGCGACAGGTGCGGCAAAGGCGGCGGTCAGTGCGACCAACAGGGCAACTGGCTTGAACATGGCATATTAGTATTTGATTACAAACCAACAGCTTACCATCCCATGTGGATTTGGTGAAACGTTAACTTTCCCACTGTGAATGAAGGGGCGATACGGGATGGCACCCAAGCGGTGTTGTGCGTGGCGGATCTTAAATAATTGACCACGATCTATGATAGAAGAATAATCATCGATGGGTGCATTACTACAATGTGCTCAATTGCCATAGACGTACCGGTTGCCCTGATGATGTCAGTCTGAAATGGGCAACCAAACCATGGAGAAAGGACGGGCAGGGTGAAGGTCGGGTTGGTGTGAAGGCCACGCCGTCTCTGTGTGTCCTGCCGCGCTGGCTGAAACCTGTCCTGATGTGCTGCTGTTACCCTGAACCCAGTTCGCTCCCATGGCGTACGACATGTCACTTCCACACATTGATGACGGAGGTAAGGGTATGGATCCGTTTTTGGGCGAAATCCGCATGTTTCCCTGGAACTGGGCCCCAAAGGGCTGGTTGCAGTGTGATGGCCGACTTCTGAACATCTCGCAAAATCAGGCGCTGTTCGCCTTATTGGGTGTCACCTACGGTGGCGATGGCAAAATCACCTTCGGTTTGCCGGATCTGCGCGGCAGAACCCCCATCGGTTTTGATTTTAAAAACCGTCCCGGGGCACTCAACAAGGATGGTGCCAAGGTCAAAATCCTGCCTTTCGGGATGGTTGCACCGCACTCCCACGTGGCACGCGTCTCTACGGCCGGCGCGACCCTCGCGTCGCCCGCCGGTGGCATTCCTGCCACCTGTAAAAAGATGATCTATCACTCCCCGTCACCCAGCCCTGACAAGCCTCTCGCCACCATTCCCCAGCTTCCTGAGACCGTTTCCCCATCCGGGCAAGGGCAAGGCATCGACAATAGCCAGCCCTCCATCGGCATGGGCTTCTTCATTGCCACGCTGGGTACCTTCCCTCCGCGGGACTAGTCGCAAGGTTGCAGGCAAGCACTTTTTATTCGGGGGTAATCAGTATGTCGGACTATTTTGTAGGCGAAATCCGCATGTTCGCCGGGAACTATGCACCCCAAGACTGGGCTATCTGTGATGGCTCGTTACGGAATATTAATGACTATCCGCAATTATTTGCGTTGATCGCCACCACCTATGGCGGTGACGGGGTCAAAACCTTTGCTCTGCCGGATTTTCGTGGCCGTATTCCGGTAGGGACCGGTCAGGCTCCGGATATTGCCAATGTCACACCGGGTGCCCGTTTCGGCTCCGAAACTTTCGTGATACGCGAGCAGAACATGCCGCCCCACAGCCATTCCTTCAACGTTACCCCCACACTGGGGGACAGGGACACCGCCAGTGGTTCGATGCTGGCGATGCTTGCGCCTGCCGGCGCGACCAGTGGTTTGTACCGCAAGAAGCCCTCGGCAACGGTGACGATGCATGCCGAGTTTCTTGAACCGGCCGGGACGCCTGTCCCTCCCGTTGTGAATAACGTCATGCCGTCGCTCGTTATTCAGTACATCATTGCCTTGAACGGGATTTACCCGGAACAGCCGAACTAACTCCCACAACACTTCATATCAGACAGGCGGTGTCATTGTGGATGCATTTACTGGTGAAATACGACTCTTTCCTTACTACAACTACAGTGGTGTGGAAAATTGGTGCCAATGCGATGGACGACAGCTATCGATCAGGCAGTATCAGGAATTGGCTACCGTTATCGGCGATCTGTACGGGGGGGACCGTATCAACTATTTCAACGTTCCCGACCTCAGAGGGGCTGCCGCCATGGGAGCCGGTATCGGCATCATGCCGGTGGGGACTTCCCAGCAGCCATTGACGCCAAGGACGGTTGGGCAGAAGGTGGGTGCCCGTACGAGTGATGTGACGCAGAACTATATGCCGGCACACACGCATATCGTGAACGCGGCAACGTACACCAACTCTCAAAACGTCGATGTCCCCACGGTGGAAACCGTTCCCTCGTCACCCTTTGGTGTCAAGGTTTACGGGCCACTCAATGCCAGCGACACGGCTGCCGCGATGGGTTTGGCAACGATCGGCCTGTCGGGTTCCGCTAGCCCTGCCGTGATTCCCTTGAACAATATGCAACCCTGCCTGCAAATCTATCAGTACTATATTTGTCTGCGCGGGGTTTATCCGCTCAGGAGCTAATGGCACGAGACGGGCCGCGCGCACGGTTGCGCAGGAGCGGCCCGTTTTCCTGACGACGGTTGGCTGGAGCCGCTTTTGGACGAAAAACCCCCTTTGATTACACCCTCCTTGAGTCTGGGCCGACCAGGCTTGCACTGGCGTCGGCAAACTGCGGCGGATGCCGACTTTGTCCAAACCCTGTACCTGTCGCGGCGCTGGGCGGAAACGGCCTTGATGCCGGGGTGGTCCGATGAGCAGCGCCGGCAGTTTCTGATGGGTCAGGCCCGACTGCAGCGCCTGCATTACGAGCAGCACTACCCGGACAGCGACCTGCTGGTCATCGAGCAGTCCGGTCACCCCGTCGGCCGTTTGTATCTGCATCGCCATGCCACAAAGGGTTGGCATATCGTCGATATTGCCCTGTTGTCGGCCTGGTGCGGGCAAGGCATCGGCACAGCCGTGTTGCGTGCGGTGCTCGATCAGGCTGACTGTGCCGGTTGTCCCTGCACCCTCAACGTCGCACCTCACAATCCGGCACGACGTTTGTACCTGCGGCTAGGGTTTCAGGAGGTTGGCACGACCGGCCCGGATATCAAGTTGCTCAGGGCCATTTCCCATCCTGACGGATGATCTCCTTACAGTGCCCTCGCCCTTGGGCAAATTTTCAAATACGACAAGAATATCCTTCAATTTTCAGACCGATTATCAAGCGTCGTCGAGTGAGCCACACTGCAAGCCAGTTCTTGCTGATCACCCAAAGGAAATGGCACACATGCGACGTTTTTCGATCTTGTTTCAGTGCGGCAGTCTGGCCTTGCTGGTGTCGTTGGCTACGACCGGCCATGCCGAACCTCTTCCGGCTCCCAAACATCAAGCCATTGCCGGCCGTGATGCCTCCACCCAACCAAACGTACTGGCGGCACTGCGCTATGCCGCCTTCTGGAACTCCGGCGATGAACACTTTGCCCGGCTGGCCTTGGCCGATGACTTTATGGACCGCACCTTGCCCAAGGGACGTTCGCAAGGGTTGACCGGGCCGTTGCAGGCTTCGAAAGGGTTTCGTCAGGCGGTGCCCGATCTCACCGCCGAAGTGGAAGACATGGTGGTTGCGGGAGACCGGGTCAGCGTGCGCCTGCACTTCCGCGGTCACTTTACCGGGCGCTTCGGCGCGTTGCAGGGGACCGGGCAAACGGTGGACTTCCAGGCCTTCGATCTTTACCGCGTAGAGCGGGGACGCATTGCTGAAAACTGGCACCTCGAAGACAACCTGACCCTGATGCAGCAGCTGGGCGTGGTTCAGCCCTGAGGAGCCGCCATGAACATTGATCTACGCGGCAAACAGGCTCTGGTCAGCGGTTCTACCGCCGGTATCGGGTTGGCCATCGCCAAAGGACTGGCCTTGGCCGGTGCGCGCGTCACCCTCAATGGCCGTAGTGAAGCCCGGGTCAGCCAGGCCATCGCGACGGTGAAACAGGCCGCTCCCGAGGCGGATGTGCAGGGCATCGTGGCCGACCTCGCTAGTGCCGCCGGCTGCGAGGCCCTGATCGCGCAACTGCCGCAGACCGACATTCTGATCAACTCGCTGGGCTATTTCGCACCGGGTGACTTTTTTCAGTTGGACGATGAGGCTTGGCTGAGCATGTTCGAGTTGAATGTGCTGAGTGCCGTCCGTCTCTCGCGACACTATGGGCCGGGTATGGCACGGCGGGGCTGGGGTCGTATCCAGTTTCTGTCCAGTGAGTCGGCGGTGCAGCCCTCGGCTGACCTGACCCACTATGCCATGAGCAAGGCGGCCTTACTGGCGGTGTCCCGTGGCCTGGCTACCGCCATGGCCGGCAGTGGCGTCACGGTCAATGCCGTGCTACCGGGGCCGACCCGCTCGGAAGGTGTCAGCCGGATGCTGGGGGGCGATACGGCGGGGGCGGCCGGGCGAGAGGCCGAATTCATGCAGCGGCAACGCCCGACCTCGTTGATCAAACGGTTGGCCGACCCAGAGGAAGTCGCCAGTCTGGTGGTGTATCTGGCATCGCCACAGGCTTCGGCGACCACCGGTGCTGCCCTGCGCGTGGATGGCGGGGTCTGGCCATCCATTCTGTGAGTGGCCGGCATGCCACGATATTCAAGGAGTTTTGCAATGACACAACAACACACCATCAACAACCGCCACGTCGTGGTGGTCGGAGGGAGTTCCGGCATTGGTCAAGCGGTGGCCGAACTGGCCAGCCATGCGGGCGCACGGGTCACTATTCTCGGTCGCAAGGCCAAGCCCGCCGAGGGCATCGCTGCCCGTCAGGTGGATATCACCGAGACAGCGCAACTGGCCGGGGTGTTCGCCGAACTGGGACCGATCGATCATCTGGTGGTGACCGCCGGTGCCCGCATCGGCTCACCGGCTCTGGTGGATCTGCAGCGCGACGTTTTGCAGCTGGCATTCGATACCAAGCTGTTTGCCGCCCTGTTCGTGATTCAGGCTGCGCTGCCCCAGCTCGCGGAACGGGGTTCGATCACGCTGACATCGGGACTGTTGTCGCGCAAAGTCAGCCCGGGCTCTTTGCTTAAAAGCACCCTCAATGCCGCCATCGAGGTGATGGGCAAATCATTGGCGCGCGAGTTGGCACCCCGCCGCGTCAATGTGGTCAGTCCCGGTGTGACCGATACCGCCGCATGGGGTGAGGCTGCCAGCGAAGTGCGCCAGTCGACCCTGCTTCGCATCGGTGCGGGCTTGCCGCTTGGCCGGGTCGGGCAGCCAGAAGAAGTAGCGCAGGCCTACCTGCTGGCGATGCAAAACGAGTTCATGACCGGCTCGGTCATCGATATCGATGGCGGTGGCCTGCTGTGAGCCGCACGGCATCAATCACTCACTGAAAGGATAGCGCGATGACAACGCAAATCTCTTCGCCTGCCGCACTGTTTACCCCGGTGCGTCTGGCCGGGCGAACCCTGGCGCATCGGGTGGCAATGGCGCCGATGACCCGGGCCAGAAGCACACAGCCCGGCGATATTCCCAACGAACTGAATGCCCGCTACTACGCACAGCGTGCCTCGGCGGCATTGATCGTGACCGAAGCGACCCAGATCTCGCCGCAGGGCAAGGGCTATTCGTTTACGCCTGGCATTTACAGTGCCGAACAGGTGGCAGGCTGGCGCAAGGTGACCGAGGCGGTGCATGCCGCCGGAGGTACGGTATTTTTGCAGTTGTGGCATGTCGGCAGAATGTCGCATGAAGATTTTCAGGGAGGGGGACAGCCGGTCGCACCGTCGGCCATTGCTTTCGAGGGGCAGGTCTGGAAGGTGGATCCGCTGACCGGCGAGGCCGGCATGGTGGCATGTCCCGTGCCGCGTGCCCTGAGCATTGACGAGATTCATGTGGTGATCGAGGATTTTCGTGGTGCAGCCCGGAACGCCATCGAGGCGGGGTTCGATGGCGTGGAGATTCATGGCGCCAACGGCTATCTGGTCGATCAGTTTCTCCGAACCACTTCCAACCAGCGTAGCGATGATTACGGTGGGTCCCGTGCGGGACGGCTGCGCTTTCTCAAGGAGGTGGTGACGGCGGTGGCGGAGGAAGTCGGCGCCGAGCGTACCGCCATTCGATTGGCGCCGTTTCTGACCGCCCGCGGGATGGCGTGTCCGGATATCCTGCCGACCATTCTGGAGGCAACCGAATTTCTTCACGAGCAACACATCGCCTATCTGCATCTGGTCGAAGCCGACTGGGATGATGCTCCCCGGTTCAGCGACGCGTTTCGACAGGCCATCCGTGAGCGGTTTCCGGGACCGATCATCGTCGCCGGTTTGTACGATCTGGCACGTGCCAATCAGGTGATCGCCAACGGCTTCGCCGATCTGGTGGCGTTCGGACGGCCGTTTGTCGCCAATCCGGATTTGCCGCGCCGCTTGCTGGAACAGTTGCCATTGGCGGCACTGGACCCGGCGACACTGTTTGGCGGAGGGGAGCACGGTTATACCGATTATCCGTTCTGGCCGGCGGGTTGATCCGGTGACGCAAGCCGGGTCAGAGCGCGGCAAAGTGCTGCTGAAGAAAGTCGATCAGCAAGCGTACCCGCGGGGGCTGGAAGCGGCTGCCGTGAAAGAGCACATTCAGCGGGGTGCTTTCCGTGAAATAGTTGTCCAGCACGGTTTCCAGACGTCCTGCCTGCAAGTCGGCGGCGATATCCAGTCGCGACTTGCAGGCAAACCCTTGTCCTTGCAGGGCCAGGCGGCGAATGACCTCGCCGTCGTTGCTTTCCTGATAGTGCTGCAGTCGTACGCTGTGCGGACGACCCTCCTCCCGGTAACGCCATTCATTCATCGGTCCGGCCATCGTGGTCAGCACCAGACAGGGGTGTTGCTGCAATTCGTCAGGGTGTGCCGGGCGTCCGGTCCGGGCCAGCAGAGCGGGCGATGCGCACACGACCCGGGTGTTGGCGGCGAGTTTGCGTGCCACCATGCTGCTGTCGGCGGGTTGGCCGTAGCGGATGGCCAGGTCGATATCGTCACCCACCAGATTGCTCATGCTATCGCTCAGGTGCAGGGAAAACCGCACGTCGGGATGGCAACGGCGAAACGCGTCCAGATAATCGAGCAGCAGGTTGCGGCCAAGGTCGGAGGGGGCAGACAGCCGTACCGTGCCCTGGACATGTTGGCGACCGGCCTGCAAGTGCAGTTCGGCTTCTTCGAGCAAGCCGACGGCCTGCTGGCAGTAGTGCCGGTAGGTTTGTCCTTCTTCGGTGAGGCGCAATTGCCGGGTGGTTCTCTCGAACAGGCGTGTTCCCAGTGCCTCTTCCATGCGCTGGATGCAGGCACTGGCCGCAGCGGGAGAGAGTCCCTGCTTGCGTCCTGCTGCCGAAAAGCTGCCCAGTTCTGCCGCGTCGATGAACAAGCGCATGTCGCCGAGTCGGTCGATGACCATCGTTACCATCCACAGAGGAGTGTGATGGCGGAAATCATACCAGCTTTGCCGTGCCGGGCCTGACACGGCAGGACGCCCGCCACCCGCCAGGCTTAGTTGTCGGTAGGGCAGACACGCAGTCGGTGACCATCGGGGTCGAGTGCCACAAAGGTACGGCCGAATACGGCATTCATGTCATCTGGCCGTTTGCCCTGGGCTATTTTCAGGACAGCCGGATCGTAGCGGCCTGGTGTGAGCACCGCGGCGACTTCCGTCATTTCCGCCCGGAGCGTATCGAGAGCATGGCGGTGCTGGACGAGCGCTACCCGCAGCATCGCCTTCAGTTGCTGAAAACCTGGCGCGGGCAGCAGAAGGATGTGCGCTATCTGCCGGATGCCTGAGGCAGTGTTCCGCTGGTGTCGACGGCCGTTCTCGCCGCGCCAAAACGCAATGGCGCGCTGGGCTATTTATCTCAATTGAGCAAATATTTGCTCATAAAGTGGATCAATGGCTGAGTATTGAGCATATTTTTGCTCAATACATCTTCCTTCGGCAGACGCCGACTCTGCCGCTGTTTGATGGCGACAATACAAGTGAGCTCGGTGGAAATGCGAGTAAGCTCGGTAGAAATACGAGTGAGCTTCCGCACTACGCAGTACCTTTGCCTGACTTTCAGCAAAATCTCGCCGGGAAAAGCTCTGGCCAGTGGTTATTTGGCTGTGTGTTATCCATGCCCACAGCGCAGAGCAACTTGCGGCCGTGTAGGGAGGGCGACAGATGTCATCCCTCAAGAGCCAACACCTTGCGACGTACACGCTCCGGCCCGAGCGTCAGCGGTACACGCAAAAACGGTTTGCCCGCGATGAACGGACAAACCGTTAGTCTGCCAGTGGCAGCCTGTAATACCGGGTTACGGCTTCTTGACCGATACCACCCCTTGCCACCGGTTTTCGGCACCCTTGAATGCCTCGGTCAGGGCCGGCAGGTCATAGCCATTGGTGCTATCGGGCAGTGGGTCGAGACCCAGACTGGCGCCCATTTGTCCGTAGGCATTCTGCAGTTCGCCGTAGCTCTGATAGAGGCGCAGTGAGGACAGCACCGCATTGGCATCCGCCAGAATGGCCGGCAGTCGTCCCTGGGCACCGCTATTGGTCGCATTGCGATTCTGGGCGTAAATCTGCAGCTCGACGTCGTTCAGCTCTTTTTCCATCGCAAACTGCCGTGCCCGTCCCTGCAGGTCCAGATAGGCCACATTCACCTGGGTCAATACCGCCATATTCAGTGCCATGCGCTGCGCCCGTGCCACATCCAGCTGGGCATCGGCCGCCTTGGTGATCGGACCGGCGCTGAACAGGTTAAGCAGGTTCCAGCTGACGCGCAGTCCGGCATCGCTCCAGGCGTTGTTGACCAGGAACTTGTTGCTGTCGTAGTGCTGGCCGATGCTGAACTCCAGACCCGGCAGCAGTTTGGCGAGCGCCTTGCGGGTTTCGAGGGCGCCGATGCGCTCGTTGTAGCGCGCTTCGGTCACCTCGGGGCGATTGACGAGAGCCATCTCTTCCATCTCGTCAAGCTTCAGGGTCAGGGCGGGCGTCGGCATATCGGACGGCACCGCGACCTTGAACGGCATGCCCGGTTGTACGTTCATGATGGCTGCCAGACGCGGCTTGGCCTGGGACAGGGCGTTGCGGATCGCGCCCATCTGACGGATCACATCCAGCAATTGGCGACGGTAGGTCAGTGCCTCCAGCGGGGAGCGCAATTTCTGCTTTTCTACCTGACGTGCATCCTCCAGTGCTTTGTTGGCTTCGGCCAGCAAGGCATCGATACGGTCTTCGAGCTGTTGGGCGCCCACCGCCTGCCACCAGGCTTCACGGACCTGCTGGACCAATTGCATCGCCACCTTGCGCTTGCGCTGCTGGAGAATCAACAAGCGGTCAGACTGCTGCTTGGCAGAGAAATAGCTGACGCCAAAATCCAGTGCATTCCAGCTGAGGTTGAGATCGGCGGTATGACTGGTTTTTTCAGACGAGACCGAGGGAACCAGCGACTGAGTACCGGTGGAGACGTTTTGCGACGAGGAGGCGTTTTCCTTGCTGCGCGAGGTGTAACCTGCCGCTGCGGCCAGGCGGGGGAGCATGTCGAGACTCGACAGGTCCAGCTGCCGTTGTGCCATGGCCTCTTCCATCAGTTTGACCCGATAGTCGAGGTTGTACTTCAGTGCCCGCGCCATGGCTTCCTGCAAGGTGACCGGCCCGGTCAGCGCTTCCTGGCTACCGAACATGGTCTGGCGGTCCGTGGCCAGAGTGGCCTGACGGTCTTGCAGGCTAAATGGCGTTGGCGTTACTGCGCATCCACTGAGTGCCAGAGTTATCAAGGCAGCCAGAACGCGATAGCGCCCTGCACCATTTCCAGCTTGCTGTTGCGTCATACCTTTCCCCTGTAGTGCGTGTTGTTTCTGCGGGAGAGCTTCCCTCTGAACGTAGGCCTATCAACAGGCTTCCCTGCCGGGCCGCTGCCAGTGCGCGAGGTGTGTGTCGCGCACCATCATGTCTTTTGCCTGTTTCCCGGTACCGGGGCCAGGGACTCAAGCTGATCTGCTACCGTCGTTATTACCGCTAGGCTCAATCGTCTCGAAATCGTATCAATAAAACTAAACAGTGAGGTATGGTATCAAAATATTTTATACTTAGTGATTCTGTATTGGCAGGATGGGAGCGCGGCAGCGAGCGGGACCGGGTCTCGCCGATGAAATAAAATCATATCAGTATGGCGTAGATATACGTTTCTGGTATTAACGGACATAAAGTCGCTGGCACAGTGCAGACAGCTAAAGGAAGAGGCCGCCAAGGTGGCGCTAAATCGCCGGTCAATGGCTGGCCACAGCAAAACTCCCCGCATCATCCCCCCCCTTTTCTCTCTGCATTCCGACACGGCAAGACCGGTGTTATCTGAAGGAGACCGTATGAATTCGAAGTGGCTTGCGGGAGGATGGGCATTGATGCTTGTCGCTGCAGCATGTGGCGCGGCACAGCCGGCAGCAAAACCTGCCGGGGCGTCCCCGCTCAGTGCCCGTGACGGGCGTATTCGCGTGCAGTTGATGGCACGACAAGCGGTGACGCTGTCCGGCGAGATCGGTGCAAAGATCGCGTCGTTGCCGGTCGAGGAAGGTGGCAGCTTCAAACGTGGCCAGACCCTCGTCGCGTTTGATTGCGGCAGTTACCGGGCCCAGTGGCGCAAGGCCCAGGCCTCGCTCGAGGCGGCCGGCCAGCTTGCCAAGGTCAACAGCCAGTTGGCCAAGCTCAACTCGATCGGTGCGCTGGAGGTGGCCCAGGCACAGGGCAAGGCCAAGGAAGCGGCCGCCGATGCCAGTTATATGCAGACCGTGGTTGGCAAGTGCACCATCGCGGCACCGTTCAACGGGCGTGTCGCCCGCCGTATCGCCGCCGTGCATCAATATGTCAGCCCGGGCAATCCGATTCTCGATATCGTCGACTCCGGCGCCTTGCAGTTGCGCATGCTGGTGCCCTCCCGCTGGGTCGCACAGCTGAAACCCGGCAACCGTTTCACGGTGATGGTGGATGAACTGGGCGTGAGTTTCCCGGCGAAGATCGAACGGCTGGGCGCGCAGATCGATCCGGTCAGCCAGTCGATTCTGGCGGTCGGCGTGATCGATGGCCCGGCCGACAAACTGTTGCCGGGCATGAGCGGCTGGGCCAGCTTCAAGTAAGGGGCGGGAATGTCTGATAAAAGCCGGGAACTGGCGGGGCTGGTGACGCTCCTGCGTCGTGGCCGCGAGGCGGGCGATGCGGTAGAGCTAGGCTTTATTGCCGTTAACGAGAGCCGGCAGTTGCTGCCTTACCGGCAGGCCGCCATGTGGCGTGAAGGGCTGCACCGGCATGTGTGTGCTTTGTCGGGGTTATCGGAAGTCGATCCGACGGCGCCCTATGTCCAGTGGCTTGGCCATGTGTTCCGCCATTTGGCGAGTCGCGATGCCAAAGAGGACTTCCGCACGCTGTGTGCGGCCGATCTCCCTGAAACACTGGCCAGCGAGTGGGGGGCATTCCTGCCCGCCGAAGCCCTGTGGCTGACACTGGGGGAGCATGGTGCCTTGCTGCTCGCCCGCGATGACGCCTGGACCGAGTTCGAAGTCCGGCTCGCGCAGGAGTTGGCGCATGGCTACGGGCATGCGCTGGGAATGTTCGGGACGCGTCGTTCGTGGCGCGAGTGGGTCCGTCCGTGGCTGTCGCCGGGTCCGAAACAGCGGCGACTGCTGCTTGCCGTCCTGATTGTTGCGGCGTTTCCGATCCGCTTGAGCGTGCTGGCGCATTCCGAAGTGGTGCCTCAGACCCCGCGGCTGGTGCGTGCACCGATTGCCGGGGTGATCGAGGGTATCAGTGTCGAGCCCAATCAGCGGGTCGCCAAAGGCAGCCCCTTGTTCGATCTCGATGCGACGGCGTTGTCCGGTCAGGTGGCGATTGTCAGTCAGGAGCGCGATGCCGCGCAGGAGCGGTTCCGGGCCAGCGCCCAGCTGGCGGTCACCGACGACAAGGGCAAGTTGGCCATGGAGCAGGACCGTGCCAAGCTGGAAGAAAAGAGTATCGAGGCCGATTATGCGGCCCGCGAGCTGCAACGCCTGCATGTGACAGCGCCGGCCGATGGTGTGGTGGTGTTTTCTGATAAGAATGATTGGCAGGGCAAGGCGGTGGTCGTTGGCGAGAAGGTCATGACGCTGGCTGATCCGGCCCGGGTGGAGCTGGCCGTTTGGTTGCCGGCAGCCGAGGCGATTGATGTGGCGCCCGGTGACAGCGTGACCTTGTATCCCAATGCCTCGCCCACCGAGTCCTATGATGCCCGTGTTTCCCGGGTGGCGTACAAGGCCGAGCCGGTAGAAGGGGGTCTGCTGGCATACCGGGTTCAGGCGACCTTGTTGCCGGGCGAGCGTCCCCGACTCGGCCAGATGGGCACGGCACGGGTCTACGGCAATTGGGTGCCATTCTGTTATTACGTGCTGCGCCGGCCGCTGACAGCGGCTCGCCAGTGGTTGGGGTGGTAGCCATGGCCGTCCGCGTCTTGCCTGAAATCCGTCAGGAACTCACGCTGCATCCGGGGCCGACCGAGTCGGATGGCTCGCCCAGCTGGACCTTGCATGACCCTTGCTCCAATCGGTTCTACCAGCTGGGGTGGGCCAGTTTCGAGATTCTGCGTCGCTGGGACTTGGGGTCGCCGGAGCGGGTGCTCGCGTCGATCCGGGCCGAAACGACGCTGGATCTCGATGAAGACGATATCGATGCCGTGGTGTCCTTCCTGTCCCGTCACCAGTTGCTGATTGCCCAGAGCGAAGAGGGTAGCCGTGGCTTGTGGCGGGCGCGGCAGGCGGCGCGGCCGAGCCGGGCCATGTGGCTATTGAAAAACTATCTGTTTTTCCGGGTGCCGCTGGTGCGCCCCGAGACGTTGCTCTCCCGGCTGCTGCCATGGTGCGACTGGCTGTTCACGCCGCGCTTCTGGTGGGCGATGGTCGGTGTACTGCTGTTCGCGCTGGTGATGGTGTCGCGGCGCTGGGACGAGTTTACCCATACCTTTTCCGGATACGGGGGGCTGGGCGCCGCCATCGGCATTGGCCTGTCGTTGAGCGTGGCGAAGGTGCTGCATGAGTTCGGCCACGCCCTGACCGCCAAACGCTTCGGTTGTCGGGTGCCGGCGATGGGAGTGGCCTTTCTGGTGATGGTCCCGGTGCTGTACACCGATACCAATGATGCCTGGAAGCTGCCGTCGCGCCGCCAGCGTTTGTTGATCGGTGCTGCCGGGATGTTGGCCGAGCTGATTCTGGCGGTGCTGGCGACGGTGCTGTGGTGTTATTTGCCGAACGGTCCGGTGCGGGCGGGGGTATTCTTTCTGGCATCGACGACCTGGCTGGCCACGCTGGCGGTCAATGCCAGTCCCTTCATGCGCTTCGATGGTTATTTCCTGCTGTCGGACTATCTGGGTTTGCCAAACCTGCACTCCCGGGCCTTTGCCATGGCGCTGTGGCGTTTCCGCCAGTGGGCGTTTGGTTTCAATGACCCGGCACCGGAGCACTTCTCTCCCGGACGCGAGCGTTTTGTGGTGTTGTTTGCCTGGGCGACCTGGCTGTACCGGCTGGTGATTTTTCTGTCGATCGCGTTTCTGGTCTACCACATGTTCTTCAAGGCGCTCGGTTTGCTGCTGCTGTTTGTCGAGCTGGGCTGGTTCATTGCGCGTCCGATCGTGGGAGAGTTGCGGGTTTGGTGGCAGCGTCGGCATGACATGGTCTGGTGCCGCCAGACCCGGCGCAGTGCCGTGCTTGCCTCCGTGCTGGTGTTGTGGGGCATTGTTCCGTGGCAGGGTGAAATCGCCAGCTCTGCCGTGATGGGGGCGAAGCAGTCGCAGGGGATGTATGCGCCGGTTGGCGCGGTGGTGGCCGAGGTGTATGTGAAGGATGGCCAGACGGTGCGGGCCGGTGAACGGCTGGCCCAGCTGGAGTCTGCCGAACTGGCTGCGCGGCTGGCGAAAGCCGAAGAGCGTGAACGCCAGGCCGCTTGGCAGGTTTCCCGGCAACCCTTCAATAGTGATTTGCAGTTGCAGGGACCGGCCTTGCAGAAACAATGGCTGGCAGCGGGCGAAGAGGTCAACGGTCTCAAGCAGCAACAGGCCCGGCTGATCCTGACGGCACCCTTCGCTGGTCGGGTGGTGGATGCCAACGATGCCTTGCAGCCAGGCACCACCGTGACAGAAGGCGAGCATTTGCTGGATGTGGTCGGACCCGGTGGTGCAAAGGGTGAAGCGTTTGTCGACGAGGCGAGTCTGGCATCGATCAAGAGCGGAGACACCGTGCGCTTTGTGGCGGACGGTGGCGAGCATCTGGCGGTGACGTGCCGCCTGGGCGAGGTGGATCGTCTGAATCTGGCCGTATTGGATCAACCAGT
Source organism: Pseudogulbenkiania sp. (assembly GCA_018260425.1). GTDB lineage: Bacteria > Pseudomonadota > Gammaproteobacteria > Burkholderiales > Chromobacteriaceae > Paludibacterium. Next base: position 759 of record JAGLBD010000063.1, on the reverse strand, counting down.
GCTGGCATCAATCTACGGTGGACCGATCCCCGTCGAGAACCGCGAACATGGATTGGTGCCGCTAGCCGCTACTTTCCGGGTCAGACTGGACGCCTGCGACACTGCCAAAGCACCGATCAGGGAACTGCCCGGTGTGGCACGCATCGAGGGTGAGCGGCACAGTCTGCTGGGCGATGCGTTGCGGCGGCTGATTGTGGTGCTCCGGCGTGAGGGGGGGTTGTGAAACCCCAGGGCTTCCGCACTCGCCGGGCGTAACTGAATTAGCTCTTTAAATCCAATAGAGCATGCGTGCCGCGTTGCCTTTTCAGACCATTTATTTTCGCGTCCAATTCACTTTTTGCCTCCTCGACTGTCAAACCGTGAACCCTGCCGGAATCGCTCTGATGCAAGCCCTCCACAACGTTGTAGATCCCCGTAAACCCAGCAATGGCACGCTGCATGACCTGCGCGAGATTCTCGTCATCGCCATTTGCGCCATCCTGTCGGATAACGACCTCATCGAAGATATTGTCGCTTGGGCGCATGCCAAGCGCGACTGGCTGCAACGCTTTTTGGTGCTCAAGAACGGTATTCCATCCGAAGATACCTTCCTGCGTGTGTTACGCCTGATCGACGCCAGGCAATTCGAGCAGGTCTTCCGCCACTGGGTCAGTGGTGTGTTGCCCGCTGTTGACGGCAATCTCGCCATTGATGGCAAGACAGTGCGTGGCTCAGCGTCAGGGAACATGCACCCCATTCATAGGGTCAGTGCTTTTGCTA
>JAGLBD010000153.1 GCA_018260425.1 Pseudogulbenkiania sp. | reverse complement strand
GCCACCACCTTGCTGACCTTCCTGCTGGCCGGTATCGGCATGGCCTTCACCGCCTGCATGTACCCGCTGCTGCCCATCGTGTCCTCGCTGATCGCCGGGCAAGGCCAAACCATTACCCGGACGCGTGGTTTTCTGCTGACCTTCTCCTATGTGCAAGGGATGGCACTGACCTACACGCTGGTCGGAGTGCTGACCGGCATGACCGGCTCCTTGCTGACGGTCTGGCTGCAGCAGCCGGCGGTGATTCTGGCCGGATGCGCCGTCATTGTGTTCTTCGCCTTGTCGATGTTCGACCTGTACGCCATCCAGCTGCCTTCTTCGCTGCAGTCGCGACTGGCCGAGTCTTCCAACCGCTTGTCCGGCGGACGCATCACCACCGTGTTCGGCATGGGGGTCTTGTCTGCCTTACTGGTCGGCCCGTGCGTTGCGCCGCCGCTGGGGGTTGCACTGGGCTTCATCAGCCAGACCGGTGACGCCCTGCTGGGCGGCGCCGCGCTGTACGCCATGGCCATGGGGCTGGGACTGCCGCTGCTGATCATCGGCACGTTCGGCGGTCATCTGCTGCCACGTGCCGGCGGCTGGATGAAAATCATCAAATCGGTTTTCGGGGTCGTCATGCTGGGTGTCGCCATCTGGCTGGCCTCGCCGTTCCTGCCGGCATTCCTGCCGATGCTGTTGTGGGCCGCGCTGGCCATCGGTAGTGCGGTATTCCTGCACGCCACCGAGCCGTTGCCGGCCAATGTCAGCGCCATCAAGCGACTGGGCAAGGCGCTGGGCATCGTGTTGCTGCTGGTCGGCATGGCGCAACTGGCCGGAGTGCTCAGTGGTGCGCGTAACCCGCTGCGCCCGCTGGAGGCATTGGGCTCTGTCCGTCCGACTGCGAGCGAGGCCGTGACGTTTGCCCCGATCAATAGCATTCAGGATCTCGACCGGGCCATTGCCGCGGCAAACGGCAAGCCGGTGATGCTCGACTTCTATGCCGACTGGTGCGTATCGTGCAAGGAAATGGAAGACACCACCTTCAAGGATGCCGGGGTGGTCAACGCCATGCGGGCTTATGTCCTGCTGCGCGCCGATGTCACCGACTCGACGGCCGACCATACGGCGTTGCTCAAGCGCTTCGGCCTGTTCGGCCCGCCGGGAATCATCGTCTTCGATAAATCCGGCAAGGAAGCCCAACGCGTCATCGGCTACACCGAAAGCGCGCCTTTCCTTGCATTGATCAAACCTTTTGTCTGAAACGGAACCAAGATGACCCCTCGCCGCTGGTCGGGCATTACCGTCATGGCCGTCATTCGCGTAGCAGTCGTCCTGCTGCTGGTACTGGCGTGCCTGAAAATTGTCCAGCCCTTTCTGGGTGCCTTGATCTGGGCCGTGATCATTGCCATATCGGCCTGGCCGGCGGTCGACCATCTGGGGGGCTGGCTGGGAGGGCGGCGACGTCTTGCCGTTGCCACCATCATTGTAGCGATCCTGATCGCACTGGCCGGGCCCATTACCCTGATGGCCTTGTCACTGGCCGACACCCTGCCGTTGGTGACCGACATGGCGCACCAGCTGACCTCCTTGCACTTGCCGCCGCCGCCACCGTGGTTCAATGACATTCCGATTGTCGGCGAGGCCATGAGCAAGTTCTGGATCAGTGCGCAGAACGACCTGCCCGGCCTGATGGACAAAATCCGTCCCATGGCCAATCAGGCCGCCTTGTGGTCCTTGAGCCATGGCGCCCAGTTGGGCATGAGTATTCTGGAAATCATTCTGGCCATCATCATCGCCGGACTGTTGCTGCTCAATGCCGAGACAGCCTGGCAGACCGCCGAGCGCACCATCGTCAAGCTGGGAGGCGCGCCCGCCATCGATTTGCCCGACGTGGTGGCACGCACCATCCGCAGCGTCATGACCGGCGTGGTCGGTACCGCGCTGGTGCAAACCCTGCTGTGCGTCATCGGCTTGCTGGTGGCGGGGGTTCCCGGCGCGTTGGTACTAGGGTTTCTGTGCTTCATGCTGGCCGTTGCCCAGCTGCCGACCTTGCTGGTCTGGCTGCCGGCTGCGGGCTGGGTGTTCTACACCGGCCACACCGGCTACGGGATTTTTCTGTTGCTGTGGGGATTCTTGCTGGTCAATACCATCGACAACCTGATCAAACCATTGTTGATCAGCCAAGGCGCAAAATTGCCGTTGTCACTGATTTTTCTGGGGGT
>JAGLBD010000005.1:66589-98656 GCA_018260425.1 Pseudogulbenkiania sp. | reverse complement strand
ATCACATGCTCCTGTGTGAATTATGACCTGAGCAGAGATTCAGTGGGTCATTACATGGCGGCAAAGCGTTCGGCCAGTGAGACAAGGCGCCGGGTAAGACGGCAGTCTCCGAGGTTTGCCGCCCCAATTAGTCTGCTGCCCAGGTGGTCATGATTCTGCCGATCACGAGTCCAAAACGCAGATTCTGCGGGGATTTGCTGTCTGGCAACAGTGCTGCGATAGCATCGGTCATTCGTGTGCCACCAATGCATTTTTAATGCATAGGGAATTGCGCTGAATGAGATGACCTATTTTAGGCATATTATGATATTACGCCCTTGCACTCAACAATTGATTGTAGACACCGATATACGAGCTCACCATTTTTTCCGCAGTGAAAAACTCTTCAAATCTTGTCCTCGCGTTAGCACCATATCTAGCTGCAAGAAGTGGATCATCCCAGAGCCTCCGCATGGCCTCACGTAGCTGATCGGAATTTTCTGGAGCAGCAACTATTCCCGTTATTTCATGCTGGTTGATATAAGTGGTACCAGAACCTATTTCACATGAAATCAATGGTTTACCAAACATAGCCCCCTCAATTAGAGATATGCCGAAAGCTTCGGAGCGCAGATGCGATGGAAATACCATCCCATAAGACAACTCCAATAGCGCACATTTATCAATATCGTCTAATGCACCCAAAAAATATATGTTATTCAAACCATTGGCTTGCGCTTGTTTTTTCAAATCTAATTCCATTGGCCCTGCTCCTACAATTACCAATGGATAATCCACCCCTATCAAAGCATCTAACAAAAAATGGAGCCCCTTGTAATATCGCAACGCTCCAACAAAAAGAAAGAATCTTTCACCAAAAGTTCTTTTCCATTTTAACAGTCGATCTTTATCTACGACAGGGTATGAAAGTGGATCTATGCCTATCGGAATTATGCTAATCTTTTCTTGATACTCAGGTAGAAATGGACTAGATGCCAAATAGTTAGGAGAGGTAGCAACAATGTGATCTACAGACTTGAGAAAGTAATTCATCAACGGTCTGTAAATTTTAAGAAGATTTTTTTGTTTAACTATATCCGAATGATATGTCAGTAGCGTGGGTTTACCATGTTGTGCAATTAAATGAACCAAATCCATGAACGGCCATGGGAAGTGATAATGAATAATATCAGCTTCAGCAGCGAGTTCAGAAAGATCCTTGAATGCAGAAAGTGAGAAACCCGTCGAGGCCAGATAAAGATCCTGCCTTGAACGATGTACTCGGTGGCCTCCCACACATTCATTCCTGATAGAGCCTCGAGGGCTAAGAGCGAGTACCTCAGCCTCATAGCCATACTCTCTCACACCCTCGGCCAGTTGAAAAATAACCTGCTCAACTCCCCCAAAACTATCCGGATAATAAGTTTTAAAGAAATGTAGGACTTTCATTTGAGCCTAATTATGAAGGGATATAATAAAAAAGACTTAATATTAGCACCTTAAAGTGCTTAATAAACTAGGCTCTTGGGAGTAATCATACAGAAATAATGCACAATGCATCCTGAAGCACACTTATCGTGTGAGTCGCCAAATTCGCATCGTGCAATTGTGTCTTCTCGTTTGGAAAGAGTATTCGCGTAGTAACTCCTGCTCGGAATGCAGCAACCATATCGCTCTCGCTATCACCAATGATTACTGAAGCTTCCATTGCAATATCAAATTTTTCTTGAGCTCTCAGAAGCATTCCAGGATTTGGTTTACGGTCAAATGAATCATGCAGGTACGGACCTATACCGTGGACGGGATGAAATGGACAGTACAAAACATCAGTAATAGATACACCGTTAATCCGGAATTGTTCCGTCATCCAGTCGGTCAAACGAATAAAATCAGATTCAGAGAAATAGCCTCTTGCTATACCTGCTTGATTAGTTACAACAACAATTAAATAGCCGAGTGATTGAGCGACGCGACAAACTTCGAATATTCCATCTATAAAAATAAAACTATCAGCACTATGTGTATAACCCGATCCGTCATGATTAATCACTCCATCACGATCCAGAAACAGTGCTTTTATTTTATTTTTCATAAACATTGGCGAACATGGTTTGCGCTTTCGCGTAGTCTTCAGGAATCCCGATATCAATGAATACTCCTGAAGTCATGTGGCCCAAAAACTCGATTTCGTTTACCAACGGAATGAAGTAGCTAGACTCAAGCGAAAAAGCACCTTCTGGGAAATTATCCAAACTGTGTGTCGGCATGACATAACATCCTGCATTTATCAACCCTTCCCCCGACAATCCTTTTTCACTGAAACGCACGATACGTTGATTATTAGCAACTTCAACACGCCCGTAACGACTCGTATCCTCAACTTGTCGCAATATGATGATCGACTTCTTGTGGGATTTCCAAAGTGCGTCAATCTGCACGAAATCGAGGTCTACATAGGTATCACCGTTAAGAATGTAGACATGATCATCGTTACAGTGGCGTAGAGAAGCACGAACTGCACCACCGGTTCCCAAGGGAGCAGCTTCCACCTCATGCACTATCTCCGCTCCCATGAAGGCTGATCCGAAGTATTCAATAATCTTTTCAGACATATAGCCGCTGGAGATGATGATGCGTGTAAATCCGTGCTTCACCAAATTTGTCAGCAGGAGCTCAAGAAAAGGTTTTCCCGCCACAGGAGCCATGGGTTTCGGGACATCAGAAACGACAGAGCGAAGTCTTGTTCCTAAACCACCAGCCAATACAATTGCCTCCATCATTCTGCCTTCTTGAATAGGGCATTCTCTACAAGACCGCAAATGATGTGCCCCACGACCAGATGCCCCTCCTGAATTTTTGGTGTATCCAAGGAGGGAATTTCAATCAGCACATCACACAAATGTGATGGTAACCTTTTCCGTGCACCGGTCATTCCGATACAAAACAGGCCAGCTTCTTTGGCAAGTTCAAATGCTTTAATGACATTAGGGGAAGAGCCGGAGGTCGTATAGCCAATAAATACATCCTCTCTGTTGCCTAGAGCCTGAATCTGACGTGCGAATAGTAGCTCATACCCATAGTCGTTACCGATAGCAGTCAAAATTGATGTATCAGTTGTTATAGCGATAGCAGGTAGTCCTGGTCGGTCAAAAGCAAAGCGGCTTACAAACTCCCCGGCAATATGTTGAGCGTCGGCGGCACTGCCACCATTACCCGCCAACAAAATTTTGCCCCCTGCTTTCAGGCTGGAAATGCATGTATTGGCTGCGACTTGAATTGCAGCCAGCAACACAGCATCTTCAAGCATCGACTCCATAACGTCACGAGCAGTTGAGATTTGGTTCTTGATGAACGATTGCACTAGATTCTCCAAGCTTGACTACCATGCTTTGTAAAATGGCAATTACTGACTTGACCAGTATACGAGTTAAGCGTTCTGACAACGGCCATACGCTTGTCTGGTGGGGCAAAGAACATCATGAATCCCCCGCCCCCAGCACCAGATACCTTACCGGCCAACGCGCCTGCCTCAAGAGCAGCTTGGTAGATTTCATCCATCAACGGATTAGAAACCGTTTTAGCAGAACGTTTTTTGTTCTCCCACCCTTGTCGCATGGACTCCACGAGACCAGTGAAATCTCCGCGCAAGAGACACTCTTTCATCATCAGTGCTTCACGCTTGATGCCATGCATCGCTTCAATGGCGTGATTTTCGCCTGTTTTAACGTTATTACTCTGGTCAGCAATAATCTTGGCCGACTCGCGCGAAACACCTGTGTAGAACAATAAGAGCGAAGCTTCCAACTCACACAAAATCGAATTATTGATTCTGAGTGGATTAACGACGACACGATCATTTTCGTAGAACTCCATGAAGTTAAAGCCACCGAAAGTCGCCGAATATTGGTCCTGACGACCCCCCTGTAGTTTGCAATCTTGACGTTCGATTTTGAATGCCAGACTGGCAATATCGTAACTATCCAACGGAAGATTAAGCAACTCGGTAAATGCTTGGATCATTGCAACAACGATAGTGGACGAAGAACCCAAGCCTGATCCAGGAGGTGCGTCACAAAAGGTGGACACCTCTACATGGAGTGCACGACCATGGTTGTAATGCTCCACCATATGGTTATATACAGCCTTATGCAGATTCAACTCCCCATTCAATGGATATTGAGATCCAGCAGGTAAATTGCAAGACAGCTGCTGATCTGTGGCAATGAAGCGAACCACAGGCTCAGTCAGTGTCTTGATTACAGCATAGGCATAGCGGTCGATCGTCGCGTTGAGAACAAAGCCTCCGTGGAGATCCGCATATGGAGAGACGTCCGTCCCTCCGCCCGCCAGTCCAAGGCGCAAAGGTGCACGTGCTCTTATTGTCATGGTAGAAGTGTCTTATTCTTTAACGAGTCAGGAACTGTTCACCGGATTTGATACGGGCGCGCCAATATTCCAACAGATCAGACATCGTCTGTTCGAACGGAATAACCGGCTCCCAGCCAGTTACATCATGAAACTTTTTGGTATTAGGCACTTGAAGGTCTGCATCAATCGGACGCAATCTTTCAGGATCAGTCTCAACTTTGATGATATCTTTGCAAGTAGACATTGAAATCAGTGTGTCTAACATCTCTTTGATCGTGCAAGTGAAAGTTCCACCAATGTTATAGTAAGCGGCCGGAATCGGGTTCACGGTGACCAACATATAATAAGCACGCACGGCATCTCGCACATCAGCAAAAGTCCGCAAAGAATCCAGATTACCGGTTTTGACAACTGGAGGAATCAATCCTGCTTCGATCATTGCAATCTGTTTTGCAAAGGTCGACTCAGCAAAAACATCACCACGTCGGGGGCCGGTATGTGTAAACATACGTGTTGTCATGACGGTCATGTCATAAGCCTCGGCATAGTAACGCCCGATCAGGTCAGTCCCCACCTTCGAAATAGCATAAGGGGATGCCGGATGGAAGGTGCACTCCTCATCAATCGGCAGCTTTTCCTTTGGCACCCGGCCGAATACTTCCGACGAAGCACAAACATGCGTAATAGCCCGCAGGTCGTTCTTGCGCAACGCCTCAAGAACGTTAGCAGTCCCCTGAACGTTTGTCTCCAGCGTATCCAGTGGCGAGTCAAAGCTAGTCTTAGGATAGCTCTGAGCGGCAAGGTGGAATACGTAGTCTGGCTGAGCCTTCTTTACGGCCTCATGGATCGAGAGATAGTCACGCAAGTCACCATAGAGCAGATGAATTCGATCTTTGGCATTGATGCGCGGCAACAGATGCGAAAGGTTATCAAGTGGGCTACGCCAGCGGGTCAGGCCATAGATCTCCCAGTCAGTGTTTTCCAACAGAAAATCAGCCAAGTGAGAACCAACCATGCCTGTAATGCCGGTGATAAACGCTCTTTTTTTCATGAAATATTCCGATCAATTTTCGAATTCGATTTGTACTGCTTCTGCAAGACTATGCTGCTCACGCCCTAGGATCTGCGGCAAAACCTCAGAACACATATTGATCATCCGGGGTCTGTTCGTAAAGAAAGTCTCGTCAGGTTCTGTAACTGTAAACTCCAGCTTCCGTAAAGCATTCTCTTTCAGAATGCTGGCAAAATCAATTCTGGAAATCGACTCAGGCCCACCGAAGTTAATGTATCTTTGTGAGATACTGCCCCACTTCGCAGAAAGAGCAAGTACTCCATTGATGACGTCTTCGCGATGAATGATAGATCGATAAAAGGGATGAAACAACTCTGCAGGTCGATCATTGTTTACGCAATCGGCGAGATAGCGGGTAAATTTGTCATCCTTGGAGAAGACGTAAGACAATCTAATAGCCTTGAATAACGGCTCATGTGCAAAGAACTCTTCCACAGTTCGTTTCATGACTCCATAGTCACCAGAAGGAGAACATGGGGAAGACTCAATCAAAGAAGTTGAACTCTCTCCGTATACCGTATCACTCGAAAAGAAAATGACATGAGCACCTCTTGCGCATGCCTCTTGGATTAAGTGAATTGTACCGCTAACATTGACACTCCATGCGCGGTCGTGTTCTTTGGCACACACATCAGGCGCAGAGAGGGCTGCTGTAACGAAAATAGTATCGCCAGCGTTGATAAGATCAAATTCAAAGCTCTCCGGAACAGCAAGATCAAGTTTGAGCAAGTGACCTGCGCCGTTTGAGGAAGTCCCAATAGCGATGCCTTTCATTCCAGCCGCGCGGAGAAGAGGAGCTCCAATGTAACCGGTTGCTCCTACGATAATATACTTTTGACCCATGAATTTTATCCAAAAATGGGATTTATAACCAATTTAACATATTGCAAACGGCAAAGTGCGTCAAGAAACGACATAGGTCAGGACCCGAATATTCTATCTCAAACAGTTTTCGTAGATTGAAAACTGCCCTTACTGCTCATTTCTTACCTGCATATTCCAGATAATGCATCTTCCTTTTCACATCATAACGGAACATTGTCAGCGAAGCATTGGGAACAAGAACCATGGGAAACAAAGATAGAGGTATACTCAGCAGATACTGAGAAATAACAGACACTGGACCAGCATGGCACACGACGGCCATCAGCCCAGGCTCAACTTTTCGGCGCAAAAACACTTGTTCTAGCCAATCAATACAACGCGCAGCAAGCTCAAGATGAGACTCACCTTCTTCGTGGCGATCAGAAAGGAAAGTTCCAAAGTCAGGGTATTTTTCCCTAAAGTCACTCGCTTTCCATTGCGCAAACCTACCTGGATCCGTTTCACCCAGCCGTGGTTCAACTATACGTTTAGAATCTTTACCAAAGATGACATCAGTTGTTTGAACAGCACGAGTCCAAGGACTGGTAACGATGTAATCAGGCCTAAGGTTCAGCTCAGCCAGCAAGTCCTTAAGAAATGCAGCTTGTTCAATACCAACTTCGGTCAATGGATCTAAAGGCGTCGAATTAAGCAGACCAGCAACATTACCTTGTGACTGCCCATGTCTTATCAATAATAAATCCATAAATTTCGCCTAAAATTAAACATCACTCATAACAGCTAAAAAATTCTTTGCGATATATGCCACATCAAATCTCTGCATTACATCATGATAGGAATTATTTCGAATGCTCTGACGAAGTAAAGAATTACTCAGCATTTCATTCAATGCAGAACGCCACTCACTACTATTATTTTTGGCCAAGAGCCCTGTTTCACCATGGCGTATCTCAGATCGATACGTTGGGCAGTCAGAAAATATAGCAGGTATACCAAGACTTCCATAATCAACGTATTTTATTGGCGACTTGCATGAATTAAATGAAAGAGTATCATGATCCTCTTCCCCACCCAAAGGAACAATCGCAAATAGATAGCCACGATCACGTATCGCCATTTTGTAGGCAATATTTTCTTTGCAACCTCGAATTATCAGTTTTGGAATCAACGGCAACTCAGGGAAAGGATCCCCCCAAAACTCAATCTCGACATCATTATTATTCAAAAAATCGCTGAGGACATTGAAAAAATCCTCTCTAAACTTGATCAGTTTTACACCATCAAGATTTGAAAATATGATTTTTTTTGGTGTGCTTTCACTCCAATTTGATGGAGAAATATCAAATGTTCGCGGATCGAATCCATTTTGTATAATATGAACTTCGCTATGACGCAGCCTTTCCATCTTCTCTTTAAGTTGGCGATTAGATGCCGTTGCAATCTTCGCTTCCCGGATCATGAAAGTGACATTCGAAAGAATATCTTCATCCATTTCGAGAACACTCCAAGAAGGAAGATCCAGCAACCAATCGTCAAGATCATAGATGGTATTAATGCCTAACTCGTTAGCCATCCTCAAAATGCTAAGCGAGTGGTTTGAAACATGCTTATTGAAAAGCACAAAATCAAATTTATTCAATACGGTTATATTGACATGCTCATCAGGGATCAACTCCCATTCAATCATGCCATTTTTACTCATATACGAAAGTAGCGGAGCAAAGCGTGCACCGATCGTTCTGGAAGAGTGTGAACCATCCGTCATTGAGCGACGCTGAACAACGAGAATTCTTGGCGTGGTATTCATTATTTAATTTTGGTTTGCATGATCTTATTTAAGACACTGGTAATTCGCTCCGGTGAATGTTTCTGAGTTACATGATCATGCAATGCGTCAACATGTTCGACTTGGTCATTCGCACCTAGCGCAGTCCGAATCGCTTGAGCAATTGCAGACGATCCAGGATTATCAGAATACCAGGCATGCTCGAAGAAATGTTCTCTTTGCCAATCACCATCAAGCATGATCAATGGTTTTCGGAGAAATGCACCTTCGATACAAGATCGCCCGGGAGGATCATAACTTGGCTCGACCAACAGTCGAGCGCCTCCCACTGCTGCGCGTAAAAGGGCACTGCAGGGTTGAATAAATGGAAGGAAGTGTATCCCCGGGTGAGCCTCTTGTTGACATTTCAAAAAATAATCACGGTCGCGATAACCACCAATAAACAAACCATTCATACCAATTTGATTGAGCGCACGGATAAGCTCCAGCTGATTTTTAACAGGTTCAATCAGGCCAGGACAAACCGCGTAGTCAGTCACATCACAGACGGACTGCAACAAATCTACGTCATAAGGCTGCAAAAATTTACCCGAAATACCATGTGGGATGACGAAACATTTGTCACGATCAACCTGCAAATAATTGCAGAAATGAGCAAGCTCAGTATCCGAATTGAAGACTAGATGATCTACATGGTTAATTAAACTTTCAATCCGAGACACCTCATGAGCAGAAGGTGCCTCAGTCCACCAAACGTGCGGCCATAACATGATTGGTGCACCGTACTTTGACACTTCTCGTATGATTGAATCACCATCAGCATGCAACGAAAAATGCATCACCCTATCGTAATAGTGCAGCGGACGACTTTTTATGCCATAGACATCAGTCTGAAAATGGTCATTATTCAGCATTTCGGCAACTTGTACCAGCTCTGACTCACTACCACCACTCATCAGAAATGCCGTACTGTATGTAGTAAGCAGAATTTTATTAATAGGCATTAAATTAACCCTTGCGGATAGCTGTATGCAATTGCCAAAATATTCAATAGTTTTCCATCTAACAAAGAGAAAGCTATTAGGGTTTAAAGATGTTCGCCAATGAATGGTCTGAGGCAAGCTCCAAAAGCTCTCTGTTCCGGGTAAACCCGCGAGCTATTTTTTCATATGCAAGCTCAGGCATCGCAACGACTTGTTTAATCAAGTGCAATGCCTCGATGACACCATCAAACCCAAATACAGCATCACCACCAATTTCCTCAGACGCAGTACCATTACGAATAAAGACAGGCAGACCAAAGTGCATTGCCTCTAACAATGGGACATAAAAACCTTCGTGAAGACTCATGCTGATAAGGGCATCCGCTTCAACAAAATGTTTATGTAAAAAATCTTCAGAAACCATTCCGCATATACGTATAGAGCTTTCTAGTTTTAATAATTTAATCTGCTCATTCAAAAATGTTAGGTAATGCGCATGCGGTGTGCTACCTACAACTGTCAGCCTTACCTCTATATTCTCTTTTTTCAATGCATCGACCAGGCTGATTGCATCTTCGATGCGTTTGTGCGGCACAACGCGGCCCACAACAAGCAACTCAAGACATTTTTCTCGGCTCCAGTTTGAGAATTTATCTTTTGGGCATTTCGCAAACAAGGACATGTCCGGGCTGACGGGAGGAACAACCCGAACTACATCAGGAGATATATAGCCACTCAATGAACGTGCAGAAAATGAAGAGTTCACCATCACCGTTTGAAACTTTGAAAACAATGGATACTGCGTGCTTGAGCGTGCGCATACTTCCGCGGTAACCGGATCATGTTCAACAAGTAACTCCGATGGAGTGACTCCGTGGTAATAAACAATTTTACGACCAGCAAATGCGAGCATTTTCTCGAGACTAGGGTCAAAAATAGAATAACTTATGAGTAACGTGTCATCATCTCTCAGGTCATCCATCACTCTGTCAATATCGAGAACACCGTCGCATCGGTTGCGAGCATAGGCAAAAGCATCCATACCAATACGACGGGCAGCCCGAACAAGCGACAAGCAATGATTGCCGACCGCATCACCACTAACAATATCAGGAGCAGCTAATATCAAGCGCATTCGTATAATCCCGTCATTTACATCAGCTCTTCGCGAATCCTGGACTCAAAACGTTTAGTCCAGGTTTCGCGCGAAATCGCCAGCACTTTCTCGCATATCTCGGTATAAACATCCAAAGAAGCATTACGCTGAATGAAAGTATATCCGCATTCCTGCATGTGCCCCCAAAGTGCTGGATCGTTGTATAACCGAACAACCTCCTCGCCAAACGAAACCGAATCATCTGCAATGAGCACTTCATTGCCATGCTGAACAGGAATTCCTTCTGCAGCAATAGGCGTAACAACAGAGGGCACACCCTGAGCTAAAGCTGTAATCAACTTACCTTTTACCCCTGCGCCGTAGCGCAGAGGAGCAACAAACACCCTTGTCGTATCAAAATACGGCTCAAGGTGCGGTACCTGCCCCGTAACAACAATGTTGTCACATGCCAAGGCTTTAATTTCAGCACTAGGTTTGGAACCAACAAGAATCAACCGTGCATTACGAGGAAGTCTATGACAAATTTTATTCCAAATATCCGCAACAAAATATGTCGCAGCATCAACATTGGGTAGATGCTCGTAGCCCCCCAAGAACATGACATCGAAACGTTTTTCGTAAGAAACCCCGGATCTTCTAACTTCCGTCACATAAGGCAACTCAACCATATTGTCAAGTTTTACTTCTGCTTGGACAGTTTCATACTCGACTTGAGTGTGCACAATAGAGCAGTCAGCCTCGATGAAGCACCTTAATTCTTCAAGTTTAGTGCGCATTGCATCTGCATGTAGTTTCCAGTCGTTTTTGAGAACGGACTCACGCAACATACGTATATAGTGCAAATCACAATCGAAATACGCCAAAGGGGCATTTGGAAAAAGATGGCGAATGGGTTCGATTAAATTAGCGAGCACAGTCACACGAATTGCAAATACAAAATCTATTGCATTCGGATAAACAGCTGCAAGCGTTTCAAGGTTATCCATCTCACCTTGGTGGATAACTTCTACTCCCATACGAATCAGTTTTTTTGCAGTACGTTCATTATAATTACGTACTATCGTCGGCATAAAACTAATATGCCAGCCAAGATCTAGATATGTTTTCAACAGATTGACAGTTGTTACAGATCCGGCATCTGATTCAGGGTCTGGTATAAAAAAATCAAGAAACAGCAAATGGCCTTTAATATTATTACCGAGGAACTTGTTTTTACTACTGTGACCACAATAGAATTCAGGCCATTTTTCTTTGATTTTGGAGAGCGTTACAGTAAATTCAGGCCGGGAAATACAATTCTTTCCATGGTTTGGCAGCATTTCACCGTAGCAAATTGTTCGCGCCAATGGCTGATAAAAATTTGTGTAGCCGTTGGATTGCAATTTATGAAAATAATCAAGAAATTCGAAAGTACCGACCGTAAACTCTTTATCGAAACCACCAAATTCTTTCAAAATCGATTTCTTGGTTGCAAAACAACCAGAATAGAAGTTGACAATATGAGCATAATTATAGAAGGTACGTGTGGAAATCTCTCCCTTGCCCATGGATACCAGACCTTTATCCATGTAACAACGACCACCTGCTTCAATCAACCTCCCATCGACACCAAGGATTTTTGTTCCAACAGAGCCTAGCCCGTCCTTGATGTCGAAAGTCGAGAAAAGCTCGTCAATAGTATCGATGACAACTCGTTCATACTGAGAAAGAATGACCAAATTCTCGGTATCGGACTCAAGGCATGCTCGGTTTAGCACCTCTACTCCGTGGGCATTAGCGTCCTGTATGCTCAGCCATGGAATGGTTGAGAAAATAGTCAAATTTTCGATCAACCCATAATAGGGAACCAGAACGACTTCAAGCTGATAATGCGATGCATGAGAGGCAAGCGAATCCAGTGTGTTGAGTAGGTAGCCATCAGCACCTCCAGAAAGAACAAGAACTCGGGCTTTTCTCTCATTGTTCATGCGACAACGAGGTTCTCTGCGTGAAAGTTCAGATGCGAGACGCTCAGCCGCACTTGACGTAATATCGCCAACATCAGAAATCTGATTTTCGTAAACGAATCGATTACCAATGATGAGTTCCGAATACGCAATATCATCAAAATTCGAAGAGTAGCTTGACACGATCAATACCCCATTAATTTCTTATAAAATTTTCCACACGCATCGATACTATAATTACTCTCAATCGTATTACGACCTTTTTCTGCTTTGCTCAAACGAATTGCAGCATCTTCTCTACACTCAATCAGCATTTTCGATGCCACATCCACATCAGCCGAAAACCAACGCTGACCATTATGAAATGGATAGTCGCCGCTGAATAGTGGAACAAGTTCACCTGGAACTAACCAGCTATTGTCATCGTTCATGAAATCCATATTCCCGGAGTAGCCTGATGCAATAACAGGAATAGAGTAGGCCATAGCCTCAGCCATCAGGCGTCCAAAGCCTTCTGCACGGTGCAGGGAAATAACAGCATCAATGGATTGCAATAATCTATAGTACTCGATACGATCCATGACCTGATTAATCACACGAATTCGACTATCTGATGCAATCCTTCCCATGCACTCTCGCCAAATCGATGACATTTGCTGATTCATGACTTTGATCAGCAAAACCACATTGCGCTCAGACTTTGGAAAAGCGCGCTGGAATGCTTCGATGGTTGCTAATGGATTTTTTCTTGAAATATAAGAAGCTCCATCAAAACTCGTGAAGAAAACAAAACTATCTTCTGGCAATCCATAGTCTGATCGATTAGCTTTGGAAGTTACAGGTACACTAACTGGAAGCGGTACTCTGTAAACCGGCTTATTACTTTCCACTCTAAACGAATTTTCTGAGTGGGCAGAATGACACCATACTTCATCAATCAGATTGAATGCAAAACGGGCTTCTCTGGGAAATTTTTCTAACTCCCACTGCCAAAACCCAATTTTCTTTGCATCAGGAAAGTTCGAACGACCATTACGTGCATAGAGCATCAATGTATCAAATGCTGGCATCGCATAAAAAACAGTCTTCACCCCGCTGGAAAGGACTGCAATATCCAGACATGGCTCATTAATTCCTTCACGAGCAACAATCGTGCCAGGAACACGAAACGCGGTGGACTCCAAACCGACGGACTCCAGAGATTGACGTAGTAAACGAATATCCTCACCTATCCCGAACTCGCCTTTTGGGTAACCAACCAGGGCGATCTGAGGTGCTGTCTCTGTACTATTTTGAACAACGACCGGCTTCAAGCTGAGTTCGGGCAATAGTGTACTCAATCTAGCATTAGCTTCACAGTACAAATGAATACCAAACTCACGCCACCACCCTTCGATGTTCTGATCTTCCACCTGCTCCGAATCTAGGAGCTCAAACTGATCTGCAATCAGGTTCGCGTCATAGAACCAACTAGCCCACGGACTCACACCATCAGGAAGTGGCCTCTCTTCACGCTTTGCGGCAAGTGCGGCCAGTACGGTATCACCAAATGGGTTATGAAGCGACGAGAGCGCCCAAATACCAGTGTGATAATACCAAGAGTAAATATAATAAGGCTTTTTAATGTTTTTTACGTAATCATTGTGGATACGGAAAAGAAACGTAGCTACCTGTGGAATAACTGTCTTGAAACCGTTGGATTCGAAGAATTTACATTCAAATAGGTCAACACCTGAAATTACAGGTAAACCATTAGGTAGTCCATAATCCCGAAAACCACCATGAAGAAACCATTGCCATGCTGAGCGAAAACGTTCTTCTGAATTGACGCTTCCCTTTAACTGCACGTCGGTTCTGAAACGTAGAATAGAACGCAAAAGCAATGTACTAGTTACAGGACCATCACAATACGGGTAGATATGACTACACCGAATTAGATCACGCTGAATTTCATCAGAAATACCAGGAAACAGTGCGCCCCCATTGGTTAGAAGCCAATATACAAAATATTCACGACCTTGTTCTGTAGAAAGATCGTGATGCTTCTGAAATGCAGCTCCTTGTGTAGCCCACAAAGATAACAAAAGATCAGAAAAATAATTTTCGTCACTTTGCGCCGCGCAATTTATCATGCTATTAGATGCTTGGGACATCACTATTCCTTACGTACTTCTTGCTTACTGGATATCGGTATCAAAAAATGGAAAATATTTAGACCGATAGACTAGATCCCGGGACCTTTCCTTAATGACCTTTGCCGGATTACCGACAGCAATGCTGTAAGGAGGAATATTTTTTGTTACAACAGACCCCGCTCCGATCACGGCCCCTTCGCCAATCGTTACCCCTGGCATAATGGTGACACGAGCCCCGATCCATGCATGATTCTCAATCGTTACAGGCTGAACCAAACAGACAAAATCTCTGTTTTGAGGATCATGAGTCAATGATTGAATCAGTGTGTAGTGTGAAACATTCACATTATTACCAATCGTTACTCCAGCGCGACCATCCAGATAGGTAAAACGGTTAATGACTGTATTGTCACCGATGGTAATGTTATTACCCGTAACAAAACAGCCCATTGCAACACTAGAATCTTTTCCGATATAAAAACCGCAGACCTTTCTCAAATATGCATGCCTTATGAAATAAGGCATAAAGTTCATAAAAAGATGATTCGCTAAATAAAACTTGAGTGCTTCAAAATAACGCTTCAAATAATTCATTATTATATTCACTTAGTTGAATTTATGAAAACACATTTCATTATTTCAGTATAGCGCTCTGCCACCATTGTCATATCATAGTTATCGACAACTTTTTTCTTACCAAGCTTGCCTGCTTCTTTCCATTTGTCCTTGTTATCGGCAAAATTCTCCATAGCGGCAGCGAGTAGTGCACCCGTCTCATAACTCACCGTTTCATAGCCAAGCTTGTCAAGCAGTTGAGAGTCAAGATTAATGATATCGCCATACTCATTCTCAAGAATAATTCCAATATCATTGTTATTTATCACTTCTGATGAACCACCCGTATCAGAAAGGATCAGGGGCTTTTCGTAGAACATGGCTTCATTCATCGCGATACTCCACCCCTCGATGAATGAGGGCAATAAGAAAGCATCACTAATCTGGTGGAGTGATTCAACGTTGGAAAAGTATCCCGGCATGAGCAAGTGTTGGTCAAGAGACTCCTCTTTGAGATGGTTGCGGAAACCCTCGACATGGTGCGGTACGATTACATTGCCAATGCACAAGATTTTTATGTCATCTCTTTTTTTCAACAAAGTCCTCATGGCATCGGCCATAAGGTAGTGAGCTTTATGCAAGTTATAGGAGGCAACGTTCAAAAATACATAATCACTTTCCTTGATCCCAAACATGGATCTATCCAGCTTCTCACAGCTAGCCAGACGGTTCACATGCTCATCGACGCACAACCCATTGGGAACAGTTTCAATTTTATCTGCGGAAAGACCGATGCGTTCCACAGCATAACGTGTTGCATTCGGTGAGACTGAAATATACCGATCAACATAAACATCATCATTTTTGAAGTTTTGTAGCGGCTCTCCGGACAAAAATGCATAGACATTATGGATATACGTGATATTTGGAATTCCAAGACTTTTGTAGATGGGATAACCAAACCGTGAAAAATGCGATACTGACAAGTTAATTTTTCTATCCACGAGAATATCTTGGAATTGCTTTACTGGATCAACTTGGTCAAGTTCGACAACATTGATGCCATTTTCCCTAGCGAGCACCGCAAGAGTTCCAGTTTTACCAATGCTCACGACAGTTATATCAAAAATATCACGGTCAAAAATTAATGCAGAGTCGAGTACGACCTTCTCAAGCCCCCCCTTATCAAACGCAGAAAGCTCTATCACCACATTAATTTTATTTTCATTAGCCATCGAAATCATAGCGCACCTCAAATATAGTTACATTGCATTAAAAGCAGTTATATTAAACCAACAAGTGAATGCTTCACTTCAGGCTGAGCCAAATAGTCATAAAAATCATTACGCGAATTCATGCCTGAAATAATACTTAGCAATACAATAATGGTCTGATTTAGATTCTTAGCTTCCAACATTTCTTTCAGACCAGTCAACAGATTCCCGCTTAGTTGTCCTCCCCAAATATTCTGGCCACTATCTTTTATAGTTGCGGCAACAACTGCGGCAATTTCCAGTCGGATCAGATCCAAATTTTCTGAAATAGTATTACTATCATGAACACGATATTTGATATGAGGCTCCATATCTTGAAAAACAGCTTTTCTATCAAAACTCTGCATAAGAAAATCAAGATCGTGACAGTAGCGTAAATTGGCAAAGCCCCCAACCGCTTCCCAAAGTGATTTTTTAAACACAAAGTTTGAAGTAGTCGTCGCAAAGTTCTCATGCAGTAGCGCAAGCTGCAAGCACGGATACTTCTTATGGAAAAGTCGGGCCCGTTCTAGCCAATCGATCGAAACACCCTCAGTTTTTACCACGTCATTATCATCGACAATCTGTACGTTTCCGAAAATAAGGTCTATATCCTTATTTTCTTGGAACAACTGTGCGCACCGAGCGAGTTTCGATGCTAAAAATGCATCATCAGAATTGAGCACAGCAATATAGTCATTTTCAGCAATTGATATTGCTCGATTAATTGTAGCATGTGCGCCAGCATTTTCCTGCTGGATAACTTTGGCACTAGCATGAAATTTGAGGATTTCTCGTGCAATGGAAAACCCGTTATCTTTAGACCCATCATCAATTACGATGATTTCGTCGGCTGCCAATGTTTGATCCAAAACACTCTGAAGCGCACAACGAATATATCGTTCATGGTTGTAAAGCGGAATCACTACACTGAAACGTGGCGTTGGAGTAGTCATATTAATCATTTCGAACAATGGTTGTATTGTCGTTTATTGCAGTTCTATAAACTTCAACTAACGGTTTGATTACAGCACTCCACTCAAAATCAACAAAATCAGGACCACTATCCGGCACAGGAGTTAATTCAAAACTTTCACGTAAACCGGAACGGATTGAATCAATATCCAGAGGATCTACATATAGTGCATCGGCCCCGAAATACTCTTGTGTTGCACCTACCCTTGTTAATAATAGGCGCGAACCACATGCTGCGGCTTCAATTGCAGCAAGGCCGGGTGTTTCAAGAGTGCTAGGCAAACAGAAAACATTGCAAGCCGCATACGCAGATCGCAACAACTCATCTCCATGGGGGACGGCGCCAAGGTATACCACTTGGTCGCCTCCCTCTTCCATCACTTTTTTGGCATAGTCTGAATCGCGTACATGCCCAATCAATACCAGTTTTGTTTCCGGATATGATTTCATTGCTCTAGCCAGACTCAGCTGATTTTTCCTTGGCTCAATATTCCCGACATTGAGAACAAATGGGGAGTTTATTTTATATTTACTCAGAAATAATTCTGGTGATACCTTGTCAAAAAATATCGAATCGATTCCATTATATACTGTTGCAAATTTTTCTCGCGGCAAAGAAAGAACCTTAGATAGCTCTTCAGATTCTATATCAGAATTTGTTACCACATAATCTGCAAATGATAACTGACAACGTATCTCATCACACGGATATAATGATCGGGTATCTTCTGTTATCCATAAACTAGATGATACCACCAACGGAATCCCCAGTTGTTTCACAAAGGCGCAAAAATGAACAGAGCCACCGATACATGAAAAAAAATGTATCAAATCAAACTCTTCAAAACGAGGATTCCATGGGTCAAAAAGTGAAACTTCAACACCCTGCAATTCAAGATGCTTTTGGTATGCTTTTAATTGAATTTCTCCACCACCAGGCGTATGAAATGCCATTGGATAGGTTGCAAATAAAACCTTCATTTCACATTGCCCCGTGGCGAGATATGTGACAGCATTTTATCCATTCTCTTGCTCCAAGTGTTATCACCAACAAGTGTATCTATCTCACGACTCGAGATCCGGCCATGCATAATCTGTCGATTAATTGCATCGGAGAACTCTTGTGATGACTCGCCGGTTTCTACCCCCCCATAAACATGACGGGTAAATGCCAATGGAGTCGATGCCACGGGTAACCCAGATGCTATATACTCATAATATTTCATAGGAAACATAGAGTCTGTATATTTATTTAGTGAAGTCGGCAACAATCCGACATCACATTGGTTAAGGTATGCTGGCAATTCTTGGTACCTCTTATATCCAAGAAAATAGACATTGCCTAACTCTCGCATCTGTCTAACAAAAAAATTATCCTGCCCCTCCCTTTGCTCTCCGATTATCATCAAACTCCAGGTTGGATTATTTTTTGCGGTATTCAACAACAATTCAAAATCCAGCTTGAAGTCTGACAAAACACCGTGGTACACAAGTCGAGGATGTGGTATTTCTGCCAAGTCGTCCGGATCAACGAGTAAACCTGACTTAAAGTGATCAATATCGACAACATTGCTATAATAATAAGAGTTTGCATTATATTGTTTGCAATGGTCTAGTAATGCTGGCGCAGTTACAAAAACATAATCAGCCTTAGTTAGCAAGGTCACTTCAGCCTTTTTAAACTCTTCAACATGAATACCTGGAACAGCAGATAAGTCATCGACACAGTGATAAACTAGATGATCCGGTTTCAAGGTTTTGGTCACATCCATCATGAATGGATGGTAACTCCATACAAGTGACACGTGTCCGCCATGCTTCTTCAGGAAGTGAGCAATCATCCACTGCATTAAGCTCTGATTGAAGCGTTTCAACAATGGAAATCGGTAGGCGGCAGGTACCACTAACGGGGACAGGACCCAAATATTTTTTTCAACTTGCAGTGGCCCTGATATAAATGCACGGATACCAGACATCAGGCGATTTTTGATACGGCCAAGATCTTTAGCACTCCCTAACTTCGGCGCACGAAGTCCAATACTCTCTACGTACAGAACACTCCAGCCTCGTTGCGCCAACTGCTGGGCCGTGTATTGCTTGTTTGTCCAGTAGGGCTCTTTCCAATCAGCGGTGGAAAAAATAATGCAAGTCTTTTTTTGCATACCTTCAGACTTTCAAATCTGTTTTCGCGAGTAGTGAACTAACAATGCGTTCACTCGCATGCCCGTCACCATATGGATTTTGTTTGACTTTCAAGAGCTGTCTTGCTTCTGGATGATCAAGCCAGTAGGAAACAGCCTTTTCAACGCTTACCGGGTCAGTACCAGCCAATATCGCGAAGCCCGCACTCACCCCTTCAACCCGCTCAGTATGTTCCCTCAATACAACCAGTGGAGTGCCAAATGTAGGGGCTTCTTCTTGAATGCCCCCCGAATCACTAATCACAAGAGCCGAACACTTGATCAGATAAAGACTTGTGCTGTAGTCAACAGGATCAATCAGTTCGAGGTTAGGTATACCGTTCAATCTCTCTCGAATTGGCCCACGTACATTGGGATTAAGATGAACCGGAAAAACCCATAGATACTGGGGGTAACGCTCACATAATCGTGTCAACACTGTACAAACATTGTGCAAAGCAGTGCCTTGATTTTCTCGCCGATGGAACGTCACGAGAACAAATGCCCGGTCAAGTATTTTTTCCTGAACATGCTTCGGGAGCCCATCCTGAGGACGATCTTCCCATCGACCCGACACATCGAGAATGGCATCTACGACGGTGTTGCCCGATACAATGATGCTTGACGATGAAACGCCCTCCCGAGTCAGATTGTCTTTTGCCAGGTCTGTCGGTGCAAAATGCAAGGTAGCAATCTTTGAAAGCAAAGATCGATTAGCTTCCTCTGGAAATGGGCTGTTAAGGTTGCCCGTTCGTAACCCAGCTTCGATATGAGCAACACGAATTCCTCTGTGAAAAGCGGCCAGACCGGCACAAAAGGCAGTGGTAGTATCTCCTTGGACAATGACCCAGTCTGGCTCGTGCTCTTCTAGTACGTTATCAAGTAACTCAAGCATCCGGCTTGATAACATGTTCAAAGATTGTCCCGGCAGCATGGCTTCCAGGGAGACATCCGGAAACAAGGAAAATGAGGACAAAGCCTGTTTAAGCATTTCCCGGTGCTGTCCCGTCGCGCAAACGACAGTATCGCACTGTTTTCGTAGTGCTTTGACGAGCGGGGCCAGCTTAATGACTTCTGGACGCGTACCAAGGACAACGAGTACTTTCACGTATAAACCTCATCTTCTTGGGCTTCTGTAATATACCCTTTGTACTCAAGCCCGAATCCGTACTCGCCAATAAATTTTGGCGCTTGAAAAACAAATCCATCACGCTTTTCCAGCAAAGCCGCCTGAGACTTACTGTACAAGAAATCCATTGCTTGTACTTCGTTCAGGAACAATGGCGTATTTGCGCGTGTATTTATATGTTCTATCAAGCGGAGGTGCGCCTGAATTCGCGAATCTTCATCAAGCCATCCATAGGAGTAACGTTCTGAAAACGGATGATCTAGATAACCAAATATAGTTTGCGATGCATAAGCGAGATCAAATGAA
Source organism: Pseudogulbenkiania sp. (assembly GCA_018260425.1). Lineage (GTDB taxonomy): Bacteria > Pseudomonadota > Gammaproteobacteria > Burkholderiales > Chromobacteriaceae > Paludibacterium. The sequence goes on along the minus strand of JAGLBD010000005.1, from coordinate 78,047 downwards.
TCAAAATACACTTGCACCGATTGGTCATCATTCAACATGCAGTCTCCGTGCAGCATGCATTGCTGACTATGCCCTACAAAGCTGTTCGACAGCCCGGCTACTCCGCCACCACGAGCCATCATGAAATCAGGATCATTCCTAATGATGCCTCCAATACACCCTCGGTATCCTACGTCCAACAATGCTTCCAATGCATAGTGTGGTGTCTGATGAAATGGGGAAACTGCATAATGAATTTTCTGCCCGATAATCTGTTCCAGGCATGCAGCGGACTCTTGAGCTTCCCATCTTGCTGCATCATAAGAGCCCCCCCAGTTTGGGGCATGCGTCGCACTATGCGATAGAATGCTTCCACCAGAAGCCAGCACCTCTTTCAGGATCGGAAAATGTTTGGCGTCAGCGAGAATACGTGTATGGATGGCCATGGAAAATGGAATTCCGCGCTGTTTGTATGCCAACCAGAGTGATCGAGCTGATTCACAATCTTCATCACAGTCCACGCGCATGGTAATGGCTGCGTCATACCCCCAAGGTATTTCGCGTAAAACGGGATGACAAGGGAGAAAATCTCCCCGATAAGACGAAATAAAATATTCTATCAGCCGCCATTCGAATGAGTCGACAGGACCTACTGGACGGTTGAACCAAAGTATACTGTGACAACCCTCATCAAATAGCGCCGAGTAAGCCATCGCATATTCATTGCCAATATAAAGCCCTGCCAAGAGACAATCGTCAGGAACCTGATATGACGCCGCGACAGACCATATGGATCCGTTCGAACGAATGGCCCCATAACCCAGATTGTTCCACTCATTCATGAAATCAAAACGTTCCAGGGGGCGTTTCCATGCTTTGCAAGCAAGTTGCTCGGCAAGCATCGTATACTTGATATTTCCAGAACTTTCCGATTGAGCATGAGGTAATGCAGGTGATGATTTACTCCATACTTCGGAATGAGGCGGGTATGGACTCATGCTCATTCGGCAATGCACCATGAGTACTTCTGGTATATTTCCCAACAGGATCAGTTTTCGGCCGCCACCCTTGATCCAGTCCAAAAGAGCGATACCCTGCACTTCATCGGGACAGATAGCAATAACAACATTACACTCGCCCTCCAGTATCCCTGATACTGATGTTGAGCATGCAAGCGAACGGGTCACTGAGCGTCTAAGCGCCGATATAACCAACGCCCCGGCCATCTTCGCTGCTGCTGGAAATAGTACTCCAATCATTTCGTCACCACGTGCCTAAATTTTGCATGACGGCCTACCCGTACAAAGGCATCGTGATCAACGAATTCGACTTTAAAAGCGGCCGGCCAGAACTGTTCGATCCTAGAAGAAACCTGTGTGGCATCCGCACCACTCTCCAGAACAATACGCAACACGGGGAGCATGCTGCGCAAATCAATTTGAAACTCCTGAATGCCTCCGACACGATGATCGAGCATATCCTGAATGTGGTGAGTTGGGTGCACAACTCCGTTGATCGGGACCACATCATGGATGCGGCCCAAAATATTAGCCAGAACAATACGATCGCTGTTTTGTTGTACTTCAGCTAGATCTCCCGTCCGATAACGGATTAGCGGCATCAGCCGATTACGGTAACCCGTAAAGACCAATTCACTAGTGCCATCATCTTCATGCCGGCTTTCAGCCCAGCCCTCGGACTCCAATACCTCAAGTTCTGGATCATTTGGCTGCAGCGCATAGGCCATGACACCAAGCTCTGCCAAGCCATACCGATCCACAACCCGACAGCCCAGTGCATGTGCAATTTTCTCACGCATATAGGGGGCCAGCCATTCCCCACTGGATTCGAATACTTCGAAGGTATGCGAAGGTCCATACTTGTCCTCGATGTAACAGGCTAATGAGTACAGGGTTGAAGGATGGCCATGGACAAGGTACGGTTTGCGAAGGCAAAGTTTCTTCCATATTTCCTCGAGACCAAGGTCATCGATGCGGTCAAAGAAAATATTGGAACGATTCATGGCAAAGCATTTGAAATCTTCCCTGCTTGGCCACTCAGGAACAGTCATGTCAGGAAAACGACAAGCAAAATGCAGCTCGGATTTGTAGCGCTTCTTGCCAATACGTTCGCGTGCATAAAGCGTTACGGCCGCTGCATAATCGGCGCCTTCCTGATTGTAATAAATGATACTGGACAAACCTGTCGAGCCACCGGTCTTGCATACGTGGTGACGCACCGCCTCTAACGGCAGAGAAAGGAGCCGGTGTCCTTGCTCCCGGATGATGTCTTTATCCAAAAAAGGCAAGTCTTCAATATAGCGAATATCCTTCAGGACCGACGCGGGCTTGAAGCCAACGGAAGCAAATAGATCTTTGTAATAGGGTACATGTACACCGGCGAATTCCAATGTATCAGCCAAACGTGCAACTGATACCTTCAGCCGCTGAGCGAATGGAAGCTTGTAATGTGCGCGCAACTCACTGAGTTTTCCAAGCACATTACGCTGCTCACGTCTCTCAGCCAGAGGATAGGCAAGATAGGCACCAGTTAACCCTTTCAACAATTTGAAAGGCTGATGCGATAAAACTCGTCCCCCGACTCCTAGTATAGGATGATCGCCTCTGATCATGGATGGCTTCCTAGATTCACGACGCTATTATCTTGTACGTGCCCATCGTGTTCTTCGTGCTCTGGCAACATTTCATCGGAGATGATTTTGCCATGTTCAAGCAGAATGCGACGATTGCAAACTTTTTCAACCAACTTGGCATCATGCGACGCCATGATCAGGATCGAAGCCTTTCCAATCAACTCCTCCAACCGTTGGCTTGCCTTGATTCCAAATGCAGCATCCCCGACACTGAGCCACTCATCCATGATCAAAATATCAGCTTCAACATTGGTTGAAATTGCAAACGCCAATCGCAACATCATGCCACTTGAGTAGGTTCTAACCGGAAGATTCAGGTACTCCTCAAGCTCGCTAAACTCAGCGATTTCATCTATCTTGCTGCGGATTTTTGCAGGCTTTAAACCATCCATGATTCCGCGAAGATAGATGTTCTCAAAACCGGTTGCGTCCGGATCGAGCCCCATGGACACATCCAGAAGCGACGCAACCCGCCCCTCGACACGCAGATGGCCGGTCACAGGCGCATATACACCGGAAAGCACTCTCAACAAGGTTGTCTTCCCTGACCCATTGTGCCCCACCAGACCTATGCGGGCCCCCTCCTCAAATTTGAAGGAAAGACCATCAAGTGCAGTCACGACAGGATAACTACCTACGCCTTTGGCAATCCTCCCTCCTGTGGATTTGTTAAGTACTGCATTCTTCAAAGAACGGTGGGAGTTCTCGTAAATCGGAAACGATACAGTAATATCATCAGCAATGATGGAAGCAGTCATAATTTATAACCAATATGGAATACGTTCACGGCATTTTGTAAGAAGCCACTGTGCAAAAGTGAAACCTACTACAAGAAATGCAATCGACCAAACCCACGACTCGAGCAATATTGGCCGGCCAACAATTGGCGCCCTCACAATCTCGAGCAAATGATAAATCGGATTGAATTGAGCAACCCAAGCACGATCTTTCAAGGCTTCTGGCGACCACATAACAGGAGTGAAAAAGAAGGCAATTTGCACTACATTACCAATAATTGGAGGTATATCGCGAAACCGGGCACACAATATAGCTAGAACAGTGCCAATCCAGACGCCGTGGAGCAAAATGATGATCAGCCCCAAAGGAAGGAGAAGAATTTCCACTCCAATTTTGTGACCAAATATAAAAAGGGTCAATATTGCCACGGGTAAACTGTGCATTAGAATGACGAAGTTACGCCATATCACCCTACAGACATGAATAGTAAGAGGTATTCTTATCTGCTTGATAAGATAGGACATACTGATCAAACCAATACAACTTTCCAAGACTGTAGTGGCGAAGTATTGCCAAACGACAAGTCCAACACCAAGATAAGGCAAATAATCATCAATCTTCTGTTTCAGAAGTGTAGAATACAAAACCCCCAACACTCCGACCATAATGGCTGTACTTAATGTAAACCAAAATGGTCCAATGACGGAACGGCGATATCTTTGCTTAATATCATGCTGCCCCAAAGTAAACCATATCTGCCATGACTTTATACCCACCCACAAATCAGTAGCCGCGCTATGGCTGAGATCATTTTCTTGGTCTAGATTTTTCGTAGTCATTTAAATATTTATATTGAATACACCAAATTAAAATTAGCTCAAATCCCACAAACCTGAACCATAAAACTGAAACACATAAAAATCACAAAAATACTGCGATAGCTATGTTTTTTATATATTACAATGTGGCATTAAGAATCGAATGGAAAAGAACAGTTTTAAAATATCTTGGAACACCTTCAGCCCCGGGCACCTCTTGACAACTCACCGTAGGTATCCTTGACGTCATGAAACAGTTCCGATCGCATACATTCAAGTCTACACGCTTTTTGCATTGACGTGTCCTAGGGACGGCATGGAACTCCAAGCACTGTAGACAAAAGGCTTCAACTCACGCAAAAACTCTGAGACAGCTGCCATCTTGCTACGCAGCATGGCATTGGGGAACGCTACATTTCGAGCACCAGACAATTTTTAACACCGATGAGACGGAAGATGGTTATAGAAATACGCATCAGCATGCACATTGGATGTATTTTATGCACAATACTAGACGAACTCAGCGATCTATCCCCGTGATCAGAAAGCCACCACGCAGCTCGACATATAGCAAACCCCGGCTATTTTTGCGTGATACGGTTACACACTCTTACCAAGGGTTTAGCTCTTCACCTCAATCAGATCAGTTAATTGTTTATCTAAGCAATCAGGGAGGGTGGCTTTCATTCATTTGTAGTGGCTGAGGCTGAAAACACCAAGACATGCCAACCATTGTAGTAAAGTCACCACGCTCTGGTTAAGCTGACCAATTGCATTTCGAAAACGTAGCCGATAGCTAAATAACGTACTCTGCGGCCTACGCTATATTCAAATCACTATGCAAAATTACCAACAAGAGCCAACTCACCACCAGAACTCTATAGAGCGCACTGCCATGGGCGACACTAACTCGTAAAGCACTGCCCGGCCGCCTCTTAAGGTATACTAGCGCCCTGATTTAGAACGAACATTCAGCAAATGCTCAAGTTTACCGTACACAAGACCTCCGGCGGAGCCCGCCGCGGCACACTTACGCTCAACCACGGCACCGTGGAAACCCCGGTTTTCCAACCGGTTGGCACCTATGGTTCCGTAAAAGCCATGAGCCCGCTCGAACTCAACGAGATCGGTGCACAAATCATTCTCGGCAATACCTTCCACCTGTGGCTGCGCCCGGGTCTGGAGGTGATCGAGTCTTTCGGCGGGCTGCACGAGTTCATCGGCTGGGACAAACCGATCCTGACCGACTCGGGGGGCTTTCAGGTATTCAGCCTCGGCGACCTGCGCAAGCTGACCGAAGACGGCTGCACCTTCCAGAGCCCGGTCAACGGCGACCGCTGCTTCCTGTCGCCGGAAGTGTCGATGAAGATCCAGAAGGTGCTTAACTCCGATATCGTCATGATTTTCGATGAGTGCACTCCTTACCCGGCCGACTATCAAACCGCCGCCGACTCGATGCGCATGAGCTTGCGCTGGGCCGAACGTTCGCGCCGTTCCTTCGACGATCTTAAAAACCCCAACGCCCTGTTCGGCATCGTGCAAGGGTCGATGTACAACGACCTGCGTGAAGAATCGTTGCGGGAATTGATGGGCATCGGTTTTGACGGGATCGCCATTGGCGGCTTGTCGGTGGGTGAACCGAAAGAAGAAATGGAGCGCATGCTGCGCGTCATGCAGCCCATGCTGCCGGAAGACAAGCCGCACTATCTGATGGGCGTCGGCACTCCGGAAGACCTGGTCTATGGTGTGGCGCACGGCATCGACATGTTCGACTGCGTGATGCCGACCCGCAACGCCCGCAATGGCTGGCTCTTCACCCAGTGGGGCGACATCAAGATCAAGAATGCACGCCACAAGAACGACACACGACCGCTGGATGAACAGTGCGGCTGCTACACCTGCCGCAATTTCAGCCGCGCCTACCTCCACCACCTCCACCGGGTTGGCGAGATTCTCGGCGCGCGACTGAACACCATTCACAACCTGTATTACTATCAGGAACTGATGCGCGAAATCCGTGAGTCGATCGATGCCGACCGGTTCGAGGATTTCCGTCTCGAGTTTGCCGCCCGCCGCGCCAGAGGTACCCTCTGACGCATTGAATTCGGCGCCAACAACCCGATATGATCCGGGGAACCACTCCGGATCACCGCAGTCACACGACCCGGATATCGGCGCGCGGTTGGAAAAGACACGCGCGCTGGCTACAATGACCGGCTTGCCGCATTAACAGTTTCAACGTTTAGGGAGTTCACATGTTCATTTCCTCCGCCTTTGCCAACGGCACCGCGACCAGTGGTTTTGACAACTACATGCAATTTTTGCCGATGGTGGCTGTTTTCGCGCTGTTCTGGTTCCTGATGATCCGTCCCCAGCAAAAGAAAATGAAGGAACATCAAACCATGCTGGCGGCGATCGCCAAAGGCGACGAAGTCGTGACACAAGGCGGCATTGCCGGCCGTGTCAGCAATGTCGGTGACAACTTTCTGACCATCGAAATCGCCCAGGGCGTCGAAATCAAGGTTCAGAAAGCGGCCGTCACCGCTCGCCTGGAAAAGGGCTCGCTGAAGTCGCTGTAAGCCTGATCGTGGCCACCTGCCTGGCAGGTGGCCTGTTTTCATTCTTCACGAATACGCACAATGAACCGCTACCCACTTTGGAAGTACATTGTCATTGCGGTCGTCCTTATCATCTCGACGATCTACACGCTGCCGAACTTCTTCGGCGAAACGCCTGCCGTGCAGATCTCCAGCTCGCGTCAATCCATTCCGGTTGATGTAGCCCTGATGGGAAATGTCGAAACAGCCCTCAAGTCCAAAGGCATCACGCCTGATGGCCTGTTTCTGGATGGCGCCAGTCTGAAAGTCCGTTTCCACGACACCGAAACCCAAATGAAAGCGCGCGACCTGATCCAGCAGACGCTGGGTGAAGGCTATATCATCGCGCTGAACCTGCTGCCGGCCTCGCCTAGCTGGCTGACCTCGCTGAAGGCCTATCCGATGTTCCTCGGCCTCGACCTGCGCGGTGGTGTTCACTTCCTGCTGGAAGTCGACATGAAAGCGGCGCTGGACAAGACCATCGAACGCTACTCCGGTGATATCCGCCGTGAACTGAAGAACAAAAAGGTCCGTTACGGCACCATCCGCCGCAATGGCAATACGCTGGAAATCCAGCTGCGCGACCAGGAAACCCTCAAGGCAGCTGAAGACGTGGTCTCCCGCACCTTGCCGGCACTGGCTCAAACAGCCGATGACAGCAACTACAAGCTGACCCTGACCATCAAGCAGGATGAAATCACCCGCATCCAGAACGATGCGGTGAAACAGAACATCACCACCCTGCACAACCGGGTCAATGAGCTCGGCGTTGCAGAACCGATCATCCAGCAAGCCGGCCCGAACCGGATCGTGGTGCAATTGCCTGGCGTGCAGGATACCGCGAAGGCGAAAGACATCCTCGGCCGGACCGCGACGCTGGAAGTGCATCTGGTGGAAGATGATCAAGCCAAGGTCAACGACGCACTGGCCGGCAATGTTCCATTTGGTTATGTCCTGCTTGACGAAGTGACCCCGCGCGGCCCGACCAAGATTCTGGTGCGCAAGGATGTCGAGCTGACCGGCGACAATATCAATGATGCCCAGCCTGGATTCGACGAAAACGGCGCTCCAGCCGTACACATTAATCTGGATTCGACCGGTGCATCGATTTTCCGTCAAGTCACAGCCGACAACATCGGTCGCCGCATGGCGATGGTTCTGGTCGAAAAGAACCGTACCGAAGTGGTGACCGCTCCGGTGATTCGCACTGAAATCGGTGGTGGACGCGTACAAATCTCCGGCAGCATGAACCCGGCAGAAGCCAACGACGTTGCATTGTTGCTGCGCGCCGGTTCGCTTGCCGCGCCGATGAACATCGTGGAAGAGCGTACCGTCGGCCCGAGCCTCGGCAAGGAAAACATCGAGAAGGGTTTCCACTCGACGCTGTGGGGCTTCATGGCCATCGTGGCCTTCATGCTGGTTTACTACCGTGTATTCGGCCTGATCTCCTCCTTGTCGCTGGCCGTCAACCTGTTCATGCTGGTTGCCGTACTGTCGCTGCTGCAGGCCACCTTGACCTTGCCAGGTATCGCCGCCATTGCGCTGACGTTGGGCATGGCCATTGACGCCAACGTACTGATCAACGAACGGGTTCGTGAAGAAGTCCGCAACGGCATGCCGCCCCAGTCCGCCATTCAGGCAGGTTATGAACATGCCTGGGCCACCATTCTGGACTCCAACATCACTACCCTGATTGCCGGCCTTGCGCTGCTGATCTTCGGTTCGGGACCGGTGCGCGGCTTCGCCGTGGTGCATTGCATCGGCATCATGACCTCGATGTTCTCCGCCGTGCTGGTGTCGCGCGGTATCGTCAACCTGTGGTACGGCCGTCGTCGCCGTCTCACTTCGCTGTCCGTATAAGGGAGTGAGCCATGGAATTGTTCAGATTCAAAAAAGACATTCCGTTCATGAGCTACGGCAAGGTGACGACAGCGATTTCGCTGCTCACCTTTATCCTGGCCATTTTCTTCCTTGCCACCCGCGGCCTGAACTTCAGCGTTGAGTTCACCGGCGGTACCGTGATGGAAGTGCAGTACAAAGAAGCTGTCAGCATTAATCAGGTGCGTAACAAGGTGGAGAGCCTGAAACTGGGCGATGCCACGGTACAAAGCCTGGGCACGGCCCGTGATGTGATGATCCGCCTGCCGAGCCGCAAGGACAAATCGTCCTCGCAGATCTCCACCGAGGTCATGAACGCCCTGCGTGCCGACAATGCCAACGTCGAGTTGCGCAAAGTGGACTTCGTCGGTCCCCAGGTGGGGGACGAACTGGTACAGCATGGCTTGATCGCGGTGATCACCGTCTGCCTGGGCATCATGGCCTACCTTGCACTGCGCTTCGAATGGCGCTTTGCGGTATCGGCCATCGTGGCCAACATGCACGACGTGGTGATCATTCTCGGCTGTTTCGCCCTGTTCCAGTGGGAGTTTTCCCTGACGGTTCTGGCCGGTGTGCTGGCGGTGCTGGGTTATTCGGTCAACGAGTCGGTGGTTGTCTTCGACCGGGTTCGCGAAAACTTTCGCAAGGCCTCCATGCGTGGCCATACCGTTGCCGAAGTGATCGATAACGCGATCACTTCGACCATGAGCCGTACCCTTATCACCCACGGTTGTACTGAAACCATGGTGTTGTCGATGCTGATCCTTGGCGGCCCTGCCCTGCATGGTTTCGCCACAGCACTGACTATCGGTATCGTGTTCGGTATCTACTCCTCGGTACTGGTCGCCAGCCCGGTGGTGATGTGGCTGGGTGTCTCGCGCGAGAACCTGATCAAACCGCCCAAGCAGAAAGAAGAAGCCGTAGTCTGATCCAAGGAATCTGATCAGCCTACTGATACAGCCCGGTCGATGTTCTGCCGGGCTGTTTTTTTGTCGTTCAAATCATGATCGTACGGGCGTCACGCAATCTCTGCCCGCTCCGCCCTCAAACCCTATGTCATGCTTTTTATCGCATGGACGGTTACACGCGGACAGACACCTTGAGGTAAAATCTCCGCCATGGATACCCTGACCCAACTTCTGAATCTGGTGCTGCATATCAGCACGGTGCTCCCGCAACTGGTGGAGACCTATGGCACATGGATCTACCTGATCCTGTTCTTGATCATCTTCTGCGAAACCGGACTGGTGGTAACACCCTTCCTGCCAGGCGACTCGTTGCTGTTCATGGCAGGGACCATGGCAGCTACCGGCAAGATGGACGTGCATATGGTGGTGGCACTGTTGATCTGCGCTGCCGTTCTTGGCGACAGCACCAACTACCTGATTGGCCGCACGCTGGGCATGAAACTGTTCGCCAATCCGGATTCAAAGATTTTCCGGAAAAGCTATATCGACCGCACTCACGCCTTTTACGAGCGGCATGGTGGCAAAACGGTGATTCTGGCCCGTTTTGCGCCTATCGTGCGTACCTTCGCCCCGTTTGTGGCCGGCGTCGGTGAAATGCGCTATCTGCGCTTCCTGGCATTTAGTGTGACCGGCAGCATTTTGTGGGTGGGTTTGTTCTGCTACGCCGGCTACCAGTTCGGCACGATTCCGGTGATTCGCCGTAATCTGGAACTGCTGGTATTCGCCATCATTTTCATTTCCTTCCTGCCGGGCATCATTGCCTTCTGGCAAGAAAAACGTAAAGCACGGACCGCCGCGTGACACGTCGCATCAACAAACTCCCTGACCATCTGGTCAACCAGATCGCCGCCGGCGAGGTGGTCGAACGACCGGCCTCTGCCCTGAAGGAGATGCTGGAAAACAGTCTCGATGCCGGCGCCAGCCGGGTCACGGTAGATCTCGCCCAAGGCGGCATCAAACTGATCCGCGTCACGGACAATGGTAGTGGCATCGCCAAGGACGACCTGCCTCTGGCCCTGGACCGCCACGCGACCAGCAAGATAGCGTCACTGGAAGAGCTTGAAGAAGTCGGCACGCTGGGGTTTCGCGGCGAAGGTCTGGCCAGTGTGGCCTCGGTGTCGCGACTGACCCTGACCAGCCGCCCGGCCGACGAGGCGCATGCGCACCAGATCATTGCCATTGATGGCACCCTGCACCCGGTTGAACCGGCGGCCCATGCACCGGGCACAACAGTGGAAGTGGTCGACCTGTACTTCAACACCCCGGCCCGGCGCAAGTTCCTCAAATCCGAGAACACTGAATACGCCCACTGTCTGGCCACCTTCGAACGTATCGCTCTGGCGTACCCGGATGTTGAGTTCCTGCTGCGCCACAATGGTAAAGCGGTATGGCGCCTGCCGGTACAGTCCTTGCAGGACCGTGTCGCCGCCCTGCTGGGCAAGGACTTCGTCGAAGCGGCCCTGGACGTCATGACAGACGCAGGTGGTTTGACCCTGCAGGGTTTCGTGGCCAGCCCGACCTACTCGAAGTCCAGCCGCGACGCACAGTACTTCTACGTCAATGGCCGCTTTGTCCGTGACAAGACCGCGCAGCATGCCTTGCGGCAAGCCTACCGTGATGTTCTCCATCATGACCGGCATCCGGCCTATGCCCTGTTCCTGACACTGGATCCTGCCGGTGTCGACGTCAACGTCCACCCGACCAAGATCGAGGTACGTTTTCGTGAATCGCAGGCCATTCACCAATTTCTGTTCCACAGCGTCAACAAGACGCTCGCCGCGACCACGGCAGGCGCCACCGCCCCGGCGGCCGATGTGGATGACCTCC
>JAGLBD010000005.1:6956-66489 GCA_018260425.1 Pseudogulbenkiania sp. | reverse complement strand
CTCGCCGCGACCACGGCAGGCGCCACCGCCCCGGCGGCCGATGTGGATGACCTCCCTGGTATGCCGGGGACAATGCCGACGGTAGCGGTAGCGAGCCCGGCAGCAAAATCGGCACCGGCCTGGCGCTATGAACAGCAAACCATTCCCTTGAGTGTTACCCGTGAGGCGGTGTCGCATTACGACACCTTGTACAGTGGTATTCGCGAACAGGAACGCCAGCCACTCACCCCGGCACCCAGCGCCCCTGACACCGCAGACGATATCCCGCCGTTGGGTTTTGCCCTGGCCCAGTTGCACGGGATCTACATCCTTTCGCAAAGCATCGATGGACTGATCGTGGTCGACATGCATGCGGCGCATGAGCGTATTGTCTACGAACGTCTCAAGACCGCTCTTGAAAGCGATGGCATTCCCATGCAGCCTTTGCTGCTGCCGGTCTCCTTCGCCGCCGACCGCATGGAAGTTGCCGCCGCCCATGACCATCATGAGGCATTGCAGCAACTCGGCCTTGAACTGGCCCCGCTGTCTCCGACGCAGATTGCCGTGCGCGGGGTTCCGGTCTGGCTAAAAGACGGCAACCCGGTCGATCTGGCTCGTGCGGTACTCGCCGATATCCGTGAATTCGGCCTCAGCAGGGTAATGACCGAACGGCGCAATGAACTGCTCGCCACCATGGCCTGCCATGGTGCTGTCCGTGCCAATCGCCAGTTGACCCTGACCGAGATGAATGCCCTGTTGCGCGACATGGAAGCGACCGAACGCTCCGGTCAATGCAACCACGGACGCCCTACCTGGTCGCGATTGAGCATGAAAGATCTCGACAATCTGTTCATGCGCGGCCGCTGACCTGGCTGTCTCGCCACCCGGACTATCTGTCTAACTCACACTACGCAGGGACCTCGCCGGGGTCTGATGCGGCACTTATCATGAAACTGATTTTCGATTGCAGGACCACGCCATGAACAACACACCAGTCATCGCCCTGTCGGGACCGACAGCGTCGGGTAAAACCGGGCTGGCTCTTGCGCTGGCCAGAGAGTTCCCGGTGGAGATCATCAGTGTCGACTCGGCACTGGTCTATCGCGACATGGACATTGGCAGTGCCAAACCCAGCCGGGAAGAACAGTTGGTCTGCACACACCATCTCATTGATATCATCTCGCCTCTGGAAGCCTACTCGGCAGCAGAGTTTCATGCCGATGCCAACCGCCTGATCACGGAGATTCAGGCCCGCGGCCGCATCCCGTTGCTGGTGGGCGGCACCATGTTGTACTTCAAAGCGCTACAGGAAGGGCTGTCCGATTTACCCCAAGCCGATCCTGCGTTGCGCGCACGCCTTGATGAGGAGGCCGCCGGGCTCGGCTGGCCGGCCATGCACGCTCGTCTAGCCGAACTGGACCCGTTGACGGCCGCCCGGCTCGAGCCTGGCGACTCGCAACGCATTCAGCGTGCGCTGGAGGTGTGTCTACTCAGCGGGCACCCCATGTCCAGCCTGCTCGCACGGGGTCGGGATGACGCTGCCCGCTTCCCGGCGCTGTCGCTCGGTCTGGTGCCCGACCAACGCAGCTGGTTGCACGAACGGATCGCACAACGGTTCGACATCATGCTCGAACAGGGTTTCATGGATGAAATGAGCCGTTTGCGGGAGACTTATCCGACCCTGACTCCGGATCTGCCCTCGATGCGGTGCGTCGGTTACCGTCAGGCCTGGTCGTATATGGACGGAGAGATCGATCGGCAAACCTTTATCGATAAAGGGGTTGCCGCCACCCGGCAATTGGCCAAACGTCAACTGACCTGGATGCGTTCAATGGAGCTCTTGCCGGTCAATGCCCGTCAAGAAGGATTGGAAGACCGCGTGGTAGCGGCTGTCGCGCAGTGGATTGCCGACGGGACGACACCTGAAACACTGCGCTTCACCGGTGCCTATTAAGCCTACCGGTGAAGCGCAGAGTCAGGCGGCTCAAGCAGCCTGATTCTTGTGCATCATGATCTGCAGGATCTGGGTATCGGTCTGAACCATGCCATTACAGGCCAGCTGCCCCAGATTGGCAATCGAGGCATCGACATCATGCGCCACAATCCCCTCGTTGCCGGTGACCCGCATGCCATCCAGCGCCATCAATACTGCTTTGTAGGCGGCACCGGCAGATGTTGACACCTTCATTGCGCAACTGTTCGATGCGCCATCGCAAATCATCCCGGCCACATCGCCGATCATGCTGGAAATCGCCATGCTCACCGCCTGATAGGCGCCGCCCAACAGCATGGCCATACCGGCAGCGGCCCCCATCGAGGCCGTGGTCACCGCGCACAGCGCCGACAGTTTCGGCAAGCGGGTATGAATGTACACGGCCATCAGATGAGACAACACCAGTGCACGAACCAGTGTTTCCTTATCGGCCCCGACATGCTCGGCAACCACCACAACCGGCATGGTGGCGGCAATGCCCTGATTTCCCGAACCGGAATTGCTCATTGCCGGCAAAGTCGCCCCTCCCATACGCGCATCCGATGCCGAGGTGGTCGTCATGAGAATTCGGGTCAACAACCCTTCGGACAGTAGCCCGGCTTCCATCTGCCGCTGCAGGGTCGCACCGATGTGCAGACCGTAGCGTCCGGTCATCCCCTCTTTGGACAAGGCACCATTCAATTCTGCCGCTTCAGCCATGAAGGCAATGTCGCTCAGCGGAACCCGGGTGGCAAACTCGTAAACATCTCGCGCCGTGGCCGAATCGATGTGATAGCTCTCGGCAAGATTGGCACCGGTCCGGGTGTCCGCCTCAAAGACCGTCTTGCCGTTACGCTCGATCAGGATTACGTTGGTATGGCCATCGGCGATACACACACGGGCGGATTGATCCTTGGCGAAGACACATGCTTCGGCGTAGAGAATGTTCGGCACATCGGCAACCGACAAGGTCACGCGGTGCTCGGCCAACATACGCTTGCCGTCAGCGACACACTCATCGCTCAAGCCTTTCAGGACTTCAAGACGTCCTTCCGGGTTGCCGCCCAGCGCCCCGACGGCTGCCGCAATCCCCAAACCGACGGTTCCGGTACCGGGAACGGTCACACCCATCCCGTTTTTCATGAGATTGGCGGAGACACGTGCCTCGATACGTTCGGGGCGGCACCCCAACTCCCGGGTGGCCATGGCGGAGGCCAGTGCCAACGAAACCGGTTCGGTACAGCCCAGCGCAGGCACCACTTCATGCTTGAGCGCCTTGATGAACTCGGGCCACAGTGCAGTGTGATTGAGGGATGTCGTCATAAGTCATTCTCGTCAAAACAATCAAAGAAGGTCGGGAGCACTCTGGTGCTCCCCGATCACCGCTCAACTCAGGCAAACGCCAGGAACGGCGAAACGCACAGCAGGATGCCGGTCGCAATAATGATCTTCAGCGCCACCCCCTTGTACTTGTCGAGGAAGGGGACGCGGTAGACCAGATACGCCGGGATCAAACACCCCACCAGACCAAACACGGGGCTACAGATGGACGTAAAGCTCAGCACCGGCGCATTCAATACAATGGCGCTCCACGACAGCAAGACGGTAAACACCATGATGCCTTTTCCGACCCAATCAGGATTGATACGCTCTTCCGGCATCACCCGGCGCAGCAAGTTCATGGCCAGCCCCTGGCAGGCTTCGCGGAAGCCAAGATACACACCAAAGTAAGCCGTCATGACCGCAAAGATATTCAGAATCAGGCTGAACAACTTGACGGTGTCACCCGGCATACTGCTGGCCACCATGGCCAGTGCAGAAATGTTTTCATGGGAGGCTTTTACCGCCTGATCATGCCCCATGGCCAGTGTGAACGACACGGCATAGAAGAAGACCGTCACAAACAGGATAGCGAAGGCCACGTTCATGGCACGCATTGCCTTGAAACGGGCTACCTCGACCGACTTTTCCCGGGCACGGTATGAAATGACCATCGGGCTGAGACTTTGGATGAACAGGATCGAGGTCAAGGTAAACGGCAGCATGATGATCGCGTCCTTCACCAGCTTGCCAAAGGGCGGCAACACACCGATATTGGCCAGATTCCACTCACTGATCATGGCAACGCCGAGGAAAGCCACAACGCCCAGTTTGGTCAGCACCATGCCGGTGGAAATGCGGAACAACACCTTCTCACCACGCGAAGCCAGCGCTACCAGCAGGCAAATCAGCGCCAGCCCGTAGAAGGGGTTTTTCGACCACACGGTTTTGGTCAGGCCAAAACTGTGCAGGAAAGAAGCACTGTCATTGGTAATGGCTGTCGAATACACAAACACCCAGATTACCAACATGATGAAGTAGAGCGCCCCCAGCAATACCCCCCAGTTTTTACCCAGATAACCGCTGATCACGCTCGGGTAGTCTTTACACTCGGGAGACTCGGCAAGCGTATTGATGAACAAACGTTGGAACAGATACATCGCCGGGTAACCGATGACCGACGACAGGAGGAACACCCACAGGCCCATCAGGCCGACCTGAACGGGCAAGAAGACAATCCCTGCGCCGATGGCCATGCCGATGCTGATGATGACCCAACCCCGGTCAGTACTGTCAAAGCGGGTGGCTTCTTTCCACTCGGCTTCGCTCATTCCCGCACGATAGTCCTTTTCCTGACCGGACTTGACGGGCTGCAGCCCGGAATCTACGTTGCTATACATACCAATCGCTCCTCTCGAGAGTCGATGCGTTGTCGTTGTTTCCCGGCCCTGTTGTCTTTGCAACACTGGGTTCCGGGTCCTCTATGGTGGGTAGGTTTTCGTTTTTGGAATAGAACCGCTCAATCGCGGCAGTGTTTCAAATAGCGGTACAGCGTGGGCTCCGAAATATCCAAAGCACTGGCAGCCTTGCCGACGAACCCCCGGATATTGAACAGCCCCCGTTGGTCCAGCTCGGCCACTACGCTGGCCTTCTCATCACTGGACATCCGTGCGGGTTCCACCGCATAGCTGTCCAGCACTCCCTGCATCAGCTCCACACCGACATCGTCGACCGATGCCGAAAGGTGTTCCTGATGTTGTTCCTGGGAAACGTCGGCGGGCAGCAGAGACTGCACCGCCTCCAGAGCACGTTGGTAACGAGTGTCATCGGTGTTCACGCAGAACATCGCCACCGCCTTGCCCTGAGGATCTTTCACGACCAGCGTAGAGGAGCGTAGATACGCTCCATTGCGGGTTTTACTACGGTAGTTGAGCCGGTAATTCGCCTTGTCGTGCCCGGAACACTCTTGGGCCATACGCAACGCCAGGTCGGTGGACGGGGCACCGACACAGCGCCCGGACAGATGACCATTGCGAATGACCTTGAGTGAAGACGAGGGATTGGAGAGATCATGCACGGCAATTTCGCTGTCCGGCCCCAGCAGTGCACTAACAAAATCGGCTAGTGCATCGGCATCAATGCGAAGTTCCATATCAACGTGAAAGTAGTTTTATCGTGGCGAGATTCTATTTATCGCGATGAGATGGCGTCACTCGATTTGAATGAACACGTTGACGATGATCAACGATATTTTATACGCATAGTTTAAAAAGGACTAAAGGCGCCGCATCAATGCACAAAACCACACTGAACGACGGAGGAATGCGACTCGTTGTTACTGAATACATCAAAGAAGAAGTGCACAAAAAAAGCCAACCCGGAGAGGGTTGGCTTTCACGGAAAGATCAACAACCGATCAACGCACAGCGACGATCTTGATCTCCACTTTCCAGGACGGATTGGCCAGACGGGCCTCGACCGTGGCCCGGGCCGGAGTATGGCCTTCCGGCACCCAGGCATCCCATGCCTCGTTCATGGCGTCATAATCGGCCAGATCCGGCAAAAAGATGGTTGCATCCACCACATGGGTCTTGTCGACCCCCAGATCGGCCAGAACCTTATCAATCTGCGCCAGGACATTGGCGGTTTGGGCTTTGGCATCTGCCTCGATATTCTCGGGAACTTGCCCGGCCAACCAAATAATGCCATTGGCGACAACCGCTTCGGACAAACGTTTTCCGGGGAGATGGCGATAGATACTCATGCGATTTCCTTTGTGATCAGAGCGGGTTCGCTTGGCAGAACCCTCGGAGGTTTCCCAGATTCTACCCGCAAACCCGACGGTCAGCATACGCCGAGCGCCGTGCTCAAATCAGCCATCAGTGCCGCTTCGCCTTCGATCCCTACCGACAAGCGGATCAACGTATCGGTAATTCCCAGCGCGGCACGCCGCTCCTCGGGAATCGAAGCATGGGTCATTTTGGCCGGAACACACACCAGACTTTCCACACCCCCCAGACTTTCTGCCAGGGTAAACAGACGCAACGCGCCGGTAAACCGCCGGGTGGTCTCCTCGTCGCCCCGCAGGTGGAACGAAACAATACCGCCATAGCCATTCATCTGGCTGCGCGCCAGTTCATGTTGCGGATGACTCTCCAGTCCGGGATACAGCACCTTTTCCACCTGGGGCTGCTGTTCCAGCCACCGCGCTACCGCCAACGCATTCTGGTTGTGACGCTCCATACGCACCGCCAGAGTGCGCAAGCCACGCCATACCAGAAAGCTCGGGAAGGGATCCAATACCGCACCCACCGAGTTATGCAGGAAGGCCAGTTGCTCGGCAAGGTCATCACGCTCGCGACTCACTGCCGCGACCCCCGCGACCACATCTGAGTGACCATTGAGGTATTTGGTTGCGGAGTGCAGCACGATATCGAAACCAAATGCCAGCGGTTGATGGATGACCGGAGAGGCAAAGGTGTTATCGGCCACGCTGATGATACCCCGACGACGGGCAATGGCAGCCACGGCCTTGAGGTCCACCAGCTGATTCAGCGGATTGGAAGGGGTTTCAACCCAGATCATCCGGGTATCCGGGCGAATCGCGGCTTCCAGAGCCGCCAGGTCATCCGCGGCCACATAGGAAACCGTCAAACCGGCGGTCACTTTACGGACGCGCTCGAACTGGCGGAAGGTCCCACCGTACAAATCGTTCACGGCAATCAGGTGACTCCCCGCGGGCAGCAACTCCAGCACCGTGGCGATCGCCGACAGACCGGACGGGAAGGCATAGCCACGGCTGCCGTTTTCCAGTTCGGCTACCGCGCGCTCCAGAGCCTCGCGGGTCGGGTTTTGAGAACGGGAGTACTCGTAACCGCTATGTTCGCCCGGAGCGCTTTGACGGTAAGTCGAGGTGGCGTAAATCGGCGGAATCACAGCGCCGAACGCATCCTGATGCGTACCGGCGGTTACCGACAATGTCGAAAAGTCAGTCATACACTATCCTTATCAGCGCTTACGGCGCCAGAATGCCAGCAGGTCGGCCTGGGTAATCAAACCCAGGTACTGCCCTTGATCAATAATCAACGCGACATAGCCTTCGTTGAAGACCTGCAGCAGATCCTCAAGGGTCGAAGAAGGTGGCAAGGCCACCACCTGACTGGTCATGGCACTACGTACGGTCTGATGAAAGTTTTCAGGTTCGCCGTGCACTGACAGCAACAGGTCCCACTCGTCGAGAATGCCGACCACCCGGCCATTATCCAGAACCGGGACCTGCGACACGTCATGCAAGCGCATGCGTTGATACACGGCCGACAGCGCCTCTTCGGGCTGGCAAACGATAGATTGATCGCGATCGTGGCGACGAACGATCAGATCGGACAGATCACCGACTTCGGGCAGACGGATCAGTCCCTGATCAATCATCCAATCGTTGTTATACATTTTTGACAGGTA
Source organism: Pseudogulbenkiania sp. (assembly GCA_018260425.1). GTDB lineage: Bacteria > Pseudomonadota > Gammaproteobacteria > Burkholderiales > Chromobacteriaceae > Paludibacterium. Next base: position 58,760 of record JAGLBD010000005.1, on the reverse strand, counting down.
TTTATTACCGCTGTCGCAGACAAAGGTCACCACGCGTTTGGGCTCGGTCTGGGCACGGCAATACTGCAAGGCGGCAGCCATCAGCGCACCGGATGACGAGCCGGCCAGAATGCCTTCTTTTTTCAGCAGCTCGCGTGCCGTGTCGAAGCTTTCCTGATCAGGAATGCTGTACGCCGCAGTCACCCGCGACAGGTCGGTCTGCGGCGGAATAAAGTCTTCACCAATGCCTTCCACCAACCAGCTGCCCGCCTCCCCTACCGTGCCATGCTTCACGTAATCGGCCAGGATGGACCCCGCCGGATCAGCCAGTACGAACTCGGTACGCGGTGAAACCCGCGACAGAAAGCGGGTCAGGCCAGTCAAGGTTCCACTGGAACCCACTCCAACCACTACGGCGTCCACTTCGCGGTTCATCTGCTGCCAGAGTTCCGGCCCGGTCGTGGTTTCATGTGCCAGCGGATTGGCCGGATTATTGAACTGATCGATATAGAATGCCCCCGGGGTTTCGGAAGCAATGCGGGCGGCCAGATCCTGGTAATACTCCGGGTGACCTTTGGCCACGTCCGACCGGGTCAGGATGACCTCAGCCCCCAAGGCATTGAGGTGCAGGATCTTTTCCCGGCTCATTTTATCGGGCACCACCAGAATCAGGCGGTAACCTTTGCGTGAGGCAACCAGGGCCAGTCCGAGGCCGGTATTACCTGCCGTCGCCTCGACAATGGTGCCCCCCGGCTTTAGACGCCCATCCGCTTCGGCTGCCGAGATCATCGACAAGGCCACGCGATCCTTGATGGAGCCCCCCGGATTATGACTCTCCAGCTTGAGGTACAACTCGCAAGGGCCGGTATCCAGGCTGTTGACCTTGACCAGCGGAGTATTGCCGATCAGCGAAAGGACATTCGTATTAGCCATCTGATGTATGCCACAGAAACTGAGTAAGGGACTATTTAGCCACACCAATTAAATAAATAAAAATTGATAATTATAATGTTTATATAACTATAAATTATAAACAACTCACACTGATCGACAACTAGAATGAAAATTAAGTGAAATAAACCGTTCGGCTCGGGGGGATCATGGAGATATCGAGACGCACCGTGCTGAAAGGACTTCTGGCCACCTCCGCCTCGACCCTCCCCGGGCTGCATGCAACGTCCCACCCGTTCCCGCAGCTGCGGATAGCCCATCAATTCCCGTCGGCTCAAACCGGTTTTCATGACTTTCGTGATCGCCTGTGCCGGCGTTTTGCCAACGAACTGGCCAAGCGCAGTCATGGCGAGCTGACAGCCGCCGTGTATGCCGATGCCCGTCTGGTCCCTCCCCTGCAGGCGTTTCATGCGCTGGAAACCGGCAGTATCGAAATGAGCTTGATACCGTTGATCTATGCCGGCGAACACATGGTTGAATGCAATATCGCCATGCTGCCCGGACTGGTGACCCGCCATGAACAGGCCAATCACTGGAAGGACTCGGACGCGGGTCGCCTGTTGAGTCGCTTGATGGCGGAGCGTGGCATTATCATGCTCAGCTGGATCTGGCTGGCGGGTGGTGCCGTCAGCCGCAAATCCCCCTTGATCGTCCCACAGGATGCAAAGGGGATGCTGGTACGGGGTGGCAGTCGGGCCGTCAATCTCATGCTAAAAGCGGCAGGTGCCGAGGTTGCTTACCTGCCCTCCAATGCCATTCATGATGCGCTGCGCAGTCAACAACTGGATGCCGCCATGACCACGTCGACCAGTATCATGTCATTCCGGCTGCAGGATGTTTCCGCGAACTTGACCACAGGACGCGGCAATACTTACTGGTTCACCCTGGAAGCACTGGCCATCTCGCGCAAGGTATTCGACAGGCTTTCGAAGAAACAACAAGGAATGCTGCTTGAACTGGGCAACGATCTGGAAGTGTTTGCCCGGGAGAGTGCCCAAGCCGATGACTACGCCGCCGCCGCTCTGTTTGCCAAACACCATAAACCGGTGTTCAACCTGACTCAGGACCACGTCCGCCAATGGCAGGAGATTGCCAGAGAAACCGCGTGGAAAGACTTCGCCTCACGCAGCAACAATTGCGCGCAGTTGCTGACTCTGGCACGTCAACTGCTTTAACCCCGCCGGCACGCTGCCAGACGGGGTCATATTACTCACTACACGCTATTACTTCTGATCGACCACCGCGCCAGGCACCACGCCGTGCCATTCGAAGTCAGGCACATAGCCTTTCCATTTCCCGCCATTCAGGGAGTCGAACACCACGCGGTTGGTGGCCGGTTTTCCGGCTTCATAACGCAAGCCCATACCGGACTTCTCGACAGACTCGATGGTACGGGTCGTCAGATCCCAGCGCTGCCGGCTGCTGCCATCGCAAGGGGTCAAACGCGGCAAGCTCAAATTTGCCTTGGGAATGCTCAGACACTGACCTGGCCAAGCAGCATTCTGCAAACGGCCACCATCATCACGCCGCCAGCGTTGCTCGTCACTGCCCGTGCACACCTCCATGGAGGGAGTCGCGTACACCTTGCCACGCATCACCCGCACACGCTTGTGCGAAACCGCCAGGCAGGATTTGCCTTCCGGAGCGACGAGCACACCGGCCTCACCGGTCCAGACTGTTTTGACCTGTTCCGGATAGAGTCGTGCCAGATCGGCGATATCGGTACTGGACAAACGCTCCGGGAAGACTTGCGACCAACTATTCCAACGTGGCAAGTTTACCCAATCGACTCCGGGACTAAAGGCCATCACCGATTCCAGATCACTCACCAGACCTTTCGGGACACTATTGCCGGACAGGAACTGCTGCAAGCCCGTCGGCGAGTAACGACGGTCCGCATGAAAACTGGTGTCCCCCAAGCCCAGCGCATGGCCAAACACATTCAGCAAAAACACCGGAGATGCCATGCAGCGGGGACTCAGAATAACGGTTTGTACCCCCCCCTGACGGCCCGTCGCGGAAGAGCATATGGCGGGATCGGGGCGCAGCAAAAGATAGTCATCCTCATCCTTCCTCACCGAAAAGCGGATGCCGGCCTGCACGGCAAACTGCCGTAGCGATGCCAGGACGCGTGCCTTTTGTTCCTCGGGAAAATCACCGGAAAACTGGTAAGGCACCTTGCCGGATGGCCAACCGAGCTGGGCCATGGCCACACCGGCTGGAGGGGAGGAAGGCAAGCGCACGCCATTGGCCCGAACCTCATTGCCGTCCCCCACGTCAAGCTGCCCAACATAGGCACGCCCCTCCTTGATCTGTACCGGAACCAGCGCATTCGAGGCGAGGTCCAGTACTTCATGGTTAGCGGTACTGCTGGCTGAGGCGAAGAAAGGCAAGACGGGGAAGAGTAGTACACAGGCAAAACGTTTCATCAATCACTCCTGAGGCACGGTGAGAAGACTGCTCAGGACAGCGTAGAGATGTTCCGGTCTGGCAGTAAGCAGTGACCGGAGCGGCATTCGCGTAACAATGCCCTTTATGTCGGTAATCATGCACTGCCGGTGTCATCGCCGGGTACGAATCATTACCGACGAAAAAACCGGCCATCAGCCTCAGGCCTATTGCCGCTCACTTAGACAGTGGACGGCATTTTTTCTTTCAATACGTGTCCAATCCAGCATTCTCCCTCCGACCTCGCCCCCATGCCTGGCAAGCCCCATCGGATTCCTGATTTCACCGCACGGGGAGCAGCCCCAGCAACGTCGTAGTGAGTCGTTATCATTTCAGCGCCATACCCACCCGTCCGGTGTGGTCCACAAATACCGCTGCTCACCCAGATGGCCCTAAACACACACCTTTGGAAGCCATGGAACCGGCCACCGACTTGGGCTTTACGCTGGTACTGGGCTATTTGCGTCATGAATCGAGCGGGGTTGGCGAACGGCCTCCCGGAACATGGCCGAGACATGTGAAGCGCTTGAGGAACCGACAGGGGGGAGTGGCTTTGTGCAGACAACGGCGGGCGCAAGGATGCCCCCGCGTCGTTAAGAAACAACCATCCAAGTACCCGACCCGACAAGTCCAGCCCGGCAAATGAACGGCATTAGGGCATCAGGCCGACTTTTTTGCCTATTCGGAAATGCTCTTTATCGCCAGTGCTGATAAACTCTTGGCTGCAGTGGCAGGATTCTGCATTTATCGAAGGTCATTGAGGCGACACACTGTCATTGCATGCCGATGGCAAATCCGTAACTCCCTTCACCATGACGGCAGGAAACTTCGCCCACCCGCGTTTTTGTGACGGGATCTGCACACCATGCACAAGAACGTTGACTCTGACAGGGAATCCGGGAGTCAAGCTCGTGCTCACTAATGGCATGGCAAGCATGATACCGTTACTGAACCTGATCACGTTGATTCAAGCCCTCATCAATCGTGCTGCACGGTTTGAGGCAACAACATCTTGTCCCCACTGCGGGGCACATACCATAGCGGCAAGCAGGAATTGACGATCCGGTTTCGTCACGCACCTGCAGCAGAGACAGCGATTCGGATTATACAAGATCCGATCTTGAAAGGATGTTTCGTGAAATCTTTTATCATTAATCTGCCCAAAGATACAGATCGACTGGGCAGCATAACAACACAATTTGAAGAACAGAACATTCCGTATGAAGTCCTTGAGGCGGTCTACGGTCGTGAATTGCCCGAGGCGGAACTACATCGGCTTACCACGGAAGTTGGACGCAAACGTTTGTCCCTTTCAGAAATCGGATGCGCACTCAGTCATCTCAAAGCCTATCAGACCATTATTGATCAAAATCTGCCCATGGCCCTGATTGTCGAAGACGATGCACGTTTGGGAGCCCATTGTTCCGCTGTTCTTGAAGAACTTGAGAAACATGTTGATGGCTCGGACCCGGCGGTCGTACTGTTATCCGTGGCACGGGCATATCGAAATTTTCTGAAAACGCCTCTCGTTGATGACTATTGCGTAACGCAGGCATTCGAAGCCTCGCTGACCCATGGTTACGTGGTGACACAAGAGGCAGCGCGAAGGCTGCTGAAAGTACTGTCCCCGGTATACCTAGAAGCGGATATCTGGAGGGTAATCTGCTCTTTGGCCAATGTCAGGCTTCAGGCCGTCATTCCTTATTGCATCGGACTGACAAACCTAGCGAATGACTCCAACATCCATCACTCGACACCTTGCGAGCAAGATCTGAAACAAAACCGGCAAATCTACAGCATAGGCATGCCGTTTTATCGGAAGTGGTACTGGTCGGCTCTTAAGCTACTGGGGCTGTACGGCCGACAATCTGAAGATATGTCACAGTGACGGCCATCAGTTGAAACAGGGATTTCGGTGCATTATTCATCACGGTGGAGTCGACAGTAAGAGGATCCTCCACTAGCAAAATGCTTGCACATAGGTACCCAGGGCATTGATATCGTTGTCAGACCGAGATTCGACAAAGAACTGCATGGCCACGACCGAGGGATGTTAATCGGTACCAAACACATGCAATCGATCCAGACTGAATCACCCACGCGCGACTGATGACGGGGACTTCCAGTGTCCGACGTCGCAAACTCCCCGAGGAGCAAGTCGTCTGGATGATCATGGCCCTGGACATGTACCAACACACCTCCATTCCGGATGTGGTTACCCAACTCGAACTCACCCTGCCGAATCAGATCAACCCGGATATCGCCAAGAGCGCACGGACTCAGGCTCGCTAGCGGATGGGCGAAGCCCCCCGCCCAATTATTCGGCCTCAGTGCGCTGCACTGGGAGCAGACCCAGCAACGTCGTTGTGAGTTGTGATCATTTCGGCGCCCATACCTACCCGTCCGGAGTGGAGCACAAATACCGCTGCTCACCCAGATGGCCCTAAACACGCACCTTTGGAAGCCATGGTACCGGCCACCGACTTGGGCTTTACGCTGGCACTGGGCTATTTGCGTCACGAATCGAGCGGGCCTCCCGGAACATTGCCCAGACATGTGAAGCGTTTGAGGAACCGACGGGGAAGTTACTGTTGTGCAGACAACGGCGGGGGCAAGAATGCCCCCGTGTCGTCAAGAAACAACCGTCCAAGTACCCACCCCGACAGGTCAGGCTCGGTAAGTGAACGGCATTAGGCCGGCTTTGTGCGATGATTCGTGCGAGTTAAGCCAGCGCGGCCCGGCGCAATCCCGAAGCGAATTGTTCCAGAGCGGCGATACCACTGGCCTCTGCCCGGTTGCACCAGTCCTGCAACTCTTTGAGAAGTTCGTCGCGGGTCAGGCTGGAGCGCTCCCACAGGCGGGTGAGTTCCTGGCGCATTGAATAGATAGTCGCCAACACCTGACTATTTTCCAGAATGCGGGCGAGCTGGGCACGCTCTTCATCCGGGGTGTCATTGGCATCCTGCTTCAGCCACACTTTCATCTTGCGCGACAGATTAATGCCGGACAACTCGGGCAATGCCGCAGACTGACGCAAGCGCTCGATTTCGGCAGCGTAGACCGTTTTGAGTTCCCGGGCATAACGGGCCGCAACTGCATAACGGTTGGCAATGACAGCCTGCAGCTGTGCCACACCGATCTGCTGCTGGTCACGATCCTCTTCCAGACGGGGAGCCACCTTGCGTACTTTGGCCAGACCGACAATCTCCATCATGCGGATATACATCCAGCCAATATCGAATTCGAACCACTTGTAGGATAGCTTTGCCGAGGTACCAAAGGTATGGTGGTTATTGTGCAACTCTTCGCCGCCAATCAGGATGCCCCACGGGAAAATATTGGTTGATGCATCCTGATTCTCGAAGTTGCGATAACCCCAATAATGGCCAAGGCCATTGATCACGCCGGCCGCCCACAGCGGAATCCAGATCATCTGAACCGCCCAGATGGTCAAACCGATCGGGCCGAACAATACCAGATTGATGATCAGCATCAGCACAATGCCTTTGGCACTGTGGCGAGTATAGAGATTGCGTTCAATCCAGTCGTCCGGGGTGCCATGGCCAAACTTGTCCATGATCGACTGATCCTTGCAGGCCGCACGATACAGCTCTGCGCCTTCGGTCAGGACTTTGCGGATGCCCAGTACCACCGGGCTATGCGGATCTTCCGGCGTTTCGCAGCGTGCATGGTGTTTGCGGTGGATAGCCGCCCACTCTTTGGTGACCATACCAGTGGTCAGCCACAGCCAGAAGCGGAAGAAATGACTGGGAAGAGCATGCAGGTCAAGCGCACGGTGCGCCTGATGACGATGCAGAAAGATAGTGACCGACGCGATGGTGATGTGGGTCAGTCCAAGCGTAACGAGGACGTAGCCCCACCACGGCAGACTGATCAGTCCGTTGATCCATTCCATTAATTCAAGTACCTCATCATGGTAATAATCGGGTTTTTGCTCTATTTTTTGCTTTATTGTATACAAATTTACCGAGCTTTGGCGAATGACTCCCGAGGAGGGGTACGCTAAACTGAATCATGGTGTAACATAAAGCCCTACCTTACTTGTTCACGCAGAAATATACCCCGTGTTGCAAAAACGACGACTGATTGTTGCCCTCTCCGCGCTTGGCGGCCTGTTTGCCGTTTATGGCGGTACAGCCTATTGGGCTGGCCTCAAGGCACAGGAAACACTCGAAGAGCAGCATCGCATGCTGGCTTCCCTCCCCCTTTTCAAGGTGAAGTCGCACAGCTACGAGCGTGGCTGGTTCTCTTCCCGGGAAACCACCGAGCTGGTATTCAACCGCAAGCTGTCCGGTCCCTATGAGAGCATGCTCCCGGACACGCTGCGGCCGTTGCTGGGGTCCACGATCAAGTTCACCCATACCATCAAGCATGGCCCCCTGCCCGGCCTTGCCAGCTTCGACTTTCATCCCGCGCGGGCTCTGGTGAAAACCGACTTCGAGATGAGCGACAGCACCCGCAAGACCTTGAAACGGTTCTTTGGCGACAAAGAACCGATCACGGTGGTAAACCGGCTGGGTTTTGGCGGTGGCGGCGAGCTCTCGGTCACCATTCCGTCTTTCGACTACGAGGAAACCCTCGCTGGCGTGAAGATGAAATGGAAGGGCTTTGATCTCAAGCTCGACTACAAGCACGGCTATAAGGAATACAAGACGGAAGCGGTGTCTCCCGGCTTCCAGCTCGACGCTGCCAGCCGTGGCAGCATCCGCTTCGACGGCTTGCGCTACCTGTCGGACATGCGTCCCGGCAATACCGGCGTCAAGCTCGGCACCAGTGAACTGTCGGTCGGCAATGTCCAGCTGAACTGGAAAGACAGCGTTCCCTACAGTATCAAACTGAATGAGCTGCTGTATGTTCTCACCCGCGTGCGGGTCGGTGAATTCATCAACCCGTCGGGCGAGTTCAAACCCTCCAATGTGGTGTTGAAGAACTTCACTTACCAAATCGTCACCAGCGAACAGGACGAGTTCGTCAATTCGCGTGGCAAGGTCGGGTTCGAGACCTTCACGCTGAATGACCAGACCTACGGGCCGATGCGCCTCGATGTCTCGGCCAATCACTTGCACGGCCCGACCCTGACTCGTCTGGACTCCGAGCTTGGCCGCATTCCTTTCGAGGGCGTAGAGCCGGCGGAACTGCGCAAGCAGTACATCGGCACGATCAAGACCTATGGCATTCCGTTGCTGGAAAACAATCCGCGCTTGCTGATCAACGAATTCTATCTGCACATGCCCAGTGGCGATGCCAATCTGGAAGGTTCGTTGACGCTGAACGGATTCAAGGAAAATGATCTGAAAGATCCGCTGCAATTCATCCGCCGCTTCGAAGCCGATGCCAAGTTCAGCCTGCCACGCCAGACTCTGGAAAACATGGTAGTGGCACAAGCGCGTAACTTGTTCACCGTGGATGAAAGCGCCGAAGACCAACCGAATCTCAAGGAAATCGACAATCTGGCGCGCAATCTGCTCGACAGCCAGCTCACCCAGTGGATCGAGCAAGGTTTCCTGAGCCAGGACAAGGGTCAACTGTCCAGCACGGTAAACTTCCGTGGCGGTGTGTTGACGATTCACGACAAGAAGGTATCACTCCCATGGGAGGATACCCCGGAAGAAGTGGTCGACGCGTCGGCTCCCGCGGCCAAAGCCAAGTAAAGCGTCTACCGTTATGCCAAGAGGGGGTGACCATTGGCCACCCCCTCTTGTTTTATCTGCCGGGTCGGACGAGCCGCCCGCCAATGAAGCCGGTTACTCTGCGTCCATTTGGCTTTGCAGGTAATTTTGCAGACCGACACGCTCGATCAGACTTTGCTGGGTTTCCAGCCAGTCGACATGTTCTTCTTCGCTTTCCAGAATGTCTTCCAGCAGGTCGCGCGTAACAAAATCCTTGACCGATTCGCAATACTGGATCGCCTCGCGCAACAGGGGAATGGCTTCGAGTTCGAGGCGCAGGTCACAGGCAATCATCTCTTCGGGCTGCTCGCCGATATAGAGCTTGCCGAGATCCTGCAAATTGGGCAGTCCTTCAAGAAACAACACGCGCTCGATAATCTTGTCGGCGTGTTTCATTTCATCGATGGACTCGTGGTATTCGTGCTCATTCAAGCGCGCCAATCCCCAATTCTTGTACATGCGGGCATGCAGGAAGTACTGGTTGATGGCGGTGAGTTCGTTGCGGAGGATCTGATTGAGGTACTTGATGACTTTCTTGTCGCCTTGCATGAACGGCACTCCTGTAGAAGAGATGCCGTCATTATGGCAGAGGATAGCCGCGACGACAGAGAAACTATGCGCAACAATCAGGCAGCAACAGGAATACGCTGCAGCGATTCAATCTCGCGCAAGGTCTCGCAGCGAATGGTATTGACGCAACGTGCGCACTTGCCACAATCAGAGGCGACACCCAGCTGTTCCGACAAGTCACGCATGCGTACCGCGCCGTCGGCAACGGCCGAGCGGATCTGGGTATCGGTTACCGCATTGCACAGACAAACGAACATGAAGCCCCCATAAACGAGATTGACTATCAATCACGATATTAGTTGCTAGTGACAATCATTGTCAACCAGTGATTTCACCTAGACTCAAGGTTCTGTTACCATTGACTATTTTGCAGGAAGGACTCACCCCGTGACGGGCAAGAAACGAATTGTTGTCGGCATGTCCGGCGGCGTGGACTCATCGGTCACCGCATGGCTGCTCAAGCAGCAAGGGCACGAAGTGATCGGCGTGTTCATGCAGAACTGGGAAGACGACAATGACAGCGAATTCTGCTCCATCAAGGAAGATTCGCTGGACGCCATGAGCGTCGCCGACATCGTCGGTATCGACATGGAAATCGTCAACTTTGCCAAGGAATACAAGGACCGCGTTTTCTCCTACTTCCTCAAGGAGTACTCGGCGGGACGCACTCCCAACCCCGATGTACTGTGCAATGCCGAGATCAAGTTCAAGGCCTTTCTGGATTACGCCATGGAGTTGGGAGCGGACTGCATCGCGACCGGCCACTATGCCCGCAAGATGGTGCGCGACGATCGCCACTACCTGATGAAGGCGGTTGACGAGACCAAGGACCAGAGTTACTTCCTGTACCGCTTGAACCAGTCGCAACTGTCGCGATCCCTGTTCCCGCTCGGCGATATCCGCAAGAGCGAGGTCCGCCGTCTTGCCGAAGAGGCCGGCCTGCCGACCGCCGGTAAAAAGGACAGTACCGGCATCTGTTTCATTGGCGAACGGCCGTTCCGCGAATTCCTGCAGCGCTACTTGCCGACCAGCCCCGGACAGATGGTCACCCCCGAAGGGAAGGTCGTTGGCGAGCACATCGGACTGATGTACTACACGCTGGGTCAACGCAAGGGATTAGGCATTGGCGGTCAGGGCGAGCCGTGGTTCGTGGCGGCCAAGGATATTCCGGAGAATCGTTTGATCGTGGTGCAAGGACATGACCACCCGCTGCTGCTCAAACCCAGTCTCTCCATGACCGACCTCAGCTGGACACTGGATGTGGCACCGGAGGTTGGCGACTACACGGCCAAGAACCGCTACCGCATGCCGGATGCGGCATGCCGGCTGGACAGTGTCGATGCACAGTCCGCCACGCTGACCTTCCGTGACATGCAATGGGCGGTCACGCCGGGACAGTCGGCCGTGCTGTACGACGGCGATATCTGTCTGGGCGGTGGCATCATACTGTAAGCGAGACCGGATAGCTCAAAAAGAAACCGCCAGATTGCCTGGCGGTTTTTTTCATCCTGTCAGAGCTGCTTTTCAGGACGTCGCGGTATCTTCAGTTTCAGTTTGCCTGCCAGCCATGTGTGGTCATAGCTGACAATCTCAAATCCATTGCCAAACGGATCAACAAAGGCAATCGCGCAGAAAAAGCCGTGATCCTTCACAGAATCGCGGGCGATGGTCTGCCCGTCCCGGCTCACCACTCGCTCTCCGGCCAACTGGTCTATCCAGTCGACAAACTCCTGGCCACTCACCACAAAGGCGATCGACCCAGAGGAGCCGGAGGCAGAGCGATCCTGGCTCAAGGCCAGGCGAACCGTACTGCTCGGGTTGGCAATCATCCACACACTGTGTGAACCTTCTTGCAAATTGCGATAGCGGGGATCCGGACTTAAGCCCAGAACCCTTTGATACCAGGCAAGTGCCTTGGGAACATCCGATACCGAAATATGGATGTGGTCAATTTTACCAAGCGTCAGCATGCGTTCCTCTTGTTCATGTCCTGCCTGTGAGACATGTCCGGTACATTACGGGACGAAGCCTATTCTACCCTGAAAACCTTACGATTTATGCAGCATGGGACGCAAATATCGTCCGGTATGGCTAACAGGGTGAGCAGCCAATGTTTCAGGCGTACCGGTGGCAATGATCTGCCCACCGCCAGCCCCCCCTTCCGGCCCCAAATCAATCAGCCAGTCAGCGGTTTTGATCACATCCAGATTATGCTCGATCACGACGACGGTATTACCATTCTCGCGTAGACGATGGAGCACCTTCAAGAGCAGATCGATATCGTGGAAATGCAGGCCGGTGGTCGGTTCATCCAGGATGTACAGCGTACGACCGGTATCGCGCTTGCTCAGTTCCAAACCCAGCTTGACGCGTTGCGCCTCGCCACCCGACAGCGTAGTGGCGGATTGACCCAGACGGATATAGCCCAGCCCCACGTCCATCAGCGTCTGCAGCTTGCGCGCCACGGTCGGTACCGCCGAGAAAAACGCGTGCGCATGCTCGACGGTCATGTCCAGCACTTCGTGGATCGTCTTGCCTTTGTACATCACCTCGAGGGTTTCACGGTTATAGCGTTTCCCATGGCAGACATCGCAAGGAACATAGATATCCGGCAGGAAATGCATTTCCACCTTGATCACCCCGTCGCCCTGGCAGGCTTCACAGCGCCCCCCCTTGACGTTGAAGGAGAAACGGCCGGGCCCGTAGCCACGTTCGCGAGACAGGGGAACGCCAGCGAACAATTCACGGATCGGCGTAAACAAACCGGTATAGGTGGCCGGATTGGAACGCGGAGTCCGGCCGATCGGACTCTGGTCAACGTTGATCACCTTGTCCAGCTGATCAAGACCCGTGATGTCATCGTAAGGCGATGGCTCCTCGCTGGCACCGTTCAAGTCACGGGCTGCAATTTTGTACAGCGTATCATTGATCAGCGTGGACTTGCCGGATCCGGACACCCCGGTAATGCAGACCAGCATACCCAGCGGCAGGGTCAGCGTGACATTCTTGAGGTTATTGCCGCGCGCCCCCTTGAGCTCAAGGAGACGTTCGGGGTTGACCTCACGGCGTTCGCCACCCAGCTCGATACGACGCGCCCCCGACAGGAATTGGCCGGTAACCGACGCGTCGCTGCAAATAATTTCTTCCGGGGTACCGGCCACCAGCACATTGCCACCGTGCTCGCCGGCGCCCGGCCCCATGTCCACCACGTAATCAGCCGCACGTATGGCATCTTCGTCATGCTCGACAACAATGACGGTATTGCCGATATCGCGCAGGCGAACCAGGGTCGCCAGCAGACGATCATTGTCACGCTGATGCAAACCGATCGACGGTTCATCCAGTACATACATGACACCGGTCAGGCCCGACCCGATCTGGCTGGCCAGACGGATACGTTGTGCCTCGCCCCCCGACAGGGTATCGGCCGAGCGTGCCAGCGACAGGTAGTCCAGACCGACATTATTGAGGAACGAGACCCGTTCGCCGACTTCCTTGACGATCTTTTCTGCCACCGCCTGTTTTTGCCCCTGGAATTCCAGACCGGCGAAGAAGGCGGCCGCTTCCTTAAGCGACATCTGGTTGATTTGATGCAGGGTACGCCCGCCAATGAAGACGTGACGCGCCTCCAGACGCAAACGTGAACCGGCGCAATGCGGGCACGGTTGATTGTTCTGGTATTTGGACAACTCCTCCCGCACCGCCATCGAGTCGGTTTCCCGGTAACGACGCTCCAGATTGGGAATAATCCCTTCGAAGGAATGGCTGCGGGTGAAGCGGGTCCCTTTTTCCGACAGATAACTAAAGTCGATGGCTTCACGCCCGGACCCGTACAGCACCACCTTGCGGACTTCCTCGGGCAGACTGTCGAAAGAGCTGTCCAGATCAAAGCCGTAATGTTCGGCCAGATTCTGCAGCATCTGGAAATAGAACTGGTTGCGCTTGTCCCAGCCCTTGATCGCCCCGGTCGCCAGCGTCAGTTCGGGATGCGCCACGACCCGACGCGGATCGAAGAAGGTCATTTCCCCCAAACCGTCACACTTGGGACAGGCCCCCATGGGGTTATTGAAGGAGAACAAGCGGGGTTCCAGCTCCGGAAGGCTGTACGAGCACACCGGGCAGGCAAAGGTTGCCGAGAACCAGTGCTCCTGACCACTGTCCATCTCGATGGCAATGGCACGACCATCGGCATGACGCAGCGCGGTTTCGAAACTTTCCGCCAGGCGCTGCTTCATGTCTTCACGCACCTTCAGGCGATCAATGACGATCTCGATGGTGTGTTTTTTGTTTTTGTCCAGTTTGGGGATGGAGTCGATATCCAGCACCTCCCCGTCCACCCGCACCCGCACGAAACCCTGGGCGCGCAGATCCTCGAACAGGTCGACATTCTCACCCTTGCGGCCGGTAACGACCGGCGCCAGGATCATTACCCGGCTTTCCTCAGGCATGGCGAGTACATGGTCGACCATTTGCGATACGGTTTGCGACGCCAGGGGAACATGATGTTCCGGGCAATGCGGATCCCCCACGCGGGCAAACAGCAGGCGCAGATAGTCATGGATCTCTGTCACGGTACCAACGGTGGAACGCGGGTTGTGACTGGTGGCTTTCTGCTCGATGGAAATGGCCGGTGAAAGACCTTCGATCAGATCGACATCGGGTTTTTCCATCAATTGCAGGAACTGCCGCGCGTAGGCCGACAGTGACTCGACGTAGCGGCGCTGGCCCTCTGCGTACAAGGTGTCGAACGCCAGCGACGATTTTCCGGATCCGGACAGGCCGGTAATCACGATGAGCTGGTTGCGCGGCAAATCGAGATTGATGTTTTTAAGATTGTGTGTCCGGGCGCCACGTATGCGTATGGTATCCATGCCTCACTCACGATCAGTCGGGGAACCTGTTAATATACCCGACTTGCACTGACGGACTCCACCTGAATCATTCATGTCATCCGTTGAAGTGCCTTTGCGTTAATCGCTGGACACACTTATTTTCGACAATAACGATGAATTCGCTAGAACTTCGTGCCAGTGCCGGACTGGCGGGCATTTATGCCCTGCGCATGCTCGGCATGTTTTTGCTGCTGCCGGTCTTCGCCCTCTATGCTCATAATCTTCCCGGAGCAACCAGTACCACCTGGATCGGTATTGCCATGGGCAGCTACGGACTGACCCAGGCTTTGTTGCAACTCCCGCTGGGCATGCTGTCTGACCGCATCGGTCGCAAGAAAGTCATTTATGGCGGACTGTTGTTGTTTGCCGCCGGCAGTTTCATGGCGGCACAGGCCCAAACCATCGAAATGCTGACACTGGGTCGCATCATTCAAGGCTCGGGGGCAATTTCAGCGGCCGTTACCGCCCTGCTTGCCGACCTGACCCGTGAAGAGCACCGCACCAAGGCCATGGCCATGATCGGTGCCAGCATCGGTGTCACCTTCGCCGTCAGTCTGGTGCTCGGCCCCCTGCTGGCCCACTGGATCGGCGTAAACGGCATTTTCACCTTGACCGGCATCCTGACCCTGATGGCGCTCGTCGGGGTCAAATACATCATTCCCGACCCGGTGGTTTCCCGTTTCCACTCGGATACCCAGACCAATGCCGGGCGGCTGAAGGATGTGCTGCGCGACCCGCAACTGTTGCGACTGAACTACGGCATTTTTGCTCTGCATGGCGCGCAAATGGCCATGTTCGTGGTGATTCCGTTCGCCTTGATTTCCACCGGACACCTCGACAAAAGCCGTCACTGGATGGTGTATCTGCCGGTGGTACTGCTGGGTTTCATGTTGATGATCCCGGCCATCATCTACGGTGAAAAGCGCGGCAAACTCAAACAAGTGTTCATTGGCGCCGTCGCCTTGATGACGCTGGCCCAGCTGGGCATGGCGCTGGCACTCACCAGTTTCTGGCAAATCGTGCTATGGCTGACCTGCTACTTCATCGCCTTCAACATCCTCGAGGCCAGCCTGCCGTCGATCATTTCCAAGATTGCACCGGCAGATGCGAAGGGAACGGCAATTGGCGTGTATAATACCGCCCAATCTTTCGGCCTTTTCCTGGGTGCGGCCGCAGGCGGCGCCCTCTATAGCCACTTCGGCACAACCGGCGTATTCGGTTTTACCGGACTCATCATGCTTTCCTGGCTGTTCATGGCCATCACCATGAAAGCTCCGGAATCCGTCAAGTCGATGATGTTCCATATTGGTGACAACTGGGAGGGGGATGCGCATTCCCTGTCCCGCAAGCTTGCGTCACTCGCCGGGGTGCGCGAAGCTGTGGTGATACTCGAAGAACGCGTCGCCTACCTCAAGGTATCGCAGCAAACCTGGGATGAGGCATCTGTAAAACAATTGATTCAGGAGACCTATTGATGGCGTCCGTCAACAAAGTGATTCTTGTCGGCAATCTTGGCCGCGACCCCGAAGTGCGCTACATGCCCTCCGGCGATGCCGTAGCCACCCTTTCCGTCGCAACCACCGACAGCTGGACGGACAAATCCTCCGGCCAGCGCCAGGAAAGCACCGAATGGCACCGTGTGGTGTTCTTCGGCAAAACCGCTGAAGTGGCTGCGCAGTACCTGAAAAAGGGCTCGCAGGTGTATGTGGAAGGTTCCATCCGTACCCGCAAGTGGCAGGACAAGGAAACCGGTCAGGACAAGTTCAGTACCGAAATCCGTGGCGACCGCATGCAAATGCTGGGTGGCCGCAACGGTGGCAGCAGCGCCCCGATGGATGGTGGTGGTGACGATTATGGTTACAGCGCCCCGGCCCCCCGCCAGGAAGCTCCGTCCTCCCCGCCGCCGGCACCGCGCCGCATGGAGTCCAAGCCTGCGCCAAAATTCGACGACATGGATGACGATATTCCGTTCTGACGATGACTCATTCGTCGCTGTAAACATCAAGAGCCAAGCTGTTCATTCAGCTTGGCTTTTTCTTATCTCCTGACGCGTGGCCAAAGCCTTCTATCTCATGAGGCTGGCATCGACACTGCGACACTGCCAGCGGCAGGGTGTCACGGGTTCAGTAAAAAGTTTTCCCCTCCGGCACGATGGCGCGCGGAATTTGAAGCACGACAGAGGGCACAGCAACCATCCCGATCCAATACTCGGCGTCAGCGCCTGATCACCTGTCCACTTTTCTATGCAGGGCCAATGAATCAAGAGGCCGGACCATGCTGTCCGGCACCCGGCCAAGCGGCTTACCAAGTCGCGACAATTGGCCTGATGCCGAACTAGCCTTTGCTTAGCATGCGGAGGGAACGTAAGCAGACATGGTCATGGCGACGCTCTTTAGGCAAATTGCCTAACAACTATAAATCGCCCAGTACGAAACTTTTCTCACGTTGCCCACATCCCACCGCATTGGAACAATTTGCTTCCTTGCCGACGAGGTCATCATGATTGAACGTATCACATCCTTTCCCCATGATGCTTGGCTTCAGCTGCGCATGGCACTTTGGCCCGACTGCCCGCGCGAAGAGCATCTTGCCGAAATGGCCGAACTCACCGCCCGCCCTGATCGTTTTGCGCAATTCATCGCCCATGCCGCAAACGGACAGGCCGTTGGCCTAGCCGAATCGGCCCTTCGTTTTGACTATGTGAATGGAACAGACTCGTCTCCTGTCGCGTTTATCGAAGGCCTATATGTTGTACCGGAGGCCCGGACACAGGGCGTGGCGAAAAAGCTAGTCGAGGCGGTAATCGATTGGGCGAAGTCAATGGGCTGCACCGAGCTGGCGTCCGATGCCTCACTCGACAACAAGGCTAGCCATGCAATGCACTTGGCGCTTGGTTTCCAGGAATCGGAGCGTGTCATTTTCTTTCGAAAACGATTAACGGAAGCGCAATGAGGAATGTAATCCTGATGACTGGTGTGGGCCAAGGTATTCGCGCCGCAACGGTGCACCTTACTTCGTCAAGAGGGTGTTTAGTCTGCATCTAAAAACTTGAATGACACGGCAAGCGCCACTCGAAGCACGGAAAGGCCGGCTTGCTGAACCCTGGCGTTGGGTGAACAATGTCCAATCTCCAGAACGATTCATGTTCACACGGTATCGGCGGCAATAGCGACGGAGAGGTGGCTTGGCCCTGTAGAACTAACGATGCCGACTCAGGTGGAGGGGAATAGAAACCCCCGGGAAGAAATAAAGCGCTAGCATTGCACAAGGAATAACGTGAGCGAATTGTTGATTTACCAGCACGATGCTGCTGAGCCGGTGAGTGTACGGCTTGAGGGGGACACCCTGTGGCTGACCCAGGAACAGATGGCCGAGCTGTTTGGCCGTGAACGTTCGGTAATCACCAAGCACCTGAGAAATGTATTCCGGGAAGGGGAGTTGATCGAAGAAAGCAATGTGCAAAATTTGCACATTGCAGGTTCGGACAAGCCGGTGAAGTTCTACAACCTGGACGCCATCATCAGCGTCGGCTACCGGGTGAACTCCAAGCGTGGCACGCAATTCCGGCAGTGGGCAACGGGAGTGCTGCGCGAGCATCTGAGCCAGGGCTGGACACTGGATCGCGCCAGACTGGAGCGAAATGCCGCCGAGCTGGAAGCGGCCTTGGATCTAGTCAGAAAAACAGCGCAAGCGCCCGAACTGACATCCGAGATGGGCCGCTGTAGTGGTCAATTTTTTTCGGACACCAGGATAGGTTGTAGAGCTGGCGTCCGATGCCTCGCTCGACAACCAGGCTAGCCATGCAATGCACTTGGCGCTTGGTTTCCAGGAATCGGAGCGTGTCATTTTCTTTCGAAAACGATTAACGGTAGCGCAATGAGGAATGTAATCCTGATGACTTGTGTGGACCAAGGCATTCGCGCCGCAACGGCGCACCTTACTTCGTCAAGAGGGTGTTTAGTCTGCATCTAAAGACTTGAATGACACGGCAAGCGCCACTCGAAGTACGGAAAGGCCGGCCTGCATAACTAATAACATTCCAATAGTTAAGCAGAAGCCTCCGCGTAACTACTAGAGTATTTTTAGTTATGGCACCTTGCTTAACTTGTAGTATTATATAAGTTACAGTGAAATTTCCTCGTAACTAATGGAGTATTAGTAGTTATGAACCTTGCAGAATTGGCCGAGACCTTCAAGACGGCGCGGCTCGAACAAGGACTCTCACAACAAATGGTCGCCGATCTGACCGGGATAAGTGTGGCCACCATCTCCAACTTCGAGCGCGGCACCGCCTCCGAAATTGGGGTACTCAAACTATTGATGTTGTTCAAGGCGGTCAAGCTTGAGCTGATGGCCCGTCCGTTCGGCCACAGCCGAACGCTCGACGATATCGCTGCAGACCGGACGATAAGCAGAGGCGGGTTCGGTCAGACAGGACAACGCGTTCGCGCCAAGAAAAAAGTTCCAGACGAGCGATAGCGGCCCACGCGACTTTGCACCGCACCGGTGCATTTCTCCAGGATGCTTATCGTGAGCGATGCAGGCTAAGGAAGCCATGCATCATTGAGAGGGGTCACCGTGACCAGTAAAAGCCTTGATGTCTATGTGAATGCAGTCCTGGTCGGGAAACTGGTGGATGAAGCCGATGGATATGTCTTCACCTATCTGCCGGGTGTTCCCCCTGAACTGTTCGTATCGCTAACGATGCCTGTCAGACCAGCTAGCTATAACTGGGCACGCGGGTTGCACCCCTATTTCCAGATGAACCTGCCAGAGGGGTTCAAGAAGGAACGGCTGTGTCAAAGGCTGGGCCCGCATGCCGATGTAACCGACTTCGGTCTGCTGGCCCTGACTGGACGACAGACCATCGGCCGGGTGCAAGTGGTTCCTGAAGGAATGCCTCGTGACACCAGCCACCCCTCATTGCAACTGGCGGAGCTCCTGGCGAGCCCGGACTCCCGAGGGCAGCTGTACAACTTCTTGGAATCCGGTTTGACCGACGGGGTGTCCGGGGTGATGCCCAAAGCCTTGCAGCCGGGACAAAAGGCGACTGCCTGGACGATAGACAGCATCCTGAAAGTCGGGCCGGACTACCTGCCAGGCCTGTCCATCAATGAGTATCTCTGCCTCGCAGTGGCGCGCGCCGCCGGCTTGTCCGTCCCTCGGACGCAATTGTCGGATGATGGCGAGGTGCTGGTGGTGGAACGGTTTGACCGCACCGGGGACGGGGTGGTACTTGGCGTCGAGGATTTCTGTTCCCTCGAGGGGGAAGCCCCCGTCAACAAGTACAAGAGTAGCCTCGAACGGGTCGCCGCCCGCCTAAATGATTACGTCCCGCCGGAACGGCAGCCAGTGATGGCGACTCAACTCTTTACGTTGCTGCTAGTCAACTATGCCTTGCGTAACGCTGATGCTCACCTGAAGAATTTTGCACTGGTATACACCTCCCATGACGATGTGCGGCTTGCCCCGACATATGACGTAGTGACTGTTACTGCCTACAAAGAATATGCCAAAGATATTCCAGGGTTGACACTGTCCGGCAAAAAGGCCTGGGCAGCCGGGAAACTCCTCCAGCAATATGGCATGACCCGCCTGGGACTCTCGAAGTCTACGTTGAACGATTGCCGGCAACGCGTGGAACACGCCGTACTGCAGGTGGTGCCGCAATTGGCCGATTATACCGAAAAGTTTCCCGCGTTTCGCGAAGTTGGCAAAGCGATGTTGGCACAATGGGAAACTGGTTTACGTGACATCCTGCCCGATGTGAAGCCAGGTAGCCCGTTACCGGTGCCGCTGGTGGAGAACTCAGGCTTGTCGGACCAGAAGCGAGTGCCGCGTAAACGAAACCCGTATATAAATCCGGATGGGCCCATGTCGCATAAAAGCCGCTGACCCGGCCATGGCCCAACCTTGATATCGCCCTCGTCTACGCGCGTTTCTCATTCGTAGCCCGCTCCTCGGGCTCCTCCCAATCAGGTGCCCTTTCGCCTTCTGCCGGTAGAAGCACGCCAGTTGATGGAGAACAGCAGGGACTAAAGACCATCTGCCTCATTGCCAAGGCGCAAACCCTGCATTCTCAAGCGCGCAGCCTCTGCCACGATCCTGGCTATGAACTCAGCTAATTGGTGAGTGAAGCCGGCATGCCTGCCCCGTACATTGCGACATTCCCCGTGCTGAGCGGCGATGCCATTCTGCACAACTCGTTCGCTCAGGGGTTGGAAACCGGCAAGGCGAGTGCGTTGCCAAACTGATTACGCCGGTGGTAGCGGCAGCGCGGGCACATCAAGAGCGTCATCGGCCAGCTCAAACGTAGCTTCGCCCCGGGATTCCTGTCGTGCTGCCGATGCCTGACCTCGCTCAAAAACACTGTCTTCGACGCTCTCATCGCTTACCCGCTGCAATCCCTGTCTTTACCGGCTTAACCCAGATTTTAGGTAGACATTTTTATTTGTTGACATTGCTTGGCATATAGATCCGTTCTGACCGGAACCCGATCGTCAGTTGTTAAAAAAGACCGGGAAAACCTTGTGCAATCAACGGATTGCACAAGGTTTTCCCGGTCTTTTTGTTTACTATCGAAATAGGCATCACCGCAACCATGTGCCTACCGTAAAGTCCTGTCGTCTCACTAGCCGCCTGTCGACCTTTCCATCGGACTTGCCAGGCACCCCATGGAATACAGACCCCGGATTATCTCGTGAGGCCGTGCGGCCTATCAGGTTGCCGGTGATGGAGTGAGCACTAACGGCTCACTCACTGACACTCAGGTACGATTAGTTGATGGCGCGGGTATCCGCTCCGGTCGGTCCACCAACGGCTTGACTGAAGTTGGCGATGACATAGCGGCTGGCCAGATTGGCGATACGAGTCAGCATGATGTTATCATGCACGCCAAGCACAAAACCGGCTGCCCATGCATCCGCCCGCTGAAAAAACTCGGGGTTGGCAATTTCCTTGCCGTCTGTGTCACGAATTTGAAGTCTGAGCAAAACTCCGGAACTGCCGGCCATAGGCCCAAAAAATACCCGGCTGGCGGTTCTGGTGAATTCAAGCTCCTCGACGACAGGGGTAATAACCAGGCTACGTCCGTTTTCGGGGCGCTGGTTCCAGGAGGCCAGTTGGGTGGCCATATCCTTTTCGATATTTTGCTGGATCTTGGCCATGGCTTTGACATTGATTTTCTTGCCGTCGGCCGCGACAACCGGTTTGATCTGGATGCGCGCGAATGAAGAGAAGGCTTCGGCCGGTGGCGGATTCTGCAGCAAACTGGCCTTGACGCGGGTTGCGCAACCTTGCAGCATGACAGTGCCAAGCACCATGACCGCAAGTAGCATGTTACGTACGAATTGATTCATGCAAGTGTCCTTATTGGTGTTATGGGAGCTTCAGGATGGTCAAACCGGCCGGATTCAGTCTGGCCAATGCCAGAAAACCAAAGCCGATGCGCGGCGCACGCCCAAGCGCATGTGCATGGGTACCCGCCCACGCCTCACTCGCCATATATTCGATATCGCCCCAGATTCCTATTCTATCATCCTGAAAGAAATAGCTGTCAGTTGACGATGTAATTTCAGCATCAGGTGTTCGTAACGACCGACACACGGTCAAGTAGGGACATCCGGCCTGCGTGTGGCACCTGATCGGCCACAGGTAATCAGGATAGGTTCAACATGGCGTTTTGCCTGACAGCCTGTCGACCTTCCCACTGGACTTGCCAAGCGCCTCACGGGAATGATCTCGCGAGGCTGGTTAATGAGCCGCCTTCCCTCGCCGAGTGGCTCTCCGAGGATCATCTCGCCCGTTTCATGGTTGATGTGGTCGAGTCACTACTCTGCGCCAAAAATGGTGGAGGCTTCGGCGCGAATCAGGTCGATGAAACGACGTAAGCGAGCCGGATAAAAACGAGCATAGGGATAGACCAGACTGACCGGTAGCGGTGCCGCCTGCCACTGTGGTGCCAACTGGATTAACTGCCCTTGCGCCAGATACTCGGTCATCACCCAACGAGAACCGATACCGACACCAACCCCCTGTAATGCAGCGCTGCGCAAGGCATAGAGGCTGTCGGTGCTAAAGCGCGGCCTGATCTGGATGCGCTTGCTCTTCCCCGTCCCGGAATGTGTCAACAGCACTTCATTTCGGTAAAAGGTACGGAGTGCCAGCCAGGGAAGCGCAGCCAGGTCGGTGGCATCTTGCGGTATGGAATGGCCATCAAGCAGAGAGGGGGCCGCCACCACGATGCGCGGCACTTGCGCAAGCGGAATGGCGACCAGACCCGGATCGGTCACATCGCCCACCTGAATCGCACAATCGATGCCTGCCGCGATGTAATCCTGAATGGCACGATCATCATGCAGCAACCACTCCACCGACATCCCTGAATGCTGTTGCAGATAGCGGGCTAGCGGGCCGATCAGCCGCTCCTGGCCGAAGGCATGCGGCACGATAACGCGCAGAACACCCTCGGGCTCCTCTCTGGCCCCTTTCAATTCGGACTCAAAACGCGCCCAGCCTGCCAACAGCTCTTTAGCGCGTTCATAACAGCGCTCGCCATCCTGGGTTAGCCGCATGGTGTGCGTAGTACGCTGGAGCAGCCGTAAGCCAAGGGAACGCTCCAGCATTTGCAGCCGGCGGCTGACAGTGGGTTGGGTCGTGCCCAGCTGTACCGCGGCAGCAGACAGACTGCCCGCCTCGACAATTTTGAGAAAGGTCAGCATCAATTCAATGCGTTCACCGGTACCCGCTTGTAGTGGCATCACCCTGCGCAGCGGGCTGTCCGTTTTTTGATCGTCATCCATCCACACAGGGCCTGATCTTGTTCATACGTTAAATGTATAACAGATCTTCCATGCGTGCGACTACACATACACACCACACACATCCATGATGTAACAGTCATCTCTTAATCAATGAGGCTGTCTATGTCATTCACTAAAGTCCTGCCGCATTCTGCGGCTCCCCAGGCAAAGCCGGCCGCCGCGCAAACCCTGCCACGCTCCCTGATCTTGCTGATGGCAACAGGAGCCGGTCTGTCGGTTGCCTCCCTCTACTACAGCCAGCCCATGCTGGGAACTCTGGCCGGGGATATCGGTGCATCGACTCAGGCTACCGGCCTGGTGCCCACCCTGACGCAACTAGGTTACGCCTTGGGTATTCTCCTGCTTGCCCCCTTGGGAGACCGTCATGACCGGCGCAACATCATGCTCATCAAAGCCGCCTTGTTGGTTCTGGCCTTGCTGCTTGCCGGGCTGTCCCCTTCGCTGGCGGTGTTGCTGCCGGCCTCGCTGTTGATCGGCCTGAGCGCAACGCTGGCACAAGATATCGTGCCGGCCGCCGCGACACTGGCCGCAGAAGACCAGCGAGGCAAAGTGGTTGGCACCGTGATGACTGGTTTGCTGACCGGCATCCTGCTGTCACGTGTGATCAGCGGTGTGGTGGCCGAGCAATTTGGCTGGAGGGCCATGTTCTTCATTGCAGCAGCAACCATTCTGTTGACCGGTCTGGCAATCCGCCGTTTTCTGCCACGTTTTCAGCCCAGCACTGCGCTACCCTATCTCGCCCTGCTTGGCTCACTGCTTACCTTGTGGCGCAACCATGGCGCCTTGCGCCGTGCCGCCATTGCACAAGGCTTGCTGTCCGTAGGTTTCAGCGCATTCTGGTCCACGCTGGCGATCATGCTGCACAATGGGCCCTTCCATATGGGCAGCGCAGCCTCCGGAGCGTTTGGCCTTGCCGGTGCGGCAGGCGCATTGGCAGCACCGCTGGCGGGCCATCTCGCGGATAGGAAAGGACCTGAGATCGTCACGCGTGTTGGTGCAGGCCTTGCCGTATTTGCCTTTGGGATGCTGAGTCTGACCCCCTTATTGTCGATGAGTGTGCAGCTCGTCCTGTTGGCTGCAGGGGCCGTGCTATTTGACCTTGGCGTACAAGCCAGTCTGATCGCCCATCAGGCGGTGATCTACCGGATTGACCCTGCAGCTCGCAGCAGACTGAATGCCGTGCTGTTTGTCTGCATGTTCATCGGCATGTCGCTCGGTTCAGTGTTTGCCAGTGTTCTTCTGGCACAGTATGGATGGAGTGCTGTCATGGCCTTTGCGGCCATTGCCTCATTGATGGCACTGGCCAAGAGATGAATCTCCCCCTCGCTCACTAGAGGCTTATGGCTGTTTTCAACATGAAAGCAGCCATCTTTCATCTGACAGGCGAAGGACCGCCATGGCCTAATGGCCGCCGGTCAGGCACGGACTGATAGCCCGGCCAACCTGTATCCCCCCTCGGAACACGGCCACGATCATTTCAATTGATGGGAAAGGTTATTATTGATACTCTCCCGTTGAACTGCGAATCTTCCCACCTTTTTTGCTATTACCTATTACCCACCATGAACATTTCCCAAAACACCGCCGTTACCCTGCGCATGAAAGTCACCGACCGTCAGGGTAACGTTTACGATGATGGCAAGAAGCCGGTTTCCTACCTGCACGGTGATTACGACAACCTTTTTGCCAAACTGGAAGCCGCACTTGAAGGTCAGGAGCCTGGCTTTAAAACCACGCTGGAACTCGCTGCCGACGACGCCTTCGGCGAACGTGACGAAGCGCTGGTGACCACCATGCCCAAGGCTGATTTCCCGCCCGGCATCAAGGTCGGTGGCCAGATTCAGCGCCCCGGCCCGGATGGCGAGTTGCGCTACTATTTCGTCACCAAAATCAAAGGCCCGACCGTACTGCTGGACGGTAATCACCCGCTTTGCGGCAAAGCCCTGCGCTTCGCCATCGAGGTGATGGAAGTACGTGCAGCAACGGCCGAAGAAATTGCCCACCAGCACGTCCATGGCGCGCACGGGCATCAGCACTGATTCTCTCTCCCGCACGCGATAAACCCCACGCCACCCCGCTCCTGAGCGGCCCCCGACGGTTGTCGATCCGACCGACTAGCGGGGGCCGTTTAGAGCGGGTTGTTTTTTGTCCCTCTTGCGCAGCTGGACGGGGCTGGGGCATGAACCCGGCAAAATGTATAGTGAATGAAACAACACGCTCATTAACTTTACGTCATATCATCTATTCGTCACAATGGGCTGGTGTGCGATGCGATTAGCCCAAGGCAGCACAGTTTAGTCCTCTTCGATGTTGCGCCAACACGATTCGGCATCAACGCTCACTATTATTATCCTTGCATGGAACGCCTTATGCGGACACGACTCCTTCCCCTCCTGCTTGCAGCGCTACTCACTAACACGGCTCTGGCCGCCGAAACCAAAGAGACCTTGAAACTGGCGCCCTACCCGGCCGACCGGCCGTGGAAAGAAGTCACTAACACGTCGAACGGTGATCAATGGCTCCGGGAACAGATCCCCGCAGATCAAAAAATCGAAGCTTATAAAGACATCCTCACCGCACAGTCCTTCCCACAGCAAAAGAATATCGAGCCAGCGGTGTTTCTGAAAAGCCTGTTCCGCCAGGTCGGAGCCGCCTGCGAACAGGCAAGAGTCAATGGACCCAAGGAACAAGTGGAAGGGGGCTACCCGGTGGCCTACGCCCAGGTCTACTGCAGCAAGCAAAAAGGCGCTGAATTCGGGGTCAACATGCTCTTCAAAGTCATCAAGGGAGCCGATGCCCTGTATGTCGTTCAACGGGAATTCCGGGTACCCCCATCACAAACTGCCGGCGTCACCAGCTTTACCAAAGACCAGATGGAACAGATGATGGCACTGATGCAGAACATGTCGATTGCCGACGCCTATCTCGTCAAGTCCGTTTACCTGTGTGGCCGGCAGGCGACTGACACGCGTTGCCCATCCAGATAATCGGCTTGCCCGAACGGGCGCGAGGCTTCCGGCACAGTACAGAAGCCTAGCCCAAACGGAACATGGCGAGCCGACATGATGTGCCACCGTCAAAAACATCAACGCCTTTCATACCGGGAGTAGCACCATGATTCATGGCAATCGATCATATCGTGCTGACGACGGCAGTGCCGGAACGCTGCATTGCCTTTTATCGCGATGTGCTGGGCATGACACTGGAAACCTTCATTGGCGGAACCCCGCCGGTGGAACGCATCACCTTCAAATTCTGCAAACAGAAAACCAATCAGCACATCAAGGGGCGCGAGTTCGAACCCAAGGCCCATGTGCCGACCCCCGGTTCGCTGGATCTGTGCTTTATCGCCAGCGTACCGCTGGAAACGGTGATAGCGCACTTGCAGGCCCGGAACATCACCATCGTCGAAGGCCCGGTCAGTCGCACTGGAACCCGCGGCAAAATCCAGTCAGTCTATGTCCGGGACCCTGACCAGAATCTGATTGAAATCGCGACCTATCCGGACTGAACGTCCGGAACGCGGGAGACACCAGCGCCCCATCGGCTTAGTGCTTGTCAAGCTGCCATAACAAGGTCTGTCTGGCATGTGCAATGCGTGGTTGGCGTAATTTGCTTGGCAACCAGATCAGGTAGTAACGAATTTCGGTATAACTGATCGGCGGTGGGATCTCTTCCAGTTGGCCACTGAGCAGAAACGGTTCGCACAGGTAACGGGGCAGCAGTGTCCAGCCAAACCCCTGACACAGCAGGCTGCGCAGCCCGCGCAGATCCTGCCCGATCACGGCGGGGACCAGATCGGTACGGCGGATACGATTTTTCTCCAGCCAGTGGTCGATCAAGGACAGCTCCAGGTTATAGGCGAGCAATGGTTCTGTCGTCAGTCCGGTCGATGCCTCTCCATGCCCTTTGATGCGCATTGCAACTTCGGGGGCGGCAACAGCCAGAATCTGGTCACTCAGCACCAGTTCGCCCTTGAGCCGCGTATCCGTCACCGGGTGCGCAGAGAAACCAAGATCGTAATGTTCTTCCAGCAGCATCTGGGTCACCATCGGCCCATCGCCGGTGTGCATCCGCACCCGGATCCCCTCCCTGAGTAAGGGCAATAGCTCCGGCGCCAGCTTTTCAGCCATGAAATCGGCATGGCCGATGATGTGCAAGCTACCGGCAATATCGACCGATCGTGCGCGGGCCGAGGCCAGTGCCGCCTCGGCCACATCCAGCTTGTCACCGATGTCTGCAGCCAGTTCATCGGCTGCCGCCGTCGGCACCACCCCATGACTCTGTCTTTCGAATAGCGGGCGGCCAATCGCAACCTCCAGTCCGGCAATATGCTGCGAAACGGCTGGCTGGGTCAGATTCAAGCTCCGGGCAGCCCCGGTGATCGAGTGCTGCCGGTACACCTCAATAAAGGTTCGGAGACGGACAAGTGACATACTGCCTCATAAAAAAATTTATACCGCCCCCAAAATAGCCTTGTTGGCGCCATTTATCCAGTCACTCGTATGATTTGCCCATCGATGTTATGCCTCTTCGTTACCCGGCAATGTCGATATTGCCATGCGGGTAATGCGAACTGATGCACTGAACCACTGCCTTGATAGACGAAGGAATACGGAAACATGAAAAAGCACACACACGATGACCTGCAGACCATTCTTGATTCGATGAAACGTGCCCATCTCGCGGCAGGCCCGGCAAGCGAAGCGCTGCGGCGTGATCGCCTGCTGCGCAGCATCCGCTTGATCCGGGAAAACCATCAGGCCCTGACCGATGCGATGAGCGCCGATTTTTACCATCGCAGCCAATACCAAATGCTGATTACCGACATGCTGACCACCATAAAAGGCTTGCAGCATGCCGCCGACCATGTCGGCGAATGGATGAAGCCGCAACCGGTCGAGCCCATCGCTCCGGGCATGAAAACATGGATAGAGAATCAGCCGCTGGGGGTGGTCGGGGTGATCAGTCCCTGGAACTTCCCGATCAATCTGGCCTTCGCCCCACTTGCGGGGGTCTTCGCCGCCGGCAATACCGCCATGCTCAAACCCTCGGAACTGACACCGAGAACCTCCGATTTATTGGCCGAACTGGTTCCACGCTACTTCCAGCCAGATGAGTTGGTGGTCATTCAGGGGGATGCCGATATTGGTCAGGCCTTCAGCGCGCTGCCGTTCGACCACCTCGTCTTTACCGGCAGCACTGCTGTTGGCAAGCACGTGATGCGGGCCGCCGCCGAGAATCTGGTGCCGGTCACACTCGAACTGGGAGGCAAGTCACCGGTATTCATCGACCAGGATGCCGATCTGGAGACGGCACTGGCCCGTACCCTGACCATCAAAACCTTCAATGCCGGGCAGATCTGCCTGTCACCTGACTATCTGTTGGTAACGGAACAACAGCTGCCGGCATTAATCGAAATGGCACGCCGCTTCGTTGCCGACACCTATGGCCACTTCCAGGACAATCCGGACTACACCTCGATCATCAGTGATCGGCATTTTGCCCGCTTGCAGGGCTTGCTGGAGGATGCCAAATCCCGCGGCGCGACCGTTATCAGCCTGGCCGCAGAAGGTGAAGCCGATCTGAATGCCCACACCCGAAAAATCGTGCCGCATCTCGTACTGGGCGCGACCGACGACATGGCCATCATGCAGGAAGAAATCTTCGGCCCCTTGCTGCCGGTCAAAACCGTTGGCGGATTCGACGACGCCGTCGCCTATATCAATGCCCATCCCCGTCCGCTGGCCGCCTACTATTTTGGCAACTCGGAGGCACGTCAAACGGCCTTCATGCAGCAAACCACCTCTGGAGCACTGGTAATCAACGACGTCATGACACATGCTTCAGTCGACGATTTGCCCTTCGGTGGTGTCGGTGCCTCGGGCATGGGGGCGTATCACGGCATTCATGGCTTCCGTACCTTCACCCATGCCAAAGCCGTGGTCGTGCAAAGTGAGGAGGGTGCCAGCAACTTGCGCTTGCGTGCCCCGCACCAAGAGGGCCTCGCCACCTTGCTTGCCATGTTACGCGCAGAGTAACAACGTCCCACTCCGACAACGCAGACAACACTAGCGATACGTCCGGTAGATATCCTGCATCCAGGTGTAGACCGGACGTTGCCGGAAAGACTGCCACCACGCCCATACCGGTGGGGCATACACATGCTGCAACTCAGCATCGGTGCGCCCCCCGGCCAGCATGGGTGACAGCAAAGCCGCAGCAGTCAGGTCGGCACGGCTGAAAGCAACACCCACCAGAAAGGGCTGCTTGCCAACCACCGCATCGAGCAGGTCCAGCGCACGCTCCAGCCTACTCAGGGCTTGCCCGGCCGAACGGGGGGTGATGTGCATTTTTCGTTGCATTGCAAAACGGACTAGCGGGAAAAACCGCCGGAAGGTACGACATCGCCCGGCGGGGGCATCCTGTTCCAGAAAATGCAGGGCATGGGGGGTATCCGGCAAGGTATGAAAATAAAACCATTGCCGCAAGGTGACTCCCACTTCCTCATCCAGCCACCGCTCCCACTCCCGGGCATGGTTGGCCTCCTCCTGCTGGCGTGGCGTCAGTGGCTTGTGGGGAAAGCGCTGGTCCAGGTAGTCAATGATGTCACTGGAGTCTTGCACGATCCGTTGTCCCTCGATCAGCAACGGAACCGAACTTTTTCGGGCAAGTCGCAGTGTGGTCGCAAGATGGAATAGTGGCAGCAGATTACGGACCTCATACTCATGGTGCTTGTAGTCCATTGCCCAGCGCGCCTTCTCACAGAAGTGTGAAAACGGAAATTGATAGAGTGTCGACATAGCTTCCCCATCTGGACTGAGCTCAACCTGCAACACAATCCCAAAGACATAAGCACACTAGACCGACAATACTACTTGCCGGGAATGCCAGTGGCTAGCGCACTGCACTACTCGACGCCCACATGGCATTTATCTGAAGTCCACATGTCACACCCGACTCAAATCAACGTTTTTCCTATGACAAGAGGCAAGGCCATCCCCGGACTGCACGGAGATGCCACCGCCATCTGCCATACAACGATGAGGGTCAGGGACAATGAATGGATCATCAAACCCGTCAACGTATACCGTTTGTTTTAGCGGCACGGCCTGCACCCGCGACGAAGGTGAAGAAACGCGGCTGTCCAGCAACAAACACATTTACGCGGACGAAAGTGGTTACATCCCGGTCCGGATTCATCGGGACATTTCCGGCGACCTGACGGCGACCACCCACAGCGTCATCGTGCGCGGGGTTGGCGAAAATGACTGGGGCCAATGGCGAAGCCAGAGCAGCCCGTTGTTGCTGAATGGCCCGCTCGTCATTCCGGACGCCTTGCGCAAGGAGGCCGGCAAGTATTCCGATGGAAACCAGATCTCGACCGCCGCCCAGACCAGCGGCTGGAGTGCACCGGCGCTCGCCTTGCACGCCGCTAACCTCGCAGCCAGCAGCAACGCCGGACAATTCAACTTCATCGGCCACAGCCGTGGCGCGGTCGAATGCATTATGGCGGCCTGGTTTCTTTACGCTTACGGCCCGAAAGACATTCCCGTCAACGTGTTTGCGATTGACCCGGTACCGGGGCCGGGTGACTGGTACGGCATCCTGACCCAGCTCCCGCCCAATGTGCATCGCTACGTCGGAGTCTATGCATGGGACCACCTCGACCCCGGTTTCATGGCGCTGGTTCCACGGCCCAATGGCCGGATGACCGGCACATCCGGCTCCGTCGCACTGGGAGACAGCTGGATGACGCTGGCTGACAATTACCAGCTTGATGACCCGCTGACCAGCAACGATTTACCCCAACCCGACGGCTACGAGCTGTATGTCTGTCGCGGCCGGCATGGCACGGTGGCCGGCAACAGCACCAGCGACGGTCAATACGACCCTGCCAAAGTCAGTTCCCATGTCGCTCCGGTTCCCAAGCTGGTTTATAAAATGGCCCGCGCCTACCTTGACCACTGGGGAACGACCTTCCAGTCAGGTTGCGCCGTGACAGAAAGCACCACGGCACTCCGACGGCAAATCCATACCGATCATGCCGAGTTCGATGCCATGGGAGGCGGGGCAACACGCACCAGCAAACTGCCCAATCGCCCCTATGTAAGACAGGTTTCGTCCACCAGCGGCAGGGCCTTCTGGAAATACCATTATCTGGAGGACGTGGTCGGAGACCCGCCCTATCCGCTGTCCTACCCTGTCACCGTCGAACGGTCGAACGCCGGCTGGGTGAAGTGGCAATTTCTTTAGGCCGGTCGCACCCGGCAAGATCATCAGTGACAGGAGGGCATCACCATGAGCCAGATCGATGACGTGCAGCATTTGGTGGAAAACGAATTCAACCATCTCAGCAGCACCAACTACGTCCGGATTCTCGACACCCCCTGCATCTGGGGACAGGCATTCGGCCCGGCCATCATGACGGCGGCACGGCAGCGACAAACCGAATTTGCCAGAGCTCTCGTCGAGATCGTCCAAAAAGCCCGCTATCGGTGTGATATCGCGTCGCTGAATAGCCCGGATCAAGACTGGGGAAAAGTAATACTGGGTGCACTGGATACCGCTCTCAGTGCCCCATTGGGCCGCACCGGTCCCACCCAGATCCGGTTTCTTTTTGGCCAGACTCCGCTTTATCCAGCCACCGAACCACCCAACTTCACCGACTTCAAGGCGGCACTCCTGCGCCTCGTCAGAGCCCGGGCGCCCTTCTGGGAGCAACTACCGGACATCTGGGTGGGGCGGTTCTATCAGTTCGAAAAAGGCATTTTGTCCGCACTGGAAACCCGCCTGCTTGCCGACAGCGTCATCTCCAGCGGCGACACGAAAATGACCTGGAATCACGCCAAAATCATTGCCGTCGATGGCGTCGAAGCCTTGGTCGGAGGGCATAATCTTAATATGGACCTGTTCAGGAGCTATCCGCCGGTGCATGACGTCTCGGTCGTCGTGCACGGAGAGGCCGCCTATGGTGCTCAACTGTTCCTCAACAGGATGTGGGTCAGCAACCACGAACTGCTGACCAAAGACACCTTGGACTGCCGCAAACTCGTCTGGTTGAACGCGATACGCGATCCTGCCAAGCCCGCCGATCCCTTTGACAAACAAGACGTCTACGATGACATGGTTCGTACCACGGCCAAACTCATCGAATTACATCAGTCGCAGCTTCCGGCAGAACGTTCGGATGATGAGCGTCCCGACTCTTCGCAAGAACCGGACGACAGCCTGACCGACGCGGAGCAAACCTTGCTTGACCTGAAAAAAACCGTTTTTCCGGAACGGGTCATTTACAGTGAATACGATAAGCTAAACGAATACAAAAAATCCGATAGAATATTGTCAGTGGGCAAATACTGGACCCTCTCCAGCACCGGAAGCCAGTATCACGATGCCTCGGGCTTAATGAAAAAACAGTTGATCCTGACGGCAAAGCGCTCGATCCGGATGTCGCAAATGGACCTCATCAGCGCCTGGAAAAAGAAGTGGTCCGATCACGTTGTCTGCCACTGGATCATGGAAGCCTTGCTGGCCAATAAAGCGTTGAAGGTCGAGGTCGTGGTCTCTCCCCTGGATGGCGGAGCCGGCGCAGAGGGGGACCAATATTCATTTGGTTCAGGCGCCATGCGAACCTTCGAGCTGATTCAGTACTATATGACTCACGATGCAAACACCGATGCGCTCTGGGACGACAGTAACGGATCACGAGCGGAAGCGCTGAGTCGCTTATTCATCGCACCGCTCTATTACACCGACCAGATTCCCCCCGGGCGAACCATAGAGGGGCAAACCTACATGTGGCCTGACCTGAGCATCGAGGGCTATACCGCAACCTTGAAACAACCGCCACTCAGTGAAAGTCCCCCTTCCAAAGGAATTATCGGCAGTGCGATGGCATCGGTGGTCAAGGCAAGCGGCGCCTGGTACGACAAAGTGTCTTCGGCTCCCGGCAATCATCCGAAAATCATGATTATCGATGATGAAGTGTATGTGGTTGGCTCGGATAACCTCTACCCGGGCACGCTATCGGAATTTAATTACCTGATCGAAGGTCCGGAAGCCGTGAATGCCATGCTGGAATCCTATTGGACGCCATTGTGGCGATATTCAGGGCCACATGCCCAGAGCCGGAATCCGTAAACGCTTAAGCCGGGAAGACGCGGGTGCGCATCCCCGAGTCCTTCCCGGTGCAGAGTCTCCCCAAAGCACGCTCGCGCTCCATTCAATAATTTTGAACACTGTCATCAAACCCGCAGAGCACGGAGTCCCGCGCTGACTGCCACAATGGATCCATCACCTCTGGAGATCCATCATGTTGCAACTGCGCCAATCACACGACCGTGGCTATGCCGATCATGGCTGGCTGCAAAGCCACCATTCCTTTTCCTTCGCCGGTTACTACGACCCGGCGTATATGGGCTGGGGTAATCTGCGGGTCATCAATGAAGACCGGGTTGCGCCCGGTATGGGCTTCGGCACGCACGGGCACCGGGATATGGAAATCATCAGCTATGTGCTGTCCGGTGAACTGGCCCATCAGGACACCATGGGCAATATCACCCGCATTCCGCCGGGCGACGTGCAAAGGATGAGTGCCGGCACCGGAGTACGTCATTCGGAATTCAATCATGACAACAGCGGAACGACCCATTTTCTGCAAATCTGGATCCAGCCGGACCATGAAGGGCTGACCCCGGACTATGAGCAACTCAGTATTCCCGCAGCCCAAAAACGTGGCAGGCTGCGCTTGATCGCGTCGCCGGATGGCGCAGAAGGCTCGGTCAGCATGAATGCGACGGCTTACCTGTATGCCGGTCTGTTCGACGGCGACGAGCAGGCCGTTCTGGCGCTGGACCCGACACGAAAAGCCTATGTTCACCTTATAAAGGGATCATTGCAGGTCAATGGACAGGTGCTGGCGGGAGGCGATGCCTTGCTGCTGGCCGACGAGGAGGCGATCTCGATCCGCCATGGCGTGGACGCCGAGGTTCTGGTGTTTGATTTGAGCGCCTAGGGCTTGCGTCGTTCGCCAAGCAGGGCGGCGCGGGTCACTTCCGTCCCCAATCGGGCC
The DNA here is from genome assembly GCA_018260425.1 of Pseudogulbenkiania sp. Classification (GTDB taxonomy): domain Bacteria; phylum Pseudomonadota; class Gammaproteobacteria; order Burkholderiales; family Chromobacteriaceae; genus Paludibacterium. Next base: position 24,334 of record JAGLBD010000005.1, on the reverse strand, counting down.
AGCCACCACTGCAAAGCCTTGCCCTGCAACTCGCGGCTACGACGCCAAGCATAGCTGACCTCCAATTGCTGGGTGGCGCGCTCGATCTGCCGGGCCACCAGACGTCCGCTCTCGACATACGGTTGGGCAAGCTGTGCCGGCAGCAAGCCCACCCCGATGCCCCGCAGCTGGGCATCCAGCTTGGATGGCATGTCGGCCACGGTAAAGACATCCTGCCCTGCCAGCAGGCCGATGGTCAGCGACTTGCCTCCCGGTGCCGAATCGGCAATGGCGACAGCACGGTGCTGACGTATCTCGTGATCCGGCACCGGTTCCGGGTACCTGGCCAGCGGATGATGCGGCGCCACGGCAAACACAAAGTCGACACGACCCAGCCGCTCCCGCCCAAGTCCGGTCCGGGTGTTGTCATCCATCACCACCCCCAATGCCAGATCGGCGACCCCCGAGGCCAGTGACTCCAGCGTGCCGGACAGGGTTTCGGCCTGCAGCCGCAATCGGGTTGGCGGATTCAAGCGAAAAAACGCGTCGCACAACTCCATCAACGTAGCACGATCGATGATGCTGTCGACCGCGATGGTGAACTCTGCCTCCCAGCCGGTCGCTACCCGCTTGACCCGGTTGACCATGGCATCCAGCTCGGCCAGCACCGAGCTTCCCTCCCGCAGCAAGGTCTCCCCCGCCACCGTCAACCGCGCCTGTCGGGAACGACGGTCGAATAGCAACACATCCAGTGTCTGCTCTATTTGTCGTACCCGATAGGTCAGTGCGCTTGGCACCATGTTCAAGGCGCGTGCCGCAGCGGCAAAACTGCCGTGGGCGGCAATCATCTGCAACATGGCCAGCGCAGCAGGCGTCAAGACATCGCGAGCGTCAGACATAAGGAGGGTTTTCATTCAAAAGATTTCAACGATGCTAGCAGATCGGTAAACAAAATGCGCTGAATGCTTAGCGGCCTGACGCCACAGGCGGCAGAGCCTTCGCCAACATCGCGGTCATGTCGGCGGCGGGAATAGGACGGGAATACAAATAGCCCTGCATGATACGGCAGCCCAGATTGAACAAGGCTTCGGCCTGTTCCACCTGCTCGACACCTTCCGCCACCAGCTCCATGCCAAGGCTGGTCCCCAGATTGACGATGGCGGAGATGATGGCTGCGTCACTGGAGTCAGTGAGCATGTCTCGCACAAAAGATTGATCGATCTTGAGCACATCCATCGGAAAGCGTTTCAGATAGGCCAGACTGGAATAACCAGTGCCAAAATCATCGATCGATATTTTGACGCCCAGTGCTTTAAGTGCACACAGGGTTGCCCGGGCCTTCTCCACATCGTACATCAGCACGCCCTCGGTAATCTCCAGCTCCAGCAATGCCGGGTCGAGGCCGGTTTCGCGCAAGGTCGCAGCCACCAGAGTCGGGAATCCAGACTCGATGAACTGCACGGCGGAAATGTTGACACTGACTTTGATTGGATGACCGCTCGCATACCAGTGACGGGCTTGCCGGCACGCTTCGAGCAGCACGAACTTGCCCAAGGGCACGATCAATCCAGACTCTTCCGCCAGCGGAATGAAATAGGCTGGAGATACCAGTTCACCCGAATCGTTGCGCAACCGTATCAAGGCTTCCACCCCGACAATTTCATTCACGCCAATATCGATTTTGGGCTGATAGAACACCTCCAGTAATTCCTGGTCCAAGGCCTCGCGTAAATGACGCTCCAGTAAGTGGCGAGCCAACAGCAATTCTTCAATGTCGCTGGAAAAGAACTGCACATGCCCGCGACCAAATTGCTTGGCCCGGTACATGGCCGAATCGGCATGGCGCAACAAGGACTCCCGGTCATTGGCATCATCGGGAAACACGCTAATGCCAATACAAAAACTGATGCTGAAAGAGTTATCGTAGACGATAAACGGCTCTTGGCAGATGTGTAGCAGCGACGCCACCACGGCACTGGCCATTTCGACTGAATCGAGATTGGGCAACAGTAAAATGAACTCGTCGCCACCATGACGGCTAATGGTATCCGTGGTGCGCAGAATCGCTTTCATTCGACGTGCCAGCTGCTGCAACACCTCGTCGCCGGTAGCATGGCCGATGGCATCATTGATGAATTTGAACTGATCCAGATCGAGAATCATCAGTGCAACTCGTGAGTCATTGCTACGGGCCTGATGCAAAGCTTGATCAATACGGTCCAGCAACAACATCCGGTTCGGTAGATCGGTCAGGGCATCATGGTGAGCCAGATGCGTCATTTTGATCGCCATGGCCCGGGCTTCGCTGACATCATGAAACACGATGATGGCACCACACACCTCTCCCGCCGGATCAAGAATGGGAGCCGCCGAATCCTCGATGCTGCACTCTCCCCCATTGCGCGCCACCAAATTGAAGTTCATGCCCATTCCGACAATCCTGCGCTCCTTCAAGGCCAGACGAGCGGGATTCATCACCTTGGCACCGCTACTGCCATCCGTCAGCGGCATAACAATTTCAATGGGCAACCCCACCGCGTCTCGTGCTCGCCAGCCGGTCATTTCCTCTGCAATCGGATTCAGAAACGTCACCATGCCGGTATTGTCAGTGGAAATCACCGCGTCACCAATGGAATTGAGCGTAATCCGGATCCGTTCCTTTTCCTCCAGCAAGGCCAGTTCGGCCAGTTTGCGCGGAGTGATGTCGGTCAGCAACAACAGGAAGCCACGGGAGGCATCGATCTCCGTGCAATCAAACACCAGCGACGCCTGGGCAAAACGCATGCCGCCAGGGGTGACCCCCAGATCCAGCTCCAGCACGTGTCCATCAGGACCGGCCGAGTCGTACCGGCAGGGGGCCAGCTGGTGATAAATGGCCTCGCCCACGACAGTTTGCAAGGACTTCATTTTCATCTGCTCCGGCGTCAAACCGAACCAGCGGCCTTCGATATCGTTACTGAAACGATTGAGTTCATCGGCCCCCCAGTAAGCGATGAAGGCCGGAAGATGGTGTACCACTTCATCCAGATCGCGGCGGGCATTGGCCAATGACACGGCATGACTGCGCAGTTCCAGTTGGGTTTTGACCCGGGCACGGGCAATTGGAATATTGAGCGGCTTTTGCAGAAAGTCGCTGCCTCCGGAGTTCAGGGATTGCAATTCGTGTACTGCCCCTTCCTGAGCTGTCACGAAAATCACGCAGCAGCCTGCCGTCTCGGGAATCGCCTTGAGCGCCTGACACACCTCGTAGCCGTTCATTCCCGGCATTTCGATATCCAGCAGGACAAGATCGGGGCGTGCGGCACGTGCACGCGCAATGGCGCTCGGGCCGTCATTGGCAAAAATGACGTCCCCCAGATCGCGCACCGCTTCATGAAGAACCTTGATGTTCGTCACTTCATCGTCGACGATCAATATGACAGGGTGCTTGTCTTGGGAACCTTCGAACATGGTTGGTACCGGACATCCTGTAAAAATGGCGGAGTTATCTCAGCTATCAGTATGGACTTCAACGCTTGAGTTTGCCGGGATGCGCTCCGTGACTGATCTTTAGGACAGGCAACGAGCTATCGCCTTGTGCTATTCATTCATAGTGAAAAATGTTGTCTATGCCAAAATCCATGTACGTATCACTAATGACACCGACAGGCCGAACATGATGCGTCGCCTCCTCGTGACAGTCGTAACGTTCCTTTGCCTGTGTCACAGTGGCCAGGCAAGCCCATTGACGCTATCCGACCATGACAGGGACTGGCTGAAAGACCATCAGACCGTTCGTTATTCTCCAGAGACCGACTACGGTCCGTTTGTCTTCACCGATGCCCAGGGCATCCCCCGTGGCTTGTCGATCGACTTTCTCGATTTGATCAGTGAATACACCGGCATCCGGTTTATTCCGGTCAACGCCAATCATTTGAATGAAAACCTCTCCAGCATCCGCCGGCGCGAAACCGATCTGCTCACCTCCCTGCGACCGACACCGGAACGTGCCGCCTTTCTGGCCTTCAGCCAGTCTTACGTCAGTATTCCGGCGGCCCTGATCGTTTCCGGCCAGCAGGACAGCGACCTGACTCTGGAACACCTGAAAGGCAAGGTGGTTGCCGTCGGCAAGGGCTACGCCGTGGAATCCTTCGTGCGGGCGCATTTCCCGGAGATACACTGGCGTTCGGTCAGCAATGACGAGGTCGCGCTAGACCTGCTCGCGCATGATCAGGTGGCAGGGGTGGTGGCCGACGAGGCCAGCTTCGCCTTCCTCAGAAAACAACACGACTGGGATACCTTGCAACTACAGCAGCGGATAGGCTTCGACTATCAGCTCAGTATGGCATTCCGCCCGGACTGGCCGGAGCTGGGCCGCATCATCAATGCCGCCCTGAAGCAAATCCCCCGCGACAAACAGGTTGCGGTACTCGCTCGTTGGCTACCCGCCTCCCCTGCACGGCACGATACCTTCTACGACACCCGGCCACTGTTGCTGGCCGGGGGACTATTTCTTGTTGGCGTAACCGCCTTGCTCGCCTTGCTCGTCAAACGGCGCAGGTCATTGCCTCCGGAGCTCTGAGTAGATGAATGCCGATACCCCTCTCAGCCATACTCAACCGACACTCCTGACGCGCAACATCAGAGAATCGGCCTTATGGTGTGGACTGGTTTATTTTGTCCTCGCCGAAATCGCCATCGTCCTGTCGCGCCAACCGGGCAACATCGCTTCGCTTTGGTTGGCGAATGCCGCATTGATCGGCTGGTTGGTTCATACCCCCAAAACCATCTGGCCGAAACTCATGCTGGCGGCTGGTGCAGGCAATTTTCTCGCCAGTCTGACCTTCGGCGACTCACTGTCGCTGGCACTCTCGCTATTACTGGCGAATCAACTCGAATCCTTCACGGCGGCCATCGTGCTCTGTTCCGTTCAACAATGGCGCGTCTTTCATCGCAGTCCTGGCGGGCTGGCGCAGTTGCTGCTGGCGGGCTGCCTGCCGGCCACCCTGCTGGGCGCGACAGTGGGGGCGCTATTGCTGTCCTGGCAGGGCTATGCACCGATTGATGACATCTGGCCTTCATGGTTTTCCGGGTCGATCATCGGTCAGGCATCGGCGCTGCCGGTTATCATCCTGTTATTACGCAAGGACATCGCCACCGCACTGCGACGCATGCGCCAGCTTGAGGTCATCAGCATTAGCGGCTTTGCCTGCGCCATCAATGTCCTGATTTTTCATTACCTGCCCTTTCCGTTCATTTATACGGTATTGCCGTTGACTGTCGCTGCCATGTGGCTCAGCAGCGAAGGCATGGCAGTCGTGGTACTGGCGGGAACTGTCTCCATTTGTGCACTGGTGTCGTTCGGTCTGTTTGTCCCGCCCCCCATGACCAACACCTGGCAAATAATGTTGATCTATCTGCCAATCCTGATGTGTGCTGTTTCCCCGTTGATTCTGGCCAGCAGCGTAGGACAAAGCCGCTCCCGGGAAACCGCCCACAAACGCAGTGAGCGGCGCTTCCGCGACGCGATACGCTTTGCGTCAACCGGCTTTGCCCTCGCCTCTTCCGATGGCGCCCTGTTCGAGGCCAATGACGCACTGTGCCGAATGCTGGGCTATAGCCGGGAAGAATTGCTGAACCAGACCAATCAGACGCTTTCTCACCCGGATGATGTCGCACGTTCCGTTGAGGCAATACAGCAATTGCAACGCGGCGAGATAGAAGGTTATCAACTGGAAAAACGCTATCTGCACAAAGATGGCCACCCGGTTTGGGCAGAGATAAAGGTCTCCAAACTCGAAGGCGAACTGGATTACGATTTGATCGTGCAAATTGACGACATCGGTGTTCGCCATGCCCAACAACAGCGCATTATCACCCTGTCGGAACGACTGAAACTCGCCACCAGTGCAGGCGGCATGGGGGTATGGGATTGGGATATACGTACCGGCAAGCTGATTTGGGACGAACAGATGTTCCGGCTCTATTTCGCCGAACCGTGTGATGGCCCGGTCGACTATACCGTGTGGAGCTCCCGTGTTCACCCTGACGACATCGCCAGCACGGAAGCCTTGCTGTATGGGGCGGTCGAGGGACGCTGCGACTACAACACGGAATTCCGCATCATCAGCCCGGATCAGGAAATCCGTTTCATCGCCGCCACGGCATTGGTGGTGCACGATACCACTGGCGAGGCCGTGCGTTTGGTTGGTGTTAACCGGGACAATACCGAAACGCGGCTGACCCAGCAGAAACTGGAAAATGCCCGGGATGCCGCCGAAGCCGCCAGCCGGGCCAAGAGTGCCTTTGTCGCCAACATGAGTCATGAAATCCGTACGCCGATGAATGCGGTGCTCGGCATGGCTCAGCTCTTGTCGGCCACCCCCTTGTCACTGGATCAACGCAAGTATCTCGACATGATCCTTGCCGCCGGACGCTCCCTGCTATCGATCATCAATGACATTCTCGACTTCTCCCGCATCGAGGCCGATCGTCTCGAGCTGGCCAAAGAGCCTTTCCTGCTGTCGCATGTCATTGATGCACTGGCGGCGATGCTGACGGTCAGCGTCGGCAACAAACCGGTGGAAGTGGCGATCGGCGTCAGCCCGGGGGTGCCGGCTGAATTGATTGGCGACAGCTTGCGCCTGCAGCAGATCCTGATCAATCTGTGCGGCAATGCGGTCAAATTCACCGAGCGCGGCGACGTGTCGTTACGCATCTCGCCAGAACGACGCGAAGATGATCATGTCTGGTTGCGTTTCAGTGTTCGCGACTCGGGAATCGGCATGAGCCCGGAACAGCTGGACAAGATTTTCAGTCCGTTCTCCCAGGCGGATGTTTCGGTGACCCGCCGCTTTGGCGGCAGTGGTCTGGGATTAGCCATCGCCAAGCGACTGACCACCGCCATGGAAGGCACCATCAGTGCCGACAGCACCGAGGGCAAAGGTTCGACCTTCACCGTGATACTGCCCTTGCAGATTCAAACGGACTACGCCCCGCAACGCATCCCCCTGGAGATGAGCGATCTGACCCTGCTGGTGATCACGGGGAATCCCACCACTCGGGAGTGTCTTGAAGAGAATATCCTCGCGCTGGGATGGCAGGCCCAATGCGCCACCTCGCTCAAAGAGGTTCTTGCTGCGTGGTCGGAGAGCGCAGCACCACACTATCCGGACGCCATGCTGGTGGATCTCCGTGTCGTCAATGCCGCAGAGCTGGCGCAGCTGGGCGAGAAACGGGCGCATAAGGCATTCTCCCGCTGCACCGTCTTGTTCATGAGCAGCTCGCAAGAACGCGACATGCCTCATGTACATATAGCAAGCCAGATAGGTGACGCCATTTTGGTGAAACCCGTGACAGGATCCACCTTGTTCGATCGATTGATGGAAACCCGCACCAGCAGAACCCTGCCGGAACAGACCCCCTCCCACAGTGAGTCCTCGGGTTCACTGCATGGCAGGGTACTGCTAGTCGAAGACAATGCATTTAATCAGGTTCTGGCCGAATCGCTCCTCACGCGCGAAGGACTGGAGGTGCAGATCGCGGCCAATGGCGCAGAAGCGCTGGAGCGGATGCGCGCGACACCGCAGGCTTACGACCTGATCCTGATGGATGTGCAAATGCCGGTCATGGACGGTTTTACCGCGACACGACTGATTCGTGCCGAACTGGGATTATCCTTGCCGATCATCGCCATGTCGGCCGGCGTTCTTGGCAGCGAGCGCAGTGCCTGCAAGGAGGCCGGCATGGATGATTTCATTGCCAAGCCGATCGACGTCGGCATCCTGTTGGAAACCTTGCGACACTATTTGCAAGATGTCTTGCCCGGAACCCCGCAGGCCACGATCCCGTCGGACTCCACGCCAGCTGTTTTGCGTCACTCGGAACTGCACTGGCGAGCCGAACAGGACCCGCTTTTTGCCGCAACACTGTCCGATGCCATTTCCAGCCTGCTTGCACGGGGTATAGCACCGTTGCAGGAGGTCCGGCAGGCTGTCGCCGAGGGACGTTTTGACGATGCCGGCAAATTGCTCCATGCACTGCGGGGAGAAATAGGCTCATTAGGCGCCGAACGTCTGGTCGAGTCATCGCGCAAAACGGAAGCCGCCCTGCGCATGCACGACCTCTACGAGATTAATCTCGGCCTGCAAACCACCGAACAGGATTTGTCCGACACACTGCATGCCTTGGCGGAATGGGCCGATACCGCCTTGTCACCGGCCCCCGCCAGTGACCTGCCATTGACCCGGCAGCAGCTCGAATCGTGGAGTGTCCTGCTTGCCGAACACAATATGGCGGCATTGACCGACTATCAAAGCCTGCGCGGAGCGTTGACCAAATGGCTCGACGATGCCGAGCGCGGCACCCTTGAACTCGCCATGGAACGCCTCGACTTCGACAGTGCCCTGCGGGTTGTGCAGGACGTTCTGTCCGATGCCGGGAAGTGGTCAAACGACTAGCGGCACCACTCAGGCGCTTGCCTTGGCGAATTCCCCTGCACGCTGATCAGGATCAGAGCAGGCTGTCGTGGCGTGGTTATACTGGCCTTTTCCGGACGACCCGCCCGTCAGCCCGGAAATCATTGACCCCGCCTACTTCAAGGAGTTTCTGATGCATTCCAAGGATGTCACCGCTGACACCAGCCTGATCTGGCAAAACCATATAACGCTGGATGATGGTCCGGCCGGCTTTGAAATCCGAACCACACTCCCGGAAAACCCGGATGGCGTGGAAGTCTTTCTGGAGAAATGGACAGCCGGCAGCAGTGAGCCGCCACACTTTCATCCCTCCGATGACATGACTGTCGTGGTGGAAGGACGCATGTCCGTGCAGTTTTATCTCCAAACCCCGGCAGGTCTGGAAAAAGACGGCCCGCTGCTGGTGCTAGGCAAAGGGGAAACCGGCTACATTCGCGGTGGTCGCATCCACGACGCACACTATCTCGAGGACTGTAAGCTGGTGTTCGTGCACAACGGCCCGTTCGACCTGACCGAAGTGCACTGAGCGGTTCAGAATTTGTGTTCGAAGCTGGCTGTCAGACTAGGATACGTCGACGCAAGGGATTGAGTGACCTGATGGGTTGCTCCCGACACGTACTCGTTCGTCGTCCGGTAGTCAGCACCCAGCACATTGCCGGCACTGATCCGCACTTGAGTGACCGGCGAAAACTTCCATAGCCCGTACAGATCCAGCACCCGCTTGCCCCCCATGTGACGGATTTGCTCTTCACTGCTTTGCAGGCCATAAGAAGGCGTCCAGTTCATATTCCCCCCGACCGTCAGCGGCAGACGGGAAAAGCGATAGTCCAAGCCCAGATTGGCCGTCAGGCGCACTTGCTCGTTCAAGCGGTTGTCCGGGCCGGGTATTCCCGACACATGCGACCAGTAACGACTCAGGTTGGCCCGGATATCCAGTGGCGCGGCATCGGCCTTACCGAGCAAATCGGCCAGACGCAGTTTCGCTTCCAGCTCGACACCGAAGGTGGTGGCATGATCCAGATTCACCGGACGTGATACCCAGCGCCCATCGATGTAGTCGGTACGCCGACGCATCAAGTGATCGATGGTGCGGCCAAATACGCTGGCACTGAGCACACCGCCCTGCTCCAGATAATGCTCGTAGGCCGTATCCAGCCCCCAGGACAATTCCGGCTTGAGCTGGGGATTGCCGGTGGTATCGGGGGAGGTTGGCGTGTTGTCATTAGACAATGAAGGACGCGCGATCAGGTCGGAGGTCGCCGGTGCCCGGTAGCTGCGGGTAATGCTCGCCCGGATCAAATCACGGCGGTCATCGCCCAGCCGCCATACACCGTGCAGCATCGGACTGAGCACCGACGAACGATTCACCACGGCAAGGCTGCGGGTCTCGATACCCTCCCAGCGCACCCCGACATAGCCGGAAAACGACTTGCCGAAATCCTTCTCGTCCTGCGCATACACGGCCAGTCGCGAGGTACGGACCTTGCTGTCCGGACCAAAGTCCGCCAGAGGATCAACGCCATTGATCAGCGTATGCGTGGTTTCGCGGCGCCAGTTCAGCTCGCTCTCGAAACCCGTTGCCAACGTCTGCTTATCGGCCAGCGGATAGGTAAACTTGCCACCGCTGGTAAACCCGGTGGAACGGACATTACCCGTGTCTTTGCGCACCGTATCGAATGCACTATCGCGGGCCGAACGACGCGTTAGACTATCGGAGTGACTCTCGTTGAAATTGACCCCCAGTTTGAGTTCCAGACGATTTCCCTCACCAACCGATCCCTTCCAGTTGGCCAGAGTTCGCAGCGAGTCGTTACGCGAACTGGCGAAAAAGTCGGTATTCACCACGTCACGCGCTTGCACGGGGGCATAGTTGGAGATTTCATTACTGCTAGTGCTTCCATCCCGATGAAAGAAGAAGGGCTGGATGCTCAAGGTATCGCCGTTCTCCCACGTCCAGGTCAAGCGTGGATTCAACCCGGCAACGACACCGGAGTACGATGAGCTGGTTGTATCATTCTCCGTACGCAGCGGCTGTCCGCCACGATCCAGCCAGACCAGACTGTCCGCCGTGTCATTGCTCTGGTTATAGCCGGAAACAAACCCCGACAGGCTCCAGGCCAACGCGTCGCTCTTGCCATTAGTCTGCGCGAACAAGGAGGGTTGCAAACGGCCATGGTCGCTACCCAAGGAGGCTTTGAACTCGCTTGGGCGCTTGATGCTGTCGACCTTGAGAATGATATTGATGGTCCCGGCGATGGCATTACTACTGTGCTCGGCCACCGGGCCGCGCATGATTTCAATCCGGTCAATCATCGAGGGGGAGAGGGTATCCAGCGAGAAACCGGCCGGAGGACGTTCACCATTGAGCAGGACCTGGGTATAGCCGCTGCCGAGACCACGCATGCGAATGTCGCCACCCCGCCCGGGATTGCCTCCCAAGGTAATGCCAGGCTGACGTTTCAGCACATCGGCAATGGTGGAATCACCATATTTCTGCAATTCTTCAGGACCGAGGATGGTTTTTGCCGCGGTTTGCTCCCGCCGCAGCGCCGTATCATCCCGACGCGTACCGATGACCTGAACTTTTTCCAGTTTGTCGGTGGTTGCCGGAACAGAGCGGACATCACTGTCTTTTGCCCCGGGCCCGTCATCCGCAGCGGCATGAACCAGATTGGAACAGGAGAGTGCAACGACGAAACAGGAGAGGTGACGGGTGATCATTATGACGTTATCAATAAAGGTAATTCAGTGCAGACGCCGATAGTGTCGCAAAGTTTCATGACAAACGCACAATTTTTACCTAAACAAACAATTCAACGGCCTGTTCAATCCGCGATACGCCAGCGTTCCTGCAGTTGTCGATAACGACCGTTGCGGCGCACCTTGTCCAGCCCGTCATCCAGCAAGGCCGCATAACGTCCGGACGTAGCATGTACCAGTGAAAAACCGACGAACACATCCGCTTCGTAGGCCACACCCACTTCTTTGAATTGTCCTTCGAAATCGTTTTTCCACCGTTCAAAGAGCTGATTGGCAACCGTTCGGTACGCCAGCATATAATCAACCCGTCCGGCCTTCAGCATTCGGAAACCATTCTCGTCACGCAGGACTTCGTAGCGCTTGATGCGGGGGTTGAGGTCGATGGCATCGCCATACTCATAGCCAAGTGTCACCGCCACCGAGCGTCCCGAGAGATCTTCGGCCACCAATTGTTCGTTTTCAGCCGTGCTACGGGCATAGATCGCGATCCGGGCATGCAACAAGGGGCGCCGGTGCCACAGAAAAGTCGCCTCGCGCTCGCGATTGCGAATGATATCGAAACAACCATCCAGTACACCGCGACGGGCAAGCTCGAGACAACGGGCATAAGGATAGGAAACAAACACCACATCGACACCGGCTTCCTCGTAGGCGGCACGCACCACCTCCACCGAGAACCCTGTCGGCCGGCCGGAGACATTACCCGAGAAGGGCAACCAATCGGCTTCTGCGCCCAACCTGACCATGTCCTTGGCCATGGCAGATTGCCAAACACACATGAGCAGGAAAACACTGACAACACGTTTTAACATTGGCTTATTACTGCATTTTCCATGTATTAAGGTTCAAGCCTATTCCTTGATGCCCATTGAGTAAAGAGGTGGCTACCCGTTTCGGGGATACTTCCCGCGGCCCCCCTGAACAACGCAGAATACACTACATTCCCAAACTCGCATTACGCCGGATAATCAATGAATACGTTGCCACTGACTGCTGGAATCGGACTGAGAGGCCCCCACTACCGCGAGGTGCTGGAAAACTGTCCGGATCTGGGCTGGATCGAAGTCCATACCGAAAACTTTCTCGGCGGTGGCCAGGCACCGCACATGCTGGGCCGTCTCCGTGAACGCTGGCCGGTTTCCCTGCATGGGGTGGGACTTGGCCTGGGCTCTCCGGCACGCCCGGACCCCCGCCTGCTGGCCAACATCCGCACCCTGATCCAGACCATCGAGCCTAGTGCGGTATCGGAACATCTGGCAGCCAACCATGGCCCGGCGCATTATATCAATGATCTGCTGCCCATTCCGCGCACCACCGCCACCCTTGTCGAGCTGGCGAGCCGGATCGATGAAGTGCAAACCGTGTTGGGGCACCGCTTGCTACTGGAAAACCTTTCCGCTTACGGCGCCTATCCCGGCAATGATTACGGTGAAGGTGAGTTTCTGGCGGCGCTGGTAGAACGCAGTGGCTGTGGGATTTTATTGGATGTGAACAACCTGTATGTGAATCACGTCAATCTTGGCGAAGACATCGACGCCTTTCTGGATGCCTTGCCTGCCGAGGCCATTGGCGAGATTCATCTTGCCGGCTACAGCGAACGGGACGGCATACTGGTCGATACCCATAGTCATCCGGTCAGCGAACCGGTTTGGGCCTTGTACCGTACCGTCCTGCAACGCTTTGGGGCACGCCCCACCCTGATCGAACGGGATCAGGCCATTCCCCCGCTCAAGGAACTGCTCGCCGAAGCGCAGCGCGCCCGATCCTGCCTCGAGGAACACAATGATGGACAGTGACGCCCGTCAGTGGCAAACCGCCTTGATGAATGCCATTAGCGATTCGTCGGCACCACCGCCTCCCGGCATCGACGCTGCCGGGCTTGCCATCTATCGCAACAACTATTTCGCGACATTGTATGGCTGCCTGCGCAAGGTGTTTGCGGTGTGTGAACGGATCGTTGGCGAGGAATGTTTTGCCGCCTTGTGCCGTGATTATGTCGCGATACACCGCTCCACCAGTGGCAACCTGCATGACTACGGCGATGATTTTGCGGCATTCATTGCCGACTGCCCTGCACAGCTGCCGGCCTGTCTTGCCGACATGGCGGAACTTGAGTGGCAACGGCATCGCTGCTATTACGCCGGGGATGAAGCCGCGATAGCGCCCGGCGAACTGGCCAGGCATGACCCGGACGAGTGGCCGGCACTCCGTCTGACCTTCCTGCCCGAGTGTGCCGTCATTATCTCGGCATGGCCGATTGCCACGTTGTGGCATGCCCATCGGGACGCACCGGAAGACTTTTCCTTCACACAGGAAAAACAGCCTGAGGGGGTGTGGATTGATCGTCATTCGGGAACCGTCGACGTGACAGCGGTGCCTCTGGCTGAGGCGGTCTTTCTGCGTGCCCTGCAAGACGATGAAACACTGGAGACGGCGACCGACGCCGCCTTGGCCGTCGATCCGGACTATCACCCGGAACCGGTCCTGCTACGCCTGTTTGCCACAGGCAAAGTCAGCATGGTTCACCGTTAAAAGGTTCGCCGTTAAGCTGAAATAAAAAAGCCGTCACAGTGTGACGGCTTGATTTCTTCCCGACCTGACAACGATTCAGGCGCGGCGCTTTTTACGGGCAAGCAGCACACCTGCCAGACCCAGACCCATCAGGGCATAGGTTTCCGGTTCCGGAACGGCCGGAGTCGGCACCTTCAGTTGTACGACCGAAACATTGTCGATGAATCCACCGTAACCGTCGGCGGCACCATTAGCCAGGAAGCTGATGCGCGAGGTGGTGCTGCTGGCGACGAAGCTGCCGGTGTACTGGGTCCATGCGGTAGAGCTGCCACCGGTACCGGTGATCGGCTTCGAGCCAGCAACGTCACCAAAGACATAGCTGATACCGTTGGAACCACTGGTGGTACCCGGACGCGCAGCGTACCAGAACGAGTAGGAATAGGTCGCACCTTTGACGGTAGACAGATCCTGCCAGATATTGGAGTTGGTGCCGGCACCCTTGGCTGCAGCGGTACCAATATGATTGCCAAAATCACTGTCCAGCTCGATCAGGTAGTTACCGCTCTGCGCCTTGCCCGCGGCATTGTATTGAACTTCGACACCTTGACCGATCGAGGTACGCCAGCCCAACAGGCTACCATCGCCATAGACACCCCAGCCCCCGTTGCCCGGCAGGGAGAAACCTTTGGCGGCCTGTTCGAAACTGCCGTTGACCACGATATTGGTCGGTGTCACCGCCGCATTGGCAGCCAGTGAGGAAACGGCGAGAACAGCGGCAGCGAGCATTTTTTTCATGGTGTTATCCCTGTCGATTCAAAAAGGTGAGGTTGTCGTTATTCATTGCCGATCAGAACGGCTAAAACCCGAAACTTATTTAACTTGGATCAAACTATACCGTTTGGCTGAAACAAAAAAATCCGTATAACTACGCAGCAAAACAGATAAAAGCAAACACTTACAAGTCATCTTTACTAATAATGCATATATTATCAATGCGTTTTCATGAATGTAAAGTCATCCCCCCCAAAACGACAAAACCGCCCTAAAGCGGGCGGTCGTCACAGCGCGGCAAGACCATCAGTGGCGTTTTCGGCGTACCAACAGCACTCCCGCCAAGCCCAGTCCCATCAAGGCATACGTTTCAGGCTCCGGCACGGCAGGGGCGGGCGAGGCCAGCGAGACAGTCACCGAGTCCAGCAGACCCCCATAGGTATCTGCCGTCCCTTTTGCCTGGAAATTGATCAAGGTAGAAGACGCTGTCGCAATAAAGCTGCCGGTCACTTGCTGCCAACTCAGGCCGGAACCTCCCGTGCCGCTGACTTGCCCCTGAGCCGAGCCAAACGACCAGTCGATCGCATTGGTCGACGCCGAGGTTCCGGTCCGCGGGGCATACCAGAACGAGTAGCTGTAGCTTGCGCCAATCTGGGTGGCTATGGTCTGCCACAGGTTGGAATTGCTGCTGGCGCCGACCTGAGCCGCAGCACCGACATGATTGCGGCTATCGCTATCCAGTTCAACCAGATAGTTGCCATTCTGCGCATTGCCCACCGCATGGTTCTGGATCTCGACGCCCTGCCCTACCGAGGTATTCCAGCCCAGCAGACTGCCATTACCGTACACGGCCCAAGCACCGTTTGCGGGCAATGAAAACCCTGGGGCGGCTTGTTCGAAACTGCCGTTGATGATCAGGTTGGCGGGGGTCACACTGGCTTCGGCCTGCGCCGCGCCCAGTGCCAGAATGGCAACAAGGATCGCTGTCTTCATGATGATTTTCCTCGGAAAGGGTCAGAGTCGTGTTCACTCACCTGCGGTTTACGACAGCAGGACACGTCATGCCCTGACGCAGTCACTATAAGCGCCCCGATCATTACAGAAACATCAGTAAAAATACGCATCCCTCTGATAGTAAAGGTTTTCTCACAAAAAAGTGGACACTAGACCCGCCATTCAAAACACTTCGCATCAAACCTGCCAGCCCGGACCTTCATCACTGTCTCAGCTGCAACACACCCTGCTGTGAAGCATAAAAAAACCGGAGGGCGAGCCATCCGGTTTTTCTGTCAGTGCCCTCCCCCCGGGCCGGCAGCATTGCCGAACGGGGGTTTACATAACCAGACCACGGCAATCAGCGCGAGAAAGATCACGCCCATGCCCCAGAACACCTCGCTGGTCGCCAGCATATAGGCCTGCTGTCCGATCAACTGATCAATATTGGCGTAGGCCGACGTACCTTTGATGCCGACGTCGCCAAGTTTGGCCAGGTACTCTTGAGTCCCCGGACTGGCTGACGTGACCAGCTCGGTCATTTGCGCGTGATGCATTTCCTGACGATGCGACCAGACAAAGGTCACGATCGCCGTGGCAAAACTCCCCGACAGCGTTCTGAAGAAGTTCGACAAGCCGGAGGCCGCCGCCATTCGTTCAGGACCAATACCGGACAAGATGATCTGGTTGAGCGGTACAAAGAAGCAGGCAACGCCGATCCCTTGAAACAATCGCGGCCAGATCAACTGGCCAAAGGCCGTGTCCAGGGTAAAACTGGCGAACCAGAACATGGTCGTGGCAAACACCACGAAGGCAAACGAAGTCAACAAACGCAGATTAAGCTTCTGGATATTCTTGCCGACCAGTGGCGACAGGAAAAAAGCCAGAATGCCGACTGGTGCCGTTGCCAGACCCGACCAGGTGGCGGTAAAGCCCTTCACCGTCTGCAACCAGAGCGGAAAAATCACCGTACTGCCAAAGAAGCAGAACATCCCCAGCGACAAGGTCAGCACGCCGTAACGGAAATTACGCAACTTGAACAGCGACAAATCCACCACCGGATGGTGATCGGTCAGTTCCCACACCACCAGGAACGATAGAGAAACGACCGCGACAATGGTCAAGCCCAGGATCAGCGGGGAATTGAACCAGTCCAGATCATTGCCGTTGTCCAGCATCATCTGCAAACTGCCGACACCGACGAACAGCAGCAACAATCCGACCAGATCGATCGGTTTTTTTGCCGTAGGCGTTTCACGCTTTTTCAGGAGCATCCAGGAAACGACGGCGGCAAACACACCGACCGGCAAATTGATAAAGAAGATCCATGGCCAGCTGAAGTTGTCGGTCAGATAGCCGCCCAGCATCGGCCCGAAAATCGGTGCCACCACCACGGTCATCGCCCACAAGGCCAGCGCCAGGCCTTTCTTGTTATGCGGATAACTGGCCAGCAGCAAGGTCTGTGACAAAGGCACCATCGGTCCCGACACCAGCCCCTGCAGGAACCGGAAGGCCACCAAACCGTGCAGACTGGTGGCAAAGCCACACAGTGCCGACATCAGGGTAAACAGGATCACCGACAACACAAACATGCGCACCTGACCAAACCGCTGAGCCAGCCACCCGGTCAGAGGAACGGCAATGGCCGCCGCCAGACCATACGAACTGATGGCCCAGGTCCCTTGGGTCGAACTGGCCCCCAGGTCACCGGCAATGTGAGGCACCGAGACATTGACGATGGTGGTATCGAGCACTTCCATGAAAGTGGCAAAGGCCACCGCAATCGTCAGGACGGCAAGTTTGCCCCCCTTCAACGGTTCCGGGGCGGCCGCAACAGACTCGCTCATGATGACCTTCCCGCTTAGCGAACCGACCCGGCATTGCGGTCAATGATCTTGTCGGCGAGGC
>JAGLBD010000005.1:0-6856 GCA_018260425.1 Pseudogulbenkiania sp. | reverse complement strand
ACCAAGGCATTGCGGCGCGAGGCCAGCCATGCCTGGACAAAGTTGGCGCGAGCCTTGAGCACCGAAGGATGCTTCTTCAAGTCAATGCCGTCGACCAGCGCATGGGCCGCTTCCGACTGTTGTTTGGCCGCTTCCATGGCCGCACGTGCGGCCACCACCGCAAGGCGGGCATGCTCGACATCCTCGGCAGACACCACTTGATCCGCTGCCAGCGGTTGACGGCGTTTGTAATCGGCTTCGGCACGGGCAAGGTCGCTGCTACGTTGCTCGACCAGTTTGTCGTACTGGCTGGCACCAACATACTGCTGGCGCAACTGGCGCACGGTTTCGCCCAACTGTGCTTCAGCCTGACGCAACGAGACCTCGGCATCGGCGGGATCCAGCTTGACCACTTCTTCGCCCGCTTTGACGAAGCGGGTTTCATCGGCGCGAATATCCACCACCGTACCGTTGACTTGCGAGGTCAAGGTGACCAGATTGCCACCAACATAGGCATTGTCGGTTTCTTCGCGTTGCGAGAGCACAGTGGTGTAGTAAATGCCATAACCGATACCGATCAACAGAAAGGCAACGGCCAGTGTGGTCAACATCGGCTTGCGTTTAGCCGCATTGGGATTGGGTTGATTCGTCATTACACGTCTCCGCAAGAGTCTTGTCAGCGCGCCGTAGCCGGGGCCTGATAGCCTCCGCCCAGCGCTTTTGTCAGTGCCACGTCACTCAGCAACAGGGCCTTGTTGACCTGCAACAATTGATCGTTTTCTTTCAATACCGGTAATTCGGCGCGCAACAGGGTCTGACGATCGGCGATGCCTGACGCATGACGACGACTGACGGCCTGTTGCTGGGCACGAGCGGCTTCCAATGCCAGCGTTTGCTGACGTTTTTGTTGCAGTAATCCCTGCAATGCCAAGCCCTGATCAGCCACTTCCTGCACGGCGTTGAGCAATGTCTGGTTGTACTGCGCCACGGCAGCATCGCGCTGTGAACGACTGACCCCCAACCGGGATTTGAGTCGGCCACTGTCGAATATCGGCAAGGTAAAGGCGGCGGAAATGCCCGGATTACGGCTGGAGGCTTCGAGCAAGTTGTCCAGTCCGATGGAACTGAAACCGAAGAAGGCCGACAAATTGATATCCGGATAGAACGCCGCTTCATCGGCACGCGTGCTACTGATGGAGGATTCGACACGCCAGCGTGCAGCGACCAAATCGGGACGACGCGCCAACAACGTCAGGCCCAGCGAGGTCGGCATGGCGGCGGCGGCCGCGGGCAAATCGCGCGCCTGCAGGCCAGCCACCAAGGTGGCATCGCCGCCCACCAAGGCTCTCAATGCTTCGCGGTCTCGGCGACAGTTGGCATCCAGCGCAGCCAATGCCGCCCGGACGCCCGCCAGATCCTCACGCCCGGCCTCCAGCGCGGAGGAGGACTCCAGACCTGCCGCAACACGGCGGGTGGTGACCGCCAGCTGTGCAGCGACGACGTCCGCCTGGCGTTTTACCACGCTCAGGCGGGCTTCATCGCCCAACCAGCTGAAGTAACTTTGCGCGACCGAACTGGCCAAAGACTGGGTGGCCGCGGCCTGATCGGCACGACTGGCCTCTCGTTCGCCAACCGCCGCCGAAATGGCCGCCCGGTTGCGTCCCCACCAGTCGACGTCCCATGTCGCGCTCAATTGCACTTTGCCATTGTTGCGCCAGGTTCCACCGAGTGGCGGCGGATAAATATCGTGCTCCGGGTACAGTTGGCGGGTCGCATTGCCGCCGAGCACCAGATTGACGCCGTCGCTGGCTTCGACTCCGGCCAGTCGCGCTTCGGCCTGTTTGAGGCGGGCAGCCGCCAAGGCCATGCCGGGGTTGTCCTTCAGTGCGGCGGCAACCAGCGTGTCCAGCTGCGGATCCTGATAACGATGCCACCAGCCGGCCTCCGGCCAGTGGGTTCCGGTCAGCGTTGTTCCGCCGGGCAAGGTGGCACGGCTCGCATCATGGAGGGCTACCTGACTATCAGGAGGAATGATGGCGCAGGCGCCCAACCATGCCGTCAGAGTCAGGGCCGCCAAGGGTTTGAGTGTCATTGAATGTCTCTGCCTCGTAGAATGAAACGGTCGTCAACCCGCCTGACCGTTTTCGAGTGCATGCAGCACTTTTTCAAGAATGCGCTCCAGCGTGTCGCGCTCGGCGCTGTCCAGCACCGCCAGAGGACCCAGCACCTGTTGATGCACTTCAGGCCACAGCGCATGCAGCGTGGTCTCTCCGGCTGGCGCCAACGTCAGGTCGATGCGACGCCGGTCATCGGGATTGCCACGGCGCAGCAACAGACCACGCGCCACCATCTCGTCGCACAAGCGGGTGATATTCGCTTTGGATTCACCGGTCATGGTCGACAGTTCGGAAGGGTTGAGCGGCGCTCCATCGGCATTGATCAGCAAGGTCAAGGCCGTAAAGCTGACCATGTGCAGGTCTTGCCGACGCAACACCTCGCGCATTCTGTTATTGAGTATGCTGGTCGTCAGTTTCATCATCAGACGCAGCATCACCAACTGTTTCTGCTCTTCGGGAACCAGTTGGCCGATACGCTCCAGTCGCGTAGAAGCAACGGCTAAAGCGTAGGGCAAATCCGATGCATTTTTCATAAAAAAATAGTACCAACCTGAACTATCAATGTCAAAACGTTTGACCTGGATCAGCCATTTGTCATCACCAATCTGTCTCATCAATGCGCACGGTCACCCGACCGACAACTGGTCAGCGGCGACGGGTCTGCCGTAAAATCAGGGAATTTGCCGGAAACAACGAAAGGATAGACCGATGGACGACAGAATGGCGGAGCTGGAGGTCAGACTGGCATTTCAGGATGAACTGCTGGACACCTTGAATACGACCGTTGCACGGCAACAACGCGAACTGGATTTGCTACAGCAACAGATGCGGGTGCTGTATCAGCAACTGAAAGGCATCAACAGCGGGGGAGACGATGCTCCTGCCGGGCACGAAATCCCCCCCCACTATTAAGCACTACAGGGCACGCGGACGCGTCAGTGCTTCAGGCTGGAGAATTTTCTCCAGCTCGTCTTCCTTCATCAACCCCCGTGCAATGACAATATCCTTGACCGACCCGCCGGTGGCATGCGCCTCGGTGGCAATGTCGGTAGCCAGCTCGTAACCGATGAACGGGCTTAGGGCCGTCACCAGACCGATCGAGCGCGTTACCATCGCGCGCAAGTGCTCCCGATTTGCCGTAATGCCCACCACGCAATGCTCGCGCAGCGTATCGCAGGCGGCCGCCAGATGTTTGAGACTGCGGAACAAGCTATAGGCAATCACCGGTTCAAAGGCGTTGAGTTGCAACTGCCCTGCCTCTGCCGCAAACGTGACCGTCACATCATTGCCGATCACCTCGTAGGCGACTTGATTGACCACTTCCGGAATCACCGGATTGACCTTGCCCGGCATGATGGACGAGCCAGCCTGCCGCGGTGGCAGGTTGATCTCGCCAAAACCGGCTCGCGGACCGGAAGACAACAGGCGCAAGTCGTTGCAGGTTTTGGAGAGCTTTACCGCCACGCGTTTGAGAACACCTGACACCTGGACGAAGGCCCCGCAGTCCTGGGTTGCCTCGACCAGATTGGGCGCCGTGGTGAAGTCCAGACCCGACAGTTGCTGCAGATAATGGCAGGCACGTTCGGCATACTCGGGATGCGAATTGATACCGGTGCCAATTGCCGTGGCCCCCAGATTGATTTCCATCATCAGGTTGGCCGCTTCGGACAAACGCAACAGATCTTCGCCAAGCATCACCGCATAGGTCTGGAACTCTTGCCCCAGCGTCATCGGGACAGCATCTTGCAGCTGGGTACGTCCCATCTTGAGCACATCACGAAACTCGTCGGCTTTGTCGGCAAAGGCACCCTTGAGCGCCTGCATCGACAGTTGCAAACGCCAAATGCCGAACCAGGTCGCCAGTCGCAAAGCCGATGGATAAACATCGTTGGTGCTCTGCCCTAAATTGACATGCTCATTGGGGTGCAGAAAGGCGTAGTCGCCACGCGGGCGGCCAAGGTGTTCGAGCGCCAGATTGGCAATCACCTCGTTGGCGTTCATATTGGTGGACGTCCCTGCCCCGCCCTGAATGACGTCGACCACGAATTCTTCATGGTGGCGGCCATCCCGCAACAAGTCGCAAGCGTAGCAGATCGCCTCGCACAGCACCGGGTCCAGCAAGCCCAGATCCCGGTTGGCTTGCGCGGCGGCTTGCTTGATGATGGCCAAGGCGGTGATCAGGTCGCCATACTCGCTGATGGTTTGCCCGGTGATCGGAAAGTTTTCCAGGGCGCGCAGGGTATGGATACCCCAATAGACATTGGCAGGAATGTCCCGCGAACCTAGCAGGTCGTGTTCTGTTCTGGTCGACATAGTGAAGTCCCGGTATGTTTTGGATTCACTTTAAACCCGGGACCGGCCTTTGACCAGCCAAGTGTTGATATTTACGCCCCCAACACACTCCAGTCGACTAATCCGGCACGATGACCCAAGGTGGGATAGTCGCTCACCTCGAGTACATAACCATTTTCCTGTCCGGTCAGCCGCGCATGTCCCCCTACCGGCAAGGCAACGATGTCCGGCACATGCCCGATCGGCAAGCCGGTCAGCACCGGGATCGTCAAACGCGAGCGCAGTACGTCCAGCAAGGCCGTTTCGGTATAGCCTTCCGGGTCATAGTAATCCGGTTTTGCTCCGGTAAAACGTCCGATCAACACCGCTTGCTGGCGTGCCAGAACGCCGGAATGCAGCAGTTGGAACAACATGCGCTCGATGCGGTACAACTCCTCGCCGACATCCTCGATGAACAGGATGCCGCCCTCAATCACCGGCAGGTAGGGCGTTCCGATCAACTGGCACAACACCGCCAGATTGCCCCCCCACAGCGTCCCTTCGACTGCCACCTGCTCGGTGTGTCCGGTCATCACCGGCAAACGGAATGACGTATCAGACATCACACGCCGGAACCACTCCATGGTGAAGCGGCTGGGGCGCGGTGCACCGAAATCGGCATTCAACATCGGACCGGAAAAGCTTTTCATTCCCGTGGTGGCCAACAAGGCCAATTGCAAGGCGGTCATGTCGCTGTAGCCGACAAACACCGTCTCTGCATCCGCCATGCGTTGTGATAGCGCCGGATAATCGATCTGATCCAGCAAACGCACGGTGCCATAGCCTCCCCGTGTAGGAATCAGCAAATCCGGCATGGGCTCCTGCGGGTCCAGCATGGACGACAGGTCGGCCAAACGTTCGGCATCGGTTCCGGCAAAGCGCCCGAAGCTACGTTCAGCCGCAATGGCATTATCGATGGCAAAACCGGCTTGCCCGAAGCGCTCGAGGGCGCGCGCAACACGGGAAGGATCCTGCAAGGGGCCACCGGTGGCAACCACACGTAAACGCAAAGAGGAATGATTCATTCGGATCGGCTAGCGAAAAACACACTGTATCGGAAAATCATTGTAGCGCGATCGAGGCGGGAAAGAAAAAGGGGAGCGTGTCAAAGACACCCTCCCCCTTCTCGGGACCGGCAATGAACTGAATCAGGCCTTGTTGATCGACGCGCGCAACAGCAAGACTTTGAGGTGTTCGCTGATACGGTCGACACGGTCATGGAAGTGATTCAGGAAAGCCAGGCCGAACAGGGCGATGGCGATACCCAGTGCCGTTGCCAGCAGTGCGGTACCGATACCGGCGGAAACGCCCTTGGGATCGGACACGCCGGAAGTGGCCAGCGTGGTGAAGGTTTCGATGATACCCAGAATGGTACCCAGCAAACCCAGCAGCGGAGCGGCGGTCACGATGGTGTCGAGAATCCACAGATTGCGTTGCAGGCGGGCCTTCAGGGCCAGGTAAATGGCGCTGGACAGGGTTTGTACGTCTTGCGGATTGGCCACGCGGCGACGCTCTTCGATCATGCGACGCACCGCCTGGGCAGGAACAGAGTCATGGCCGATCATGTCATCCGGCAGCGCCTCCAGAGAACCGTCATGGCCAGTTACCAGTTCTTCCAGCTGGCGGGCATGGCGCAGCGTGAATACATAGAACAGCAAACGCTCGACCGCGACGAACACGGCCAGGGCGAGACACACGAACATCGTGTAGAAGGTGATCTGGTGCAGGAGGGTGTAATCGATATTCATTGCTTTGCTCTCGGTGTTGAAGCGGGGGGATTGCTCCCCCCGCCGGTCTTGCTTGTTACAGTGTCACACTCAGAAGTCGGACGACACGGTCACGCTGACAGAGCGCGGCTGGCCGACCAGGTAGTACGGGGTGGTGCCATTGATGTTGCCGACCTTCTGCGCATTCACGCCTGGGCTGTTCGGAGTCCAGTAGCGCTTGCTGGTCAGGTTGGTCACGTTGGCCTGGATTTTCGGGTTCTTGAAGAACGCGGTTTTGGCGAACTGATAGCCAACATCCAGATCGAAGGTGGTGTAACCTGCCACGGCTTCATCGTTAGTCAGCGTGGTTTGCTGACGACCGGTGTACTTCATCTTGGTGCGAGCGAAGAACGGACCCGTGGCGTATTGCAGGGTCAAGGCAGCCATTTGATCCGGCGTCATCGGGAACTTCTTGTCCTTGATCGGCAGAACACCGGCCTTGGTTTCAAGATCGTTGCTCATCGAGCTGACGTTGCGGGTGTAGGACACGTAGGCCGACACACCGTAGAACGGAGCCGTACCGGCTTCCAGTTCCAGCCCCTGATTGACACCATCACCGGCATTCATGAAGTAGCTGTTACCGCTTTGGTCTTTCCAGGTCAGTTGGCGATCCTTGTAGTTGTTGCGGAACAAGGTGGCGCTCACGCTGCCGATCTGAGCCTG
>JAGLBD010000152.1 GCA_018260425.1 Pseudogulbenkiania sp. | reverse complement strand
CCGAACTTTCCTCTCGACTTCAAATTGCGCCTGGTTCAGGCTTCCCTTCAGCCGGGGGTTTCCATTGCCCAACTGGCTCGCGAACACGATCTGAACGACACTCTTCTGTTCAATTGGCGCAAGCAATACCGTGCCGGTCAGCTCAAGGCGCTGTCGCCCGTCGCCACCCCCGTGTTGCTGCCGGTGACGCTACGTACCGATGAGTCCGGCCTGTCGCCCTCGATGGCCGGCGAGATCGAACTCATCTTGCCCAAAGGGCGATTGCGCCTGCAGGGGCGTCCCGATCCGGATACGTTGCGTTTGCTGTTGCAGGAGCTGTGCGCATGATCGGCTTGCCTGCCGGGACCCAAGTCTGGCTGGTGGCCGGCCATACCGATATGCGGCGCGGCTTCGATGGGCTGGCCAGCATCGTGCAGGAGACCCTCGAGCAGAATCCCTTCTCCGGTCATGTGTTCGTGTTTCGCGGACGTCGCGGGGATCGGATCAAGGTGCTGTGGTGGTGTGGTGATGGTTTGTGCTTGCTGGCCAAGCGTCTCGAGCAAGGTCGTTTCGTTTGGCCTGTCGCCGAATCCGGCAGCGTCTATCTGACTACCGCACAATTATCGATGCTGCTCGAAGGCATCGACTGGCGTCAGCCGCGGCGCAGCTGGATTCCCGAGGCTGTCTGATCAGGCAGTTTCGGGAGCCCCTTCGCTCTGGCAGCATGGTTACATGCTGACCGCCGCCCAACTCCCCAACGATATCGACGCCCTCAAGGCGTTGGTCTTGACGCATGAAGCGTTGATTCACTCCATGTCGGCGGAGGTACAGCAACTGCATGACACAGCGTCTTCCCGTGCCCACGAAATCGATCGCCTCAAACTGTTGATCGCCAAGTTGCAGCGCATGCTGTTCGGGCGCCGTTCCGAGAAGTTGCTCAAGCAGGTCGAGCAACTGCAGTTGGAACTGGAAGAGCTGCAAACCGACGAGGCCGTCGACCAACCGCTCACCGCGCAACCGGCCTCGCCGTCGCGTCATCCGGTGCGCAAGCCGTTGCCCGACCACCTTCCCCGCGAGATCGAAACCCATGAACCCGAGGCGGCGAACTGCCCGGCCTGCGGCGGTCAGTGGAAGCCGATTGGCGAGGATGTCGCGGAAATGCTCGAGTATGTGCCAGCCAGCTTTCGGGTGATTCGACACGTACGTCCCAAGTACGCCTGCGCCTGCTGCGACGCCATGGCACAAGCACCGGCTCCCGCTCGGCCACTGGAACGCAGTGTCGCCGGCCCGGGTCTGTTGGCGCATGTGCTGGTCAGCAAGTTTGCCGATCACCTGCCCTTGTATCGACAAAGCCAGATCTATGACCGTGAGCAGGTTGAACTGAGCGACAGCACTTTGGCCGACTGGGTTGGCGGCTGCAGCCGCCTGTTGCAACCGCTGGTCGACGCACTGCGCCAGCATGTGTTCGCCGGCGACAAACTGCACGCCGACGATACCCCGGTACCGGTGCTGGCTCCCGGCAACGGTCAAACCAAAACAGGCCGTTTATGGACCTATGTCCGTGATGATCGTCCCGCCGGAGACGCCACTCCGCCCGCCGTGTGGTTTGGCTACTCGCCAGACCGGAAGGGCGAACATCCGCAAACGCATTTGAAGCACTTCAAAGGAATCCTGCAGGCCGATGGCTATGCCGGGTTTGCCAAACTCTATGACTCCGGAGCGATACGGGAAGCGGCCTGCTGGGCGCATGTGCGACGCAAGTTCCATGACCTGCACGTGAGCCGTCCGTCTGCGGTGACGGAGAGTGCACTGCAGCAGATCGCCAGCCTGTATGCCATCGAGGCCGACATCCGCGGTCGGCCACCCAATGAGCGCCAGGCGCAGCGTCAGGCCCACAGCAAACCGCGACTGACCGATCTCCATCGCTGGATGACGCAGACGCTGACCACGCTATCGCACAAATCCGAGACCTCGGCGGCGATCCAGTACGCGCTGAAGCGCTGGGAGGCCCTGGTACGTTTCGTCGATGACGGTCGTATCGAGATCGACAACAACATCGCCGAGCGCAGCCTGCGTGGTATCGCCATTGGCCGACGCAACTACCTGTTCATGGGTTCGGACGCGGGCGGTGATCGCGCCGCCGCCATGTACAGCCTGATCGGCACGGCCAAACTGAACAACCTCAATCCGGAAGCCTACCTGCGCCAGGTGTTGAGCGTGATAGCCGACTACCGGGTGAATCAGATTGCCGATCTACTGCC
>JAGLBD010000062.1 GCA_018260425.1 Pseudogulbenkiania sp. | reverse complement strand
ATGCTCAATGGTTCGGCATTGCCGACATTTATACCCGGGAAGCAGTGGAAAGCATTTTGCGTAGCGCGCTTTAATCCTCTCATGATACCGGGCATGGTGACGGACGTAGCCAGATCCCGGCCCGGGCTGTCATAGGGACAAAGCCGACATGAGATCAATCAGAAAGGACTGTGTATGACTCACCCATCCCTAGCCATTCCCGGTGCCGTATCGGTCACACGGGCAGGTTCCCAGCCGTCCTGTCCCGGCCCGGCTGAATGGTTCAGCGGCACGGTGCGGGTAGACCCGCTGTTTACGCCCCTTTCTCCCGCCGCCGGTTCCGGAGCACTGGTCACCTTTGAACCCGGTGCGCGTACCGACTGGCACACCCACCCCTTGGGGCAAACCCTGATTGTCACGGCGGGCTGTGGCCGCGTACAGCAATGGGGGGAGGCGATGAAAGAGATTCGCCCCGGTGACGTCGTGACTATCCCGGCCGGTGTCAAACACTGGCATGGTGCCACGCCGACCACGGCGATGAGCCACATTGCCCTTCAGGAGCAGGCTCAGGGAAGTGCAGTGACCTGGCTGGAAAAGGTCGGTGACGAACACTACGCCGCCATGACCGGGTAGTGTCGTAATCCTGCTCCACGGTCGTAGCGTCAGGGCGAACGATATCGAAGTGGCCACAAGGAGAGTTGAAGAAGTCTTAATCGTCTTTTATAAACAATAAGCGATACTTTCCATTTGTCATACCAACTTGGCGATAAGCGATCATGCTAAAAGCAAGCCTGCCCCCCTGGAAACGGTTCCTGATACACCGTTTGTTCTGGCTGCTGTTGGCATTCGGCCTGCTGTTTGTCGCCAGCCAGTGGTGGCTTACCCGTTTGTATGCCGAGCGTCTGAATGAGGCCCGTCAACAGATCATCCAGCAAGAAGCCATGTCGCAGTTGGAGCGCAAGGGTAAACGGCTGCAGGACATGTTCAATACCATGTATGAGAACACCCGTACCATCAGCCTGATGCCCAGCGTACGGCAAATCCGCAATGGCAATCGCACCGATGATAAAGAAGACGTGGTGGCAAACCATCGCTTTTCTGCTGACGCCTTTCTCACCGTGCAACAGATTTTCAACAATCTGGTCAGTCGCACCCGGGTCTCCGAGGTCTATGCGGTCATGGACGGACTCGACTACAAAAAAGGTCAGGTACCGTTTTTCATGTTCGATACCGTGCGACTGGAACCGGAAGCCGGCAAGAAAGAGGACGAACCCAAGAGCAAAGACCCGGACGTACCAGAACAACTGGAAGATGAAGAGTACAGTTATTTTCCGCAGCAGCTGGCCGAATTGAAGTCAGCGTATCCCCGTTTCAATTTCAAGGTACTGAACGACATTCCCACCGCCACTTCCCCGCTGATGCGGACCTGCGACAATACCCAGTACTACTCCAAATCGCAATGCAATGTCTACGATGCGTCGGGGTTCCTGTATTCGGTGCCCATCTACAATAACGAGCATCAGTTCATCGGGGTCATCTCCTCCATTGTACGGGCCAATATCTTCGAAGCCGCCTTGCTGGATGTGCCCTACCTGGTGCTCACCCCCAAGGACAAGGAAGAGGCGGCCAAAACCGGTTTGACGATGCCGGCCGAACCCAGCAATTTCGCACTGGTGAATGTCGAGCGCGGTATCCGGATTCTGGATCGGCGCAACACCGTGCTGCCCGGCCTGCTGACGGGTAAAACCACGGTAGAGTCGCTGGGCGGCGCCCTGCTCAGCCTGCCCCTGCAGATCCACACCGACAAGCAATGGACGGTCTACTACTACCTGACGCCTGCGGTCCTGGCCCAGAAGCTGGCTCCCCTGCAAGCCAGTCAACACACAACCCGGGTCAATGTCGCACTGGTAACCGGGCTATTGCTGCTGTTCGGCCTGTTTGTCGTCTACCGGCAATACCTCACCTTCAAACAGATTTACGATCTTCGCCGTATCGAAAGAACCATGATTGCCGTCGCGGACAATTTCGATCTGACCTGTCGCGTGGAGGGCTTGTGCAGCAAACAGGCGGGAAAGGCCGGCAATGCGCTCAACCGCTTGCTGCAAGCCTTGCAGGACAGCATGCTGGAAGTAGAAAACCGCCTGCAACAGGTGGTGATGGCCAACCGCAACATGGACAGCACGTCCCGGCATTTGTCCGCCGTGGCCGAAGCCGGTGAAAAGGCCTCGCAGCACATCGATCAGGAACTGCAGCAACTCAACGGCGGCATGCTCGACATCCTGCAGAAAACCGGACAAGCCGCGACGCTCTGTTCCAAGTCGGTCGAGTTGGCCCGGCACAACAATGACACCATTCAGACGTCGCTGGCCGACATCCGCTCGGTGTCGTCCGCCGTTAGCCAAACCTCCGACTGCCTGCATAAATTGCAAGACTCCAGCGCGGCCATTGCCAGAATTGTCGGTGTCATCGAGTCACTGGCCGACCAGACCAATCTGTTGGCCTTGAATGCCGCCATCGAGGCTGCACGCGCCGGAGAGGCCGGGCGGGGCTTTGCGGTCGTCGCCGACGAAGTACGCAAGCTGGCGGACTCTACCAGCCGCTCCACCGGCGAGATCGAAACCATTGTGAAATCCATCGGCAGTCAGGTAGCAATCGCCGTGAACGACATGCAACAGGTGGAAGACAGGGTTGGCACCAGTGTCGACAACATCAATCAGGCGGGCGAGTCGGTCAAAACCATCAGCCAGCAGTCGGATGAAGTGATGCAGCTGGTTGCCAGTGTCAGCCAGAGTATCGCGGTACAACAACAGAGTTGTTCGGAAGTGGCACAGGATGTCAGCGGAATTGCCGACAATGCCTCGGAAACCCGCAGCGAGGTCAGTGCCACCAATCAGGCCTTGAACGAACTGGACCAGCAGGTCGAAAAGATTCATGCCATTGTGGCGAACTACCGCCTGCGTTGAACCATGATTTCCATTCAGTGCGTCGCCATGCGATGATGACCTGTTCTGTATTGCACGATGCCTGCCATGCCACTGACCATTACGGTGCTTGTTGAAAACCATTCCCCGCGTTCCGATCTACGGGCCGGACGTGGCTTGTGCCTGCATCTGGATGACGGAGAAAACCGGGTGCTGTTCGATACCGGTCCGGATGGTCGCTTCATCGACAACGCGGCGACACTTGGCATCGATCTTGCCCGATTGACCCATGTGGTGTTGTCACATGGTCATTACGACCACAGTGGTGGTTTACCGGCACTGGCAAAATGGAATGCGGAGCGCGGCCTGCGCCCCCGACTGATCATGCACCCGGCGGCGTTTGCCCAACGCAGTGCCCGGCTAGGCCATGGCAGGTGGTCCATCGGACTACGCGAACTGGGTGCCCCCTTCGACCCCGCCAGCCTTCTGGCTGGATTCGAGATCGAGACACGACGCGAACTCACCCCGATCGGTGAAAGCGGGCTCTTTTATCTGGGGGAGATTCATCGTGTCATCCCGTTCGAAAAGCACAAAGCCTTTGGCTGGCTCCACCAGTCGGACGGCTTTGCCGCCGATTATGTCGCGGACGACTCGGCGCTGGCCTGGCACTCGCCACACGGACTGGTCGTCATCAGCGGCTGCGCCCATTCGGGGATCTGCAATGTTGTCGAACATGCCCGGGTCTCCCTGAACGCGTCTCGGGTCCAGGCGGTACTGGGTGGTTTCCATTTGCGAACGGCCGGACCGGGCCATCTGGGCAAGGTACGCCGGTATTTTCAGCAACTGGCGCCAGAGCTGGTGGCCGCCTGCCATTGCACCGGCTGGGGACGACACTGGCTACCCGGGCAGCAAGCACTCGCTACCGGCGCATACCGGATATTTCACTAAAGGCACCATCAGGATGCGGCCGACGCCCCTGCCGAGACATCCGGTACCGAAACATTTACCACTCCGGCTCCGCTCTCCGCAACGGCAAGCGTGACACTATTGTCGCTGCTGCCATCCGACTTGAGATCCTTGAGTCCCTCCTCAAGGTCTTTGGTGATGCGATCCATCTCTTCCTTGGTATTCTTGTCCGGCGGCGCCATTTTGAGCAGCATCTTCAGATGGCGTTGAATTTTCTTGAGATCTTCTGCCATTTCGGTCAGCGCGGCTTTCAAGCCGGCATCGGGATCCTGCTTGCCACCGACTGCGCCAGCGGCGGCCTGTGCCGTTCCCGGTTGTCCGGTTTCCCCTTCCGGCGCTTTCGTCGTGGTGCCATCCTGAGTGGAACCCTCTGCCGCCTGGGTTAATGCGGCGGCGGCCTGAATGGCGGCATCGCCCGAGCCGCCCTGCTGATCGGCGGCGCCCTGATCCGCCGAACCGTCTGATGTCGAAGCAGAATCCGCAGAAGATGCTGATGGACTGACCGCGGCCGAGACCGAGGCAATATCGGCAGAATCGGCACCGGCAGCCTTCAGTTCCCCGGCGATACTCTTCAGCTCCTGAGCCAGCCGCGACAAGGAATGGACAAACCCTTTGGCATTATCCTTGGTCGCCATGGACATCATCTGCTTCATCGTCTTGATTTGCTGCTTGAGCTGCTGGGCACGCTGACTCAATGACATGCGCCGCATTTGCGCATTATCCATGCCATTCAAGCCATACACCCCGCTATCCTGAGACTTGGAACTGTTGCTTTGTCCCAGCATGACCACGAAGGAAGGATTCGCGTCACTTCCCGTCGCCGCACCATTCTTCAAACCCGACTTGGCCAATAGCTCATTCACACCGGAACGGCCATCCGTACTGTTGGTCTGAGGGGGCGTCGGCAGGTGAACAGTGATACGCATGATCTATAACTCTTACAGGAAACTATCTACATATTATATCGACACGTATCCACAAATCTTGATCAGATAGCCCCTACTGCCCTGCCCACGTATAATTCGCCTTATCAATCCCCCTCAGGAGGCTTTGTGCCGCTGACCTCTCCGCCCCTCCCCCCTTCAGCGATTTCTGCTTTGCAAGGAGTGGGCATCGACTCGATAGCCGCACTGGAGCGCACCGGGGTGATAAGGGCATTCCTGCTGATAAAGGCGCAAGGGCACACAGTGACGCGCAAATTGCTCTATGCACTGGAAGCGGCCCGTCGCGGCATTCACTGGCAAGCGCTCACCGAACAGGACAAGCAAGTACTGGACCGTGCCCTGCTCGCCCATCCACCGGTCGCCTTGCCTCCGGCATATGCCGAAGCCGAACGTTTCATGCTGGAAGCCCTGCTGGAAGCAGACTGCGCAGCCCGGGAAAAGGAAGTTCCGGTCGGCGCCGTTGTTGTCAAGGACGGCACCATTATCGGCCGGGGCTTCAATCAGCCACGGTCTCGTCACGACCCGACGGCCCATGCCGAAATGCAGGCATTGCGTGCTGCCGCAGCAACCTTGGGGAATTACCGACTCACCGGCTGCGATCTGTACGTCACACTGGAACCGTGCGCGATGTGCAGTGGCGCCATTCTCCATGCACGAATCAATCGGGTCATCTACGGCGCACGGGAAGAACGAACCGGAGCAGCCGGTAGCGTCATCGACCTGTTCTCGACACCGCTCAACCACCACACTGCCGTATTCGGCGGCTGCCTTGCCGCAGAAGCCACTGACCGGCTGGGGGCATTCTTTGCGACTCGCCGCTAACACTGTTGCAGGGCTCATGCTGTTGTCCGGGCTGGCCCGGGCCGACGCCCTCCCCCCCGATCCAGTTTTTTTGCTGGAACAACAAACCGCGGCGCTGCTGCCCACTCACCCCAACCCGCATACGGCGGGCATGCCCTGGATACGGATCGACTTGAAAAGCCAAAGCCTGATCCAGTTTGACGGGTGGGGACGCGAAGTCCGTCGCTATGTGATTTCCAGTGCCAAAAATGGTCCCGGCGAAGAGGAGAACAGCTACAAAACCCCGCGAGGCTGGCACACCGTTTGTGAAAAGATCGGTGAGGGCGCCGCCTCCGATACCATCATCTATCGCCGCGAAGTGACCCCCTGGACTTACACCGAAGCCCTGCACCGCCAATACCCCGACAAGGACTGGATATTGACGCGCATCCTGTGGCTGTGCGGCAAAGAGGAAGGCAAGAATCTGGGGGGGAACGTGGACAGTCATGACCGGGCCATTTATATCCACGGTGCCGGTCGCCATGTCGCCTTCGGCACACCGACATCACGAGGGTGTATCCGCATGACAAGCCATGATGTCATCGAACTGTTTGACACCACGCCGGCGGGAACCGACGTGGTGATTGAGGAAATGCTTTGATTAATCTTGCTTGAAGCGCATGCGTTTCATGGTGTCGTCCTTCAGCGCAAAGTGGTGCCACAGCGCTGCCAGTACGTGGATACCCACCAGGAAGTAGACCGCATTGCCCATCAGTTCATGGAACTCCTTGACGACGGTTTTGAGCTCCGGGTTCGGCCCGATCAAGGTCGGCAGCACCATCCCGAACACCCCGACTTCACGTCCACCAGCCTGGGTGAAAATGACGCCGCTCAAGGGCAACAGAATCATCACCAGATAGAGCAGACCATGCAAGGCATAGGCGGCTTTGACCTGCAATGCCGAATCCCCCAGCACTCGCGGGGCACCAAAGCGAACCTTGACCCCCACCCGAATCCACACCAGCAGAAAAATCAGCAAGCCTGCCGCAAGGTGCCACTCGCGCAACTGGGCGCGAAACTCGGCACCGGTATCCTTGGGAACATAGCCACGAATCTCGATCGCGGCCAAGGCGATAACGAACAGGATAAACATTAGCCAATGCAAGCCAATGCTGAGTGGGTGGTAGTGCGTTTTGTTCATTGCAACAGTCTCCTTATCCAACTGTATCGATAGCCTTCAAGCATAATGACATTACCTTACAACATCATGTGCCGGAGTTCCATTGACCCGCTGTTTTCCCGCCATGAGTTCTGATCCACGACAAACAAGCAATGACGTACGAATAAAAATAATAACGATAGCCCTGCAAGAAAAACAGCGCCGGCCTGGCGCTGTTTTCAAGTAACAGGGGATCAGGAAGCGGTATTGACCGGAATCTTGCCGATTTTGACCCGCCATTCGGCCGGTCCGGTTTGATGCACCGACGTCCCACAGGAGTCCACGGCAACGGTGACCGGCATGTCCTTGACCTCGAACTCATAGATGGCCTCCATGCCGAGATCATCAAATGCCACCACGCGAGAGCCTTTGATCGCCTTGGAAACCAGATACGCGGAGCCGCCAACGGCCATCAGGTAAACCGCTTTGTTGTCGCGAATCGCGTCGATGGCGGTCGGGCCACGCTCGGCCTTGCCCACCATGCCCAGCAAGCCGGTTTGCTCCAGCATCTGGCGGGTGAACTTGTCCATACGGGTCGCCGTGGTCGGCCCCGCCGGGCCTACCACCTCGTCACGGACCGGATCGACCGGGCCCACGTAGTAGATGAAGCGGTTGGTGAAATCGACCGGCAACTTTTCACCCTTGTTCAGCATATCGATCATGCGCTTGTGCGCGGCATCACGACCGGTGAGCAGTTTGCCGTTCAACAACAACACCTCGCCCGGCTTCCAGCTGGCCACTTCTTCCGGCGTCATGGTATCCAGATTGACACGCTTGCCATTGGAGGTGTCGTAGGTAATTTCCGGCCAGTCTTCCAGGGACGGCGGGTCCAGCTTGACCGCTCCCGAGCCATCCAGATGGAAGTGAACATGGCGGGTCGCCGCGCAGTTCGGAATCATCGCGACCGGCAAAGAGGCGGCATGGGTCGGGTAATCAAGGATCTTGATATCCAGTACGGTGGTCAGGCCACCCAGACCTTGAGCACCGATGCCCAACGCATTGACCTTCTCCAGCAGCTCAAGACGCAGCTCTTCGACGCGCGACAGCGCTTCGCCACGGGCGGCCTTGTCTTTCAATTCGTGAATATCCACCGGCGCCATCAGCGATTCCTTGGCCAGCAACATGGCCTTTTCCGGGGTTCCGCCGATACCGATACCGAGAATCCCCGGCGGACACCAGCCGGCGCCCATGGTCGGCACGGTCTTCAGCACCCAGTCGACAATGGAATCGGACGGGTTGAGCATGGCCAGCTTGGACTTGTTTTCCGAACCGCCACCCTTGGCCGCACAGATCACTTCGACGTGATCACCCGGAACGATCTCGTAATGCACAACGGCCGGAGTATTGTCACGGGAGTTGCGACGGGCACCTGCCGGGTCGAGCAGCACCGAAGCCCGCAAGGTATTGTCCGGGTTGGTGTAGGCACGGCGCACGCCTTCATTGACCATATCCTGCACGCTCAATGTCGATTCCCATTTAACGTCCATACCGACTTTGAGGAATACCACGGCAATACCGGTATCCTGACAAATCGGTCGGTGGCCTTCCGCGCACATACGGCTGTTGATAAGAATCTGGGCCATGGCGTCCTTGGCCGCCGGGCTTTCTTCGCGCTGCCAGGCTTCGCCGAGCGCCTTGATAAAGTCAACGGGATGGTAGTAGCTGATGTACTGGAAAGCATCAGCGATACTCTGAATGAAATCTTCCTGACGGATGGTGGTCATGAGCGGTCTCGCAAATCAGGTTATCGACAATGGCATAGAACCACGGCAATTCTCCATTGTATCACCAGCCAGCCGCCGTTACCGTCCAACTGCATGACACGGCCTATTCGGTGAAAGACCGGTACCTGTACACAGGGGGGATTGCCAACTAGACCGATCGTCTAGTACACTCTCGGCCATGATACGCAAGACTCAATTCAGCGATACCCGGGAACATCTCCTCGCCACCGGCGAAGAGATCATTTTGGGCAAGGGTTACGCCGCGGTAGGGCTATCCGAGATTCTCGGCACGGCTGGCGTTCCCAAGGGCTCGTTCTACCATTATTTCCGCTCCAAGGAAGAATTTGGCGTGGAGATGCTCAAGCGTTACTTTGATAACTATGACCAGCGCCTGGTTGACCTGCTGGTCAACGGAGAAGGTACGGCCCGTGAACGGCTGACGGTGTATTTCTCGCGCTGGATCGATCGCCACAACGAATGCAGCTGCCATATGAGCTGTCTCGCCGTGAAACTGGCCGGCGAAGTCTCCGACCTGTCGGAATCGATGCGCGAAGCGCTGGCGGTAGGCATGAGCCGCGTCATCCTGCGGATTGCAGATACCATTCGTGCCGGCATCGAAGACGGTTCGATTGCACCGACCCGCTCGACCGATGATATGGCCAAGGCACTGTACAGTTTGTGGGTCGGCGCGTCATTGCTGTACAAGGTTCAGCATGACCCGGCGGTGCTGGATGCCGCCATGCAGCAAAGCACCGACCTGCTCGGCGCGACCCGTTAAGACACAGCAGACCGCCCTTGGGCGGTTTACTTTTCAAAAATTTATAGTTGACCGGTCTAATTAACAGAGGATTTCACATGTACGACAAGCTTTTCACTCCGCTCAAAGTTGGCGCATTCACCTTGAAGAACCGTGTCGTGATGGCCCCCCTGACCCGACTGCGCAATACCGAGCCTGGCGACGTTCCGACCGAACTGGCCGTCACCTACTACCAGCAACGTGCCAGCGGCGGCTTGCTGATCGCCGAGGGCACACACATTTCCCCGACCGCCAAAGGCTATGCCGGCGCACCGGGTATCTACAGCGAAGAACAGGTCAACGCCTGGAGCAAGGTCACCGATGCCGTGCATCAGGCAAATGGTCTGATTGCCGTGCAACTGTGGCACACCGGACGTATTTCGCACCGCTCACTGCAACCCGGTGGCGAAGCTCCCTTGGCGCCCTCTGCCCTGCAGGCAAACAGCAACACCAACATCCGTACCGCCAGCGGCGAACTGATGCGCACCCCGTGTGACACACCGCGGGCACTGGAGCTGGCCGAAATCGAAGACCTGATCGAAGACTACCGTCTGGCCACCGACAATGCGCGTCGCGCCGGATTCGATATGGTGGAAATTCATGCGGCACACGGCTATCTGATCAACCAGTTCCTGTCGGAATCCGCCAACGTCCGGGAAGATCGCTATGGCGGCTCCCTGGAAAACCGTGCCCGCCTGCTGTTGGAAGTGGTCGACGCCGTTGTTGCAGAATGGGATGCCGATCATGTTGGTATCCGTATCTCGCCGCTGGGCATCTTCAACGGGCTGTCGGATGTCGGTCAGGAAGAAATGGGACTGTACCTTGCCACCGAGCTGGCCAAACGCAAACTGGCCTTCCTGCACATCTCCGAACCGGACTGGGCTGGCGGACCGGCGCTCGACGAGCGCTTCCGCAAAGCCATTCGTGCCGCCTACCCCGGCGTGATCATTGGAGCCGGCGGCTATACCGGCGACAAGGCAGAACAGCTGATCGGTCAGGGTTACATCGATGCGGCCGCCTTTGGCCGCAGCTACATCGCCAACCCTGACCTCGCCGAACGTCTGCAAAGCGGTGCAGCGCTCAACACGCCGGATGCCTCGACCTTCTATGGCGGAGACGCTCGCGGTTATACCGACTATCCGCGTCTGGGCGACGCTCAGGTCTGACGCGCAAGGCAGCGCAGGGCAGCGGGCAACACACGGAACGTAACGTTGCCCCTGCCCAGATACTCGCCATCCGCTTCGACCGCAGGGGCAACCCCCACGCCCCTGACTTCGACCGACGTTCCGGTCAGGTAGGAGATTTTCGGGGAGTCGATGGTTTCTGCCCGCTTCAAGGCCGGCAGAAAACGCACAAAATCCCGCACGCCGGCATCGTGGATCAACACCACTTCGAGACGCCCGTCGGCCACATTGGCCTGTGGAGCCACCCCCAGCCCGCTGGCAAAAAAACGTCCATTCGCGACGCACACCGCCTGAAAACGCCCCGCCACCCAGTCGCCACCGTCAAGACGCAACTCCATGGCTTGTGGCCGCCAGGTCAGCAAGGTCGACACGATCGATGAATGGAAAGCGACAGATGGAGAGACCCAGGCGGGACGACGATTGACCTTCTCGACGATTGCCGAGCCCATTCCCAGAGAAGCAATATTATCGAAGTATTCAATGCGCTCCACGCCATCGCTGCCATGAAGTTCGGCGACGCCCAGGTCGATGGTCTGGATAGCCCCATCACGGATCAGGGTATGCAAGTCGCGGATTGCGCTGCCGACCCCAAGCGTCCGGACAAAATCATTCCCGCTGCCAAACGGCAGCACGCCCACTACGACTTTGCGACGCAGTGCTTCCGGCGCCTGCATGACGCCATTGATCACTTCGTGAATCGTGCCATCCCCCCCGACCGCAATCAGGTAATCACAACCGGCCTTGACCGCCGCCAATGCCGCATCGGTCGCGCTCAGCGAAGAAGTGGTGATATGGATATCGACCTGATGATCGACAGAAAAGACTCGCAGCAAATCATCCGGCAATCCATGCGGACAACGTTTGCCGTGCAGGATGAAAGAAATCGTGGAATACGCCATAACGTAAGAAACCCGGTTCATGGACTCCGCATTATGCCAGCACTTAATCAAACCGCCATACCGTCGTCATCGGCCTGTCATGCAGCAGGCTGGCCGCCACGCCGTGCGACTGTTAAAATAGAGGGTTACCCGAAAGAAAGCCGGGTGAGACCGATCCCGGGCTTTCTGCTGACAAACCTCGACTGTGTATCGATGGAACTGCAATGACACATACTGAAAAAGCTCTCGTCGTCCTGTCCGGCGGACAGGATTCGACCACCTGCCTGTACTGGGCCCTGCAACGCTTTGGCGCCGGCAATGTCGAAGCCGTTACCTTCGACTACGGTCAGCGCCACCGCATCGAGCTGGACTGCGCCCGTGAAATCGCGGCACGCGCCGGCGTATACCAGACCGTCTTGCCGATCGACACGTTCGCGGCCATCGGCGGCAACGCGCTGACCGACGACAGCATCGAACCGGAAGAAGGCGTTCGCCCGGATCACGACAACACCCTGCCCAACACCTTCGTTCCCGGACGCAATCTGGTGTTTCTGACTTTCGCTGCCGCCCTTGCGTACACCCGTGGCATCCGCCATCTGGTGACCGGTGTGGCACAAACCGACTACTCCGGTTACCCGGATTGTCGCGAGAACACCCTCAAGTCGCTGGAAGTGGCCATTCGACTCGGCATGGAGTCCCGACTGGAAATCCATGCTCCGTTGATGTACCTGAGCAAGGCTGAAACGGTCTATCTGGCCCGGGATTGCGGAGCGCTGGAGGCACTGGCACTCAGTCATACCTGCTATAACGGCGAACAACCGCCCTGCGGACACTGTGCGTCCTGCCTGTTGCGCGCCAAAGGGTTTGCCGAAGCCGGGCTGGCCGATCCGCTGGTCGAACGCTTTAACGGACAGTGAACATGCACGCCTCCCTGATTCTTGCCGGTGCCGGTTTTGAAGCCGCACGCCAATTGACCGACGCGGCCGATCCGCGCCAGTCGCGCCTGCATGGCCACAGCTTTCGTGTACTGGCCCGCGCCGACAGCACCCATACCGACAGCGCAACGCTTCAGGCCGAACTGGCTGAGGCCATTGCGCCCTACGACTATCGCCTGATCAATGACACCAGCAGCGACGCCGCCGACCTGCCGCTGGCCCGGGAGATTGCCGAACGGTTGAGCATGCCGGCCTCGATCATGCTGCGCAGCGCTCCGGAACATGGCGTGGTCGTGGAAAACGGAACCGCGTTTGTCTGGCTCGACAGCTTTTTTGAAGCCGCCCATCATCTGCCCCATGTTCCGGCCGGCCATAAATGCGGCCGTTTGCACGGTCATGGTTTTGGTGTGCGACTGGTTGCCGATGCCGGCATTGTCTCGCTGGGTGACGTGAAACAGGCCTGGTCGGTGCAGTTTGCCCGACTCAACCATCGTTACCTCAACGATATCGCCGGTCTGGAAAACCCGACCAGCGAAGTCATGGCGGCCTGGCTGTATCAGCAGTTGGCCAACACCTTGCCGGGACTGCGCTGGGTCGAGGTGCGTGAAACCCATACCGCCGGCAGCCAGTTCGACGGCCAGACCTTCCGCATCTGGAAGGAACAGCGTTTTGAAAGCGCCGTACCGTTCGACGACCAAGGCAACTACACGGGTCACAGCTACCTGATTCGTTTGATGCTGTCCGGCAACCTCGACACCACCATGGGCTGGGTGCTCGACTTTGGTGATGTCAAAGACCGCTTCAAACCGCTGTACCGGCAGCTGGACCATAATCCGCTGGACAAACTTGCCGGCGTTCGCGATGGCAGCAGCACCTCGGTGGCGGAATGGGTTCATGCCCATCTGGCGCCGCTGGTGCCCGAATTGTCGCGTATCGATATCATGGACAATGACGACAGTGGTATTTCACTGACATTCCGCCATGACATGCACTGGCCTCTGGTACAAAGGTAACCATGTACACCGTCAAGGAAATCTTTTATACACTGCAGGGCGAAGGTTGCCAGGCCGGTCGTGCCGCCGTGTTTTGCCGTTTCACCGGGTGTAATCTGTGGAGTGGCAAGGAGCGGCACCGCGACAAGGCGATCTGTCAGTTCTGCGATACCGATTTTGTCGGTGTCGGACCGGATGGCGGCAAATTCCGCGATGCCGCCGCGCTGGCCGAGCGTATTGCCTCCTGTTGGCCGGCAGGAGCCGGTGGCAAGCCTTATGTGGTCTGTACCGGTGGCGAGCCCCTGCTGCAACTCGATGAAGCCTTGATCGAGGCACTGCACGCACGCGGCTTTGAAGTAGCGGTGGAAACCAATGGCACATTGCCCGCTCCAAAGGGACTAGACTGGATTTGCGTCAGTCCCAAAGCCGGAGCGCCCTTGGTACAACGCAGTGGTCATGAACTGAAGTTGGTCTATCCGCAGCCGGCCTTGATGCCCGATATGCTGGGCGAGACCGGGTTCGCCAATTATTTTGTGCAGGCCATGGACGGCCCCGACGTCAGGGCCAATACCGCGGCCGCCATTGAGTGGTGCATGACGCACCCGGAATGGCGTCTGTCGGTACAGACGCACAAAGTCGTCAACATTCGTTAACTGTTACGGAGTCACGATGAAAACGTCCCGCGCACTGATTCTCTCCGCCATTGGCACCGTTGTCGCCATGGGGTCGCTGTCCAGTACTCCGGCCGTCGCCGCCGACAAAGAAAAATGCTACGGCATCGCCCAGGCCGGCAGAAATGATTGTGCCGCCGCCGATGGCTCGCACAGCTGTGCCGGTCAGGCCAAGACCGACAAACACCCATCCGACTGGAAATATGTCGCCAAGGGCACCTGCGAAAAGATGGGCGGCTCGACCCAACCGAAGAAATAATTCGCCACGGGGCGAGTGCATCGCCACTCGCCCTTATCCCTGTGGCAGTGGCATAATCCTGTCATCATCCATCTGGTTTGCGGCAGGGCACTCACCCATGGCACTTCCCGAGCATTCTCTGGTTATCCAGTCATCGACATTGGATGACTCCCGTCTGGACCACCTTGCGGCACT
The DNA here is from genome assembly GCA_018260425.1 of Pseudogulbenkiania sp. Lineage (GTDB taxonomy): Bacteria > Pseudomonadota > Gammaproteobacteria > Burkholderiales > Chromobacteriaceae > Paludibacterium. The sequence goes on along the minus strand of JAGLBD010000062.1, from coordinate 5,748 downwards.
CTGCGGTGCCACCACCCTGACCAGACCCTCGACACACATTGCCCGTCTGAACGGCGTGGCCACCGACCTTCCCGACTCCATAGCAACGACGTGCGACGAGTGGGGCTATGACTACGCAGTCGTCCCGTCTGCACGCCGTTTCGACGAACTGGGCTTGATCGTCTCCGATATGGACTCCACCTTGATTACCATCGAATGTATCGATGAAATCGCCGATATGCAGGGCATCAAGGACAAGGTCGCCGCCATTACCGAACGGTCGATGCGCGGTGAACTGGACTTTGCCGAGTCACTGCGCGAACGCGTCGCCTTGCTGGCCGGTCTGGAAGAAAGTGCACTGGAGCGGGTATGGCAGGAACGCCTGACGCTCACCCCGGGAGCCGATGCCTTGCTGGCCGCCTGCAAGGATGCCGGCGTGGCGTTCATGCTGGTTTCGGGCGGCTTCACCTTCTTTACCGACCGGCTGAAGCAACAATTGGGGCTGGATTACGCCTATGCAAACCAGTTGGAGGTCGCGCAAGGCCGGCTCACCGGAAAGGTGATCGGCGAGATCGTCGATGCCGCCGCCAAACGGCGTCTGCTGAGTCAAAAGCGCCAAGAACTGGGATTGGCGGACCATCAGGTCCTGGCGGTCGGCGATGGCGCCAATGACCTGGCGATGCTGGGCGAAGCCGGCATCGGTGTGGCCTTCCACGCCAAACCCGTGGTACGCCACCAAGCGGATATTGCCATCAACCATAACGGGCTGGAAGGGATTGTCGGCCTGTTTGCCGGAGCCAAAGCATGAGCCCTCTGGACACGCTTATCGAATTGGAGACCGCCAGCTTTGCGGCAATGCTGCCGTTTGCCTGCGAACCACGCGACCCGACCCTGCCACTGGACGAGATGTTGCGCGAAACCCGTCTGGCCATGAAGGTGCTGGCGGCCCCGGCTGACTCTCAGGACGAACCGGATCCCATCTTGCTGCGGCTCGAGGCCAAACTGGATCTGGCGCTGGAAGTCAGCTTGCGCAATCGCCACACCGACCGTCCTCCCATCGCCCCGTGCCGTATCGGCATGGAGGACATTGCCTGGCGACAATCGCAAGCCATGCCGGTCGGCATGGCGGTCTTGCTGGTCGTCTACCCCAATACCGACTCGGCCTTGCGACTGGTATTGCCCGGCAAAGTCACCCAGTGTCGCCCATCAGGCAGCAATGCCTTCAATCTGGTCGCCAATATCCACGACATGATGGGCGACATCACCCAGCCGATGTGGGAGAAATGGGTGTTCAAGCGTCACCGCCGCGCCATTCTGGATCGCTAACGCGCAGCCATCCGCGTGACTCCATCACTTTCCACACAAGAGACTACCGAAAAGCATCATGGCCCGGTCAAGGGCCATGATTCAGACAAAACACGCGAGGAAGAGAACGGGGTCAGGCCAGACGATCCAGCAAGATCTGGTGAATGCCGTTGAAACCGCCATTGCTCATCACCAGCACATGGTCACCCGGACGTGCCTCGGCGACGATCGCCTCGACCAACGCATCGAAGTCATCATAGGTCTGTGCCTTGTCGCCCAGCGGAGCCAATGCCTCACGCGGGCTCCAGCCAAGATTGTGCGCCGAGCAGAATACCTTGTCGGCGTCGCCCAGCGAGGCCGCCAGCGCCTCTTTCATGGTGCCGAGCTTCATGGTGTTGGAACGCGGTTCCAGCACGGCAAGAATACGCTGCGGCCCGATATGGCGGCGCAAACCCTCCACCGTGGTGGCAATGGCGGTCGGATGATGGGCGAAATCGTCGTACACCGTCACGCCATTCACCACGCCACGGACTTCCATGCGGCGCTTGACACTCTGAAAACGCGACAGGGCTTCTGCCGACTGGGCGGGCGTCACACCGACATGACGTGCCGCCGCCATCGCGGCAATGGCGTTCAGCCGGTTATGCTCGCCCAACAGGTCCCAGGCCACATGAGCCTCCAGCTTGCCATCCAGCCACACCTCGAAACCGCCCTGCCCGTCCACCTCGCCGATGCGCCAGCCAGCCGCACCGCCAAACGTTTCCACCGGCGTCCAGACCCCGCGGCCCAACACACGCTTGAGGCTGTCTTCGCGGTCATTGACCACCAGTCGCCCACTGCCCGGCACGGTACGCACCAGATGATGGAACTGGGTTTCGATGGCCGCCAGATCCGCAAAAATGTCGGCGTGGTCATACTCGAGATTATTGAGAATGGCGGTACGCGGGTGGTAGTGGACAAACTTGGAACGTTTGTCGAAGAACGCCGTGTCGTACTCGTCGGCTTCGATGACGAAGAACGGGCTGGTGCTGGCCGGGTCCTGACGCGGCTGACCCGGCAAACGGGCCGACACCCCGAAATTACTGGGAATGCCACCAATGAGGAAACCCGGGGCCAGACCGGCATCCTCCAGAATCCATGCCAGCATGGAACTGGTGGTGGTTTTGCCATGGGTGCCGGCAACGGCCAGTACCCAGCAATCGGCAAGAACGTTCTCGGCCAGCCATTGCGGCCCGGAACGATACGGCAAACCCTGATCCAGAATGGCTTCCATCAGGGGATTGCCACGTGACACCACATTGCCGATCACATACAGATCTGCGCCCAACCGGGTCTGGGACGGGTCAAAACCCTGAATCAGTTCGATGCCCATGGCTTCGAGCTGAGTGCTCATGGGCGGGTAGACATTGGCATCGCAACCGGTGACCTTGTGCCCTGCCTGTTTGGCGATGGCGGCAATCCCGCCCATGAAGGTACCGCAGATACCGAGAATGTGGATATGCATGATTGTGGCAAAACCATAAAACCAGATAGACCGGCTAGCTTACGCTGGAAATGGCGGAGCCTCAAGACAGGCTCCGCCGACAGGATCAGAACATCACCAGCGTCATCAACACGAACAACGGCAGCAGAATCGCCACAGACCACAGCATGTAGCCGAAGAACCCCGGCATCGCCACCCCACGCTCCTCGGCGATGGCCTTGACCATGAAATTGGGTGCATTGCCGATATAGGTATTGGCACCCATGAACACGGCCCCCATCGAAATGGCCTGCAAGGTTGCTGCCATGGGGCCCATCAAGGTATGGGCATCGCCGGCAGCCAAATTGAAGAACACCAGATAGGTTGGCGCATTATCCAGAAAACTCGATAGCAGCCCGGTCATCCAGAAATACATGGCATTGACCGGCGTGCCGTCAGGATGGCTGACCATGCGCAGGATATTGGCAAAGTGCCCGGCTTCCCCCTGACGCAAAATGGTAATGGCCGGTGCAATGGTAATGAAGATACCGGCGAACAATACCGCCACCTCTTCAATCGGCCCCCAGTTGAACTGGTTGCCGGCACGGACGGCACGCGGCGTACAGAGCAAAGAGACCGCGGTGATTCCCAACAGGATCAGGTCGCGTACGGCATTCTGCAATTCGACAGGGGTGCCCAACACCTCGACGTGGATGCCCGGCTTCCAGAAACCCGACAGCAATACCGCCCCCACCGCCAATGCCAACAACAGCAGATTGAAGTGTCCCGACAAGCGCAACGGTGCATCCGGCGTCGGATCACGCGCCTCTACCCCCTCCCGGGCATACCAGTAGCTGTCCACCGCATAGAACACCAGCAGCAGCACGGCCGCTGCCAATGCGACCGGACCGATCATGTGCAGGAAGGTCCAGCCAAAGCTCACGCCATTCAGAAAACCCAAAAACAGCGGGGGATCACCCAAGGGCGTCAAACCACCCCCGACGTTGGCCACCAGGAAGATGAAAAACACCACCACGTGGACCCGGTGGCGACGGTTGTCGTTGGCACGCAGCAGCGGCCGGATCAGCAACATGGCGGCACCAGTGGTCCCCATCACCGAGGCCAGCAGGGTACCAAGCGCCAGCAGGCCGGTATTGAGTCGTGGCGAACCATGCAGATTCCCCTCCAGCAATACCCCGCCCGAAACGGTATACAGGGTCAGCAAGAGGATGATGAACGGAAAGTATTCGGCAAACATGGCATGCGCCACCACGTGCGCCGCCTCCCCGAAGCCGAACGCGATGCCATACGGCACCAGAAACAACGCTGTCCATGCCGCAACCACCTTGCCGGCATGGTGATGCCAGACCGACTCGGCAAACATGGGAAACAGCGCAATCGACAACAAAATACCGGCGAACGGCACGACCCATGCCAGCGACAGCGATTCACTCACTGAGGCCGCACCGGCCAGTGCCGGCAACAGGCCGGCAAGCACAGGCAACAAAACATAACGGGACGACAAACGCATCGTTCTCCTTCTCGGGAATAGCGGAACAGACTGCCGGGAAAACTCTCTGTAGAGGGACCGGAGTGGCGTAGCACCACTGGACATGACGAATGTGCCATACACACGGTTTCGCCATCATTACCTGTCAGACCCGGCAAGCGACAGCTTGGTTCCATACAGACACATCAACCGCGCATGACAAGAAAAAGGCCGGTCTGACCGGCCTGATGCTTGCGCTTAGCGGGTGCCCTTCTGGATGAATTCGATTTTGTAGCCATCGGGATCTTCCACAAAGGCGATCACGGTGGTGCCATGCTTCATGGGACCTGCCTCGCGCACCACCTTGCCACCTTTGGCACGCACCGCGTCACAGGCGGCATAGGCATCATCGACTTCAACGGCGAGGTGGCCGAAGGCCGTACCGATTTCATAGCTTTCGGTATCCCAGTTATGGGTCAGCTCCAGTACCGTCGAGCTGTCTTCTTCACCATAACCGACAAAGGCCAGCGTAAAACGCCCGTCAGGAAAATCATTTCTGCGCAGCAGGCGCATGCCCATCACCTCGGTGTAAAAGGCCAGAGAACGATCGAGGTTTCCGACACGCAGCATGGTATGCAAAAGACGCATGAGTTTTCTCCTGAAACAGGGCCGACCCGCAGGTCAGCCAAAATCAAATAAGCGGTGACCATTATCTCTCAACCAGCGGCGCCGTGCTTGCCAGTCGGCACACAACCGCGCGGTTTCCGCCCAGAAAGCGGGAGAATGGTTCATATGTTGCAGATGTGCCAGTTCGTGGGCGATCACGTAATCCAGCACGGCGGACGGTACTTGAATCAAGCGCCAGTTGAGGCGTATCACCCCCTCTGCTGTACAACTGCCCCAACGGGTACGCGCCGAAGACAACACCAAGCCGGCGGGCTTGCGACTCAGCAAAGGCAGGAAGCGCCCAAGCTGCCCGGCAAAGCGGCGCTCCGCCTCGCGCTTGAGCAAACGCGACACCACCAGACTCACGCCTTCACGGTCATCCAGCGCAACACCGGCCAGCTCGACAACACCGTCCCCCAGTCGCGCTACGCGGCGCACGCCGGCCAGCGCCTGCAATGGCAAGGCCTCGCCCGCGATACAGACGCTGGAAGGACAGGTTTCGGCAGGACGTACTTCGGCCAGCAAGCGTTGGTGATGCTTGAGAATCCAGTCGCGTTTTTCCGTGAGGATGTGCTGCAGGGCCGACAGGCTGACCCGGGGATGGGCCACCAGCTCCACGCCGGCCGCGGTGACCCGTATTCCGATGGTTTTGCGCGGACGCCGGATCAGCGTCACCGGCAAGGAAGAATCAGGCAGCGCCGGCCGCATTGCCACGAGCCGACTTTTCATCGGGATGGGCGTTCGGACCCACTCCGCCAATCTCGCGCTGACGCGCTTCGATCCAGCCGGAGGCCTCGGCCATCATGCTTTCCGGACTGTCGTAGTCGGCAGGCATCAGCGGTTTGCC
>JAGLBD010000151.1 GCA_018260425.1 Pseudogulbenkiania sp. | reverse complement strand
GCGACGGTGATCTGTAAGGCCGGTCGGTGATGAGGAGGGGGTATGTGCTCCGCTATGGAGACAGGGTAGGGGAGCCGAGAACGCACAGTTGGTTGAGATACTGTTGAATTGCAAGAAAATATCGAGATATGATGTTAACATTTTTTAACATGAATAGATTAATTGGCACTGGCCATTGTGTGCAACGGCTTTGCCCTACGAATTGATGGAGAGTGCTTTGAAATATCAATTTGCAACGTTTGGCTTGATTGCGCTCATCCTTAGCGCATGTGGTGGTGGCGGTGGTAGTGGAGGAACAAGTAGTAGTGAGGTGAGCGTCAAAACGGACACCGCCAATGCCGCTGACGGGCTGGGCGATGCAGGCCATGTGGCGGGGACGATGGAGTTGGGATTTGCCGCTTTACCCAAATTTTTACGATACAGGCCGGCGATAGCTGTCGCGTTGTCTGATCAAGGGCAAGCACTCGCTGCCTGGCATGTCTTTGCACCTGTCGCAGGGCAAGATAGCGCCTCATGGGCGCAGGCATCGTTAGATGGCAAGTGGAGTGCTGCGCAGCCTATCCCTCAGGTGCGCAACATCGATAGCAGTTACGGTATGACCTTGAGAATGAATACCGCCGGAAATGCTGTTCTGGGTTGGGTTAATCAGGGGGAGGGACCTATATCCTCACCAGAAAAATGGGCTTATCGGGCAACGCGATTTATTCAGAATCAAGGTTGGGAGGCCAAGGTCTATGATGCTGGCGGCAGTTCTCATGCGACCAGCGTGAACACTTGGGATCTTGCCATGCTGGATGATAACTCGTTCACCGCGTCGATTCGCCTGAGCATGGCAAGTCGAGCCAGTAGTGCGGTGCAAAAGACCGAACCTGATGGCAAGCAAAGTGTGCGCTTCCAGTCTACTGAGCAATATGCTATCGGTAGCTATTCAGATGCGGCCTTTACGCCAAAAAGCAAAGACGGATTTGGGCTGCTTTATCAACTAAGCGATTCGTTGATAAAGCCTGGTCAAATCGATATCCGTGTCAGAATGGCGAATATCTATCTATCCGATTTTCTTGCATTTCCCGTTGGAACGTATCCTGGTCTTTGTTTTACCGACGCGCATGATGGAGGTCTGGTGGCGGCGGGTTCTCCCCATACTGGAGGCGTGTTAGCCGCGCTGGTGGCAAATGAGCTACCCAATGGAATGATTACCTGTGAAACCAATAATTTACAGGTGAGTCGTATTCACACAAGAGACCGTCTCGGTGTTGATTCAATACGCTTGAGTACTGAGAGTAACTCCGTGCCGATTGCGCCTGCATTGGCTGTAGATCAATCAAATAATGCTTTGATTATCTGGAAGGAAGTCTCTGGACGAGCTTTTGATGATGGAGTTCCGGTCCCTGCGCGGCTAATGTGGTCTCAATCACTCAAGGGTGGGGCTTGGACGACGCCGGCAGCCATTGATTTAAGTGCGTTTGGCACGCTAACTCGACTTGGCCATATTGCGCTCGCCATGAATGATTCAGGTGATGCAGTCGTCAGTTTAAAACTGAATGATCGGAATAATTCCTATTGGAATGAAATGATGGTATTGGGGCGTTTTAACTTTTCTAGTGGCTGGGCTCCATGGAGAACTATTGCCAATAAAGTTGAAATGTCGGACCCACAGGTAGCGATTAACGCATATGGAAAAGCGGTAGCCGTATACACCGGCTTGCCGACTACCCGGGTCGGCGGAAAAGTTCCTAATGGCTACAGTGGTGAATTGCTACCCCGTGCTTATGCATACCTGTTCTGAATTTGCCATCTCTGAACGGGTCTGCAAGTCGTGCGTGTCTCCGCTCGCGGCAAGCGCCGTGGTGGGGCGGGCCTAAAAAGCCAGCGGGTTCGCGTCATGGTTCCAGCGGTAAAGATCCAACTTCGAGCCTATGATGGGCCGGTGCTTTGGCTCAGGTTGTGACGGTAGGTCGCCCTCGCCATAATCATCGTCTGATGGCCTTGGCGACCATCGGCCGCTTTCGGAACACCGAGGGCGTTGGTCCGGGAAGCAAACGATAATCCGATAAGTCCCATTATGGGACTTATCGTCCCCTTTTTGGGACTCCTTGTTGCAGTCGTGATCGCCCTGCCTCTGGGCGATGCGGTGTTTTCAATTGCCCGGTAGCACGTGTTGGCTTTGCCCAATGGCATTCCTTTGTTCAATCGAATCCTGCTCCTGGATTCATTCGTTGATCCGTTCTCGCCATACTCAGCAAATCCTGTAGCAGCGGTGACAGATATTGG
>JAGLBD010000021.1:33639-52821 GCA_018260425.1 Pseudogulbenkiania sp. | reverse complement strand
CCAACCTGACCCGTAACCAGATTCTGCAACAGGCCGGTACCTCGATTCTGGGTCAAGCCAACCAGTTGCCGCAGGCCGCCTTGAACCTGCTCCGAGGCTAACAGCGGGATTGAGTGAATCGGGGGGAGATTAGCCCTCCCCCCGAATTCACGGCGTTGCGTGCTTGCCAATAAAGTTGATTATTAGCAAGGCCATGACAAAGGAGAGTTTCAACTCTGGGCAGGGTTACTATAGAATCACTATAGTGACCAGAACCACACGCTCAGTGGAGATAAAAATATGCCGATAGTTGTCAATACCAATATTGCGTCTCTGAACGCTCAGAGAAACCTGTCCTCATCGAATGAATCTTTGGGGCTTTCCCTGCAGCGGCTTTCGTCCGGCCTGCGGGTTAACAGTGCGAAAGATGACGCAGCGGGATTGGCGATTTCGCAAACGCTCCAGTCATCGATTCGCGGTAACAATCAGGGTATCCGTAATGCCAATGACGGTATTTCGGTTTCCCAAACGGCGGAAGGCGCGCTGGGACAGATTGGTAACAACTTGCAGCGTATCCGTGAAATTGCGGTGCAAGCGGCCAACGGTTCGGTGAGTGACGTCAACCGCTCGCAGTTGCAGAAGGAAGTGGACCAGCTGACCCAGGAAATTTCCCGGATCGTGCAGACCACCAACTTCAACGGCACCAAGCTGCTGACCAGCGGCCAGTCGATCACCTTCCAGGTGGGCGCATCGGGCTCCTCGGACAACCAGGTGGTGGCCAGCGGTGTGGAAATGTCCGGTTTGAATTCCTTTGCCACCTCCTTGTCCGGTGTGACCACGATTGACGTGACCACCTCGGGTGCTGCGTCGGCAGCACTGGGCAAGATGGACAGCGACATCAATACCGTGTCGAACACCCGGGCCCAGCTGGGTGCGCTGCAAAACCGCTTCCAGGCGGTGGTGGCGAACATGCAGAACTATGTAGAAAACCTGACGTCGTCGAACAGCCGGATCATGGATACGGACTTTGCGTCGGAAACGGCCAACCTGACCCGTAACCAGATTCTGCAACAGGCTGGTACTTCGATTCTGGGCCAGGCCAATCAGTTGCCCCAGGCAGCACTCAATTTGCTGAAGGGGTAATGAATAGTAGTGGTGAGGCTCCGGTCGAGACTCTTTCTCGGGAGCCTATTTAGGTGGAGGTTATCATGCTTTTGTCATCTATCAACACAAACACTGTGCTGCCTGTAACAGCACAGTCACTGCCTGTAGGTTCTGACTCTGCAGCAGCCTCTGCCGACAGCAAGCCCGTTCCGACACAACTCGCCGGCGCGGTTCCGGCAGCGGTGTCGTCCCAGAAGAGCAGCAATGACTCCGGGGTAAAGGGCAAGCCGCAGCAGCAACAGCAGCAGAAGCCTGTCGATGAGCAGACCTTGAGCAAGTCGCTCGACAAGCTGAACAACTCCTCGATGTTCAATGCCGAGCTGGAGTTTTCGGTAGACACTGCCAGTGGACGTCAGGTGGTGAAGGTGGTGGATAAATCGTCCCAGACGGTTATCCGCCAGATCCCTTCCGAAGAAGCCATCAAGATGTCAGAGGCACTGGACAAGGCGACCACCAAGCCCGTAGCGGGCAACGATGGCAGCAAGCCCGTGCAGGTGCTTGATAACCTCAAGGGCATGCTGGTATCGGACAAGGCCTGATGCCAGCCCGGGAAGGAATGCCCCTTCCCGGTTGGCGGCACGGAATAGTGTTTTCAGGCGCGAGTCCGGTCTGAATAGTGGTATTCTGCAGGCGGCAGGTCCTGTATTGCAGGCTCTGGTTGAAGTCAATCATGCCGTGACGCCGGAGAGGTTTCCGACGGACGGGAAGCAAGAGTATAAATAGATGAACAATCGCCTAGCCCTTCAGCAATTCAATAAAGCCTATGAAAATGACGCACTGGAGGTTGCCGTGTATGGCGCGAGTCCGGTGGGTCTGATTGTTCTGCTCTATGAAGGCGCGATCAAGTCTCTGGTGCAGGCCAAAGTCTTCATCAGTCAGAATCGTTTTCAGGAAAAAGCGGCCATGATCAGCCGTGCGCAGGACATTCTCGAAGGCCTGCGTGTCTCGCTGGATCATTCCAAAGGCAAGGATATTTCGGTCAATCTGGAAGATCTGTACGAATATTCCAAGTACCGTCTCGGTGTGGCGAATCTCAATAACGATGTACAAATCATCGACGAGATTTCCAGTTTGCTCGGAATTCTGTTGCCGGCCTGGCAAGAGCTGGATCGTCGTCCGCAGGGTGCTGGCAGTGCCGACAGTCAGTCGGGCAAGGCTCGGGTATGAATGACGCGGCGTTGCGGGAGCAGGTAGCTGCTTTTGCGGCGATGACCGAGGAAATCCTGCAGCTCGCCGAACAGGGCGACTGGGATGCGCTCAGCGTGTCGGCCGACCGGCGTGATGCGATTCTGGACCAGATCATTGAGGAAGCCGGCCGCGAACTGCTGTCGCGTTTGCCCGATCTGCGCGATACCTTTGTCGCGCTGCTCGACAAAAACACCCGGATCGACACGCTGGTGTCCTCCCGGCAAAGCGAATTGGCACTGGAGTTGGTTCCCGTTCGCCAGCAACGTTTGCTAAAGCAAATGTATCGCCCCTGAGATCTTTTCTCTTGGGTTCCGTTTCCCGGGCTCTTAAAATCATAAATGAAGCGTTGTTTGTGGAGAGCCCGTCATGTCTGCTTTTGCCCTGTTGGCCAGTAATCTTGTTCTGCTGGGAATTATCGCCGGTGCCGTATGGTATTTCCGCCGGCGCTTGAAGCTGCTGGAAGAAGATACCGATCCGGTCATGGCGCTCTATATCGAACAGCTTCAACAACAGATCAGCGCCATGCAACGCGATATCATTCGTCTGGGTGAACGGCTTGAGGCTCCAGCGGCCCCGCCGCCCACCGTCAGCGCAGCACCTCCGACAAGTCCTTACAGCCAGGCCATCGAGCTGATTCGCCAGGGGCTGGGGGCCAGCGAAGTGGCCAGTCGCTGCGGTATTTCCCGCAGTGAGGCCGAGTTGATCATCTCGCTTTACCGGAACAGTTCAACTTCATGATCGGTCCAGTCACTCCCACGCCATTGGGTCCCACACCGCAAGGCAATACCACTCCGGCAACGTCGGCAATCTCCCCGATTCGCTTGTTGACGGAGGGGGGACGCTTGCTGCTTGATGCAGCGGTCATCCCGGAAAAACTTCCCTCCCTGATTGTCGGAGAGCAAGTCACTGCCCGAATCGCCGAAAAGCTCGATAACAATCAGGTTGCCGTACTCATCAAAAACGGGTTGTTCACCCTCAATATGCCGAAGGGGATGCAAATCAGTGGCGATACGCTCAATCTGCGTGTTGCCACCCTGCGTCCCGATCTGAGTTTTGCGCTGGTCGAGGCCGGGGGAGAGCAAGCCAAGGATAGTTCTGTCGAAGTGTCGCTCAGCCGGGCATCGCGTTATTTGACCGATCTGCTGCGCAGTGGCGAGGGCTCCCCGTCCAGCAAGAATCTTAATCTGGATGCCGCACGCCAGACACCGACGCATCTGGCACAAACCATGCGCCATGATGTGCAGAAGAGCGGCTTGTTTTATGAATCGCATCTGAAGGCCTGGGAAGAAGGGCGCATGCCGCTGGAGACCTTGCGCGAGGAGCCACAGGCACGACTGACCGCCGCCTTGTCCAACCCGCGTCATCCCGCTGCCGATCAGGCGCATGTCGAACTGGGCAAGCTGGTGCAGCAGCAACTGGCCACTCAGGAAAACCATCAGATTCCTTTGCAAGGCTTTGCCTGGCCTGGACAGCCCATGTCGATCCTGATCGAGCAGGAAGCGACCGATGAACGGGAGGGGCGCGGGGACTCGGACATGGAGGCCTGGACGACGTCGATGTCTTTGTCATTGCCGGCGTTGGGGAGCCTGAATGCCCGTTTGCGCATGGTGGGTGGCGCGGTACAGGTGACCTTTGCGGCCGACTCCGATAGTGCCGGTGAGCTAATCCGGGCCAACGCCCGTCGTCTTGAGGAAGGTTTCGAGTTGGCCGGTTTGCAATTGGCCTCGCTGGTGGTGAAGCATGAAACCACCGAGTGATGATCCGCGCCGCTCGGCGGTTGCCATCTCCTACCGTGACGGCGCCCGGGCGCCGAGTGTGGTGGCCAAAGGCTATGGCGAGATGGCCGAGCGTATCATTGAACGCGCCAAGGAGGCCGGGGTCTTTGTCCACGATTCTCCCCAGCTGGTTTCGCTGTTGATGCAGGTCGATCTGGACCAGCAGATTCCTCCCGAGATGTATCGTGCCGTGGCCGAAGTGCTGGCCTTTGTCTATTTTCTGGAGACGCGCGCCAGTGGCACTCCCTCTGCGTCGACGCTGGCCCTGGAAGAGGCCATCAAGGAAAGTGTCAAAAGCCGCTCCTGACCGGAGCTGGCGTGCTCAGGCCCCTGCTATACGGCAGGGGCGCGCTATCGTAGAATTCCTGCTCATGACCCTGATTGTCGGAATGGAGCCTGGACGTGGCCGCAGACGCTTTGCATGCTGATTTGCCGCATATTGTGGTGCTGGGTGCCACCGGCATGCTCGGACAAGCCCTATGCCGTACCGCCGCCCGCCGTGGCTTGCGCTGCACGGGGCTGGCCCGCCGCGGGGCGGACGTCGAGCTTGATGCCACTGATGCGGCACGATTGAACACGGTACTCGCTGCGCTTTCCCCCTCGATCATTATCAATGCGGCGGCACTCACGCAACTGGATGGCTGTGAACGTGATCCCGGGCAGGCCTATTGCATCAATGCCGGGATTGTCGCCACGCTGGCCAGCTACTGTGCGCTGTCGGGTGCGCGGCTGGTACAGATTTCAACAGACCACTTCTTTACCGGGGATGGCGACCGCTTGCACGATGAGCAGTCGCGTGTCACCTTGGTCAACAGCTATGCCCGGAGCAAGTTTGCCGGTGAAGCCTTCGCCCTGACGGTTCCGGACAGTCTGGTGGTACGTACCAATCTGGTCGGGTTTCGTGGGTGGCCTGACGCGCCGACCTTTGTCGAATGGGCACTGGCCACGCTTGCCGAAGAGCAGCCCATGACGTTGTTCGATGATTTTTATACCTCAAGCCTGGACGTCAGGAGTTTTGCCGAGGCACTGTTTGACGTGCTCGATGGCGGTGCCAGCGGCTTGCTGAACATCGCCGCGTGTCAGGCGGTCAACAAATCAACCTTTATTCACTCCTTGGCCGAGGCTTTCGGCCTGCCGTGCCGGAATGCCCGCACTGGCAGCGTTCACGCCATGGCGGGAGCCCGCCGTGCGGAAAGTCTCGGGCTGGATGTGCGCCGGGCCGAAGCGCTGCTGGGGCGGGCCTTGCCCGACACCGAGGCAGTGATAGCGGCATTGCTGCTCGATCATAAGGACTCTATGCATGCACTACGATAGCGTGATTCATCTTGGCGAACGCGAAATTGCCATTGATTGCCCGACCTATTTCGTGGCGGATATCGCCGCTAATCACGATGGCGATCTCGAACGTGCCAAACAGCTGATTCATCTGGCCAAAGAGGCCGGTGCCGACGCCGTCAAATTCCAGCACTTCAAAGCAGAAAAAATTGTCAGCGATGTCGGTTTCAAGAGTCTGGGCGGGCAACTGAGCCATCAGGCATCCTGGAAGAAATCGGTGTTCGAGGTCTATCGTGACTATGAGTGCAATCGCGACTGGAATGCCGCGCTGATCGAAACCGCCCGCGCGGTGGGGATCGACTTCATGACGACCCCCTATGATACCGAAGCCGTCGATCAGCTAGATCCGTTTTTGCCCGCCTACAAGATCGGCTCCGGCGATATTACCTGGACTGACTTCATCGAGTATGTTGCCCGGCGCGGCAAACCGGTGATGCTGGCGACCGGCGCCAGTCATATCGATGACGTGCAGCGCGCCGTCGCCGCGGTCTTGCAACATAACCGCCAGTTGGTGCTGATGCAATGTAATACCAACTACACCGGTTCCCTGGAAAATTTTCGTCATATCAACCTCAATGTGCTGCGCAGCTATGCCGTGAGTTTCCCTGGCATGGTGCTGGGCTTGTCCGATCATTCGCCTGGGCACGCTACGGTGCTGGGTGCCATTGCCCTGGGGGCCCGTGTCATTGAAAAACATTTCACCGACGACTGCTCCCGGGTGGGGCCGGATCACTCGTTCTCGATGTATCCCGCCTCGTGGCGGGAGATGGTCGATCGCAGCCGGGAACTGGAAGCGGCGCTGGGAGACGGCATCAAACGGGTCGAGGCCAATGAACGGCAAACCTCGGTCGTCCAGCAGCGTTGTTTGCGTTTCACCCGCGATATGGCGGCGGGGGAAATCATCCAGGCCAGTGATCTGGAGGCCTTGCGTCCGGCACCGGCCGACGCATTGCGCCCTTACGAGTTGTCTGTGGCGGTGGGACAGCCGCTGGTGCATGCCCGTAAACACGGTGAAGCCCTGCTGTACAACGATCTGGAGGCTGCATGCTGAACGGTGAACACGTTGGCCTGCGTGCCATCGAGAGTCAGGATCTTCCCCAGTTGATGGAATGGCGCAACCAGCCCGGGCTCCGGCGTTATTTCCGGGAGTACCGGGAATTGAACCTGACCCAGCAGCAGCAATGGTTCGAGAGCAAGGTCAATGGTGATCCCTCGACGCGCATGTTTGCCATTGTCGATACGCAGGGGACCCTGTTGGGGGCCTGTGGACTGTGCTACATCGATTGGGTCAACCGGACGGCAGATTTTTCGATCTATCTCGGGGTGGATGGCATCTACATCGATAACGTGCTTGCTCCCGATGCAGCGCGGGTGATGATTCGCTATGCCTATGAAGAACTGGGCCTGCATCGCCTGTGGTCGGAAATCTATGCCTTTGATCACGCCAAGCAAGGTTTCTTTACAACGCTGGGTTTCTCGCTGGACGGTCGCCATCGGCAGACACATTGGGCAGAAGGCGCCTGGCATGATTCCCTCTATTACAGTTTGCTGAGTACGGATCCACGTTCCTGACCCTGAGGGGCAGAGCGATTCGTCTTGGTTGTCGGTGTCTATTTCTGGAGCTTCAGCATGAAAGTCGGTTATATCGGTCTGGGTATCATGGGGCGTCCCTGTGTCCTCAATCTTCTCAAGGCCGGTTTCCCGGTGAGCCTCTGGGCGCGCCGCGCCGCCGCACTCGAGCCCTTGCTGGTCGCGGGTGCCAGTGCCTGTGATTCGCCTGCCGCACTGGCCGCCGAAGTGGATGTGCTGATTACCAATCTTTCTGACACCCCTGACGTCAAAGAGGTCTTACTGGGCGAGCATGGCGTCGTCCATGGTGCTCGTCCGGGGCTGATCTGTGTCGATATGAGCACCATCAGCCCGATCGGCGCACGGGAGATTGCCACCGCACTGGCAGAAAAGGGCATCGATTTTCTCGATTGCCCGGTGTCGGGCGGGGAGGTCGGCGCCATCAACGCCACTCTCACCATCATGGTGGGCGGCAAGGCCGAGGCCCTTGAGCGGGTTCGCCCGGTTCTCGAAGCCATGGGCAAGACCATTACCCGCATCGGTGACTCGGGGGCTGGCCAGGTCGCCAAGGCCTGCAATCAGATCGCGGTGGGTGTGGGCGTTGCGATGGTGGCGGAAATCATGCAGTTGGCGCGTAGTGCCGGTGTTGACCCGGTGCCGGTACGTGAGGCGCTGTTGGGCGGATTTGCCAGCAGCCGCGTGCTGGATGTCCATGGTCAACGTATGATCGATGACAACTATGCGCCGGGCTTCAAGGCAACGCTGCATCTCAAGGATATGGGCATCGTCATGGATACCGCCAAGGCCATGGGCATCGCATTGCCCCAAGCCGAGCGGGTAACGGGTTTGATCGCCGAACTGGTCGAGCGTGGCGAAGGCGAGCTGGACTCTGCTGCGATCGCGCGGTTGATCTGGCAACAGAACCAGCCGACCAATGACGAGAGCCTCTGATGATCAATCATCCTGTCCCCGACGAACCGTTTCAACTCGATGTACTGAGGGCCCTGTATGACTATCTCGCACGGGTCGGGTCTGACCCTGCCGGGGCGAATCAGATCGTGCGAAAGGCGTTGGGGGCACCGCATGGCGAGAGCGGGGATCAGCTTCTCATGGCGTTTCAGTTGGTCACCCTGCAGCGTCTCGACGAAGCGGCCGCCTTGCTGTTGCAACTGGGGCTGAAAGATCCCGCCCTGATCCCCCCTGTGTACCAAGTGCTGGCTATGGTGTTCAAATACCTCACGACCGGCCAGCCCTTGCCGACGCTGGCCATGTACGGTATGAACCCGGTGGTGGCCTTTTACCGCCAGTATCCGGGGCACCCGGCGGCCCAGCGTGCTCTAGTGGATTTGTTGCTGTACTTTGGCCGGGTCGATAGCTTGACCAACGTGCTCGCCAATGTGGATCCCCGGGCCTTCAGTGCAGAAATCGGTGACTATCAGCAGTGTCGTCACCGTTTGGCCAGTTATCAGGATCGCTGTCAGCTCAGTATCGTGCTGATTACCTGGCAGCGTCCGGAACATTTGCGCCATACCCTGCAACAACTCCGGGAGTCGCTGTGGAGCACGGATGTCGAGATCGTGATCGGGGTCAATGATGACTGGGAGGCAACTCGCGAGGTGATTCGCGAGGCCGGTATTTCCAAGGCCGTGTTCAACACCTCCAATACCGGAATCAACTTTTACCGCGACGTGTTTCCTCTGGCGGAAGGCCGGTTCCTGATCGAGATCGATGATGATATCGCCGCGTTCCCTCCTCATTTCGACAAGGCCGTCATCGAGGCGCTGGAGAGTGACCCCGAGTTGGGCTTGGTCGGACACTGGCCAGAACGTTACCACTTGCTGGCCACCGGCGAACAGCAGGCAGGCTTGGCCCCAATGCACCAGATGCAGGAACGCTTCGGCATGCCTTTCGGCATCGGTCCGGTCTCCGGTGCCTGTGCCGGGATGCGGCGTCAGGACTTTTTACAGATCAACGGTTTCTCGCGAGCCACCTTGTCGGCGATGTCGGGGGAGGAAATGCAGTTGATCCGTAAACTGTCGGTGCACGGAAAAGTCAGCGGGGTCTTTTTTAATCAGGGTCTTGAGGTCAAGGTGCTCTGAAAGCGGCTTAGCCGGCTTTCAGCGTCAGATAGCGGCCGGAGGGCGGCACGACCTGCTGCTTCAGCGCATGGCGTGTCATCGAGCCATTCGATGCCGGGTAATACAGGCTTGCTGCATCGGTCTTCGGAAAAATGCTCTCCGGCAAGGCGCTGACGGGAGAGAGGTTTTCCACCACGATCTTTCTGGCTCGCAGCACTTCGGCGGCCAGTTGGAATGAAGGCAGGATGATTCCGCTGTATTCGGCGATCAGATGGCTGCCCTGACGGCTCTGCGGTGTTTCGTAAAAGCGGGGTTGGGTATCGGCGTTGCCGATATCGACCCCATGCAAATAGATCTTTTCATAGCCGAGTGCGGCACCGACTTGCAAAGCGACAAAGGCAACCGTACCGCCCCGGTACACGCCCTGATGAATATCCTGACTGAATCCCAGCGCAGCATTGCCCGGTAGCGTATGCATGGCCGGATGAGCCGCAGCCTGACGCAATGAGCGGCCAGTGGGCTCATTGTAGCGCTCGGCAATATCTTCGATGAGCGCAATCCGGCAGTTCAACGCATCAACCCCCAGCAGCCTGATCAGGTAAAACAGACATTTCGGTGAGGTAATGAGCGTCAGGCTTGCATCATTGACGATGCGTTTGGCGATGTCGGGCCGGCCGGTAATGAAGGTGTAGTCAATAATGCAGTACAGATCAAAATGCAGTTCCGGGTAGTGGCGGGTCAACTCGATCGCGCCGTTGACTCCCAGCAGACGGGAGGAGGGCAAGCGTCGGTAATTGATGGTCGCAATGGATGGGCCGGTCGCGATGATGTGCAGGTCGGGTCCGGCCGGCTCTGCCAGGGTTTCAATCGGGACCAGGGGAATGGCGTGCCCCTTGATGCTGATCGACTGAATGCCGCCTGCTGCCGAGCGCGTCAGGCGTAGATAAGGCCACAGTTCAATGCTGTGGCGACGCGGTTTGCCAAACAGGATTCTATGCAATTCCTTGAACAGCTTTTCTGTGCAGGAACGTGCTCGAAGCGAGGGTGTGTCGTTGGGGAGGGATAAGCCGGACACCATCGAAGGATCGAAGTGGCCTCCCGGACATGCAGGCTTGGTTCGCATGATGGTGCTGCTCGGAAAATAGTCGATTCGCCATTGTCAGATGATTCTTCCCGCTGCACCATCGTGGCTTAATACTTATTAATAAACGCCAGTGATTTTCAATACCTGTAAATAATTGCAAAAGTCATATTTGCGGAATGTCTTTGATAAAACCGGTTTATTTGTATGTAACATATTGAAAATAAAGAAAATATAGTATTTGTTTCTATAGTTGGTCGCAAATGTCATTGTTTTGGGTCGTAGGGGATTTTGTTGTTGCTATCTCTTAGCGTTGACTTGTTTGTCATTGCGTTTTGCATATAGCGTAAGGTGATTTTCTGAGCATTTTATATTCCTTGATGCTCGTATCACCTGCTTGTAGAGTGGTGCCATGTCCAGCGCATTCCAGTCTTGGTGACGAGTCCGGATTTGCGGCGTCATTCTTCTTTCGGGAGTCCTTCATGAAACGTATTCATTCCGCCGTTTTGCTCGGTCTTGTGTCCCTGTTTGCCATGTCGGCTGCCAATGCCCGTAACGGCTTGGAGCAGATTCGCAGTGCCGGCGTGTTCAAAATCGGCACCGAGGGAACGTATGCACCGTTTACCTTTCATGACGCCAAGGGCGATCTGGTCGGTTTCGATGTTGAAATCGGTCGTGCCGTAGCACAAAAACTGGGTGTGAAGGCTGAGTTTGTTGAAGGCAAATGGGATGGTTTGGTCGCCGGGCTGGATGTGAACCGTTACGATGCGGTGATCAATCAGGTGTCGATCACCGAGGCCCGCAAAGCCAAGTATGACTTCTCGACGCCCTATATCGTTTCCCGGGCGGTGTTGATCGTGCGCAGCGACAATAACTCGATTCGCTCCTTTGCCGATCTGAAGGGCAAGAAATCGGCCAATACCCTGACTAGTAACTTTGGCAAGCTGGCTCAGTCCAATGGTGCCGAGGTGGTGCCGGTGCAAGGCTTTAATGATTCCGTCGAGCTGGTGGCTTCCGGACGTGCCGATGCCACCCTCAATGACAGCCTGTCGTTCCTCGATTTCAAAAAACATCAACCCAACGCCAAACTGAAGGTGGTTGCCACGGAGAAGGATGCCGAAGCCTCCGGAATCCTGCTGCGCAAGGGCAATCCAGAGCTGCAAGCCGCCATCAACAAGGCGCTGGCCGCGATCAAGGCTGATGGCACCTATCAAAAGATTTCCCTGAAATATTTCGGTCAGGACGTTTCACGCTAAGTCTCGCCACCACGTGGCGACTCTGGCCCCGGGACCCTCCGGGGCCATTTCATTTGTCAGGAATAGCTTCGCATGATACCCAGTTGGTTGCAGTTAATGATCGACTCCTTTCCCTCGCTACTCTATGCAGGGATTGTCTTTACCGTACCGTTGACCCTGTCGTCCTTTGCGTTGGGATTATCGCTGGGTTTCGTGGTTGCGCTGGTGCGCTTGTTCGGCCCCAAACCGCTGGTGGCGGTGGTGCGTTTTTATGTCTGGTTGATTCGCGGAACTCCGCTGCTGGTCCAGCTCTTTGTGATTTTTTATGGCTTGCCCAAAGCCGGCATCGTATTCGATCCCTTTCCAGCGGCATTGCTGGGGTTTTCCCTGAGCGTGGGGGCCTATACCTCGGAAGTGATTCGCGCGGTCATCGAGTCGGTGCCGCGTGGGCAATGGGAGGCGGCCTACTCCATCGGGATGACCTGGGGTCAGGCCATGCGGCGTACCATTTTGCCGCAAGCAGCCCGTACCGCGGTTCCCCCTTTGTTCAACACTTTTATTTCCCTGATCAAGGATACCTCGCTGGCGGCCGTGCTGACGGTGCCCGAGTTGTTTCAGGCCGCCCAGCGCATTGCGTCGGTGACCTATGAACCGCTGATTCTGTATACCGAGACCGCACTGATTTATCTGTTGTTCAGCTCGGTGTTGTCCGTCCTGCAAGGACGAATGGAGCAACGCTACGGCAAGCATGCCAACCTGCAAGGAGCCACGTCATGATACGTCTCGCCCAAATAGACAAATGGTTTGGTGACCATCAGGTTCTCAAGCAGGTGGGAGTGACCGTTCCCGAAGGATCAGTGACCGCCTTGATCGGTCCTTCCGGGAGCGGCAAGAGTACCTTGCTGCGCTGTTTGAACCTTTTGGAGACTCCGCAGGCAGGCTCTCTTGAGCTGGGTGATATGGCCTTGTCTTTCCAGTCCGGCAAGACACTGACGCGTCAGGATGTGCAATCCGTCCGCAGCATGACCGGCATGGTGTTTCAGAATTTCCAGTTGTTTCCCCATCAAACCGTGTTGGGCAACGTGATGGAGAGCTTGTTGACCGTGCATGGCTGGTCAAAGGCGGCAGCACGAGACCGCGCCTTCGAGTTGCTGGAAAAGGTTGGCATGGCACACAAGGCCGACGCCTGGCCGGCAACCTTGTCGGGAGGACAGCAGCAACGCGTGGCCATCGCCCGTGCCTTGGCGCCATCGCCACGGGTGCTGTTGTGTGACGAGCCCACGTCGGCGCTGGACCCGCAACTGGCTATCGAGGTGGTGGAGGTATTACGGCAGCTGGCAGCCGAGGGCATGACCATGGTGATGGCGACGCATGACTTGCGTCTGGCGGCCGCTATTGCACAGCAGGTGGTGTTTCTGGAAGACGGGCAGATTGTCGAGACCGGCACGGCCGGCGAGATTTTTACCCGTCCGGTTGATCCGCGCACGGCCCGGTTTGTGGCGACCTTGACCGATGGGGTGTCCGGCGTCGCTAGTCTGGCCTGAGTGTCAGTGCATGACTTCCTTAAAAGCGTACTAGCAGATACAGGGCGGAGACCAGCAAGGTCAATACGGTGACGGGAATGCCGATGCGAGCGTGGCATTTCCAGTCAATCGCAATGCCCCGTTTCGCTGCCGCATCCACCACGATGATATTGGCGATGCTCCCGACAATCAGCAGGTTACCGGATAGCGTACTGACCAACGCCAGCAGTAATCCGGCGGACTCATGATGAGTGACGGGCAGCAGCAACATCACGGCGGGGACGTTAGACACTATGTTCGACAGCAGGAAGGTGGTGGCGAACAGTGCGCTTGGCTGATCCAGCTGGATGCCAAGTGATGAAAGGTAATGGATAGCCTCTGTGGTGATGCCGGTGCGCTGCAGGGCATGATTCACCACGAACAGACTCACAAACAGTACCAGTAACTCCCAGTCGACCAGTCCCAGCATCCTTCGCGAGTGCAACTGGCGGCTCATTAGCAACACTCCGGCTCCGATGAGCGCCAGATGCTCGGTCGGCCAGGGGGCGAGCAGAAACGCCAGTAGGAGTACCACGGCAACCACGAGACCTTTTGCGGTTTGCCAGGCATTGAATGGCACCCCCTCTCGTTGCGGTTCGACGACCTCGCTGGCGACTTCATCCAGCCAACGGCCTCTGTTGTACCAGACTATCACCCCCCAACTGATGACAAGACCCAGTCCCACCGGAATGGCCGCCTCCAGGAAATAGCCGCCGAAGGGCAGGCGCAAGGTCTGGCCGATCAGCATGTTTTGTGGATTGCCGATCAGGGTGGCCGCCGAGCCAATATTGGCAGCACAGGCCAATGCCAACAAGAACGGGACTGGCGCCAGCTTGCGTTGTTTGCAGGCATCTACCAGAACCGGGGCCATGGCCAGGCAGACGATATCATTACTGAACACGGCAGACAGGGCCGCCGAAGTGGCGGTCAGCACGGCAAGTAGCCCGGATGGGCTTAACGGTAACGCCGCCAGCTTATGGGTTATCCAGTCATAGAAACCGCCGAGGCGCATTTGCGCGGAAATTACCATGAAAGAAAACAGCAGGATTACGGTCGGCAAGTGAATCGCATTGACCGCGTCTTTCATGCTCAAGGCATTGATGCTGACCAGTGCGATGGCCCCGAGAAGGGCGACACCGGTACGGTCGAGCTGCAGGAAGGGCAGTCCACCAATAATCATGCCGAGGTAGACGATGAGAAAGATAATGAGGATGGTCGTGATCATTGACTGATGCGCCGCAAGGGAGTCAGGCCGAGTGGTAGGTTCGCCACCAACTTTCCCGGCAGCTGTTGTCGAACTGGATGCGGGATGGCTGGATGGGGGACCCTTCAGGGTGCTGGATGACGGTATAGCAGATCCAGCATTCGGCACAGGCCAGTTCGGCCGGAAAGTCGTCTTGATCGATCTGGCAGTGGATATGGGCGCCATCACTGAACTGATAGGTCGTATCGGTGCGGCTGACTTGATAGTCCTGGTCCAGCCAGTGTTCGGTTGTGCTGCTGGACTGCGTCACGGCAATGTCGGTGCTTGCGCCGTGGATGGCGTTAACGTAGTGGACAAGATGCGGCATGAAGGGCGTCAGGGCAAAGTCAATCCCGCTAGGTTACTCGTATGGCTGGCATGGGGCTAGCTCTAGCGAGGGGGGATGAATAAAGCCCCGACTGGCGGGGCTTGGGAGGATTTGCTGTACGCATTGTACCAGGGCACGATACGGCGTTGGATCTGTTTATTGAGTGGAAGCCTCAATGCCTTGCCAGTAAAGGATTGGGCTACTCGCATTTTTGTTGTGGGTACACCCATGGGAACACGCTAAAACGGAGTGCTTGTCGTTCGGGCTACTTTCTGTGCGCATGGCAGCTAGGGAAGCTACTTATCTAGGCATAGGGTGTAAACACGTTGCTGTCTCGTACTAACAGCTGCATTAGTTTGGGGTGAATGAAAATCTTTTCTTTGCCCGCAGATACTTCGTGTAGGACGCCCAGTCCTGCCAAATCTTTCAGGTAGCGTGAAGCCGCTTGCCGTTGGGCAATTTCCTTTTCGACAAGGTTGCCGATCCGGCAATAGGGCTGCTCAAAGATCACATCTATCAGCTCACGGGTATATGTTTTGGGTAGGTGTTCACGCACAAACGCTGTGGTGTGCTCGGCGAGCGAACGGATGGCCCCGATTTTTTGAGTAGTCCAGTGGGCCGTTTCTTCTACGGCCTGCAGCATGAACAGTAGCCACGGCTCCCAGGCGCCCTGTCGCGTGACATCTAGCAGTAAGCGGTAGTAATCGCTCTTGTGGGCAATGATATGCCGACTCATGTACAGAATGGGTAACGTTAACAGTTCCTCCTGAATGAGGTACAGGATATTGATGATACGCCCAGTTCTCCCGTTCCCATCTGAAAAGGGGTGAATCGCTTCGAATTGATAGTGTCCCACTGCCATTCGAATAAGCGGATCAAGGTCCGTTTGGTTGTGCAAGAACTGCTCCCAGTTGGACAGCATATCTCGAAGCTGGGGCTCTCCTTCTGGCGGGGTGTAAATCACTTCGCCAGTGCGGTCGTTGGCAAGCTGCGTTCCAGGCACACGGCGGATATCCATATCAACCCCTTTGAGTGTGCGGCAAAGCTCGATGGCTGTGGCTGTACATAAGGGGCGTTGCGTTAGAGACTGGAAACCTCTCTGTAGGGCGGAGCGATAACGGAGGGCTTCTTTTGTGGCGGCATCCGCCTGCCCATCGCTTTGCGCATGCTGAAAGAGCTTGTCTGTTGTGGTGACGATATTCTCGATTTCGGAACTGTCTTTTGCCTCTAGCAGTGGAATCGTGTTGATGAGCATTGTCTGGTTCGGAATCAGCTCTGCCGCCTGCTTTAGCTCGGCCAGAGCCGCTCGTGCAGTGATGCATCGTTTCAGAACCGCTTTTGTTTCCAGGTCTATTGCTGGTGGCAAGCTCGGCAGGAGGTTGTGTGGCACGCCGGCTTGCCAGCTTGGAGCGGCTGCTGAATGAGTCATGTCGTCAAAGCCTGAAATTTGGAACATGTTTTGAGAGTATGTCGCCACAAGCGACACGTCAACATAACGTGTTACTTTTTCTTTGTTTTTGCGACACGTCCAGGTTTCATGTTCCCAACGGCGACATATACCTTTTACGTGTCGCTGTTTTCTATTTATTGCGACATGATGGGTGTGGCTTGCTTAGCCACTCCGACCTTTCCGGCAGCCAGGGCTTCACGTTGTCCTCCATGGGGTTTGTTTTTGCAAAGCCAGCAGGCGTAAAAAAGCCCCGACTGGCGGGGCTTCTGTTGGTTCGGTGCCACTGTGTGAAACCTTACTCGATGTTCTGGATCTGCTCGCGCATTTGCTCAATCAGGACTTTCAGTTCAACCGACGCCTGAGTAGTTTCGGTGGAAACCGACTTGGAGCCCAGTGTATTGGCTTCTCGGTTCAATTCCTGCATCAGGAAATCCAGACGCTTGCCGGCTTGACCACCTTGCTTGAGGATGCGCTTCACCTCGGTCAGGTGCGTGGTCAGGCGGGACAGTTCTTCATCGACATCGATTTTCTGGGCAAACAGGGCAAACTCCTGTTTGATACGATCATCGTCGACATTGCCCAGTGCGTCGGCCAGACGTGCCGAGAGTTTTTGCATGTAGGCATCGAGAATCACCGGCAGTCGCGGACGAATACCGGCAACAATGGTTTCCATGCCGGCAACGCGTTCCAGCAGCAGGTCACGCAGTTTCTCGCCTTCACGCTGGCGCGAGGCATTGAAGTCTCCCAGTACTTTCCCCAGGGTTTCCATGCACAGTTGGTGGAGCACTTCGGGGGCCAGTTCATTGCTTTTCAGAACGCCGGGCCAACGCATCAATTCACCGACCGACAGTCCTTTCATTCCGGGTGCCAGGCTGGCGATTTCGTCAGCCACACCCAGCAGGCGGGTCAGTGTGTCGCGGTTCAACTCCAGTGTCGGCGCTTCGCCCTCGGCTTGATTCAGGCCGGCACGGCATTCCACTTTGCCACGGGTCACTTTGCTGGAAATCAGCTCACGCAGCTGTGCCTCGATGACGCGCAGTTCTTCGGGCAGACGCATTTGTACGTCGAGATAACGATGGTTGACGGCGCGCAGCTCCAGGCTGAGCACTCCTCCGGGAAATTCGCGGCTTGCCGAGGCAAAGCCAGTCATGCTGGAAATCATGGTTGGGCTCCGAGGATCAGGTCTTTAGAGAGTCTTGGTGCCCGGATTTGTCATAGTTCTAAATCCAGGCCTTGCAACTATAACAACGGAACCCTTGCTACTCAATGACTCCTTGAGACTCTCGGCGTGTCACTCGATATAATGCACTGACTATTTATTGGAAATTATTCATGCGACCTTCTCAGCGTTCCGCCGATGCCTTGCGCACTGTACGTATTACCCGTCAATACACCAAACATGCCGAAGGTTCTGTCCTCGTCGAATTCGGTGATACCAAAGTGATCTGTACGGCGTCTGTCGAAGAAACGGTGCCTTCTTTCCTCAAGGGCAAAGGGCAGGGCTGGGTGACGGCTGAATACGGGATGCTGCCGCGTTCCACCGGGAGCCGCATGCGCCGCGAGGCCGCCGCCGGCAAGCAAAGCGGCCGGACCCAGGAAATCCAGCGCCTGATTGGACGCTCATTGCGTGCGGTGGTGGATCTGGAAAAGCTTGGCGAACGCCAAATCACCATCGATTGCGACGTCATTCAGGCCGATGGCGGCACCCGGACTGCCAGCATTACTGGCGCATGGGTCGCGTTGGCTGATGCGGTAGACGGCTTGTTGCGTGCCGGTAAACTGGCAGTCAATCCGATTCGCGAGGCGGTAGCGGCTATTTCTGTCGGGATTGTCGGGGATGAAGCGGTGCTGGATCTCGATTATGTCGAGGATTCGGGCTGCGAAACCGATATGAATGTGGTGATGACGGCTTCCGGGCGTTTTATCGAAATTCAGGGGACGGCAGAAGGTGTCCCTTTCAGTCGCGATGAAATGAATGCCTTGCTGGATCTGGCCGGTAAAGGGATTGCCGAGTTGATCCAGCTTCAGCAAGCGTCTCGCGCCGCCTGAGCCGGTTATGCTCCGATACAGCCCTGTCAGTCTGCTGGCAGGGCTGTTGTTTTTAGTGCGTGCCGCGACGAATAAATGCTTCTAGCGCCTGCCGGAAGACCGGGGCGCTCACGGCCATGTTGTCGGCGGCCTTGCGTTTGCTGGCGATTGGCGCCGAACTCTGTACGGCCACGATGACGGCTTTGCCATCGATAAAGGCAAATACCGGTGAACCGCTGTCGCCGGACAAGGTGTCGCACTGATGTCCCATGCGGCCATCCTCCAGCAGCCCCGTCGCTTTGCAGTTCTTGTGCGCCATCATGATGTTGTCGGTGTCTTCCGGGTAGCCTGCCTGGGTGACGTTATAGTTCAGTGATTCCAGCAGGTCGGACAGCTCGTTTTGAGTACCGGTGAAGTAGGGGATCGGGCTGTAAGCCTTGTCTACCTTGCTATTCAAACGGACAAAGGCAAAGTCCCATGCGGCGACTTTGGGGGGAATATAGATACCGTCTTTGCGGCGAATCAGTCCCTTGAGCAGTTTGCTGCTGACATAGACTTCCTTGACGCCGATTTTTTGTTGATAGCTATCCCCGATCTGGCCGAGACTGAAAGAAACGGCGGGATCGAGTGTGCCGTTCGGCCCCAGAAAGCAATGTCCTGCGGTAATGACGACATCCGGCGCGACCAGCGTGCCGGTACATTCCAGTTCACCACGCGTAACGATTTCCCCGATACTCTTCCAGGGGGCGTTCGACACGGGGACGGGTACCCGGTTATCTTTCCCGAAAAACAGCGTCAACTGTTCTTTGGTCAATTTACCGGCATTGGCTACCGACAGTGGGGAGAGTGCGAGACACAGTGACAGGAGCAGCGAACACAGACGCATGGTTTTCTATCCATCAAATGAAAACGGGGCGCCTTGGCGCCCCGATCATTGCTCAAGAATCAGAGATTACTTGGCAGCAGAAGCAGCGGCTTTGCTGGCTTCTTTTTTAGCTTTTTTAGCTTGGGCTTTCTGAGCGGAAGCGTCAGCCTTTACAGCGGAAGCGGCTTTCTTGTGCTTTTTAGCTTGGGCTTTCTGAGCGGAAGCGTCAGCCTTTACAGCGGAAGCAGCTTTCTTGTGCTTTTTAGCTTGGGCTTTCTGAGCGGAAGCGTCAGCCTTTACAG
>JAGLBD010000021.1:33416-33539 GCA_018260425.1 Pseudogulbenkiania sp. | reverse complement strand
CGGAAGCAGCTTTTTTAGCTTTCTTGGCTTGAGCTTTTTGAGCGGAGGCGTCGGTCTTTACAGCGGAGGCAGCTTTTTTAGCTTTCTTGGCTTGAGCTTTCTGAGCGGAAGCGTCAGCTTTTA
>JAGLBD010000021.1:27859-33316 GCA_018260425.1 Pseudogulbenkiania sp. | reverse complement strand
TAGCTTTCTTGGCTTGAGCTTTCTGAGCGGAAGCGTCAGCTTTTACAGCGGAAGCAGCTTTTTTAGCTTTCTTGGCTTGAGCTTTCTGAGCGGAAGCGTCAGCTTTTACAGCGGAAGCGGCTTTTTTAGCTTTCTTGGCTTGAGCTTTCTGAGCGGAAGCGTCAGCCTTTACAACAGCAGCGGCTTTTTTCTTGGCGTGGGTCTTGTGGATAGCGGCCGGAGCGGAAGCGTCAGCAGCGTATGCAGCGGAAGACAGACCGAAAACGGCGGTCATTGCGAGCGCGATAAGCTTTTTCATTTGGTTTGATTTCCTGATGTTTCAATCGAGTCAGAACAAGCGTATTACTTGTCTAGGTGTCGATATTATATTGACTCGGGTTATTTTGCGTCTATTTGCTCTTTGTTTCCCCGTGTAACAGAATGTACGGACTGATCCCGTGGCCACGATAGCGTAAATCGAGCGCCACCATAGGGGGATGTCTCGACTCTTACACGTCCTTTATGTGCCTTGGCAATGCGATTCACAATGGCCAGTCCCAGTCCATGCCCGCCAGTCGCCCGGTCACGACTCTGATCCAGACGCACAAAGGGGGCAAATACCTTCTCGCGATCTTCTTCAGGGATGCCAGGACCATCATCTTCAACGCTCAATTGCAGTTCATCACCGATTTCCCGCAGGCTGACAGCAATCAGACTGCGGGTATAGCGCCGTGCATTGGAGAGCAGATTGTCGAGTGCCCGGGTCATCAGATGATGGTCTGCTGTCAATGATTCGGGGCATTCCGAAGTCAGGTCGGTACGCCACGAGAGGTTCGGGGCCATCGAGCTTTGTTCGGCAACGCGCTCGGTGAGCCAACTGGGGGCCTCGAAAGTCGTGATGTTCAGCGGTACCTCCGGTCGGTCGAGGCGGGCATGAAACAATAACTCCTCAATCATCCGGTCGATGGCATCCAGATCCTTTTCCATGGCGAGGATCGAGGGAGATGCCTGATGCTCGTCCAACATGGCCAGTCGATAGCGGATACGCGCCAGCGGAGTGCGCAGCTCATGGGCTACGGCATCGGTGAGGGCTTTCTTGCTGGCCAGCAGATCGGCAATGCTGTTCGCCATGCGGTTGAACGCTTGTCCAACCCGGCGTACTCCGGAATTACGGGGTAACTTGGCACGGGCGGTAAAGTTGCCCTGCGCGAGGCGCACCGCCATTCCCTCCAGTGTCATCAAGTCCTTCCAGTGCGGCCGCATCCATAACAGTACGGGTACCGCCAAAGACAGACCGATGACAAGCAGCAAGGCGTAGTCGAACCATTTCAATTGATGCAGGAAAAACAGGTAGCGCAATGGACCTGCCACCAGAATGTAATCGCTGTTTTCAATCTGCTGCAGATAAAGGTAGTTGTCTTCCAGCATGACGATTTCGCCACGCGCCAGTGCCTGCCGGGACTTTTCGTCAAGATCGTAGGCGTTCTCCCGCTCAACTCTGACATGAAAGGTGAAACGGTGATCATCCTGCTCGAGTTTTTCCGACCAGAGTTCTTGCGGAACACCCTTGAGTTCGGTTTCGATCAGGGTCAGAGTGGTGCGCAGCAGATCGGAAAGATACCGTTCTCCCACCGTATCCACGGCCTGTTTGTACACCACACCCACCAGCACCACCGCAACCATGAAGCAGCTGATGAGCAGGACGTAGAACTGGATGAACAGCTTGCGCATGAATCAATCCCAACCTGACAGCGAGAACAGATAACCCTTGTTGCGCACGGTCTTGATGCGGAACGGCTCGTTGGGGTTGTCCCCCAGTTTCTTGCGTAACCGGGAAATGGCCACATCGATACTGCGGTCCAGGCCATCATAGCTGACCCCGCGCAGGTTCTTCAGCAGTGTTTCGCGCTTCATGATTTCACCGGCATGACTGGCCAGCAGCCAGAGCAGGTCGAAGTCCGAGGTGGACAAGGTGACCTGTTCGCCATCCAGGATGACATCGCGGTTGATCGGGTCGATGGAGAGTTGACCAAACACCAGCTTGCGCTGCGCGGCGGCATTGGGCCGTGCGGTGTCAGTGGCGGGCTTGTGGTTGCGGAGTTGGGCGCGGAGTCGTGCCACCAGTACCGAAGGCGGTGTGGTCTTGAGAATATAGTCGTTTGCACCCAGCTCCAGCCCGAGAATCTGGTTCATATCGCTGTCCAGCGAGGTCAGCATGATGATGGGACCCTCGAATTTCGGACGCAACTCCCTGCAGATGGTCAGCCCGTCTTTACCGGGTAGCATGATATCGAGCAAGACCAGATCAGGTTTTTCCCGAAGAATCACTTCTTCTGCCGTATCGCCCCGGGGTTCGATCACGACACTCATTTCATGTCGGCCCAGAAATTCGCTGATCAGCCCGGCCAGTTCCGGGTCATCTTCTACAAATACGATTCGGTAAGCCATATGGCGTGAATTCCTGCAGAAACGAAAACAATGCTGCCAGTATCCACTGTCAGGCAGTCCGGCTCAAGTTGCCGTTGTCGAGTGGGGCCGCTTGCGTCTAGAAATGACGGCGGAACCCGGGAGGGGGCACCTCATCCTTTTCTGGTGGCATAAGCAAAGTTATTGCCCTGTTAGTGCCGTATTCGCTGATCGTCGCTCGCCGTGTCCGGTGGAATAGTAGGGCGTCGACGTGGGATGTCTTACCTGCGTCTGTGCGAATAAGGAAACGAATCAAATGAAAAAAGCGAGACTCGGCAGAAAAGCCGCATGGGTTGGCCTGCCTCTGATGTTGGGGGTGGCGTTGAGCGGCTGCGTCGAATTCGAACAATGTGGCCTCACGTCCCCTTCATTGCCGACCGTGGCACCGGCCGTGAAACCCGCAGAGATAGAAGCACAGTCCGGCGGATTGGCTCATTCCCCGATTCTGGATCAGGCACCGGTCTATGCCCGTGGCGCTCCACCGTCAAAAGTGACGGAAGGGCCAATGGGGAATTCTGATCTGCAAGGCCGTAACAAAACCTGGGACTCCCTGGGGTACGGCTCTTGCGACGAATCGACCTTGCGCAGCTTGTCCGGAAAGGCATTGGTCAATTATCTGGTCACGTTGCCGGGAGAATGCGTCAATCTGCTGTACCGCTATGAGCCGGGATCCGAAACGCTCTATTCCCGTGCCACTATGCTGGCCGTGGCGGAAGAAGCCGAACGACGTGCGGCGGACTGGGATGGCGAGATTCGCTCCGGTATCTGGCCATTGGCGTCATTTTTGCGCAGTGCCTACTACGTCAAGGCGGATCAGCCTGGCAAAGTGCCGGAATTTGGCTCCGCGGTGGATAAGCAGGTTTTGGCGTTTATCAATGCGCTGATGAGTAATCGGACCGTGTGGGAAAAGACCGCGACCCGGAAAGTTCGTGAAGATTCCTATATCAATGCCGATATCGCCGGCGTGCTGAACGAAACCACTACGTTGCTGAATTCGGTTCAGGATTTCGACACGTCCTTCCGTCATGTCCGGAACTTTTTCAGTCAGTATGCCCGTGACCCGGTCCGCTTCAATCAACGGCTGATTTCGCTCGGGATGTACGGCATGCAGTACAGTGCATTCCGGGTCCATGAGAATGAGGCACAGATGCGCATCCGCGTGGCGCGTGGTGAAGCGGACGTGCTGGTCAACAGTATGATCAGCTTGCTGAAAGGGGGGGAGAAGATGTTTGTCACCCCGCAGTTGTACCGCAACATGATTCGGGAGACCGGACGCTATATCGGCTATGGTCAAGGACCGAGTGCGCGGGCCGAGTCTGCCGTGGCTGGCATTCTCAAAACCACCAAGCGCTTTTCTCCGGAATGGGCCGAAGTGGTGTATACCCTGACGAAGGTCGCCAAGGTGGATTGCAATCGCTACAAGGAAGATCGCCTGTGTGGTGCGCTTGACGAGCTGCGTCAACGGTTGTTGCCGAATCGCTGGCTGTTCGATGGCGGCAAACTGGTGGTGGAAACCAGCTTGCCCTTTGCCGAGGTGGTGCCGCTATATCATTCGATCAAGCAGGTCAACGCGTCGTTTATGACGGTGACCGGCAACCGCCAACCCGTGGATGGCGATAGCAACGATACCTTGACCACCGTAGTGTTTGGTTCGCCGGCCGATTATCGCCATTACCAGTTGGCCTTGCATAATCTTCCTTCTGACAACGGCGGCATGTATATCGAACAGGATGCGACGTTCTATACCTTCCAGCGCCAGAAAGGCGAAAGCAGTCTGACGCTCGAGGAGTTGATGCGTCACGAGTATGTGCACTATCTGGCCGGGCGTTATTTGATCAAGGGAGCCTTCGGTCAGAGTGCTTTGTATGACCGTTCGACCCGGATGGCCTGGTTCGACGAGGGGGTGGCGGAGTTCTTTGCCGGGAGCGTGTCCCGCAAGGAAATTGCGGTACGTCCCAATGTGCTGGAGTCGCTTCATCATGATTATCCGCGGGTCAATTGGTCGCCCCGCGTGATCATGAATTCCTCGTATGGTGCAGACCGGTTCTCGTTCTATCACCACGCGGCACTCTGGTTCAATTTCCTGCACGCCAATGCCCCGGAGCAGTTGACGCAGTTATTTGCTCAAACCCGTAAAGATGATGTGGCCGGGTTCGATGCCTGGGTTGCTCGTCTGGGTGGGGATAGTCACCGGACCTCTTCCTATACAAACTGGCTTGCCGGACAGCGGGAGAGTTATGCCGTCTCGCCCTGGACGCTCAGCCATGCGCCGGAAGGGGGGTGGCTGATGCCATACCAGTGGCCGATCAGCAAGGCTTCGGTCGTCGAGGGGCATTTCAAAAACTACGGTATCCCGGTGGCGTGTACCGGTGCCGGAGAAGGTCCGCAGAGTCTGATCAATCGCTTCCGTTGCGTCGGCTATCTGTCCAAAACGCCGGCACTGCGTTATGGCGGTCGTCTGGATGCGCTGGGACCGGTCAATGACGCACTGAACCGGCTTGGCCAGCGCGATGCGACGTTTGGTGCGACCGAGTGTGCGATCACCGAGCCCGGCCGTCTTGAGTGTGAAGGGCCTCTGACAACCCGGCAAGCGCCGGTGTCATTATCAAAAAACCGTCCGGTGGCCGTACCGGTAGCGCCGCGTTCACCTTTCGTCGATACGTCGAAACCGACGGGTACTACCCGTTTGGGTGAAAGTCGTGCGACTGTGGCCGTCCCGGCACCCGCACTCGTGCCTCGTGTCATCCGGCAGAACCTGAATTTCGCGAGCCAGTCGCGTTGCATCATCAGCAGCAAGCCGTTGGCCAAGTGGGGCGCGCGGGTCGATTTGATCTCGGCGCCGCGTCATGGTCGGATTAATCTGACGCCGGATGGGAAGTTCAGTTATGTCTTCGAAGGCAGCAGGAATGAGCTTGACCAGTTCACCGTCCGGCTTCGTGATGAACAAGGTGTGCGTTACGTAGTCGCCAATCTTGCCCCGAGATCGGTCGATTTGTCTGCCGAGCGTTGCGC
>JAGLBD010000021.1:26035-27759 GCA_018260425.1 Pseudogulbenkiania sp. | reverse complement strand
TTTGCCTGTGCGTCGCCGCTGGCGTCGGAGATATGGCGGCGCATGTCGATATCCATCCGCCCGGCGCCGATCACCCCGTCGAGATACAGCGCCGGCAGTGGCTGATAGGTTCCATAGACCGAGAACGAGTAGTCATCGGCGGTATTGCGACTGCCATCGTTACCCACTTTCTGCCGTTCGTGGCCGAAACCGATCCCCGCCCCGAGTACCAGTTTGTTGCTGATGCGCTGGTCGGCGCCAAAGGAGATCCCTGAGGTGCTGAAGTGAATGTCCGCTTCTTTGTAATGGCCGAGACTGATGACCCCGGCGCTCCACACGTCAAGGCCGCTGTTGCCCAGGTTGTTGGCTCTGCCACCGATGTTGAAGGTGGGCTCCTGGCCGGTCGGGGCGGGGCCGCTTCTGAACGGAAACGGTGTCTGGCCTGTGCCGGAAGGGGCGGTAGAACCCGCATCGGCAAAGGGGGCAAAGCCGTTACCCGCCATGTCGGGGGCGGCCGGACGTGGGCTGGGGCGAACCGCCGGGGTGGTCTGCTCCAGCGAGCCGCTACGGACACTCCCGCCATCCAGTCGACGATGCAGCCACTCCAGCCGGGATTGGAAGTTGGTTACCTGAGCGCGGGTGAAGCGTTTTGCCACGTCGGTATGGGTGGCAACCATATTGGCGACATCGGCTGTCTTGGTCGGGTCCGGTCGGGTCATGGTGATGGTGACTTTGGCCGGAGCCGAGGTGCCCGTTACATTCGACGCGGTGTAGGTGAAGCTATCGCTGCCGCTGTAACCGGCTGCCGGAGTGTAGCGAATCGTCTTGCCGTCGACTTTTGTCGTGCCGTGCGCCGGAGCCGTTGCGATGGCAATCGTGCTGGCCGCTCCACCGCTCAAGCTGATCGGAACCAGGTTGTCGACGCTATTGGCCGCCACGGTGAGCGTCACTTCGCCGGTAATCGGGAGTGCCGGATTGACCGTGATGGTGACGGTGGCCGGGCTGGAGGTGCCGCTGCCATTGGTCACGGTATAGGTAAAGCTGTCGGTGCCGGAGTAGCCGCTGTTCGGGGTATACGTGATGCTGGTGCCGCTGACCGTGGCGGTGCCGTGGCTGGCGGGAGAGGAGACGGCCACACTGCTGGCGGCTCCGCCACCAAGGTTCAGCGAGATGGGGTTGCTGCTGCTATTGGCCGCTACCGTCGTGCTGACCGCCCCGGCAGTGGGTGCCTGAACCGATATCGTCAGGGTATAGGCGCGCGAGCCGGTGGCACCGTAGACATCGGTGGCGCTGATGGTCAGGTTGGCGGTGCCGATGGCGGATGGCATACCGCTGATCGCCCCGGTTGAGGGGGTGAAGGTTAATCCGGGCGGCAATGCGCCGGCGCTGATTGCATAGCTATACGGTGCGGTGCCGCCGGAGGCGCTGACCGTGGTGCTGTAGGCGCTGCCCACCGTGCCGCTGCCCAGCGAGGCCGGCGTGAAGCTCAGTGCGGCTGGACTGACGGTGACCGTTACGGTGGCCGGGCTGGAAGTGCCGCTGCCATTGGTGGCGGTATAGGCAAAGCTGTCGGAGCCGGAGTAGCCGACGGTCGGGGTGTAGCTGATGCTGGTGCCGCTGGCCGTGGCAGTGCCATGGCTGGCGGCAGAGGCCACGGTCACGCCGCTGGCCGCTCCGCCCCCGAGGTTCAGAGTGATGGCGTTGCTGCTGCTATTGGCGGCCACGGTGGCGCTGACGGCACTGGC
>JAGLBD010000021.1:22992-25935 GCA_018260425.1 Pseudogulbenkiania sp. | reverse complement strand
CGGGTTGAGGATAAGGCCGGCTGGCAAAGCACCGGCGCTGACCACATAGGTGTAAGGTGCCATGCCGCCGCTGGCGCTGACGGTGGTGCTGTAGGCGCTACCCACCATGCCATTGCTCAATGAGGCCGGCGTAAAGCTTAGCGTCGGGGGGGTCACGGTCACGCTGACGGTGGCCGGGCTGGAGGTGCCGTTGGCGTTGGTGGCGGTATAGCTAAAGCTGTCGGAGCCGTAGTAGCCGACGGTCGGGGTATAGGTGATGCTGGTGCCGCTGGCCGTGGCGGTGCCATGACTGGCGGCAGAGGATACCGCCACGCTGGTGGGGGCCCCGCCGCCGAGGTTCAGGGTGATGGCATTACTGCTGCTATTGGCGGGAACGGTGGCATTGACCGCGCCAGCGGTGGGGGGCAGGGCACTGGAGACCACCAGCGTGTAAGTCGCGGCACCGGTGTCACCAAAGTTTTCCACTGCCGAGACCGTGAAGGTATAGGTTCCCGGTGTGGTTGGCGTGCCACTGAGAACGCCGGTATCGCGATCGATGCTCAGGCCTGCAGGCAGACAGATGGCATCACCGTCATAGTCGGGAGCACCGGCATCACACTGCCAGTATTTGTAAGGTACGCCGCCGCCGGTTGCCACTACCGTCACGTTGATCGACTGCCCAAGTGCGATGGTCCCAAGGTGGGTGCCACTCGCGGGGTGGAGCGTGACGACGACGGCCATCGCCTGTGCGGAAACAACGAGGGCTGCCAGCAGAACGAACAGCTTCCGTAGTAGTGTTGTCCGTAAACCTGCCGCCAGAGACATCAGTTGTCTGTACATGGTTGTTCTCGTTGGGCGCTGCGCAAGGCGTGTGCATGCGGTGCTGTCGGGTGAGTGCACGCGCGCTAATTGCGTATCCCTGATTGGGTGATATCAGTTTGTTTTTATTGGTGTTACCCAATATACATCAATAATGTGATTGTTATATGTTTTTGAATAAAATGATTATGAATAGTGATGTGGATCAGCCACGGAGCGACTGTCCTTGTCTGGAGGAGGGGGGGCGACAGTGCCTGGTCAGGGGGCGATTTGACGGGGTGCGGCTAGACGAGTTTCATGCAGTTTGCGCGAAACGGGCGGTTGTGTGAACAGCCGCCGCGGCGGACCGGTTGGAGAGACCGGGCATCAACTGGCCCGGCCCCTGTCGGTGGTTACGTATCAGAATTCATAGCCGATCTCGGCCCAGAACTGGCGACCCATCTCGTAGCGGCGATAGCGTTTGTCGCCATAGGTGTAGGTGCCCGTCACATTGCGCCGGTTCAAGAGATTGCTGACCTCCAGCGAGGTATACATTCCAGCGGCAAATGCCGGCTTCCACTGCAGCCGTGCATCCCAGGTGAAGGTGCTCGGCAGGCGTTCGTCCCGCACCATGTAGAAGTAGTCATCACCCACTTTCTTTACGCTGTTGCGATCTTGCTCGGGCTGTGTCACGTGGCTGCGCCAACGCAGCTGATGACTCAGGTTCAGGCCGTATGACGGCAACTGGGTCGAGATCGTCAGGTTCAGGGCGCGCGGGCGGTTGAAGTCCGGCGAGTTCAGCGAGGACACGTCTACCAACCGGTCGTTATGCCACACTTTGTCGGTGCGGACATGGTAGTCCGAGGTCATGCTGTTGTAGGCGTCGCTGCCTTGCAGGCTGGTTCGCTGCCGGCTGAGTGTCATAGACACCGATGCCTGGGTAAAGCTGCCGGCCAGCACCAGTGGCTTGGCATTCCTCAGCTCGAAAATTACCGCATCGTAGCGGCTCTTGCCGCGATTCACATACTTCAGGAAGGTCGCCTTGTTGAGCGTGTCGGCATTGTCGCGCCGGAACTGGGCGATCTGGCGGCGCAACGCGGTGCGTTCGGCGTTGCTCAGCCCGGGGCTGCGCAGACGGTCCTCCAGCAAGCGCAGCTTTGTCTGCAGGGCAATCGCTTCCGGGAACTGCCGGTCGCGGACCACCGGGTCGTGGCCGTCGCGATGCACGTAACGGACACCGGTGACGGCGCTGTTACCGCGATAGGTCAGACCCAGCAACGCTTCGTCCTCATACGGCGTTCGCAATCCGGCATAGCCGCCGTAATCCTGCCCAAGCTCGGTGCGATAGACATCTGGCTCGCCAGTGCCGGACGACCAGTCGAGTGTTTCTTGATACAGCCCACGGTTTTCAGCCTCCTTGAGCTTGTAGGCCAGCATGGAGCGGCCGTAGTAGCGGTTCAGGCCGGCATTCATCAGCCAGCGTCCATCGCCGTTGACATCCCAACCAAGTGCCAGACGCGGAGCGAACAGCGTTTCGCGCAGGAAGTCGTCGCGATCGACACGCATGCCGAGCCGGGCTTCGACGCGGCCGACGTTGATGCGGTCTTCGAGCCAGAGTCCATTGCTGGCAAAGCGGGTGCTGGATTCCCCTGCGGGGAATACCGTACGTGACACCGGGTCGAACGAGCCACTGCAGCCGGTGCTGTCGTAACGGCAGCCGTAGGTGACCTGAACACTGTCTTCGGAACGCCGGTAGCGTGCAGCCACCCGGGCAAGTTGAATGCCCGCCGAGACCGCGTGGGTCAGTGGGCCCGTGGCGATCGGGTTGGCTTCGAATTTGAAGCGGGCTTCATAGGTGCGCTGACGGCTCTGCAGATTGCCGTAGCCTCCGTGCTCGTTAAGAATCGGTGCACGCGACAGCACGTCCAGCCATTGCTCTTTCTCCGGAGACGGCATGCCTTCGGCCTGACGGGTCAGCAACTCGCGCAACTCGGCAATATCGCCTACTTTGCGCCGTTCTTTGGCGGCGGTGTCGCGCCGGTCATCTTGCAGGCCGATGCCGGCCACTGCCTCGAAACGGCCGCTGTCCAGACCTTGTGTCCAGCTGATCGAGGCACCGTAGGAGTCGTGGTTGCGGGTGTAATCCGAATGGCTCAGACCATTGAG
>JAGLBD010000021.1:21198-22892 GCA_018260425.1 Pseudogulbenkiania sp. | reverse complement strand
TGCTGGAACCTTGAGGGTGCGCTGGCGTCATTGCGCTGCGCGGAACTGTCCATCTCCGGATCCAGAGGCTGTTTCGTCCAGCTATCGCGCGTGGTGCGCCAGCTGGCGGCGAAATGATCGCTCCCGGAATAGCGCTTGGTTCGGGCATCGATCACCCCGCCGGTGAAGCCGCCGAATTCCGCTGGAACATTGCTGTCCATGACGGTCACTGACTCAAGCAGGCGGCTATCGACATAAAAACCCTGGGTATCCGAACCGGTCGATACCACCAGTTGCCCCTGTCCTCTGTCCGCCGGATCCAGATCATTGTTGGTACCCATGCCGTCCAGACGGAACTGGTTCTGCCAGAACGGGCTGCCATGAATGGAAATCTGGTCGGGTCTCAGTTCTCCCGGTGTCATGCTACTGCCCGCCGCATTGGAAAACTGTACGGCAGGGTTGTCCCGCAACAGATCGGTCAGGTTGCCATTCTGATTGGGTCGCTCCTTGATACTTTCCTTGTCCAGCATCGACTTGCCCGTCAGCGTGTCTTTGCGGGTCGCTGTGACGTTGACGGTGGGTAATTCGGTGGATGCCTCGGTGGCCAGCGCTTGATGCGTTGCGCATGAAAGGAGTGTGAACAGTAGTCGGTATCGATATGGAGGCAGGGACATGGCAGCAACTTTTTCAGTGAATAAAGACCAAGTTCGCACTTTTGCAGCGAACATCAGTCATGTGTGGCCAACATTGTAAAGTTAATTTTTGTTAATTTGCAATGAGAATGATTAACATTTACACTCTAGCATACACCAAATAAATGGATTAAATATTTTGTATACAATGAGCGAAGTCCGGTTCCTGTTCCGTTACTGGACTGATAAACGCGGGAGAAAAGACACGCTGTTGTTGGGGCTGACGCTGGCGCTGGCCGTCGGCAGCGTGTATCTGGGGGTGGAGTTCAACCGTTGGAGCGGTAACTTCTACAACGCCTTGCAGGCACTGGATGCCGGCAAAACCTATGGCTTGCTCGGCACCTATCTCGCCTTGCTGGCAGGCATTGTGGCCACCCGGGTGGCGGTAACCTACTTGAAGGAGCGGCTGGCCCTGCGCTGGCGCGCCTGGCTAACTGAAAAACTGTTGGGCAAAT
The DNA here is from genome assembly GCA_018260425.1 of Pseudogulbenkiania sp. GTDB lineage: Bacteria > Pseudomonadota > Gammaproteobacteria > Burkholderiales > Chromobacteriaceae > Paludibacterium. Next base: position 21,766 of record JAGLBD010000021.1, on the reverse strand, counting down.
GGCTGCAGCAAGGGCGGCACTACCGCCTGGAAACCCTGGCCGGTCATGACAACCCCGATCAGCGCTTGGCCGAAGATACCGCACTGTTCAGTCGCGGCGTGCTGGATGCCAGCCTCAGCCTGCTCAGCTCCGTCCTGTCGTTGATCTCGTTCAGCACCATCCTCTGGCAGTTGTCTGCCAGCCTGCCCCTGCCGGTTCTGGGGAATGCGATTCCCGGCTATCTGGTGTGGGCCTGTGTGATCTATACCCTGACCGGTTCCTTCGTTACCCATTGGCTGGGCAAGGCGCTTGCCGGTATCCAGTTTCTCATCCAGCGCAAGGAGGCCGAGTTGCGGCGCGTGCTGCTTGGGCAGCGGCATTATGGAGAATCCATCAGCTTCCAGCGTGCCGAAGCGCTCGAGCAGCAGCGTGCCATGGGGCGCCTTGACGAGGTCGTTGCCGCTCAGGAAGCGCGTATCCGCAAAGAAAAGAATCTGAGTCTTTTCACCGTGGCCTACGGGCAGGCTTCCGGCCTCGTGCCGATCTTTTGCGCTATTCCCGTTTTTCTGTCGGGCAAAATGCAACTGGG
>JAGLBD010000021.1:0-21098 GCA_018260425.1 Pseudogulbenkiania sp. | reverse complement strand
TTTGAATTACGGCACCGGGAACGGCTGTGGCTGCAGGGGCCGTCCGGTCTTGGCAAAACGTCGCTGACACGCTTGCTTGCCGGCTTGTGGCCTGCTGCCGACGGCTCGGTTATCCGCTTGCCTGAAGGCCATGGCATGTTCCTGCCGCAAAACAACCATATCGCCCAAGGCAGTTTGATTGCCGCGCTGGCCTATCCGAACGAGGTCGCTTCCGTGTCGCACGAGTCCTGCCGCCATGCCCTGTCAGCCAGCGGTCTGGGCAGTCTTGTCGACAGTCTGGATGACGAGGCCGACTGGATGCGTCGTTTGTCTGGTGGTGAACGCCAGCGACTGGCGTTGGCCCGGCTGCTTCTGCATCGCCCGAACTGGGTGGTTATGGATGAACCGATCAACAAACTGGACGAGGAGACCGCGCTTGAATTGCTGGCAACGCTGTATCGCGAATTGCCGGCGCTGACCAGCCTGACCATCAGTCACCAGCCCTTGCCACATGGCACGTACACGCGTCAGCAGGTATGGAGTACAGCGAATGTCAGCAAGGAGATCGTGCCATGTCTGGCCTGATGCCGCGGTGGCCGCTTGCCGGCCTGTTGGTCATGTCTGCTCTGGTACGTGCCGCGCCGATGCCGGTTGATCCGGCGCTGATTCAGGGGGTACTGTCCAATGGCCTGCGCTATGCGATCTTGCCCGATGCTCGCACCAAGGGCGAGGTAGAGTTACGCCTGAACGTGGCCGCGGGTTCTTTGCACGAAACTGACGAGCAACGCGGGCTGGCTCATGCCGTTGAGCACATGGCGTTCAAGGGGACCCGGCAGTTTCCGGGAACCGATGGCGTGAAAGCGTTGGAAGCGGCCGGCTTGTCGGTCGGAGCCCATGTCAACGCAGTGACCAGCTATGACTACACCCGCTACTCGCTTTCCTTGAGCCATGCGACCCCGGCCAAACTGGATCTGGCCACCCGGGTGATGGCTGACTGGTCTGGAGGACTGCTGTTCGAGCCTGCCGCCTTTGATAGCGAGCGGTCGGTCATTCTGGAGGAGTGGCGTATGAAACGCGGCGTCTCCTATCGGCTCGGACTGGCGCAGGACGCATTGCGTTATGCCGGCAGCCGCTACGCGGACCGCGAAGTCATCGGCACCGAGGCCGTGTTGCGTCATGCTCCGGTGAGTCAGGCCCGTGCCTTTTATGACCGCTGGTATCGTCCCGAACGCATGACGGTGGTGGTCGCCGGTGATGTCGATCCGGCTCGGGTCAAGGGATTGCTCGAAGAACGCTTCGGCGGACTCAATGCCCGGGCACCGGCGCGCTCTGATCAGGGACTCAGCCGGTTTGCTGCGCGACCTCCGCTGCAGGTGGCCAGGTTTACCGATGCGGAGAATGCCCGGCGCCAGATCATGATTCGCTGGGCGCGCCAGCTTGATGCTCCATCCAGTGATAGCGCCTCCGTGTGGCGTGACTGGCTGGAAAGCCTTGCCATCAAGATTCTGGTCAAGCGGCTGCAAGCTCAGGCGCTTGAACCCGGTGCCGTGTTCCGGTCGCCACGCATGGCACCCGGCTCTACGCTGGTCTCGACTGACCGTGTGGAGTATCAACTGGCTGTCGAGCCTGTCAGCGGGGACCCTGCCCCGACCCTGAAAGCCGTTATGGCCGAAATCGAGCGGCTGCGTGTCCATGGCGCTTCGCGCAGTGAGGTGTCGGCCATCGTTGATGAAGAGGTGCAGAATGCTCGCGCAGCCGAGCGTCAGCCCCGGGAAACCGGAGTGACCGCAGACCGGTTGGTCGAGAGTCTGCATTACCGGCTTCCCTGGTTCTCGGCGCGGCAGTGGCGGGAAATCAATGAACAGTGGGCACCGCGCGCAGGTTCCGATCATATCCGGGCGGTATGGCAAAGTCTGGACGACTTGCCGATGCAAATCCTGCAAATTGCCCGCCAGGGTGACCCCGAACTGAGTCTGGGGGCGGTGCAGGTGGTACGCGCTGGGCTGAAGGCACATCCTCCTGTTGCCACACAAGCTCAGGTCAGGGCCAACGTCCCCGCGACGCTGCCCAAACCGGTCGCTGGCGATGCCCGGGAAATTACGGTGTCCGGACCGGAAGGGTATCGCCGCTGGCGACTCTCCAATGGCATCACACTTCAGCTTCTGTCGCGTCCCGGATTCAAGGGGCCGGTGCAAGTGCGCGCCATTGCGCCAGGCGGACTCGCCGATGAAACACCGCAGCTGCGGCATATGGGCAGTATGGCGGTGGCCCTTGCCGAACGTGGCGGTTACGCCGGTATTGACGGGCGGTCGCTTGCCGTGTGGTCCCGCGAGCGCCAGATCGCTCTGAGCCCGTTCGTGTTGTCGCTGCAACACGGACTGAGCGGCACCGTTTCTGCCGGCCGTCTTGAAGACCTGTTTGCCTTGCTGAGTGTCAAGCTTCGGGCCCCGTCCATTGAAGCCGCTGCACTGGACTCGGTGCGCAAGGAGTCGCTCACACGCCAGCCTGTCGAGGACGTGGACAGTGCATTTACCCGCTTCATTTACCGTAATGGTCTTAAGAACGGTGAAATTGGTGAACGACCATCGGCCAATGAATTGGCCGCGATGTCTGCTCCCGCTCTCATGGCACACCATCGTCGTTTGTTCGGCAGTCGCTCGGACTGGATCGTTACGGTGGTCGGGAATGTGTCCCCGAACCAGGTACGGGATCTGGCAAAAATCTGGCTTGCCGGGCTTGAGGTAGAAGCGCCCCCGCGGAGAGCTACGCTATCGGCAGGGCTTCAACCCAAACCCGGTGCAGGACGTCACGTCATGGAAGCCGGGCAGGAGGACAAAGGGATCGTCAATCTGCAGTACGTCGCGCCGGCGGTATGGTCGCCAGCCGATGCGATCGTCGCCGACTGGCTCGGCCAACTGGTGCAGGAACGGGTGCAACAACGCTTGCGCGGTGATGAATCGGCGATCTATGCCGTCGGCGCCACTCCGATGTTGCTGCGTTTCCCTGAAGGCACTTTCATGGCCTGGATCCGCTTTAGTGCCGACCCGCGCCGACTTGACGAACTGGCGCGCATGACGGAAGAAGCGGTGCTCTCCTTCGCCCGTAACGGGCCTGACGATACCGAGCTTGCCAGGGTTCGCCAGCAATGGCTGGAGGGACGTCAGCGTGCGCTGGAAGATGCCGGATCCTGGGCGCTGGCACTCACTCGCAGCGGGGGCACCGAAGAGGATCCGGCGGCTTTCGAAAACGAGTCGGCTCTCGCTGCCGCGATTCGGCCGGAGCGGGTAAAAGCCCTGGCGCGCCAATGGCTGTCCGGCCCGGCCCGGGTGTTTCAGCTAAAACCGGACCCTAAGGCCCGTCGTGCCGCTGCAGCGGCCTCTGGCTAACCTCCGAATCAGCGTGTCGCACGAAGTGCCGGGTGAAGATCAAGCAGGTCGCTTGCGATCACCCGGCTACCTTGTTGGGCGAACTGCTGGTTCTGACGGTCAATGATCTCGTCGGCACTGCCGGCATCGGAGTCCCAGGTACTATGGGCATCCTTGACGACCGTGACGTCGATTCCCCGGCTTAGTGCGCCGTTATGGCTTGCCGTTATGCAATGCTCGCTCTGTGCGCCGACCAGAATGACATGATCGATGCCATGGTGGGCTATCCAGTCACACAGTGCTTCATCGCTGAAGGCATCGCCAACCTGTTTACCGAAGGTGGGCTCATCATCCGCTTGCCCAAGGGCGGGTAGCACCGGCCAGCCTGCGCTGTTGGGTTCAAGTGGGTCGCCTGCCGCGCCGTCATGGCGGATGAATGCGATAGGCCAACCTTGGTCCCGTGCCTTGGTAATGACGGCACGCACGGTAGAGATCAGGGCCGGTGCATTATGAATCGGCGGGAAGTCCGGGCTGTGGAACATGGCGATTTGCAAATCGATAACGAGTAAGGCGGTGGTGGGGGACGATTGGCTCATCTCGGCTCCTGAGAGTGATGCACGTTAAACTTGCTTGCCTTAGTGTCGCTGTTTGTTGGTATGGCTTACAGATTTATTCTTCGTAGTGCATCATGCCATATAGAAGGCCTCTCGAGCGTAGCCCCCTGTTATCGCTTGATCGGGAATGGATGGCAGAGCACGTTGCAGAGGTTTGCCGGAACACACTGATGGAGGTAAGCCGGGAATGAAAATACGGGTCGAGCGTCCTGTCACTGCGGGCCAAGAGGATTTGTTGCGCTCCATGTATTCGCTTTATCTGCATGATCTGAGCGAATTTACCGATTTCTACCAACTGGATGGTGGTGGCGAATGGACTCCCGACTATCTGCCGACCTGGCGGGATCGTGATAACCCGGCGGTCCGCCCGTATTTGATCTGGCTTGATGACCGCCCCGTTGGCTTGGCCTTGGTGGGAGCCAAACCGTTCCCTTATATGAGTGCCGACGTTGATTACCGGATGAGCGAGTTTTTTATCATGCGGGGTTGCCGTCGTGGAGGGGTGGGAAGAGCCGCTGCGCAGCACGTGTTCGCGATGTTGCCCGGGACATGGGAAATAGTTCAATTGCCGGATAACCGGGCTGCCACTGCTTTCTGGTTGAGAGTGGTGGGAGAATACACTAGGGGGCAGTATGTCTCTGACACGCTACATGGCGAGGTCAGGCAGCGCTTTGTATCATGTGCCGATATGGCGTTTCCGATAAATACATATCCGTAAAACACTTCCGGACTATCCCCGCTTGGTACACAGGAAGGGTAGTGACACCATTTCACAGAAAAAAACACGACGATACTTCAACGGCTCGATAAATCCTGTCTTGCCGTTGTCCTTCAGGCATTAGCCATCTCTCGCGGACCTGCAAAATAGGTGAAACGGTTAGCGGCAAGTCTTATTGGATAATTTGTGATGTACGTCATATTAATATAGTATATTTTGCCCATAATGTTTGGGCGCCGCATGGCTATATTATCTGGAGATACAATAATGAAAGCTTTGAAGATCACGCTGATTGCCACACTGTTTGCTGCCTCGTCTAGCTGGGCAGGTGGTTTGACCGGACCGCAGACTAATGCGGTTAGGTCTGCGAAGGATTATCTCAGTTCGCAAGCGTTCTCACGGAAAGGGCTGATTGAACAACTGTCTTCAAATGCCGGTGATGGTTACAAGGTTGCCGATGCCACTGTTGCTGTGGACAGCCTGAAAGTGGATTGGAACCAGCAGGCAGTGAAGGCAGCGAAGGAGTATCTCGCTTCGGGAGGCTTCTCGTGCAAAGGCCTCATCGAGCAACTTTCTTCAAATGCAGGTTCTGGATTCACGAAGAGTGAGGCAACCTACGGAGCCAAACAGACTCCTGCGTGTAAATAACGGTTGAGGATGTTAAATCGTCACCCCGATGCCGTCACTTCGACAGTGACGGCATTTTTCATTCAACACGTCCCCAACCCGGCAAGTCTCTACCGCTTCCGGAACAGCCGAGGGCGTTGCTTATGAATGATCTTGTCTGCTCTGTCGTCCTCGGGCAGATAGGGAGGTGGTTCCGGGGCGGATGCCGGCACTGGCCGAACACCGGTGTTTTTGCGTTGCCGCGAGGTTAACGTTACCAATCCAGGTGCATCTGGTGCTGGCTCTGGCTGTTGGCGCGACGTTTGCCTGAGGTGCGTTTGCGGGAACCATGCTTTTCTGCAATCTCCGCCTTCGCCAGGCGTACGTCCGCCTTGCGCCGTAGGGCGTGTACTCGCTCTTTGGCCTGACGGGTGGCCTGCTCCAGATCTACTATCGGGCGCGGAATGTCGACGCCGACGATCACACCGCAGCGCCGCTGCACGTCTTCCGGCATATTCCAGGGTTCGAATAGCCAGGTGTCTGGCACCCGCCGCAGCGCCGGGAGCCAGCGCCGCACAAAGCGGCCCTCCGGGTCGTGGTCGCGGGCCTGTTTGAGCGGATTGTAGACGCGGGTGGTATTGATGCCGGTGGTGCCGGCTTGCATTTGCAGCTGACTCCAATGTATACCGGGCTCGTAATCGAGAAACTCCCGTGCCAGCCACAGGCCGACCGGTCGCCAATGCAGCCATAGTGGATAGGCGGCCACCGAGACCAGCATCGCCCGCATGCGGAAGTTAAGCCAGCCGGTGGTATGCAGCATGGTCACGCAGGCGTCGACCAACGGCCAGCCGGTACGCGCTTCACGCAGGGCGGCGAAGCGTGCCTCATCCCATTCGTTTTCTCGAAGCCCGTCATACCCGCGATGCAGGTTGCGCCATTCCAGCTCTGGCTCGGTTTCCAGTTTCTGGATGAAGTGGCAATGCCAGTGCAGGCGTGACAGGAAGGCGCGTAGCCCCTGTTTTTGCCACTGCGCTGCCGGCTCGAGTTGTGCCAGTCTGCGACAGGTGGCTTGATAGATTTCTCGCAGACTCAGGCAGCCGTGACTCAAATAGGGGGATAAACGCGAGCAGGCGTCTTCGGCGAGTAACGGAGAAGAGAGGCCGCCACGGTAACGGCGGCTGCGGTCGTGCAGGAAACTATCTAGCGTCGCGATGCCGGCTCGCCTGCCGCCCACTTGCCGCAACGGTGGGGTCCAATCGTCCAGACCAAGTGCCGAGGGTGCTGGCCAAGGGTCGCTGGCGATGGGTGGGGTAATGAAGCGGCACGGTGGTACAGGGAGGGCAGGTGTCTCCATCAAATCACGCCATTGCTTCTCCCAGCCGTCTCGGCTCGGCAGTGCGCGAACCACGCCGAACTGTCGCGGCTGATGCCATGCAATGCCCTTGGCGCGGCACCAGGCAGCAACCGCTTTGTCTCGGGCAAAACTCGCCGCATTGCCGGTTTCTTGATGGGACCAAAGTGCGGCGAAAGGGGCGACGCGGTGCACACGCTCCAGCATCGCCACCGCCTCGCCATGGAGCAGCAGCACCGTACCGCCTCGTGCTGCCAGAGAACGCTGCAGATCCATCAGGCATTCTTGTACGAACAGATAATGCTGGCGGGCACACTCCGGTTCGGCCCAGAGGGTAGGCTCCACCAGATAGAGGCAAAGCACCGGCCCTGCCGCGGCGGCCTGACAGAGTGCGGTGTGATCATGTATCCGGAGATCCCGTTTGAGCCAGACCAGTTGTAAATCCGTGCTCATTTCCACCCTTGCAACCATTGGCTTTCATCGCGTAGCGCCTGCCACGGCAACGTGTTCTGCCGGCCGGTGTAAACCGCCTCCAGTGTGACCGTTTCCACCGGAGCATCCGGAGCCGGTCGGCCCAGGGCCACGACCAGAAAATGTTTTTCCTTATTTTGCGGCACGGTGGCGGTCCATTTGCTGAGCAGCAACTTGGACGGATTGAGTCGTCGGCTTGTCGTCATAGAGCATCCAGATTGGCTTGCAGCGCTGCGGCACGCGTGGCGATGGCGGCACGCTCGCTATCCGGCAGTTTGTCCAGCTGGCGGTAAACCAGCGCCAGCCGTGGATTGGCGGCCAGACGTGTGCGGTGGCGTTGGAAAAAGTCCCAGTACAAGGAATTGAACGGGCAGGCATCGGCGCCAACGCGTTGTTTGGCCTGGTAGCGGCAACCCGAGCAGTAATCGCTCATCCGGCCGATATAGCTCGCACTGCCGGCGTAGGGCTTGCTGCCAAGCAGTCCGCCGTCGGCAAACTGGCTCATCCCCAACGTGTTGGGCAGCTCCACCCATTCGAAGGCGTCGATGTAGACGCCCAGATACCATTCATGCAGTGCCTGCGGCGACAGCCCGGCGATCAGCCCGAAATTGCCGATCACCATCAATCGCTGGATGTGGTGGGCGTAGGCGTCTTCCAGCGATTGGCCGATAGCCTGCGCGAGACAGTGCATGCCGGTGTTGCCGTCCCAGAACCAGCGTGGCAGCGGCAGCGTGTGCGACAGAGCATTGCTGTCGCGATAACCGGGCATCCTGGCCCAGTACACGCCTCGCACATACTCGCGCCAACCCACGATTTGCCGGACGAAACCCTCGACGGCGGCCAAGGGCACATGCCCTTGGTGCCAGGCGGAAACGGCCGCGTCCACTACCTCGCGCGGGTTGAGCATTTTCATATTGAGTGCAAAGGACAGCAGCGAGTGGAACAGTCGCCGCGCGCGTTGGCTCATCGCATCCTGATAGGCGCCGAAATGCGGCAAGGTGTGTTCGATGAAGGTCTGTAGCTGTGCCAGCGCCTCGGCTCGGTTGAGTGGCCAGCGCAGTGCCGTGGCCTGCGCTTGGCCAAAACTGTCCACACCCGCCGCGGTAATCGTTTGCCAAAGCCCGCTGTGATCATGCTCCGGACGCGTGTCGTCAGGTTCGGGCGGATTGCCGGGCCACCGCTGGCGGTTGTCGGCATCGTAATTCCAGCGTCCACCGATCGGTCCCCCGTTGTCGTCCAGCAGGATACGGTGCTTGCGGCGCAGGTGGCGGTACAGCGCTTCCTGTCGCCAGTGCTGCCGCGTGCCGAAATAGCCGGCCGCGTCGTTGCGTCCGGTATAAAAATGCTCGCTGCTCACCCTGCGACAGGGAATGGACAGACCTGCCGCCCAGTCCGCCAGCAGGCGGTCCAGCCGCCATTCGTCCGGTTCCTGATACTCCACGGCCACTGCGCCGTAATGTGTGATCAGCGCTTCCAGATTAGCGGTCATGGACTGGCGGTTGCTCGGGTCGTCGATCGCGACGTAGCGCACGCGATGGCCCCGGGATTTCAAGTGGGCGGAGAAATCACGCATTGCCGCAAAAATGGCCAGGATTTTTTGTGCATGGTGGCGCACATAATCGGTTTCCTGACGTAGTTCCATCATGACATGCACGACGTCCGGAGCGGGAGTGGCGAACCAGCTATGGCAAGGGTTGAGCTGGTCGCCCAGAATCAGTCGCAGCGTGGTCATGGCGTGCCCCATAGTGCGCGATAGCTGCCCTGCGCATCGTGCTCGTCGGTTTGTCGCTGCGGGTTGAAGCGTCGTCCGCCACGTGGGTCGGTGCCCCGGCCGGCGATGTATAGCCAGTTGCCTTGATTGCTGTAGACATCGTAGTCGATCAACTGTGCTTCGAACCAGGCCGCACCGGCACGCCAGTCACACCCGCAGTCGTAAATCAGATAGCTGGCCACGACTTGACGCAAGCGGTTGGACAGATAGCCGCTGGCAGCCAGTTCGCGCATCGCTGCGTCGACGAGTGGCTGACCGGTTTTGCCGTCGCACCAGCGCCGGAATGCGCTGGCATCGTGCCCGGGGGCAGGCTGGCGCGACAAGCCTGCGGCATGGAACAGCTTTGCGCCATGACGTAGTAGCAAAAAGCGGAAGTAATCACGCCACATTAGCTCGAAGCCGATCCAGTCACTCCCTTCACTGGCACCCTGTTCAGCCTCGAATTCCTTGAGGGCCTGCCAGACGCGACGCGGCGACAACGCACCGCAAGCCAGCCAGGGCGAGAGCTTGGTGGAGAAGTCCGGACCGTACAACCTGTCGCGTGTCGCTTTGTAGCGATGCGGCAGGCCGCGTTGCAGATAATGAGCCAGATGCGCACGCGCAGCCGCTTCGCTGCCGTGGAATGGCGGCAGATGATAGGGAAACGAAGAGCGGGGCTCGATGGCGGGCTCTACGCACGGGGGTATCTCGCTGGTGTGCCAGCCGGATGGCAAGGGGGGCAGTGTCTCTGGCGCAGCCAGCGGTGCGGCCGGTAAGAGCGCGGCCTGTTCCAGTTCTCGTTTGAATGGCGTAAACGCCATGGGCAGGCATTCCAGCGCAAAGGGCAGCTGTTGAGGCGCGTACAGGCTGGATTGCCAGAGGGTCTCCACCTGCAGGCCGGCATGGCGGAGTGCGGCGACGTCAGCCTCTTCTTCCGGTGCGGCGATGTGTTCGCATACCACATGACTGGCACCCACGTGTCGTGCCAATCGCGGCAACACGTCGGCGGGGGAACCGGTGAATTCGCCAAGTTCACTGCCGCGCAGGCGCAGACTTTGCCTCAGCCCGTCCAGTGCCTGGCGGGTAAAAGCCTGAAGGTGCCGACCTCTTCGGGCAAAGCCCCAGCCGCTGTCTTGCGCCGGGGCATGGCAATACACCGGCAGGAGTCTGCTGCCATGGCATGCGGCCAGCAGCGCGGCGTTGTCATCCAGTCGCAGGTCCTGCCGCAGCCAGTAGATGACGGTGCTCATGCTGTTTGGCCTTTGTGGCGGCGGCACCGTTCGGAACAGTACTGTACATCCGCCCAGTTGGTGCGCCATTTCTTACGCCAGCTCATTGTTCTGCCGCACGCGGCACAGGGTTTGGAGGGCAGCGTTGCCTTATTCCCCTTGAATTGACGCGCCGCCATCGCGTGCGGTGGATAGCCAACGATACCGGACAGCCGCTCCAAAAAAGGCAAGAGCACGGCGAAGTACCGTTCCAAGACGCGCTTTACCATGCTGCCGATCCCCGCTATCTCGTCTTGGCCGGGAGGCGTCTTGAGGTCGCTGCCTATCACAGCGAAGCAGTGTGGCGATGAAGTAGTCACCATGTTGTCCTGTCACGAGGTAAAAAATCACCGGTTTTGACTGAGCCCGGGTGCTGCCTTTTCAAGGATAAAACCAGTAAGAAAAAAATACTACCAATCAGTAACTGTGTTGCCAACCGGTAGTGCAGCCAGGCTCGGCGTGAAGGATCAGGTTTTCAGGCGGCGCGAACGGAGGGGGACCACCCTCCGTATGTGGGCGGGCAAGGATGGTGATCGAAGCAAGGGGGAGGTTGCCACGTATAACGATACGTGTGACGTGTCAAGAACCCTATCTTTATTCAATGGGTTTTTGTCATGGCGTGCAAGGCCAGGCGGGTTGTGGCTCTCCCATTAACTGAACCAGGGCGGTGACGACTGCGCTGTTATGGCGAAGATAGAAATGCCCCCCGAAAAATACGTGTAGATCGAAGCCGGCACTCCCATGAGCTGACCAGGCTTCAGCCTCATCCTGAGTCAGTTCGGTATCGGCATGTCCGATAAAGGCGCTGATCGGTAGCGGCAGCGGCCGTGGCGCAGGGTGAGGGCGATACGTCTCGATTAGTCGGTAATCGTTGCGGATTGCGGGAAGGAATAGCGTGCGCATTTCGGCCGAGCTGCGCAGTGCGGAGGCGGTTTCGTCCAGCCGCACCAGTTCGTCAGTCAAGGTTGCGTCGTCTGCCAGGTGCCAGTGACCACCGCGGTGGCGGCAAGGTGCTTCGTGCGCCGACACCACCAGTCGTTGTGGCAGGGCCTCGTTGTGTTCGCGCAAACGCAGGCAGAGTTCATACGCCACGGCGGCCCCCATGCTGTGCCCGAACAGCAGATAAGGCCGGTCCAGCAGAGGGCGAATGTGCTGTGCCAGCTCGTCGGCCAGCGCGTCCATCGTGTCTATCAAAGGCTCGGCCCACCGGTCCTCGTGGCCTGGATATTGGACCACGATCAGTTCTACATCGACGGGTAGCTGGAGGTACCAGCTGCGAAAAAAGCTGGCTGAGCCGCCTGCATGTGGCAGGCAGATCAGCCGTCGCGTGGCTTGCGGTCGAGGCTGATAGCAGCGAAACCATGGTGACGGCATAGCGTTTGGGTGGGACGGCTTCATGTGCGGACCTCCTTGGCCAGCAGGTGCTCGGCAGCCAGCGGTTCATCAAGGTTGACGGAAATGGGGGACGAGGGGCCCAGTAGTACGCCCAGCTGTTGCCAGATCTGGCAGCAGGACAGGGCGTACTGGTTTTCCGCGGTCGGTGCGATGCCGTTAACGAGAGTGTCGTGCATGCGCAGCAGGGCGCGGGCGATGGCGTCGGGCCAGACCTGACGAAAAACGTTAGCGTAACTCGCCGTCTCGGCGCCGCTGAGTAGCGTTGCGGTGGGGTGCGCCAGCGCCGGGGTGTCGCTAGACAAGTCGAGTACACCGTCGTCGCGGCGCTCCAGATGCATGCGGGGATGCCAGATGACGTGACCGTGCGTGTCGTCCAGCCTCAGCGTGCCGCCCGTGGTTCCCAGCTCGATGCGATGCAGCAACAAGGTGTGGTTGTCGGGGTCGTGTGGATCGAGTTGGTTCTGTACCCGCAAGGTCAGTGGCACCCCGCCTAGCTGGCCGCTAACGCAGGTGAACGGACCGGTGATGCCTTCCGTTTGGTGGATCTGGAACGACCAGGGCCGCAGTTTGCCCAGTGCGCGCCCCAGAATATCCAGTAAAGGGTAGAGCACATGGACGCTGCAGGCCGCATCGATATAGCATGGCTTGCGCAGTGTCAGAACCCGCCTTGCCGCCGCGATGAACTCCGCGACCGATACCACGTCGGGGTAAAAACTATTCAGGCGGTACTCTTTGCCAGCCTGTTTGGCGCTACTCAGGCAAGCGGCCAATTCGTCGGAATGCAGCGGGTGCTCTTGCAACACATGGATGCCGCGCGTCAGTAGCGCCTGTGCCAGTTCGCTGCCAGCGCCGCCGACGATTCCGGCCCGAACTACCACGCAGGCGAGTTCGATATCGGTCGGCAGTTGTTCGACAGAACGGTATAGCGGCACCTGGTATCGTCGGGCGCATTCCTGAGCGTGAGCGCTGCCTCGCGCCAGTAGGCCGGCCAGTTCGAATGATTCCGGTAGTCGTTCGATCCCGGCCAGATAGGCTTGGCCGAAAGTGGCGCCGCAGACCACGGTTTTGATGCGGCGATGGGGTGCCTTCATAACGTGCCTTCCTCTGTGGCGGGGGTGTCGGCGATCGTTAACCCGGCCAGATCGAGTCTTTCCCATACCTGCCAGCGCGTCAGCCTGGCCATCATCAGGCCGGGCGGAAGGGTATCGGCGGCAGCGCCACTCGCCGCCATGCCTTCCAATACCATCAGTGCTGTGGCGGCCGCTACCGCCCCGCTCAGCCGGTAGCTGTCATGAGCACGCAATACCGCGCGCAGCCGATGCCGCCTGTCCTCCGCCCAACCGTCCAGTTCGGCCACCATCCGGTAGTACGGGCTGTGGCCGGCGAGCTGCGCGTGTGCTGTCGCAGCCAGCTCCGCTGCGCCCTGTTCCAGCAAAGCGCCATCGTCAGGCGTGAGTGACAGCAGGCCGGCGTAGCGGGAGATCAGCCGGTTTGTCGTGTCATTCGGGGTGATGGTGTACCACTCGGCGCACGCCAGCCCCAGTCGTTTGGCGAGCTGTTCGGTTTCGTGGCCGAGAAAGGGTTGCAGATAGACCTTGCCCGGCACTCCTCCGATTTCGACGCCCTCTCGGGGCCCCAGCGCCTGCATGACCCGTTTGCCGTCACGCCAGGCCGCGCCGGCGTGCCCGAAGCCGTGCAATGTGCTGAGCAGGACATCTCGGGCAGCGGCCGGGGTGCAACGCTCGCGGCCGCCGGCCCAGATTTTCAGGGAGTGAGGTCGACCGGGGAAGCGCTCCGCCATCCATGCCGGTAGTAGCGCAGACAGACCCGGAAACACGCCGGCCGAGTGCACGATGCGCTGTGCCGGCGCGAGTCCGTCTGGCCACAGGGTCATTGCCTCGTTACCAAAGGCATCGACATAGTCGGCGCCTGCCGCCAGCGCTGCCCGCAACACTCTGTCGCCGATCAGACTGGACGGGCCGGCGGCGTTCAGCACCAGCGTGCAGCCGGCGCAGAAGGTGGCCAGAGAACGATCGTCGTATACGTCGACTTGGCAGCCACCCTGCGCTGTATCGATGATGCTCCGGTGGTAACCCGCCCGAACCCGTAACCCTTCGACTCTCAGCAGCGCAGTGGCCGCAGACCCAACGGCGCCGGATGCACCGACTATGCCTATCGTCGTCATTCGCCCTCCGTCAGAATCAGTTCGGCCACGGCTGCGGCGTGCGGGGCTTGCAGGCAAGTGATATGGTCACCGTCTATGTCATCGATCCGCAATTCGCCGAGAGCGATACCGCTCCAGAAGTTGCGCATATCGGCGTCCACTCCTGGCAGAAAATGTAGCGATTGCGTATCGCACAGCAGTTGCAGGTCGCCAAGGAAGGGGTCTGCGCGATAGGCGCGTACAGCTTCCAGACTGTGGCAGAAATTGCGGAATAGCATGTCGAGCTGGTCGCGGATACCGGCCTCGGCCTTGCCGGGTGCCGTCGCAGCAAGCCGGTGCATTCGCTCGCTACGGGGGGTGCCGGCCAGTTTGCGATAGGCCTTGGCGATGTCGGACAGATCCCCGTCAAGCTCCTGCAAGCAGCCGTCCGGCAGGTTGCCGCCATGTCGCGCCATCGCGGTTTGAACCGCACGTGCCATCGTTGCATCGGCCGACGGGTGGCCGGCAGATGCGAGGTCGGCACCCAATAGGCCGCCAAAGGCCCGCTCCAGTAACAGTGGGTCATCAACGCGGTGGGTGAAATGATCGCTGCTGATGACCGTGGTGGGGAGCAGCGAGACACCGGCTTCCAGCAGCATACGGGACAGTTCCAGTGCAAGTAGCCCCCCCATGCAATAGCCGATCAACTGGAAACGCTTTTCCGGCCTGGCGAGGAGTCGCTCGGCATAGTCGGCTGCCAGCGAGGTGATCAGCGTCTCGGCATCCCGCTTCAGATAGGCGTCGGCGTCGGGGACCGTGAAGGCGAGTAGCGTGCCGGTCCGGTGTGGCGAAGCGGCCAGCAGCGGTTGCAATGCGCGGTAGGGGGCCAGTGTGCCGCTGCCATCGTGAAGCAACACATGGGCCAGGTCGTCGTCGCCGGCAGAGGGGGCCAATTCGATCAGTGGATCGGGCGCGCCGCCATTCTGGTCTGCGCTGTCGGCGCGGGGCCGGCGCAGCTTTTCTGCGACGGCCATTACCGTTGGCGACAGCAGGACTTCGCGCATCAAACGGTCCCATTCCCATCCCGATGCTTCCGGCAGGCGCTCGCGCATTTTGGCGACCACTTGGGCGATCAGTAGCGAATCCCCGCCAGCCTGGAAGAAGTCCTGCTCCCGTCCTGGCGCGTTGCCGCCCAGTGCTTCACCCCACAGTGTGGCGATGCGTGTCTCCAATTCGTCCAGGGCTTGCTCGTATCGGATCGAGCTGTTGACCGGTGCGAGTTCTTCTCTGGCTCTCAGTGCGGTGCGGTCCAGCTTGCCGTTGTGCGTTAACGGTAGTGAATGTAGCCACTCCAGCCGCGCTGGCTGCATGGCTTCCGGTAGCCGCTGTCCAAGGTGGCGGCGTAGATCCTGTTCGTAGAGCACCGCTCTGGTTTCAGGGAAGCGGGTGATAAACACGGTTTGGCCGACGCTGGCGATGGGGTCGTCTTCCGAGGGATAGCAGCAGAGTGTCTCTGCTTGCGCACTCTGAAACAGACGCAGCCATTGTTCGCGGTCAAAGAAGGTCTGGTCCAGCTCTTTGCGTTCGTCGGTGAAGCCGGACAGACCCACCTGAAACTCCATCGAGGTCATCAATGCGGCTATTTCCCGCGTGGCCTCTATCACCACCAACGCGCATCCGGGAGCACCCAGCTCGCGCAGACTGGCCAGTACGGTGGGCGCATGTTTGGCGTTATGCAACACATTGGAGCAAACAATCATGTCCCAACTGCCCGCCAGCAATCCCTGTTCCGCATACGGCTGGTTGAGGTCGAACAGGCCGTAGCGCACCCAAGGCTGCTCGGCATGGCGTACCCGTGCTTCGTTCAGGAAGAAGGGGGAAACGTCAGTGTACAAATAGTCGACATTCAGGCCTTCCAGCGCCGGAATGAGGGCACGGCTGGTGCCACCGACACCCGCGCCGATTTCCAGTACGCGGAATGGCTTCGCCGGATCGACGTTGGTGCGGTTTGCGGCAATGTCCACTGCGGCCGCGCAGACAGCAGCGTTCATGCAGCGGTTGACCAGATTATCGTTGTAGGCGGCAACGGCGGTTTCCAGCCGTCCTTCCGGAAACAGTAGGCGCAACGGATCCACTGCGCCGCTGAGCAGTCCGGGCAAATGGGCCGCCGAGTCGCGCAGATAGCGCAACAGTTCGCGGCTGTAACCAACCTGGTCTTCCAGACGTTGCAACTGCTGCCAGGCGTGCTCAGGCGCATCAAGTGCAGGCTGGCGTGCAAGTGCATAGCCCTTGGCATCCTGACGGAGCCAGCCGGCTCCGTGCAGGCTGCGTAGCCAGCGCCGCAGCAGTCTGTGGTGCTGAGGTACCGCCGAGGTCGCGGCAACACTGTCTTCCAGTGAATGATGGCAAGCCGGGTCGACGAACAGACCGCACGAGCGTAGCAGGGTCAGCATGTCTAAGTGGGCGACAGCGTCAGCCGCCGCCACCCAGTTCTGGAATGCCGTCAGATCGACGTCCTGAATGCTGGCCGCGCCGGCGTCGGCGACGTTGGCCATGATGCGCCGGCGCAGGGCGCTGGTGTCAGGGCGAGCCAGGGCGACCGGTTCGACGAAGGCCGCGATTCGGCGCTCCTGTGGCGTATCTCCGCACAGTACTGCGGCAGCCATGGCCACCGAGGGGTGTGACTGCAACGCCGCTTCGATCTCGCCCAGCTCAATCCGGTGGCCGCGTAGCTTGACTTGAGAGTCGTTGCGGCCAAGGAATTCTATCGTCCCGTCCGGCAGATAGCGTCCGAGGTCGCCGGTCCGGTACAGCCGCTCGCCGGTTACCGGATGCAGAATGAAGCGTTCCCGGCTACGGGACTCGTCGTTTAGATAGCCCATTGCCAATCCATCGCCGGCAATGAATAGCTCACCGGCAACCCAATCCGGTCGTGGCGACAAGGTTGAGTCGAGCACGTAGAAGCGTTGATTGGCCAGCGGCTTGCCGTAGGGCACGCTGCGTGCCCCGACGGGAAGCTGGCCGATTTCGTGCCAGATGGACCAGATGGCCGCCTCGGTGGCTCCGCCCAGACTGATCATTCGCAGCGCTGGGCAATGGCGGCGCATCGCGTCCGGCAGCGAAACCGGAATCCAGTCGCCCGATAGCATGGCGATTCGCAGTGAAGACGGCGCGAGGCCGGGCTCACTGTCCAGATAGCTTTGCAGCATCTGTAGCTGTGCCGGTACGGAGTTCCAGACCGTGACACCGCAACTGGACAGCCGCTCAGCCCAATGCCCTGGATCGTTACGCCGCGCAGGGTCGGGCAGTACCAGCGAGCCACCGGCGGCCAGTACACCGAAGATATCGAACACCGAAAGATCAAAGGATAGGCTGGCCAAACCGAATACGCGGTCGCCAACCCCGATATCGAAGCGGCTAACGATGTCCTGTACGGTGTTGACGGCAGCCTGATGACTGATCATCACGCCTTTGGGCTGGCCAGTGCTGCCCGAGGTGTAAATCACGTACGCCAGTGCCGTCGCATTCACCGGCTGGCTGACCGGTTCTGCCGGCGGCGCAGGCAGATCGCGTGCTTCTGCCGAGATCGCCATCAGGCCCTGTGGATAAGGGCTCTCGACGTGCGCGGCATCGGTCAGTATCAGGCGCACGCCGGCATCGGTGAGGATGGCATCACGGCGTACCGGTGGTTGGTGTAAATCCAGTGGCAGATAGGCACCGCCAGCCATGAGTACCCCGATAACCGCCGCGATCTGGACACTGCTTTTATTGATGGCGATGGCGACTAATTCGCCCGGCTGTAACCCGTTGGCCGTTAATGCCCGGGCCACCGCGGAGGCATGGGCGGCCAGTTCTGCATAGCTGCAAGCGCGCACGCTGTCTTTCACCGCCAGTGCCAGAGGCTGTGCACGGGCCATTTCCAGAAAACCCTGGTGCAGGGTGTGCTCCGGCTTCGGTGCGGCAGTTGCGTTGGCGTGCTCGCGTACGGTGGCCATGCTGGAAGGCAAGGCTACCGGCAAGGCACTGATCCAGGGCGCCTCGGCGGCGGCCAGCGTGCGTAGCGCCGCCTCCAGCGCGGCAAAGGCCGCTTCTGTCATGCCGTCCGGGAATACGCCTTCGCGTACGTCCCAGTTCAGTTGCAGCGTGCCGTCGCTCTCTGCCACTTGGCAGTCGAGCCATACCTGAGGCGTTTGCGAGATGCCATGGGTCAGGCGTGCGCCTTGCATGAACCCCTCGCTGCCGCCAAGGCCCAGCGTGCTGGTGAGAACCACCGGCATGATGAGGTCACGCCGTTGGCGATGGCGCGCCATTTCCCGCAGCATGGCAACGCCGGAGAAACCACCATGTTCCAAATCGGTCCACAGCTGGTTTTGCAAGCGCCCGGCGGCGTTGGCGAAGGCTTCGCCGGGGACGGAGGACACCTCCAGCAGATTGACCGAGGTGAAATCGCCGATCACCTTGTCGACATCAGGGTGGAGCGGTGGTCGCTTGAGCAGGGTAATGCCCAGGCTAAAGGCGGGGCTGGATGACCAGTGCGCGATGATATTGGCGAAGACGGCCAGTACCGCCGCTGACGGCGTGATGGTACGCGCACCGGCGTGTCGGCAGAAATCACGCCAGACCGGAGGCTCGAGCGACAGTGCCAGACGTTTGAATCGGGCAGGTCCCGAGGCAGTTGCCGTATCCCGCAGCGGCAAGGAGGGGGCTTCCGGCAGTGTGTCCAGGCGCTCCAGCCAGTAATGCCGGTCGCGCTGCAAGCGCGCCTGCTCCGCAGGATGCTCCTGTTCAAGCTGCTGCGCCAACACCAGTTCACGGAAACCGATGGCGGGTAGTGGTGGCTCTTGCTCGGGATGGCGGTATAGCTGGTCCAGTTCGGCCAGCATCAATCGTATGCTGACGAAATCGGCAATCAACAGGTCCAGTGATAAATGCAGGCGGCTGCCGGAGTGGGTCTGGCTCAGCCGCAATTCGTGCAACGGCCATTGATCGGGCGGGTAAACCCGATGCGACATCGTCTCGCGTAGGGTGGTCAGCGCCTCGTCGTGTTCTGCGACCGGCTTCGAACGTAAGTCCAGCGTCGGCAAGGTGGGGGCTGGTGTCTGTTCCAGTACCTGTTGCCAGCCGGCTGTCGACACTATCGCCCGCAACATGTCGTGCCGCCCGATCAGGCGTCGCCATGCGGCGTGTAGCCGTTCCGGATCCAGATGTTCGGCGAAGTCCAGCTCGACATAGCCATGGCAGCCGGTCCCGCCATAGGCATAAGCATCACTACGGCCCACCAGATAGGCGGCCTGAATGTCGGTCAGCGGGAAAGGCTGATAGCGATTGGCGGGGTCGGCGTTCAGCAATGCTGTTTTCGTGGAAAGGTGCGCGATCAGTTCGGTCTTGTGTTCGCGCAGCAGTGCCTTGCGCTCCTCGGTCAACGCACCATCGGGAGCACGAAAACGTAACTGCCCGTGTTCCACCCATAAGCGGATGTCCAGGGTTTCCATTTCAGCTAGCAGGGAGGTCAGATTCATAGTGCACCTTCTTCGTAACGGTGGGCCGCCGCGACAGGGGCACCGGTTTGAGTGAGTAAGGCTGCCTGAGCGGCAAGCGTGGGGGCCGCGAACAGGCTGCGCAGCGAGAATGTGTCATCGACCAGACGACGTTTTCTCAAGGTTTCCACGAGCCGGGTGGCGCGCAGGCTGTCGCCGCCGAGCAGGAAGAAATCATCGTCGCGCGAGACAGGGCCGCACTCGAGGAGTCGGTGCCAGATATCGGCCAGTTCGCGTTCGGCGGCGCTGACGGGCGGGCTCCGTTTGGCTGGGGCATTTGGGTTCACCGGCATGGCCAACAGGGCCGTGCGATCGAGCTTGCCGTTGGCGGTCAGGGGCAGGGCCTCCAGCGTCAGCCAGTGGCTCGGCACCATGGTGTCCGGCAGTAATTGGCTCAGCGCCGGTGCCAGTCGGGCCGGATCGCCACCGGCAACCGCCGCCGCCAGCGCGTGACCGGCGACCCAGGCGGCGGCCTGACGTACGCCGGGCTGAGCCAGCAATGCCGCTTCGATTTCCCCCAGCTCGATGCGGTGGCCACGCAACTTGATTTGATGATCGCGGCGTCCGAGGAACTCCAGCGTGCCATCGGGCCAGTAACGGCCCAGATCGCCGGTGCGATACCAGCGGTCGTTCTCATGCGCAACGAAGCGTTCGGCGGAGAGTTCTGGGGCGCCGCGATAGCCGCGGGCCACACCGGCGCCGCCGATCCACAATTCGCCGGTGACCCAATCCGGGCAGTCGGCTCCCGTCGGGTCGACGACACGGAAGCGCTGGGCGGTCAGTGGCCGGCCGTAGGGGATGCGGTTCCAGTGCGACGGAATCGGTGCGGTGGCATCGCAGAGATTGGACCAGATGGCCGCTTCGGTGGCGCCGCCCAAGGCCAGCAGCCGGGCCGTGGGGGCGCATGCCGCCAGCCGTCCGGGCAGATCCAGACCGACCCAGTCGCCGGACACCAGCGCCAGCCGCAACGGCAGTGGCCGCTGCCGTTCCCCGGCGGCTAGCAGCAGCATGTCCAGCAGCATGGGCACGCTGTTCCACAGCGTGACGTGATAGTGGTCAACCCACTCCAGCCAGCGGCGGGCGTCGCGGCGGGCGTCCTCATCGATCAAGACCAGCGCGCCACCGGCGCCAAGGATGCCGAACAGGTCGTAGACCGACAGGTCGAAGTCGAGCGCCGACACCGCCAGCATCCGGTCGCCGGGTCCGACCCCACAGCGTTGGCAGACGTCGTCGATGGTGTTGCCGGCGGCGCGATGGCTCAGTTCGACGCCCTTGGGTTCGCCGGTGGAACCGGACGTGAAGATCACATAGGCACTGGCGTCAGGATCGTTGGCCAGCGGACCGTCCCAGGGCGGCAGGGTGTCGGCGTCGGCCAGATCAATGCCGTGGGGATAGTCGGCGCAGTGCTCGGCATGCGTCAAGGTCAGCCGGATGCCGGCGCGGGCATGGATGCGGTGTTGGCGGGCCAGCGGCTGGTTCATGCCGATGGGCACATAGCTGCCACCGCAGGCGAGGATGGCGAGCGCGGCGGCGACCTGATCGGGCCCGCGTGGCAAGGTCAGCGCCACCACGTCTCCCGGAGCGATGCCGTGCTGGATCAACACGGCAGCGATGCACCGGGCACGTAGCGCGAGCTGGCCGAAGCGGGTGGTGTGGCCCGAGGCGGCATCGATCAGTGCGATGGCGTCGGGGCGGGCCAGCGCCTGCTCGAACACCGGACCATGCAGCGTGCGGGGCGGCAGCGGCGATCCGCTGGCGTTGACGGCGTCACGCACCGCCCGCTGAGCGGCGGGCAAGGCCGGTGTGACCGGGCGTTGCCAGCTGTCGGGTTGGTCGGCCAACTGCTGCAACAATGCGATATAGGCCTGGAACATCGCGTCCAGCAGGCCGTCGGGGAAGAG
>JAGLBD010000061.1 GCA_018260425.1 Pseudogulbenkiania sp. | reverse complement strand
TGGTCGGTGCGATCAATGTACTAAGGGCGGGACACGCCCGGTTAGCCTGTGCAGCGACTTCGCCTGAAGTCAGGGCGTCGGGCCAGGACCCCGCCGAAGTGACTAGACAGATTAGCGTCTAGCGCCGTAGGAATCCCCCACCTTCCCGGTCTTGAGGCCGGCGAGCGTAAGCGAGAGGTGGGGGAGGATGTCAAAGGACAAATATGTCGGGCTGCCCTTGATTCGTGCCGGGGTTCAGGCAATTTATGGAAGTGACTGGCGTGATTTGCTGCTAATGTAAGGCATTGTTAATGCTAAAAGATTGACGATCATGGGTATTGAATTGCGCATGTGTAAGACCGCTGGCCTGCGGCCGCCAGTGGCTTCATCGCAGGGCCGGGGCAATGCGACGGAGGTTCTGGTGTCGCAATGCGCGGCGTTTCCGTCGCAGCCGGACCATCGGCCGGGGACGGGGCGGCTGGCAGGAGCGCTCGTTCAGGCCGGTGCGGCATGCCCGTCGGGGGTGCCGCAGTCAGGGGCTACGTTCGGCGAGGGCGTTGAGGCGCTGTTCAGGGGGGCGTTATGCGCTGAAAACAAGTCGCCGGAAGAGCGGGCCGAGCGGTTGCTGCGCGGTGCCGAATCGCACTTGCTGCAGCTTGATCGTGAGTTTGAGGTGTTGAGCGGGAAGGCCGATCTTCATCCTGCTGTGCGAGAGCGCTATCTGCTGGGGGTGTGCGAAACACTGGACGGACTCGTCCGGGAGCTGACCGAGTTGAAGCTCGAGGCGAGCATGGCACGGCAAAAGGGAGGCTTGCCGGGTAGGGTAAGGTGGTCGGTCCGCGTACCGGCGAAACGGATTGGTCAGGTGCAACGGGCGTGCCGGAATCTGGTGGCGCAGCGTTGGGAGCAGCTGGCCGGGTGGTGTCCGGAGTCATTTGTTCAGGAGCGTGCCGATGATTCCCCTCATGCCTGCGTGCAAGGGCTCATGCTGACGTTGCGCAATGCAGACTGGCGCAAGACGCGAGGTCCCGGTGTGCTTCAGTTGACCCGTGATATTGAAAAGGCGCGCATGTCGCGGTTGCTGGCATCGGAGCGGAAGATAACGCCTGATGCCATGCTCGCGTGTCTGGAAGACTGTCTGGACCGCTATGAGCGGGCGTACCGTCGGACCGGCAATGAGTCGGCCGGAGTCAAACCGGATAGTGCGTTACAGTCAGCCTTCAGGCGTGGCCACCAGCTGCTGCAAAGTCACTGCAAGATTGTCTTGTCCGGTTTGCATCCGGATGAGTCGTATTTCTCGCGTCAGGCGAAACTGACGGCGCTGGACTATCGGTTGCAGCGTCGTCAGTCGGATTGAGCGCATCAGCCAAAGCGTGCCGGAGGGTCGCGGCGCAGGTCGCAGCTGATCAGCAAGGTGTTGCCGAAACGGCAGTTGGCTTCCAGTGCGTCGCGCAGGCTGATGTCGTGGATGAGCAGGGTGTCGCCATGGCGTTCGGTGTCGTAGCCGGCCTGATCGGCAAAGCGCTGTAAATCGCGCAATGACGTGGTTTGGGGAGTCAGTGGGGTAGCGCTGAGCGTTCCGGCCAGCGGACGGTCGCGATGCGAGAAGGATTCGTCGGCATAGGAAAAGCCGGTGTAGCTATCATTTTGGCAGTCGTACATGGTAGTGCTCCCTGTCATGGTTCCGTGGCGCGGCTGGCGTGCCCGGGTTTGACTGCCGGGCGACGCTTTAGCAGGATTTTCTGGCGCCCTGCAAGTTGTCGATTAACTCGGCGCTGTGCACCGTTCTGGACGGTGCCGGTGAGCGGATGTGACGTGGGGCGTTACCGTGCGGACATGAAAAAACCCGCTTGTGCCATGACTAAAGCAGAAGCGGGTTATATTCCGACGACGCTTTAGCTGGCATTTGTAACGCGCCCGCAAGCTGTGTCAAATCGGCGCTGTGAAATTATGCTAAGCCGAATCGGTTGGCGTTGTCAACAGTGGTGCCCGCCGTAGCGTTGCGTATCCGACAGAGGTGTTGCAAGCGCCCGAATAAGGGAAAAAACAGGATTTTCAGGGCAATTGCCTTGCCACGGGTATGTTTTTGCCCGCGAATCAGGCTATAATCCCTACCTTGACTCCATTCTTGCGCGTTCTCTTTTCTTACATCCAAAACGCACTCCCAATGATCCGCAAGCTAATCCGAAAAGTACTCGACCTGCCCTCGGGCATAGGCAAGAGTCGTGCTCGCCCGCGCATTATCGCGCTGGCCCAGCATGGTGTTCGTCGTGACCAGCTCAGTCATGCTGCTCTGAAAGTCACCCTGCGTCTTCAAGAGGCCGGTTATCAGGCCTATGTTGTCGGTGGCGCGGTGCGCGACCTGCTCCTTGATGTCACGCCGAAAGACTTCGATGTGGCGACCAGTGCCACGCCGGAACAAGTCCATCATCTATTCCGCCGTTCCCGCATCATCGGTCGGCGCTTCCGCATCGTGCATGTCATGATGGGTCCGGAAACCATCGAGGTGACTACGTTCCGTGGCGGACTGATTGATGACCGTAGCGAATCCGGCCGCATCATGGCCGACAACAGTTTCGGCAGTCAGGAAGAAGACGCGCACCGGCGCGACTTCACCGTGAATGCACTGTTCTACGATCCTTCCAACGAAACCATCATCGATTACCACCACGGCGTTCGCGACCTCAAGGCGCGTCGTTTGGTGATGATCGGACAGCCGGCCCGCCGCTATCAGGAAGACCCGGTGCGGATGTTGCGTGCCGTGCGGCTGGCCGCCAAGCTCGGCTTCGAGATCGATAGCGATACCCGTCGCCCGATCCGCGAACATGCCGGCTTGCTGAAAAAAGAGCCGGCGGCACGGCTTTTCGATGAAATGCTCAAGCTGCTGACCTCGGGCCAGGCCTATGCCTGCCTTGCCAAGCTGCGTGAGGAAGGCTTGTCCCGCGGGGTCTTCCCGCTGCTGGACGTGGTGATGGGCGATGAGGGCGATGAGGCTTTCCTGCGTCTGGCGCTGTCCAGCACCGATAGCCGGATTCGCGCCGACAAGCCGATCTCGGTGGGCTTCCTGCTGGCGACCTTGTTGTGGCGTCAGGTGTGGCAACGTTGGCAGCAGCGCATCAGCGAAGGTGAGAAACCCCATTTGGCGCTGGCCGAGGCGATTGCCGATGTCGAGAGCGAGCAAGACAACGATATGGCCATCCCGCGCCGTTTCAGTGTCACGATGCGTGAAATCTGGACCCTGCAAACCCGCTTTGACAGCCGTGCCGGCGCCCGCCCGTTCCGTTTCCTCGAACAGCCGCGTTTCCGCGCTGCCTACGATTTTCTGGCGCTTCGTGCCAAGGCCGGGGAAGTGGATCCCGCTTTGGTCGAGTGGTGGACCGACTTCCAGGATGCCGATGAAGAGGGCCGCGCTGCCTTGATCGAAGCGGCTCGTCAGGCCCCTGATGCGGTTCGTGCGCCTGCGCGCCGCCGCCGCCGTCGCACCCCGCGTAAACGCGAGGACGCTGCGTGACACAAGCTTTTGTGGCGTTGGGCAGCAATCTTGACGAGCCTGCTGCCCGTGTCCGCGATGCCCTGGCCTGGCTTGCCGAACAACCCGGCCTGAAATTGGTGGGGCATTCCTCGCTGTACCGGACGGCTCCGGTCGGCTATCTGGATCAACCTGACTTCATCAATGCCGTTGCCGAACTGGACAGCGAGCTTGCGCCGCACGATCTGCTGGCACGCCTGCTCGCCCTGGAAACCGGCGCCGGCCGTGTCAGAACCTTCCGCAATGCACCGCGCCGTCTTGACCTCGACCTGCTGTGGCAAGCCGGTCATGTCGTGAACGATGCGGTACTGACGCTTCCTCATCCGCGCATGCTGGAACGCGCTTTCGTGATGATCCCCCTGGCCGAACTGGCCCCCGATTTGCTGATGCATGACGGGCGACGTGCCCGGGACATTGCTGTCTTGCTGGGCATGGACGGCATTGTCAGGGTCGATGACTAACTCAATTTGCCGGGATGACCAATGACACAGTGGCGTTATGTGGTAGTTGAAGGCCCGATCGGTGCGGGCAAATCCTCTTTGGCCAAACGCCTTGCTGCGCACTGGAATGCCAGTCTGGTGGCTGAAGAGCCGGATGCCAATCCCTTTTTGCCGCGGTTTTACCGCAATATGACCCACCATGGAATGTCTACCCAACTGGCATTCCTGCTGCAGCGATCCGACAAGGCCAACGCGATGTTGGCCGGGGAACTGGCCGGGCCGGTGGTCTCCGATTTCCTGTTCGAGAAAGATGCCTTGTTCGCCAGTCTCAATCTCGACGAAGAGGAACTGGCGCTCTACCGGCGCATTGCCGTCGGAGTGATGCCGGAGCATCCGGTTCCCGATCTGGTGATTTATCTGCAGGCCTCTGAATCGGTATTGCTCGAGCGTGTCGCGAAACGCGCCGCCGAGTACGAGATGAATTTCCCCGAGGGCTATCTCAAGCGGATTCACACCGGCTACAGCGAATTTTTCCATCAATACGATGCGGCGCCGATGCTGATTGTCAACACTGACCATCTCGATCTGGTTGACGGCGATGAGGATTTTGAGCTATTGCTGCGCTGCATCGCAGAAATGCGCGGACAACGCAGCTATTTCAACAAAAGTGTCTGAGCCTGGCTTCGTTCGCCAGGAAAACGAGGAAGACCGCTAAATGAGAGTAACTGTCGAAACCCTTCAGATCATGCATCGTGAGGGTCGCAAGATTTCCATGCTGACCTGCTACGACGCGAGCTTTGCTCATCTCATGGACGAAGCTGGTGTTGAAGTCCTGTTGATTGGCGACTCGCTGGGTATGGTCATGCAGAATCAGGGTTCCACCCTGCCGGTGACGCTGGACGAAATGATCTATCACACCCGCTGTGTGGCGCGTGGCGCCAAACAGGCGCTGGTGCTGGGTGACTTGCCGTTCGGCGCGTACCAGGAAAGCCCGCAGCAGGCGTTTGCCAGCGCGGCGCGATTGATTCAAGCCGGTGCGCACATGGTCAAGCTGGAAGGCGGCGCCTTCATGGCCGAGACCGTGCGTTTTCTGGTTGAGCGCGGCATTCCGGTCTGTGCCCATATCGGTTTGACCCCGCAGTTCGTCAATATTTTTGGCGGCTTCAAAGTCCAGGGCAAGACCGAAGCGGCGGCCGAGCGTCTGGTGGCCGATGCCATCGCGCTGGAAGCGGCGGGCGCGAGTATGATTGTGTACGAGTGCATCCCGGCCCCGGTCGCCAGCCGTATTACCGCGGCGATCAACATTCCGTCCATCGGCATTGGTGCGGGGCGTGATGTCAGCGGCCAGGTTCTGGTTATGCACGACATGTTGGGAGTTTATCCCGGCAAGAAGGCCCGTTTCGTCAAGAACTTCATGGAGCAGGCAGACTCCATCAAGGGTGCTGTCGAAGCCTATGTCGCTGAAGTTCGCGCCGGAACCTTTCCGGCCGACGAGCACGCCTTCTGAGAACGGGGATCCACATGGAAATCATTCGTACTATCAAGGATATGCGCCAATGGCGCGCCAAGGGCGGCACCGTCGCCTTTGTACCGACCATGGGCAATTTGCATGAAGGTCACCTCGCGCTGGTGGCCGAGGCGCGTCGCCGCGCCGAGCGGGTAGTGGTCAGCATTTTCGTCAACCGTCTCCAGTTTGGTCAGGGAGAAGACTTCGGGGCGTATCCGCGGACCTTCGATGCCGACTGTCACAAGCTGATCGATGCCGGTGCCGACGCCCTGTTTTTCCCGGACGAGGCGGAGCTCTATCCCCGCGTCCGTCAGGACTTCAATATCGAGCCGCCGCACATCCAGAACGAGCTGTGCGGTGCTTTCCGTCCCGGCCATTTCCGTGGTGTGGCGACGGTTGTTTGCAAGCTGTTCAATATTGTCGGTGCAGACGTTGCCTGCTTCGGCAAGAAAGACTACCAGCAGCTGCATGTGATCAAGGCCATGGTGGATGACCTGAATATGCCGGTCACCATTGTTCCGGTCGATACCGGCCGTGCTGAAACGGGCCTTGCCCTGTCGTCCCGCAACGGCTACCTGAGCGAGGAGGAGCGCGCAGAAGCGCCGCGCCTGTATCGCAACCTGTCGATGATGCGCGATGCCTTGCTGGCCGGTGAAAACGATTATGCCGCACTGGAAAACCGTGTCAGGGAAGATCTGACCGGAGCCGGCTGGACGGTCGACTATGTTGAAGTCCGCCAGGCAGACACGCTTGAAATTGCCCACGCAGGTGAAAAACGCCTGGTGGTGCTGGCAGCGGCGCGTCTTGGACGCACCCGACTCATTGATAATGTGGAAGTAATGCGATGAAACGAACCATGCTCAAGTCGAAGCTCCACCGGGTGCATACCACGCACTCCGAGCTTCATTACATCGGCTCTTGCGCCATTGATGAAAACCTTCTGGAAGCGGCCGATATCCGTGAGTACGAAGAAGTGCAGATCTGGAACGTCACCAATGGTGAGCGTTTTGCGACCTATGCCATTCGTGCAGAACGCGGATCGGGCATCATTTCCGTGAATGGCTCTGCGGCACGCCGTGCCGCCGTCGGTGATCTGTTGATCATTGCCTCGTTTGCCCAATACGAAGACAGTGAGCTGGAGAATCACTCGCCGTTGCTGGTATTTGTGGACGAGCGCAATCAGATGACTGAACTGAAGGGTGCTGTTCCGGTTCAGGCTTCTTGATGCAAAGACGGTCCACTCCGCCGTGGTGGGGTGGACCGTCTGTTATACGGTAGTCCCCCTCCGCTGTTGTTCCGCTGTTCTCGCTCCCCATCTTTTTCGCCATAAGCTCTTGGCCTGGCCAATGATTGTTTCTTGGAAGAAGCCGACGTAGGTCTTGCGTACTGTGGTGATACAAACTTCATTAGAGGATGTATCAACCATGTTCTTTTTTAATTTAATCACCGGGCACGGACGCACTCGCTTTTCAACATCCACATCGGAATCTGCATCGGCAGGCACCTCCAAGCCTAACCGGCTGGTGGCATGGCTGCGTGACGTCCGTGCGGCTTTGGCTACCCCATTCCGCAACGCGAAAGAAGCCTTCCAGAAATCCAGTGGCAAGATGGGAGCGGAAATCGTTTCGGTACACGGTGGCGATACCGAGCAAACGGGCCCCACGAGCCAGTCCCGCAGAAGATGGTCGATACCGCATGACGGCGATACGGTTCTGAATCAGCAAAGCTGGACGTTACCGGCCCGGTTTATAGAACCGAAAGCACGGCAAGTACCGAATCTGGGGACAGAACAGCCCGCACTCCCTAACGGTGTAACGCCGAGACGGGTTGAAACAAAGCCGGCGCCGAGCACGACGGCGACACAGACCGAGTCGCCAGTGCAGTGCACGAGTGAGACGCAGACCGAGCCGCCAGTGCAGTGCACGAGTGAGACGCAGACCGAGCCGCCAGTGCTGTGCACAAGTGAGACCCAGGCTGAACAGTCAGGGCAGTCAGAACCGGATGCTGTTGTGACGTCGCCTCAGGTTAATGCAACGCCAGCACAAGTCGTGAAGTGTCCACCTCCTGCTCCGGGGTTGTCACCTAAATTTTTTGAATCTGTTGTACCAGACCAAGCAAAAACTGAAACAAATAGGAAGGCAGCCACCAAGACAGAGCCAAAATCTGCACTGTCGGCTGAGACTGCAAAGCCTGGGGAAATCCCGGTTAAAGAGGGGGGGGAGGGTGTGATACATAGGGCGTTGATGGGGGTGAGTGAAGCTGTGAGCTCAAAAGCCGGAGACATGCTTGCTGAGCTAAAAGCCTTATTCGCAAGCAAAGAGGAGAAGGCAGCAGCAGAAAAAGCAGCAGCAGAAAAAGCAGCCACAGGGCAAGCGCCAGCAAGGTAGTCACACCACCTTGCCAGTGTTCGCTTAGTTGGTTTTGCTGCGGCTTTCTTCGAACAGGCGGACCGCTTCGCCCAGCTCTTTCATCTGCTGGTCGAGGCGGTTCACCGCTTCGGCGATGGTCCGGGTTTCCGTGGACAGGGTGCGTGATGATTCCCCCACGGCCGTGATGTCGCCGGCGAATTGGGCAAAGCCCTTGTTCTGGTTCTCTTCGGCATCGGACACCTGAGCCAGCACCCCGGAGAGCGCCTGACTGGCGGCAATGATGCCCTTCAGGCGCTGTTGGGCTTCTACCGTGTTGTCCCGGCCTGATTTGAGCTGACCGTTGCCATCACGCATGGCATCAATGGCTTGATTGGTGCCATCGACAATCAACTTGATCTTGCTCTCGATATCCTGGGTGGCGTGCTGGGTGCGCTCGGCAAGTTTGCGAACCTCATCGGCCACCACGGCAAAGCCCCGGCCCAACTCACCGGCACGGGCCGCTTCGATTGCGGCATTGAGCGCGAGCAAGTTGGTTTGGTCGGCGATATCGCGGATCAATTGCACGATGCCGCTGACCTCGGAACTGCGCTGTCCCAGATCTTCCAGCCGGCCAGCCGCCTGGCTGATGACCTCGCTGGCTTGATGCAATTGGCGAACCGCGTGGTCCATGGCTGCGCCACCGTCATTGGCCGCCACGCCAGAAGTTTGCGCCATGCTGTTGGCCTGATGCGATTGTTGGGCGTTCTGGCTGGTCACCACTGCCATTTGCTGGGCAATGGCCACCATGTCGTCAGCACGTTCGCGCTGATCGGCCATGGTTTTGGCCATCAACTGGGTGGCATCGGCAATTTCGCGACTGGCCGACGACGCGGCACGGATCGAACGGGTCACCTGTTCCAGCATGGCTTCCATGGCATGCGAGGCTTCCTCGGCTTGGCGGCGCGCACTTTCCAGCTTTTGGAAGCTTTTGGTTTTGGCCTTGTCGAAAGACAGCGCCAGGGTGAGGACGACCAGCGTCAGGCCGGCGACCGACTTGGCTTCCAGTTTGGGAATTTCGCTGCGGGCAATCGGCACGGCAGGCAGGATGCCGGCATCGCCGTTGACCGCGAAGAACAGTCCAAGGGCGATGAAGGTCAGCAGCGTCCAGGCAATGCCCGAGGGACGTCCGGCAACAAAGATGGCGGTAAACGGAATCGAGGCGTACCAGACGACGCTGGTCGACATGATGCCGCCGTTGACGTACACCATCCAGGAGACCATCGCGAACATGCTGAGGATAATGAATTCAGCGGAGAAACGGACTGCACCGGTCAGTTTCAGCAAAACAGGTCCGAGCAGCAGACCTAATCCACCTAACAGAATACCGTAGCCCATGGCCGGGTGGTTGAGGCCAAAATACTCAATGGCAAAAATCGGGGCGATGACGCCGGCAAGCAAGCCGACTCCGACGACGGTGCGAGCCTTGATGGCGGCCTCCGGCGACTGTCGCACACTTTCGGGAATAAACCATTCTGCGATGGTGGTGGCAGCCATACTGTTAGTGTTCCTTCCTCTGTTGCGACACCTTTTTATTTGTGTCGTCTATTTTATTTTGAAGAGAATATGACCTTTGTGCGGTATTTCCCAAAGCAAATGTAAAACAAATGTTTGATTGAAGCAACGACCCGGCGGGAGGCGCCGGGTCGGGGGTGGCATCAGTGCGACAGGCGTTGTTCTGCCTGCAGGGCGGTAAGGGCAATGGTGTAGACAATATCGTCAACCAGAGCGCCTCGCGAGAGATCGTTGACCGGTTTGCGCAAGCCTTGCAACATCGGGCCGACGCTGACGACGTTGGCCGAGCGTTGCACCGCTTTGTAGGTGGTGTTTCCGGTGTTCAGGTCCGGGAAAATGAATACCGTAGCGCGCCCTGCGACCGGGCTGTCGGGGGCTTTCTGCCGGCCAACACTGACCACCGAGGCGGCGTCATACTGCATCGGGCCGTCAATGATCAGGTCGGGACGCTTTTCCCGGGCGATCCGGGTGGCTTCGCGGACCTTTTCTACATCGGAGCCACTCCCCGAGGAACCGGTGGAGTAGGAAATCATCGCCACGCGCGGCGGGATGCCGAAAGCGCTGGCCGAGTCGGCTGACTGAATGGCGATGTCCGCCAGTTCCTCGGCACCCGGGTCCGGATTGACCGCGCAGTCACCATACACCAGTACCTGTTCGGGCATCAGCATGAAGAACACGCTGGAGACCAGACGGGCCTCAGGGGCGGTCTTGATCAACTGCAGGGCAGGGCGGATGGTATTGGCCGTGGTGTGGACCGCGCCGGAAACCAGCCCGTCCACTTCGTCCAGTGCCAGCATCATGGTGCCGAGCACCACATTGTCTTCGAGTTGCTGCTCGGCCACCGGCGGCAACAAACCCTTGCTCTTGCGCAACTCCACCATTGGTGCGACATAGCGGTGGCGAATCTCGTTTGGATCGAGAATCTCGAGACCCTCGGGCAGCGCGACATCCAGTGAGTCGGCGATCTGGCGAATTTCCTCGCGGCGACCCAGTAAGACACAGCGGGCAATGCCTTTTTCATGGCAGATGATGGCGGCACGGATGGTGCGCGGCTCGTTGCCCTCCGGGAGCACGATGCGCCGGTTGGCGCGCCGGGCTTTTTCCATCAACTGGAAACGGAATGCCGGCGGCGGCAGACGGATTTCCTTGGGTTGTCCGACGAATTTCTTCAACGGCGCGGTATCGAGCTGTTCGGCAATATAGTCGATGACCCGCTCCATGCGCTCCAGGTCGTCCACCGGGACCTGCCGGCTCATATTGGTCAGGATGCTGGCGGTTTCGAAGGTGTTGTACTCGCTGGTCAGTACCGGCAGGCCACTGTTGAAGGCCGGCTGGCACAAGGGCAGGATGCGCGGATCCAGATCGGAGTCGCAGGTCAGCAGCAAACCGGCGAGCGGTACCCCGTTCATGGTGGCGATCGCCGTCGCCAGCACGATATCCTCACGGTCGCCGGCGGTGATGATCAAGGCGCCCGGCTTGAGCAAATGAACGATATTCGGCGCCGAACGGGCGGTGACCACAATGCTGCGTACCCGGCGACGGGTCAGTTGACCCGCGTGCATCAATCGCGCCTTGAGATAGTTGGCGACATCCAGGGTGCGCGGTGCCAACAATTCCGGATCGTGGCGGATGCTGCCGATCAAGGGCAAACGGTCGCCTTTGATCAGCCGTCCTGCCGAGGCAATGTCTTCCGCCAGCCGTGCCGCATCGGTGTCGGGCGGCAATCGGTTGAGAATATAGCCGGCCATATTGCCGGTTGTTCCGCCGAATGCCTGAATGGTCATGTCCAGCTTTTCGGCAATATCGTGCGGTGCCATCTTGTCGGCCCCGGCAATCAGCAGGACTTGTGCCTGCAGATTGCGGGCGATCTTGGTATTCAAAAAGGTCGAGAATACCTGTTGTTGGTCGGGAACCAGTCCTTCTACGACCACCACATCTACATCCCGTGCCGCCTCTTGATACAGCGAGACGATCTCTTCCATCAATTGGTCGACGTTACCCTGGCTCAACAGACGCTCGACATGCTCCAGACTGAGAGGCGTCGGCGACTTGGTATGGCAGATGGCGCGGGCAAAATGGGTGGAGTGTTCTTCTTCGCCGTTATGACCGTCCTGGGAAATCGGTTTGACGAATCCGACCCGCAGGCCTGCTTGCGCGAGAGCCCGAACCAGCCCCAGCGAAATGGATGTCAGTCCCGAATCGAAGCCGATCGGGGCGAGAAAGAAAGTATGCATTGACGGGTTCCTTGAGGATCAGTGGGATGTCAGTCCGGCAAGGCGGGCGGTATCCCGGGCGATCATGTCCTCTTCATTGGTATTGATGACAATGGCAGGAACGCTGCCCTCGCGGGTGATGCGTCCTGCTTTACCCCGAATGGTACGCTCGTTGCTCTCGCTGTCCAGTGCAAAACCCATAAAGCCGAGCAGTTCGATGACCCGGGCCCGGATCGTTGCGGAATTCTCGCCAATCCCCCCGGTGAAAACCAGTGCGTCCAGCCTCCCCAGCGGCACCATCAGCGCCGAGATGTATTTGGCCAGCCGGTACGCAAAGATTTCCAGGGCAAGGCGGGCGCCGGCATGCCCCTTGGCGGCCGCTTCTTCCAGTTCGCGGCAATCATTGGACAGTCCGGAGAGCCCCAGCAGCCCGGATTGCTTGTTGAGCAGGTCGGTCACCCCTTGCGTGTCCAGCCCCATGCAGGTGCCCAGATAGCCGAACAGCCCCGGGTCGATGTCGCCGGAGCGCGATCCCATGACCAGACCCTCCAGTGGCGTCAGTCCCATGGTGGTGTCGACACTTTTGCCGCCAAGCACGGCCGCGGCCGATGCCCCGTTGCCCAGATGTGCGCAAATCAGCGCGGTGTCGGCCAGCGGCTTGCCGAGCCACTCGGCGGCGGCTTCGGACACATAGCGGTAACTGGTGCCATGGAAACCGTAGCGGCGCACGGCATGGTCGCGATACAACTCGATTGGCAAGGCATAGCGATAGGCGCGCTCGGGCAGGGTCTGGTGAAACGCCGTATCGAAAACCGCCGCTTGCGGCAGGCCCGGGAAGCTTTCGATGGCACTGCGAATGCCCAACAGATGCCCGGGGTTGTGCAAGGGGGCCAGACGGCTGCAGGCCTCGATGCCAGCGATGACATCGTTATCGATCAGTGTCGACTCGGTGAAGTGCTCACCGCCATGGACAATGCGGTGACCCACTGCGGCCACGCTGTCGAACAACGCCAAGTGCTGCAACTGTTGAATGATGGCATGCATTGCCCCGCGGTGATTGCCCTCTTCAAGGCGCTGGCTGTGTTTGCTGTCGCCGTGACGGAAGGAAATGCCGGCATCGGGCAAGCCGAGCTTTTCTGCCAGCCCTGACAGGTGTGTTTCGCCTGTGGCCGGGTCGGTCAGGGCAAATTTCAGCGACGAGGAGCCGCAGTTGATGACAAGAATGGATGGCTTCATGGTCTTGGTTCGGAAAGATACCACTATCTATCGGGGCAAGCGGGTTGCTGGACCCTCCTGCCGGCAAGCGGTCGCCGTGTCGTGCACGCAACCTCTGAATGTGCGAGTGTCATTACCTGTGTCGATTATCAGCCAGATAGTGCCGGGTCTTCAAGCGGTCGAGGCGCTGGCAGCATGCTTTGTCGGCAGGGCGTGCCAGGCATGGGCTGGACGGCGTATTTGATGAGCTGTCGGGCCATGGCGAAAATTCTGTGTACTTTTCGATATTTTGCAAAAAAATGCTTGCCCGGGGGGGGGATTGGGGCGAAAATCCCGCCTCGGATCCGTGGGGGGTCCGTCAAGTGTTTGTTTGGTACTTCCGTAAACTCGTCATTAGCGAGATTCGGCTGGTCTTATATCTTCTCTCCACGGAGGTGTGGGAATAATGTCTGATCTGGCTTCTTCGCAGATGCTCAAGGCGTCTGCTGCACAGCTACCTGTCTATACCTATTTCGATCCGGCTTTTTACGAGCTCGAGCAGAAATATCTCTTTGCCGATGCGCCGCAGTACTATGGCCATGAGCTGATGGTGCCCAATGAGGGTGACTACCATACCCTGGCCTGGATGGATCACGGCAAAATGCTCAAACGTGTCGGCGAACAGGTCAAGGTATTGTCCAATATCTGCCGTCACCGTCAGGCGGTCATCTATAAAGGGCGGGGCAATGGCAACCATATTGTCTGCAACCTGCATGGCTGGACCTATGACAATGGCGGTAAATTGATCGGTGCGCCGCATTTCCCGGAAACCCCTTGTCTCGGTTTGGGGGAAAGCCGGGTTACCCGCTGGAACGGCCTGCTGTTTGATGCGTGCCGCGATGTCGGCGAAGATCTGAAGCATCTCGGCGTGGCGTCCTACCTCAACTTCGAGGAATTCGGCTTTCACAGCGCGCACGTCACTGAATACGACTTCAACTGGAAAACCTTTATCGAGGTGTATTCGGAGGACTATCACGTCGATCCGTTCCACCCCGGACTGGGCAACTTTGTCGATTGCGGCCAACTCAAGTGGGAGTGGGGCGAGAACTATCACGTCCAGACCGTCGGTGTGAAGAATGCGCTGGCCCGGCCGGGCTCGCGAGTCTACAGCGACTGGCACAAGGAAGTGCTGCGTCGTTATGAAGAGCGCCAGCCGGAGTTTGGTGCGATCTGGCTGACCTACTATCCGAACATTATGGTCGAGTGGTATCCCCATTCGCTGGTGGTCAGCGTGGCCATTCCGCGCGGCCCGGAAAAAACTACCGTCATCACCGAGTTCTACTACCCGGAAGACATCCTGTATTTCGAACCGGAGTTCATCGAAGCGGAGCAAGCCGCCTACTTTGAAACCGCGGTAGAGGATGACGAAATTTGCTATCGCATGCATGAAGGCCGCCGTGCCTTGTGGAAGCGCGGGCAGAGTGAAGTGGGGCCTTACCAATCGCCGACCGAGGACGGGATGCAGCATTTCCACGAGTTCTACCGGCGCAAGCTAGGGGAACATATCACTGGCTAATCGGGCAGTGTCGAGGCACAATGCAAAGGCGCGGTTTACCGCGCCTTTATATTTATCTGTAATAGCCAGAGGCAGCACGTGTCGGTTTCATCCCGCAGTAAGTTTCTGTTTTTGTCCTTGCTCATGCTGGCAGGTACTGGTTTGGCCGAAGCCGCCACCTACCAGAATCCTGCCGATCCCTTGCGTTTTACCATTCCCCCTGGTTGGCGAGTGCGCGCCGAAACGGTCAATGGTGCTCGGCAATTGCGGGTTATCCCGCCCAAGGCCGACCAACGCGAGCGTGCCGCCATCGACGTGTCGGTCAAGATTCGCCGTCTGGGCCGGAAGGAGTCGCTTGAATCGCTGGCGCGACGTTATCGGCAAGCTGAAAACGATCGCGAGGCGGCAAGTTCCGTCAAACTGGATAACAAAACCGGGCGTTTGCTGCTGGATTACCGCGAAGGCCGTTTCGTCTCCAATCGCTTGTGGATCGTGCGCCGTAACCTGCATGTCTTTCTGCGGCTGGACAAGAACCGTGTAATCGAAGCCCGCTGTGCCGCGAATGCCTCCGAATACCGGGCCTGGCATCGCCCGCTGGAATTGGTGTGCCTGTCGCTGGTGCCGGTTCGTCGTGGAGCGCCGCGATGAGCGCGGGCTTGGGGCTCGTTGCCCGCCTGCGCACTGGCCGGCTCGGTTCCGGATGGATGGTGGTCGCGGCGCTGTGTTTTGCCTTGTTGAGCGTTTTTGTCAAACTGGGCAGTGCCCGGTATGCACCGGTCGAATTGCTGTTCTACCGAACCTTGATCGGGGCGGTCTGTCTGGGCGGCGCCATGCTGGTGCGGCAGCAGTCGCCGTGGACGATCCACTGGCGGGGGCATGTGCAGCGCACCCTGCTGGGCTATCTGTCGATGGCCTGTCTGTTTTATGCCGTCAGCCATCTACCGCTGGCGACCGCGGTTACCTTGAATTACACCTCCTCACTGTTCTTTGCGCTGGTGTGCGTGGTTATGCTGCGTGAACGGCTGTCACGCCCGGTGGTACTGGCCTTGGCCAGTGGTTTTGTCGGGATCGCCTGGCTGCTCAAGCCAAGTTTTGCCGGTGATGCCTGGCTGCCGGGGCTGATCGGCCTGATGTCGGGCGCTTTGGCGGGTTTTGCCATGTTTCAGGTGCGCGAGCTTGGACAGATGGGCGAGCCTGCCGAACGAGTGGTGATCTGGTTTTTCAGTTTGTCGACCTTGATTGGTATTCCGCTGGTGTTGGTAACCGGAGGCTTTCATGCCGTCAAGGCGGTGGATGTGCCGGTGCTGGCCGGCGTCGGTGTGTTCGGTCTGCTGGGGCAGTTGGCCATGACGCAGGCCTACAAGGTCGGGCGCAAGTTTCATGTCGCCAGTCTGGCGTATCTGTGCGTGGCCTTCTCCGCCGTGTTCGGTGCGGTGATCTGGGGG
This sequence comes from Pseudogulbenkiania sp., assembly GCA_018260425.1. GTDB lineage: Bacteria > Pseudomonadota > Gammaproteobacteria > Burkholderiales > Chromobacteriaceae > Paludibacterium. The sequence goes on along the minus strand of JAGLBD010000061.1, from coordinate 4,588 downwards.
GATGCGCTGACGCTGGACAGTGTGCTGGCGATCAGCTTGATTATTCTGGCCGGACTCGTGTCCGGAAGGCGTTCTTGATGGTGGCTGTATTGCGCGCCCGGGGCCTCGGCTCCGGATGGATGGTGATTGCGTCCTTGATGTTTGCCGTGATGGGGGTGTGCGTCAAAGTCGGCGCGCAGCACTACTCGGCGGTGGAGCTGGTGTTCTGGCGAACTATTTTTGGCGTGGTTCTGGTCGGTGTGGCCGCCCGTTTGCGCCAGGAGAATTTCGCCACGCCGTGGATGCGCTATCACTTGCAGCGTGGCGTAATCGGATTTGTTTCCCTGCTGCTGTCGTTTTATGCCATGGCGCACCTGCCCTTATCGACGGCGGTGACTCTGACCTATACTTCACCGATGTTCCTTGCGGCACTGTCGGTGGTACTGCTCAAGGAGAGACTGTCCTCGCGCGGGCTGGCCGGTATTCTGCTGGGATTTGTCGGCGTGGTCTTGCTGCTAAAGCCTTCTTTTGGTGCCGCGAACTGGCTGGCCGGGCTGGCTGGACTGTTGTCCGGTGCGCTGGCTGGTTGGTCTTATCTGCATGTTCGGGAACTTGGCAAGCGTGGCGAAGCCGAATGGCGGGTGGTGTTTTATTTCGCTTTGTTGTCCAGCGTGGGTGCCGCCTTGCTGATGGCGACCGGCTTGGCCGCATGGCGCATGCCGGATCTGGCCGGCGTACCGGTTTTGCTCGGGCTGGGGGTGTCTGCCACATTGGGACAATTGGCCATGACCCGGGCGTACAAGGTCGGAAACAAGCTGCTGTCTGCCAATCTGGCCTACCTGACGGTCGTGTTTGCGACATTGATTGGCTGGTGTTTGTGGGATGATGTCCCGGATTACGCAAAAATAATGTCAATGTCTTTGATTGTAGTCAGCGGAATCATTGCCAGTCACCGCTAGACTGCCGGTTAGAGAACCGGATATAACCCTTTGGAGGAGCTGGAGCATGATTTCCATTCGCGAACAGGACTACGGTCTGGATGTGGCGTTGTTTAACGAGTTCAATCTTGCCGATTTCAAACTGTTCGAAGAGGCTTTGCTCAAGCGTCTGGGCGAACACGGCAAGCCGGATGTGCTGCTGGATCTTAGCGAGCTGAAAGACTTCACCCTTGACATGGCGCTGGAAGAACTGCGCTTTGTCCGCGACCATCGCGATGCCTTTGGTCGTATTGCGATCATTGTCGACGACGTGTGGATTCGTCTGGCGGTGCATATGGCCGGCCTGCTGTCCAAGGCGCATCCGGAATACTTTGATACCGTCGAAGAGGCTCAAGCCTGGTTGAATGGCCCGGTTGCGGCAGGCTAGGGGTATTCGATCACGGACAAAGCCGTTAGAGTAACGGGTTTTCAGTGAACCGATACGGAATGCCCGTGATGTTGCCAAGCATTGCCAGCCGCCTTGCGGCTGAACTGAATGTCAGAGAGTCTCAAGTGTCCGCCACCATCGAATTGCTGGATGGTGGCGCGACCGTTCCTTTTGTTGCCCGTTACCGCAAGGAAGTCACCGGCGGTCTGGACGACACCCAACTACGTAATCTGGACGAACGTCTGCGCTACTTGCGCGAGCTGGACGAGCGACGCACTGCCATTCTTCGTTCCATCGACGAACAAGGCAAACTAAGCCCCGAGCTTGAAGCGTCCCTCTATGCCGCTGACAACAAGACGTCGCTGGAAGATCTCTACCTGCCGTACAAACCCAAACGTCGCACCAAAGCGCAGATCGCCCGCGAGGCCGGTCTCGAGCCGCTGGCCGAGAGCCTGATCGCCGATCCGTCGCAACAGCCCGAGCTTGTGGCCGAAGCTTACGTGAATGAGGGACTCGGCGTGGCCGATGTCAAGGCGGCGCTGGACGGCGCACGTGCCATTCTCATCGAACGCTTTGCCGAAGACGCCGAATTGCTGGGCGAGTTGCGCGAGGCTCTGTGGAAAGAGGGCGAGGTGGTCGCGGTGCTGGTTCCCGGCAAAGAGGCCGACGGCAGCAAGTTCTCGGACTACTTCAACCATCGCGAAGCCGCCAATCAGCTGCCGTCGCACCGGGCGCTGGCCCTGATGCGCGGTCGCAACGAAGGGGTGTTGCAACTGGCCGTGCGTTACCAGCCGGACGAGACGCCGGTCACCGAGCGCAGCCACTACGAAAAACGGATTGCCGCACGGTTTGGTGTTGCCGATCAGGGCCGGCCGGCCGACAAGTGGTTGCTCGATAGCGTGCGCTTGTGTTGGCGCGCCAAGATTTTCCTGTCGCTGGAACTGGAGATGTTCTCGCGACTCAAGGAAATGGCCGATGCCGAAGCGATCAAGGTCTTTGCCGCCAATCTCAACGATCTGCTGTTGGCCGCACCGGCCGGCCGTCGCGCAACACTGGGGCTGGACCCCGGTCTGCGTACCGGTGTCAAAGTCGCCGTGGTGGATAACACCGGCAAGCTGGTGGATACCACGACCATCTATCCGCATGCGCCGCGCAATGACTGGGATCGTTCGATCGCTACGCTGGCGGCCCTGTGCGCACGGCATCGTGTCGAGTTGATCTCGATCGGCAATGGTACCGCCAGTCGTGAAACCGACAAGCTGGCGCAGGATCTGATGAAACGCTATCCCGAACTGGCCGTGACCAAAATCATGGTGTCCGAAGCCGGTGCCTCGGTGTACTCGGCATCGGAACTTGCGGCACGGGAATTCCCCGAGCTGGATGTCAGTTTGCGCGGAGCGGTGTCCATTGCCCGCCGCTTGCAGGATCCGCTCGCCGAATTGGTCAAGATCGATCCCAAGTCCATTGGTGTCGGTCAGTACCAGCACGATGTGAATCAGATGCAGCTGGCCCGGGCGCTGGACGCCGTGGTGGAAGATTGCGTCAACGCCGTGGGTGTCGATGTCAATACCGCATCGGTTGCGCTGCTATCGCGAATTTCCGGCCTCAACAGCACCCTGGCGGCGAATATCGTGGCCTGGCGTGACGAGAACGGCGCATTCCCGAATCGTCGCACTTTGCTCAAGGTGCCGCGTCTTGGCGACAAGACCTATGAACAGGCGGCCGGCTTTTTGCGCGTGATGGATGGTGATAATCCGCTGGATGCCTCCGCGGTCCATCCGGAAGCGTACCCGGTGGTCGAGTCCATCGTGGCCAGATCGGGACGTCCGGTCAAAGCCATTCTCGGCGACAGCAGCTTTATCAAAACGCTGCGGGCCGCCGACTATACCGATGAGCGCTTTGGCGTACCGACCATCATGGATATCCTGCGCGAACTGGACAAACCGGGTCGTGACCCGCGTCCCGAGTTCAAGACGGCGACCTTCCAGGAGGGCGTGGAGGATATCAAGGACCTGACGCCGGGCATGGTCTTGGAAGGCGTGGTGACCAACGTCACCAATTTCGGTGCGTTTGTCGACATCGGTGTGCATCAGGATGGCCTGGTGCATATCTCGGCATTGTCGAACAAGTTTATCGATGATCCGCGCAAGGTGGTTAAGGCCGGGGATATCGTCAAAGCCAAAGTGGTCGACGTGGATGTGGCCCGCAAACGTATTGCACTGACACTGCGTTTGGATGATCCGCTCGAGCCCGCCGGTCGTGGACCACGCAGCGATTCGCCGGCCAAAGAGCGAGGCCAGCGCCAGTCGGGGCGTTCGTCGGCTCCCGCCGGCGAGACCTCCATGGCGGCGGCGTTCGCCAAACTCAAACGCTAGGGCAGCTGCGCTCGCAGGAACCCTCTATATATAGAGTCGCTCTGAGAGACGCCGACTTCTGGTGAGTGTGCCTGCCACCCCCGTTGCCCGTCAGGGCGGCGGGGGTGGTGTGCTGTTGGGCGGGTGGCTGGGCAGGTGTTTGGGGGTGTGTGTGGTGGCAGTGTGGGGAGGTGTTGGGGTGGCGATGTAAAAACCCTTTTTACATAGTTTGTTTTTCATCAATACCTTAGATCGAAAGGCGGGGGTGAGGGCAGGGTTTCAGAGGTTTTTTGTGGTGGAAGGTGTTGACGACTTTGGCTCGGGGACGTATAGTTCACCTCCTCAGCTGCAGACGCAAACGAAACAGGCGATGCAGCACTGCTCTTTAACAGATTAAATAACCGATAGGTGTGAGTGCTTGGCGAAGCCAGACACTTGCACTGCAAGACAAGAAACAACTTGTTTATTTCTTTGATCTTGCGTGCCAGAAAATTTGCTATGAGATTGAACTGAAGAGTTTGATCCTGGCTCAGATTGAACGCTGGCGGCATGCTTTACACATGCAAGTCGAACGGCAGCACGGGAGCTTGCTCCTGGTGGCGAGTGGCGAACGGGTGAGTAATGCGTCGGAACGTGCCGAGTAATGGGGGATAACGCAGCGAAAGCTGTGCTAATACCGCATACGCTCTGAGGAGGAAAGCGGGGGACCTTCGGGCCTCGCGTTATTCGAGCGGCCGACGTCTGATTAGCTAGTTGGTAGGGTAAAGGCCTACCAAGGCGACGATCAGTAGCGGGTCTGAGAGGATGATCCGCCACACTGGGACTGAGACACGGCCCAGACTCCTACGGGAGGCAGCAGTGGGGAATTTTGGACAATGGGCGAAAGCCTG
>JAGLBD010000150.1 GCA_018260425.1 Pseudogulbenkiania sp. | reverse complement strand
ACGCGTCCCGTCTCATGCCAATCTTGTCGCCTATGGCGTGGATGCCACCAATGCCTCGGCCTTGGCCGAGCGGGTTGCCGGACACGATGTGGTGATCAGCGCCTTTAACCCGGGGTGGGACAAGGCGGATATCCGCCAGCGTTTCATCGACGGTAGCCGTGCGATTGTCGACGGTGTGCGTCGTGCCGGAGTGCAACGGTTGGTCGTCGTCGGCGGGGCCGGCAGTCTGGAGATAGCACCGGGCGTCCAGTTGGTGGATACCCCCGAGTTTCCGGCTGAATGGAAAGAAGGGGCGCTGGGGGCTCGCGCCGCATTGGGCGACATCCGCACCGTGGCGGATCTCGAGTGGTCGTTTGTATCACCGCCAGTGTTCCTCGAACCGGGCGAGCGTACCGGAAGCTATCGCCTTGGGGGCGATCAGGTGTTGTTCGGCGAGAACGGTCCTGCCCGTATTTCGGTGGCCGACCTTGCGGTAGCCATTGTCGACGAAGCCGAGCAGGCACGTCATGTTCGCCGCCGCTTCACGGTCGCGGAGCAGGATACTCTGAGTTTTGAAGGCATGAGCTGCGGCTTGGATGGCGTGTGCTGAATGACGCGTAGCGGAGGGGCATGCACCGGGATGTGGTGTTTTATATTGCATAAATTAACAATTATGTTGTTGTGAACTGCATGGATGCATGTGCTATCACTGAAGTGAGTCCCCGTCCAAGTACTCTCATTTCAGGAGTGGCTGAGCATGTTGAAACAGCTTGTCTTTGCCGGTGTTGCCTTCTTGTTGGTGTCCTGCGGGGGAGGTGGCGGAGGGGGAGGTTCTACCTCCTCCACGAGTAGCGTTGAACCTGCAGTGACCGTCAATGGGCAAGCCGATGGAGCATCCCCATTCATCAAAATGGTCACTCTGGGGGTGCGGGCACAGCCGCTGGCCTATGTGTCGTACCAGATCGCCGCCTTGCCGGGGAAAGTATCGAGTCCGGTGACGGTCCGTTACAACATCAGTTGGCTGTCAAGCAACGGCTACGTGAGTGGCGATGGCAAAACCGTGACGGTGCCGGTGTTCGGTCTGTATGCCGGGGCGACGAACTCGGTGACGCTGACCGTAGGCTATCAGGACGGTTCGAGCGGCTTGGCGGTACAGGCCTTGCAAACCACCGCCTGGAACGATGCCAATGCGGTGTATGACCACGTGACGGCACGGCAAAACCGGGCTAGCGGTGATGGACTGGGCTTCAGCTACTTTTTGATCAAAAGTGCGCAGGCCGGGCCGGTGATCATGGATACGGATGGACTGGTGCGCTGGGTGTTGCCGGCGAACCTGTCTAGCGGCCAAAACAGCATTACAAGCGCCTTTACCGGCAGTGCCTTTCTGATTGGCGATGCCGGCACGCCGACGATATATCGTCAGGAGTTGGATGGGCGGCAAGTGTCGTTGGCAACCCTTTCGGATGGAACCACCAACTTTCACCATAACACCTTCAAAGGCAAATCAGGCTGGCTGCTGTTGCCGGATATGTCCGCCAATGGCTCGACTCAACTAGAGTCTAATGTTGTTGAGGCCGATGCAACCGGCTCGGTCATCAAACGATGGGACCTTGCGGCGATTATCCGTGCGGCCATGACGGCGGGAGGTGATGACCCGACACAGTTCGTCAGGGACGGGGTGGACTGGTTTCATGTCAATGCCGCGGCGTATGATGCCTCGGACGACTCTGTGATCGTTTCCAGCCGGGAAAACTTTGTCATCAAGCTGGACTACCAGACTGGCTCGATCAAGTGGATTCTTGGTGATGTCACCAAACACTGGTATGTCGATTACCCATCCTTGCGGGCCTATGCGCTGACCGTTGTTGGTGGTAACCCTCCGGTTGGACAGCATGCCGTCTCGACGACCTCCGATGGTCAGTTGTTGCTGTTCAATAACGGGCAGGCCAGTCTGAATCAACCGGCAGGTGCGGCAGCAGGTATCAATATTGCCTATAGCGAGGTACTGCGCTACCAGATTGATCCAACGGCCAAAACCGCGACCGTTACCTGGAATTTTGATAATGGCCAGGCCGTTCGCTCCGACTATTGTTCCAGTGCCTACCAAAGTAACGGAACCAGCATGTTGGTGACCTATGCCCGGGCTCAGAACGCAAGCATCGCAAAACTGGTCGGGCTGAATCCGGCGGGCAGTATCGTCTTCGATTTTGAATTGCCTAATTCGGTGGGGTGCAATACGGCCTGGAATGCAGAGCCGGTGCCGTTCGAGTCTTTAGTGTTCAATTGAATCCCCTGCTACGGTGAACCCCCGCAGTTTGTTATACTGCGGGGTTTTCTTGCTTGTTGTCAGG
>JAGLBD010000149.1 GCA_018260425.1 Pseudogulbenkiania sp. | reverse complement strand
CGGGGAGCGCTACTGCATCAACTCTGTGGCGATGACGTTCAAGGGGGAGTAAGGCGGTGGGGGGGCTGTAGGCAGGGCTTCCGCACTCGAACATCATAGTTCAGCAAGACCGAGTAACCGGTCGCGTTCATCATCGTCCCATGCGGCGATTTTCCGTTTCAAACGCAGGCTGGCTTTGCCTTTGCGATCCATAGCTACCAGTCGGGTCAAGTTCAGCGCCATCTTTATTCAGTAATGACAGGTTCTGTGGGGCGTGGTCTGTACGCAAGGTGCTTGCATCTTCGTTAAAACAAACATCCAGCATCCAGTGCAGCTGGTTCTCAATGCCCCAGTGGGCCCGTACTGCATGGGCCTGTTCGCTGGCATCCAGTACCCGAGAGCTGATGTAGTAACGCTGTTCCCACTGCATCTCCTTGCCATTGACCACACGCAAGGAGTCGATGACGCCGAGGGTTTTGCAGTCAGGCCACTCCACAGTATCTACGCGGCCTGCCGCGGGCATGGCATGGGCACGCTGTACGACAAGTGTGGCCATGACTTTGATCGAATGTTTCGTGGGCAGGCAAGTCATCAGCGGTATCGATGTCGGCGTATTCAACCGCCTGCTGCAGGCTGGGCTGGTTGCCTTTGACCGCAAGCAGATAGTCCGCATTCTTGTCCAGGATCGTGCGGGCAATGTCGTACTGGCAGCCCATGGCATCGACTGAAACCAGCAGGCTTTTGATGTAGAGATCGTCCAGCAACGAGGGAATGGCCGTATTTATTAGATTTAAAGAGCTAATTTAGTTACGCCCGGCGAGTGCGGAAGCCCTGGAGGCCAACCCCAAGGACTCGTGACAAGGCCGCACTTTGAATTGTACATTTTCAATGTGCAACAAATGGTTTCAAAGTACCACATAAGGCTTAATAAAGTGCTATTCCAATAACGCCGCCCCAACAACTAACGGTTGTGAGCAACCTAACCCTGTCGCCTTCCTTCTACTAGCAGATCCGCCCCCTCCTATTGCCCCACTTTCAGGATGGCAAAAGCCCGCGGACAGCCTGCCACAGTCCGAAACAAAAGACTATAACTTTACATCATAATTATTATCGGTCAAAATATTTATGTTTGTGCTCGAAGATTCGTTCACCTAATTAAAAATTATACTTTTCGGAGTGTTCCATGAGGATTTGCGGAATTGAAATTAAAGGTAGCGAGGCTTTAATTGCCATAGCCGAACTGTATGATGAACATATTTCACATATTGAAATTGAAACAAAACGTGTAACTTTGCAGGATGACGAAAACACTGATCACATAAAGTCATTTGCTGCATTAATAAATGGCTTAGTTCGTGACAATGGAGTTCACTCAATAGCGATTAAGAAACGTAACAAAAAAGGGAGCTTTACTGGTGGGGCTATCACATTCAAGATTGAAGGAATAATTCAACTTACAAGCAACTGTTCAGTTAACTTAATCTCTCCATCAACAATTAGCGCTACAAATAGGAGCCACAACTTTTTCATTCCAGAGTCACTAAACAAATACCAACAAGACGCTTTTTTAACTGCTTGCACGATGATCGTAAAGTTTGCCAAATGAGCAGCTTATATATAAGCAGCGTTAGCGCTCCGCCAGAAGTCAAAGCTACATTACAAAATTTATCCAAGAACATTCACTTCACAAAGGAAGATACCAAGGCAGCAAATGGGTACGTATTTTTTGGCACAAATAGAATTACAAACAAACCGGTAGCCGTCAAGTTTTATTATTGGGGAGGAAAAATAGAGTTCCATGCCGAGCCAAAGCAACTTGCATCAATTGAATCCGAATTTGTACTGTCGATTCACGACGCAGGCCTCATAGATGGAAATTGGGCTTATTTTCAAACAGCAGCCTGCACCAACGGTGACCTTGATGATATTCTTGAACAAACTTCTATTGGAAATATCGAAGCGATCGACTTTACGTATCAGGTTTTGGATGGATTAAGTCATCTTCATGCCAAACGTTTTTTACACCGTGATCTAAAGCCATCAAATATATATGTAACAGAATACAATAAAGCTGTCATTGGTGATTTTGGATCAGTAAAGCGTATACCTGAGGGTCGCTCCGAGATACCCGCATCAAGTCACACACTTCTTTACCGCCCTCCAGAGACAATAAGTGGCAATGTGTATGGTGTAACTGGAGATATTTACCAAGCCGGTATTGTGTTGTACCAACTTCTTGGCGGCCATCTTCCGTACGATGGAATGGCTTGGCTCTCGAAGAAAGAGCTTTTGCAATTTCGAGCCCTACCCCCGGTGTTAGGGTAGTTGTCGTGTCTTCAGATCGAATCAATTCATCATCCGG
>JAGLBD010000004.1:38290-98966 GCA_018260425.1 Pseudogulbenkiania sp. | reverse complement strand
CCCCCCCCCCCCCCCCCCCCCCCCCCCCCCCCCCCCCCCCCCCCCCCGCCCCGCCGCCCCCCCCCCCCCCCGCAGGGTCGGTAACTGAAAGTTCTGCAGGACGGGGTTGATTAGCCTAAGCCCGCCAATCAACCCACAGGAACACCACCATGCCCTCTATCAACCCTGCCGGTTCGCCGTCACCCTCCTTCACCACGGACGGCGCCGCACCACGCCCGTCTCGACACCCGACAACCGTGTCCAACGTCTCCATTGCTCCCGGGTTATTGCATGGCATGAACCACGAGACATTGAGCAAGAAAACCACGGATGAACTAATCGACATGTTTGGATCATGGGACCATGAGCGCAGCCCGCGACAAAACGCCTGCTTGCGGCTCGGCCTCGGTTCGCTATTCCCGGACCCGGTCACGAAGGACCAACTCAGGTTGCTCCTGCATCTTGCCACCCGCGATCTGTCAGAACAGCAACGCGACCGGTTGAAAGCGGTCATTTCCCGCTTGCCGCGCCGACTCGCCGCCCACTATCTGGACGAAGCGATCTGCCGGCGGCAAACCCACCTGTTCGGCACCTTGTGCAACCGCTTGCTTAAGCTGCAAGCTCAGGATCTTGGTCAAACCAACCTGACGGAGCAGTTGCTCAGGTGCCACGGTTACATTGCGGCGATCCCCGACACCGCACTTCAGGTGCAGAACCGCCGCAATGCACGTTATTACAGCCCGCAGGTGGCAGGTCACATGGCAGATCTCAATAGTCGTCTACGCACGATCAAGGGGGGAGCCGATACATTAGGCACGGCGACCGCGGCAAACCGGGACGCCGCGTTGCAGATGTTCAAAGAGGAGATCAAAGCACTCGTCCGATAGGACAGTCGCAGCGTTGCGCCGCGGTTTTGGTCTTGCCGCGGCGCACGGATGACATACAATTGCACCCGTCAATGCAAAATGCATTCGCCACTCACATCAAACGGGTCATCATGAAGAACGTCATTTGCGCCACCTTGCTTGGCGCCGCCGCACTGCTACACAGCGCCCAGACACTGGCCTGGGGACAGGAAGGTCATCGCATCACCGGCTATATCGCCCAGTCCTTGCTTAGCCCGGAGGCGCGAGCCGCGGCCGAACAGCTCATTCCCGATGCCGATTTTAGCGAGCTGGCCTTGTATATGGACGTGCACAAACGGGAACTGAAAGTCACCCTCCCCGGCTCCGACACCTGGCACTACACCGACATTGAAGTCTGCAGCGCACCGGGCAACGAATCCGACCCTTGCCCGAACGGCGACTGCGCCACGGTCAAAATCGACCACTATACCAAGGTACTGGCCGACACGACCCTACCGGCAGCAGAACGCAAACAAGCGCTCATTTTCCTGCTGCATCTGGTCGGCGACATTCACCAGCCACTGCATGCCGCCGATCACCATGACCGAGGCGGCAACGAAGTCCGGATAGCGGCACTGGCCGGTACACACAACTTGCACGCCTACTGGGACAGCGGCGTCGTACGCGGCCTGCTTGGCGGGCAAGACGAACACGACTGGGCCAAACAGGCCGTTGCGACCAACCAGGCCCGTCTTGCCGAATGGCAACAGGGCTCTGCCAGCGACTGGGTGAGCGAGTCCAACCGCTATGCCACCGGCACGGTGTACGCGTCCTTACCCGGATTTGCCTGCGAGACCAGCCTCACCGGCGTTGTCACGCTGGACGACACCTACCAAAGCGCAGCGCAAACGCTGGCCAGCCAGCAATTGGTCAAAGCCGGCGCACGCATTGCCTACGTCCTCAATCACGCCTTGCAAACGGCGCATTAACAGGTCGTAACAAAAAACGGTATTTGCAAGCCAAACACGGGTGCCGGGTTCACACTGGGGGCATTCCTCAACCCGGCACAGAACACTCCCATGACTCACCTTGCCCCACTGCCCCGGCCTTGCCATCTGTCACGTACCCTGCGCTACGCCTTTGCCGTCAGGCCAACACCCCGCCAACTCGAGCACGCACCGTCCCGCGGCAACCGCATCGGCGAGGGACTGCACGCGGCCGCCGCCCATGGCGAGCCACGCCGTCCGATCTGCGGGCCGATACGCCAGTGGATGGCACAAACCTGTGCCGACGCCTCGCTGAATGCCGGCTTGCGCGCGCAGATGATTCACGACATGATGCTGATCGCCACCGACACGCTGCAACAGGTACCGGAAGACATCATCCGTTCGGCCTGCCAGCACCTGCACCAGTTGTTCCTGCACCCTCGTCATCCGGCCGGACATGGCGACATGCTCTCGCGTCGCCTCATCTTGCAGCACCTGGGCAATCTGGTGATTCTGGCCGCCCAGATCTCTTCGAAACGGGATTACGAACGCTCCGCCAGGACATAGCCGCGCCGCTGCAATTCCTCGCCCAGGCCGGCAAGGGCGGCATCGACCTGCGCTTCCGGCCCGGTAAAACCGAATTCGATGTGCATGCCTGTAATACGCTCGTTACCTAAACTGGGCAGGCTGGACAGCTTGAGTTCGGGATAACGGGCGACAAAACTCTCCATCAAGGGGATCAGGTCGCCTTCCCGGGCATTGAGCGCAATCAGGCTCTTTTCCACATCGGGATGGGTATTCACATCATCGGGATAAACGTTTTCCAGCACCCACTGCACCATCGGCCAGGCCATGGCAGGGAAACCCGGCACAAAATGCACCCGTTCCACCGAAAACCCGGCAATGGTATTGACCGGATTGGGGATCAGCGTGGCACCCTCCGGAAACTCGGCCATCCGGACCCGGTCCGGATAGGCGTCTTCGCCAAAGCGGGCTTCGATCAGTGCCGTGGCTTCCGCGTGGCGATACAACGGTACCCCCAGGGCCCGGGCCGCTGCGGCACGGGTATGGTCATCCGGCGTGGCGCCGATACCGCCAAAACTGAACACCCGGTCACCACTGACAAACGCGCGCTGCAAGGCCGCCGTAATCCGCTCCGGGTCGTCGCCAAGATATTCCGCATACGACAGTTTCAGCCCTCGTGCGGCCAACATCCGGATCAATTCGCCAAGATGTTTGTCTTGCCGTTTGCCCGACAATAATTCATCACCAATGATCAAGGCACCGGTTTTCATGATTCTTGACTCCGTTGATTAATACGATAAAACAACTGCCCTATCCACTCACGCAAGGCCGTGGTGCTTTCCGACAATGCCGAAGCCCGCGGCAGGCACCGCGCAAGCAGCGGTCCTTCGTAACGCACCATCCCGGTAGGCGCGGCAAGGACATCGAAACCCTCGGCACGAAACGCCGGTACGGCCCGTCCCAGATGCCAGCCCTGCGACACCAGCGTAATACGCTTGATACCGGCGTTCACCAACAGCGGTCGGCTAAGGCGGGCGTTTTCCCGGGTGGTATTCGAGGCCGGCTCCTGCCAGCGGGCGGCAAGACCATAGTCTTGCTCAAGGGTGCGCGCCATCACCACAGCTTCCGGTTCGCCCCCCAACGGGGCTCCGCCGCTGACCAGCAGCGGCTTGCCGGTTTTGCGAGCCAGCCAGGCACCATAGCGCAAGCGCAGCAGCGTATCGGAGGTCAACTCGGTGCGGTCAGTCTCCGGCGCATAACGCTTGCCCCCGCCCAGCACCACAATGGCCCCGGTTTGCTGCACCTGGTCCAGCGACGCAACCGGAGGCTCCAGTGGCGTATTCAACCACACGGCCACCAGCGGCGTTGCCAGGCCGTACTGCAATAGCAAACTGACGGCAATCAGGGTGCGCGCCGGCCGTGGACGCCGTCGTAACAGTACCAATCCAGCCAGAGTGATGAGGATCAGTAGTAGCGGCGGCAAGAAAAATGCCCCGAGGAGCTGGTGAACCAACACGTCGGGGCCAATCGTTGCTGACATTGTAAAACCGTTTCCTTAGTCTCCGAGGTAGGCGTTCCTCACTCGTTCGTCGTCGAGCAGGGTTTTCGCTTCGCCTTCCATGGTAATACGTCCGGACTCCATCACATAGCCCCGCTGACTCACTTCCAGCGCCAACCGTGCGTTTTGCTCGACCAGCAGCATGGTCACCCCTTCGGCGGCCACCATCTGGATGATCTCGAAAATCTTCTGCACGATGATAGGTGCAAGACCCATGGACGGCTCGTCCAGCAACAGTAGTTTCGGTTTGGACAGCATGGCCCGCCCCATCGCTACCATTTGCTGCTCGCCACCGGACAAGGTACCGGCCAACTGACGTTGGCGCTCCTTCAGGCGCGGGAACAATTGATAGATACGTTCCATTTCCACCAGAATCTGGGCTTTGTCATCGCGAACATACGCCCCCATCAGCAGGTTTTCTTCGACCGTCAGCTTGCCGAAAATGCCTCGCCCTTCCGGCACCATGGCCAGACCATGACGGACAAAGGCATGCGACGGAATGCCGGCGGTTTCCTTGCCATCGAATTCGATCGAGCCGCCGGAGCGCTTGACCATACCCACCAAAGTACGCAGGGTGGTGGTCTTGCCGGCGCCATTGGCGCCGATCAGCGTGACAAGCTCACCCTTGCCAATGGAAAAATCGATACCCTTGACTGCCTGGATGCCACCATAGGACACCTGCAGATTCTTGACTTGCAGAAGACTCATGCGTGGGCCGCTCCCAGATAGGCTTCAATCACTTTAGGATCCTTGCGCACCACTTCCGGCACGCCTTCGGCGATTTTCTTGCCGTAGTCGAGCACGGCAATACGGTCGCACAGATCCATCATCAATTTCACATCATGCTCGATGAGCAAAATGGTCACTCCGCCGTCACGGATCTTCGACATCAAGGCTTTGAGGTCATCGGTTTCGCGCGGATTCATCCCGGCCGCCGGCTCGTCCAGCGCCAGCAACAGCGGGTCGGTGGCCAGTGCCCGGGCAATTTCCAGCCGGCGTTGATGACCATACGAGAGGTTGCGGGCGCGTTCTTCGGCAACATCGGTGATGCCGACGTAGTCCAGCAACTCCCACGCTTTCTCGCGGATCGCCTGTTCTTCGGCACGGGTACGCGGGTCACGCAGCACCGCACCCAGCGCACCGGCGCGGGTACGGATATGACGGCCAACCATCACGTTTTCCAGCGCCGACATTTCCGCGAACAAACGAATGTTCTGGAAGGTCCGGGCAATACCGGTCTCGACCACCTTGTGCGGCTTGGCGCGGAACAAGTTGGTGCCATTGAAGGTGAAGGTACCTTCGTCAGGCTGATACAAGCCGGTCAGCACGTTGAACAAGGTGGTCTTGCCCGCACCGTTGGGACCGATCAAGCCGTAAATTTCGCCTTTGTTGATTGTCAGCCCGACACTGTTGAGGGCATGCAATCCGCCAAAGCGCTTGTGAATACCTTCAATCTGCAGCAATACGTCTGCCATCTGTCATTACCCCTTCTGCGCAGCGTTTTCTTTGGCGTGGCGGAATTCTGCCTTGCGGCGCTTGGACGGCCACATGCCTTCCGGACGAACCAGCATCATCACCACCAGCGCAAGGCCGAACAGCAACATGCGGGCATTTTCCGGGTCGATGACCATACGGCCGAGCGTATTCATTTGCAGCGGACCAATCACGCTACGCAATACCTCGGGAACGATCGTCAACATGACCGCACCCAGAATCACCCCGGGGATATGGCCCATGCCACCCAGCACGATCATGGCCAGAATCATGATCGACTCGAGCAGACCGAAGGACTCCGGAGAAACAAAGCCCTGAAAGGATGAAAACAGTCCTCCTGCCACCCCGCCGGACAGTGCGCCCAGACCGAATGCCAGCAACTTGATATTGCGAATATTGATGCCCATCGCTGCGGCGGCAATATCATCTTCGCGCAAGGCGACCCAGGCACGACCGATACGGGAGTGCTGCAGACGCGAGGCCATGATCACCACGCCGACAGTCAGCACCAGAAACAGATAGTAGTAGAGGTAGACACTACGGAAGCTGAGCCCGGCGAACTCGATGGTCGAGCCCAAGGACACGCCGCCGACCTTGATCGGATCGATCAGGTTGATCCCTTGCGGGCCATTGGTGATATTCACCGGCGCATTGAGGTTGTTCATGAAGATCCGGATGATCTCGCCGAAACCCAGCGTAACGATCGCCAGGTAATCCCCCTTCAGTCGCAATACCGGCGTGCCCAGCAATACCCCGAAAAAGGCGGCGAACAAGGCGCCCAACGGGATAGTGATGTAAAACGGCAGGTGAATACTGAAGTGCGGAGAGCTAAGCAAGGCATAGGCATAGGCGCCCACCGCATAGAAAGCGATGAAGCCCAGGTCCAGCAAACCGGCAAAGCCCACTACGATATTCAGACCTAGCGCCAGCATTACGTACAGCAAGGCGAAATCAATAATACGCACCCAGGCATTGCCCAGCACCGAGCCGACGGCAAACGGCAGCACGGCCAGAATGATGGCACAGACCAGAAAGATGCCGATCTTCTTGTTGGTATCGAGAGTCATTGACATTGTTTTTCTCCCGGATCAGGCGCGGTCGGCCATTTTTTCGCCCAGCAAGCCGGACGGTCGGAAAATCAGCACCAGGATCAGCACCATGAAGGCGAAGATGTCCTGATAGTTGCTGCCGAGGAAGCCACCGGTCAAGGAACCGATATAGCCTGCCCCCAGACTTTCGATAATGCCGAGCAGAATACCGCCTGCCACCGCACCACCCAGATTACCGATCCCCCCCAGCACGGCCGCCGTAAAGGCCTTCAGACCGATCATGAAGCCCATATAGTAATGGGCCTGATCGTAGTTGGTTGCCACCATCACCCCGGCAATCGCACCCAGTGCCGAGCCGATCACAAAGGTGGCGGAAATAATGGTGTTCACGTTGACCCCCATCAGTCCGGCAACAGACGGATTCTGGCTGGTGGCGCGCATGGCGCGACCCAGACGGGTGCGCTCTACCATCACCAACAGGCCCACCATGATGGCGAAGCACATGACGATGATGAAAATCTGCAGGGTGGTGATGCTGGCACCGAAGATCGTGACCACATCATGGTCGAGCACCGGCGGGAACGGGATATAGTTTCGACCCCAGATCAGGATCGCCAGCTGCTGCAGCACGATCGACAAACCGATGGCGGTAATCAGCGGCGCCAGTCGCTGCGCACCGCGCAAGGGACGGTAGGCAACCCGCTCGATGACAAAGCCGAGCAGCATGCAGCTGGGAATGGCAACCGCCACGCCGATCAGCAGCAGCACCGGGCCGGGAAGATTGACGCCGAAGTGAGTCAGGCCGGAAATCACCGAGATGGTGACCATGGCGCCAACCATCACGACTTCACCATGGGCAAAGTTGATCAGGCCCATGATGCCGTAGACCATGGTATAGCCCAGTGCGATCAGGGCATAAATACTGCCCAGCACGAGACCGTTCAGGATCTGTTGCAGAAAAGTGTCCAATGAAAATCTCCTTGAGTTGACGCAGCCGACGGTCTCTAGCCCTTTGCTGTCGAAGCAAGATGGATGCCGTCTGTTTTATTGCGAACTGTCCGTCCGGTTGTTTGGCTTCTGTCTGACAGTTCGATCGGATTATGCTTCGCCCCATCGGGGCTGTCAATCTTAAGAATTTGTGAAATCGAACTGTTGTGTAAATAATTATTATTTTTTGCAAGCAGTTGATTTTATTAAGTTTTATAAACACACACTCACAACAGGGAAACAACCGACACAAGGGGAGAACTGGCTTATTTGATTATTTGCTTAAAAACCCACATGAACACAAATTTAGCACTTGTCATGAAAATTCATCACAAAATGACACGTAATATTCCTTTGTGAACAATCACCACGCCAAGGTGAAGAAATCAGGTTTGTATACGATCTACATTCTTCACTAACTGACACCGCTTGCAGATAACCCATCAAGCCATTTAATGATATATGCAATATCAGAGGGAGGCACTGAAGAAAAAACCGGGGAGACAAAAAAGGGGAGCGTCCCGAAAAACGGAAAATAAAAGTACGCCAGGCGTATACCATGGCTGACACCCAGCGGTACAACGTTGGAATGGACACGCCGTGGTTCCTGGCCGACTCGACCTTGCTGTCGGTCATCTTGGGCTTGCGCCCCCTTCCGGCCAAGTGGAATTTTCGCCGTGTTGAACCGCGAAACTCACGCTGTAGTGGCGTAGCCAATCAGCGGGAGTCGTTCATTGGATGTGGCCAAAGTTATCGGACAGCCGGTGGTTCGCGCTCATACCGGCTGCGCCTCCGCGAGCACCTTGGCCCGGAACTTCGGCGCCAGATCGCCGGGGGTCAGCAAATCGACGTCGACGCCGAGCAGCGATTTCAGCTCCTCTTCCAAATCGCCCAAATCCAACAAGGTGGCTCCGGGCAGCGCGTCGACCAGCAGATCCAGGTCGCTACCATCCCGATCGGTGCCATGCAGCACAGAGCCGAAGACGCGGGGGTTCGCAGTGCGAAAACGGCCTACTGCTTCACGCACTGCGATTCGCTTAATATCAAGCGCAACGGACGGTCGCAAGGACATCCTTTCGTATCGAAACTCATTGAGATGGTCAGCGAGAGAGAATCACATCGTGCCACGCCGGTTGCCTTGGTAAACGTGTCACAAACCTGCATTTTGAAGAAGAAGGAAACCGTATACCCACCGTTAGACCCTCTCCGCAGCCGAGCGCGAAAGCCTGCTGGTTTTGCAGGGCACCAGGAATGAGTCGATCCGTCACTACACACTCGGCGACACTGACACGTTCAGGCCTCCACGGCAACCGGCTTAGCGTGCTTTACTTTCCGTATTCTGAGGCGGCCCAAAAAGAAACCGCACCTCATCAAAGCGCGGTTTCTGATTGAGCGCTCACCCGCAACGTGAATCAAGTGACTGGCGAGGACTTCACAAAACTCACTCCGTCGCAGGACGACTACGCGACATTCTAGCCCGGCAAGTCGGATACGGCCCCAGTGGAATACGAACGGGTCAGTCTAGTCGCCGAGGAGGGGCCACCAAGGCTGACACCATCCAGTGACTAGAGGTCTCCCTGTACGTATTCACCGGAAGCGAATGACTCCTGACGAGTCAAGGAGGACGTCGACTTGGGCTCGATATTGGCTGCGAGCTTGAACAAACCACTGCTCACAGCCCCCCGGGTAGCATCACTGGCCCGAAGTGCCGCATTCCCGACCTTCCCGGCCCCCTGCTTGATGGCACCCCACGCGATACGAAAACCTGACTTGAGCTTTCCGCCAATCCGGCCGGGATAGGTGGTAAGGGCTTTCTTGATGGCAGCCGGCGATGCCTTGAGCTTGCCATAGAGATACCTGCCGCCCTTGGCGAGCCCGCCGGCAGCGGCGGTGGCACCGGTTTTTACATACCCGCCTACCGCCAGCGCACCACAGCCGATGCCGATCCCGGCCGCCGCAATATATTTCGGCGTATCGACAATAACACCACCGACTTTGTTCAGTGCGCCGGTTAGTTTGTCCTTGAGACGAGCGTTCTGGGAGAAATGAATATTGTACCCATCGCCATTGCTTGCCGGCCTGATTGTAACGTTGGCGACCGTCTTCAACGAACGCGTCATGTTTTCAAAAGAGGTGGCTTCATTGCCATCGCCCAAGAAAAGTTGGCTCAACTTCGCATTTGATATACGTAGGTCACCAATAGTCATGCTGTACTCCCGGAGATAGTGTGTGTATGGAGCACACTATAAAAGCGTCACACCCCCTGCGCTTCCAAGGATCGCTTATCCGAGTAAAAAATTCGTTTACCTACAAAAACGGAAGGGCATGGCAATAAAAAACCTGCATGGCACAAATTGATGGCCAAGCAGGTTTCGTGGGATCATCAGTCGTTTTTCAGCGCTGGAAGGGATAGGGATTGCCCAGATTCATCAACCGGGTCAACTCGTCCAGCGCGGTACGGCATTCGTTCAACAGTTCGGAATCCGCCAGGTCTTCGGGCGCCAGACGGTCACGATAATGACGCGTCACCCAGTCAACCAGATCGCCATACAGCCGTTCCGACATCATCACGGCCGGATTGACCGCGGCGATTTCATCCTGCGTCAGCGCCACCCGCAAGCGCAGACACGCCGGACCACCGCCGTTCTGCATACTCTGCGTCAGGTCGAACACCTTGATCTCGTCGATGGCCCCGCCCTGCGCCGGCAATGACTCGAGATAGGTCCAAACCCGGGCATTGCGCCGGCACTCCTCCGGCACCACCAAGGTCATACGCCCGTTCTCGCGAGTCAACAACTGGCTGTTGAACAGGTAGCTGCCGACCGCATCGGCCACACTGACCGCATCGGCCGGCACACAGACCGGAGCGAACACCACATTCAAGCGGGCCAGCTTCTCTTCCAGTTCGGCCAATACCCGGTCCGATTCCAGAAACGCCTGCTCGTGATAGAACAGCACATTGCCGTTCCCCACCGCAATCACATCGTTATGAAACACCCCGGCATCAATGGTGTCCGGATGCTGCTGCGCGAGCACCACGGCGGACTCGCTCAGGCCGTGCCGACGGATGACCGCCTGACTGGCCTCCAGCGTCTGGCGCGCCGGGAATCGCTGTGGACGCGGTAGTCGGCCATCAAAGGCCGAGGCGCCATAGACGAAGAATTCCACGCCACGCGTGCCATAGTCGCCACAGAAACGGGTGTGATTTGCCGCGCCCTCGTCACCGAAGTGCATCTGCGCCGGCAAGGCCTCGTGAATGGTGAATCGTTCGCGTTCCGGGAACATCGCCTCCAGCAGCCGGCCGGTGACCGGGTGCTCGATGGACCGATGGAACTTGTTATTCAGATTGGCCGGGGTGAAATGAACCCGACTGTCGGCGGTGTCGGCCGAGGGACTGACCGTCGCCGCATTGGCCGTCCACATCGCCGATGCCGAGGTGCAGGCCGCCAAAATGTGTGGCGCCTCGCGGGATGCCCGGGCAATCACCTCGCTATCGCTTCCACTGAAGCCAAGGCTGCGAAGACTGGCCACATCCGGGCGCTCATGTGGCGCAAACACCCCCTGAGCGAAGCCCAGATCGTGCAGCGCCTTCATTTTGGCCAGACCCTGCAGGGCAGCCTCGCGAGGATTGGCGATCGACTTCACATTGCGGGTCGATGCGACATTACCAAAGGACAAGCCACTGTAATTGTGCGTCGGGCCGACCAGACCGTCGAAATTGATTTCGCGCCCAGTCACAGCGTGACTCCCGGGGGCAACTGCGCCGGCAAGGTCAAGGCATCGCACTCCAGCGACGCCACGGGATACGCGCAGTAATCCGCCGCGTACCAGGCACTGGCACGATGATTGCCGGAGGCACCGATGCCGCCAAACGGCGCCGCACTGGAGGCACCGGTCAACGGCTTGTTCCAGTTGACCACCCCGGCCCGGCTTTGCACAAAATATGCCTCGTAGACCGCCCGGTCGTCGGCCAACACCCCGCCGGCAAGGCCAAAGCGGGTCGCATTGGCAAGGTGGATCGCCTCGTCCAGATCACCGTAACGCTGCACTTGCAGCAGAGGTCCGAAATACTCCTCGTCCGGCAGCGTAGCGACCCCGGTCACATCGATCAGTCCGGGGCGCAGCATGGCCGGACTCTGCGCCATCCGCTCCAATGCCACCAGCTCGTGTCCACCCAGCGTCACCAGGCGGTCGCGGGCCGCCAGCAAGGCATCGGCCGCCGCGGCAGAAATCACCGGCCCCATGAACGGCGCCGGGACGGCATCGTGCCGATCCACCAAAATGGCACGAACCGCCTGAGCCAAACGATCGACAAAGGTATCGCCCCATGCACCGGCCGGGACCAGCAGGCGACGTGCGCAGGTACAGCGCTGGCCGGCCGAGACATAGGCCGACTGGATGACATGATGCAGCGCGGCGGCCACATTATTGACTTCGGCGACGATCAAGGGGTTATTGCCGCCCATTTCCAACGCCAGAATCTTTTGCGGCTGACCGGCAAACTGCTGGTGAAGCGCAGCGCCCGTCGAGGAACTCCCGGTAAAGAACAGGCCATCGATATCGCCATGCCCTGCCAGTGCCACACCGGTATCGCGGGCACCTTGCACCAGATTAAGCACCCCGTCCGGCAAGCCGGCTTCCTGCCAGAGCCGCACCGTCAGACCGGCCGTCGCCGGTGTCAGCTCGGAGGGTTTGAACACCACGGTATTGCCGGCAATCAGGGCCGGTACGATATGGCCATTCGGCAAGTGGCCCGGGAAATTGTAAGGTCCGAACACCGCCACCACGCCATGCGGCTTGTGGCGCAGCACGGCGGCAGCATCCCCCATCGGGTTGCTGCGCTCGCCGGTGCGCTCCTGCCAGGACTGCAGCGAAATACCGATCTTGTTGATCATCGTGGTGACTTCGGTGTCGGCTTCCCAGTCGGGCTTGCCCGTCTCCCGCGAAATCAACGCCGCCAAGGCCTTGCGCTGCTCACCCAGTACCTCGCCAAAGCGCCGGATCACCGTCATGCGCCCATCGACCCCCAGCGCCGCCCAGGCCGGAAACGCCCGGCGCGCAGCACGGATGGCACGATCGACATCGTCAGCCGACGCGGTCGTACCTTCCCAGACCGGCTCGCCAGTGGCCGGATCACGCTTGTCCAGCCGTGGCCCCTGCCCGTCCAGCCACTGCCCATCGATAAACAACGTACTCATTGCTTCCCTCCCTCTGCGGCGACGGTGACGTAACGCACCGTATCACCGGCAACGACATTCAACGCCGCGGCCATGGCCGGCGTCAGCGACAGACAGTCCGTCGCGACCGGCAAGCTTGCCGAGATGGCCCTGAACCCGGCAAGACGGGTATTGGACAGCAGATACTCGACCTGCGGTCCCTCCGGCAAAGGATCCTGCACCTCGACACGGCACTCGCGACTCTCCTTCACCGCACGAATTTCTCCGGTATAGGACTGCACGGTCGGGCCGGCATCGAAAATGTCCACATAGCCTTCATAACGCAAGCCTTCCGACTCCAGCATGGCCAGCGCAGGACGGGTACGCTCGTGCGTTGCACCGATCACCGCCTGGGCTTCCGGCGAAAGGAAATCGGTATAGACCGGGTATTTGGGCATCAACTCGGCGACAAACGCCTTCTCCCCCACCCCGGTCAGATAGTCGGCTTCGGCAAAGTCCATCGAGAAGAAGTGCCGCCCCAACGCTTCCCAGAACGGCGAACGACCTTGTTCGTCGGAAACGCCACGCATCTCGGCAACGACCAAAGGACCGAATAGTTGGCGGAACTGGGCGATAAACAGGAAGCGGCTCTTGGACAGCAAGGCGCCATTGCGGCCCAAACGGTAGTCGGGACTGAGAAACAGCGAGCACAATTCGGTGCAACCGGTGTGGTCGTTGGACAGGAACAAGGTTTCATGGCGGGTATAGACCCCCAGTTCCTCCGAGGCATGCACGATGGTGCCGACCCGGTAGTTGTACCAGGGCTCTTTGAGGCCGACGGCGGCTTCCACCGCGCAGATACCGGCAACCGCCCCGGTCTCACTGTCTTCCAGCACAAAAACATAGCCTTGGTCGGCACGATCCAGCTCACCGGCAAACGACAACTCGGCACGGGAGATTCGGCGCGCCAAACGCTCTTCATTGAGCGGCAGCGAGGTCATGCCGACACCGGCGTGACCGGCCAGCGTCATCAGACCGGGCAGATCGCCTCGGGCGATCGGACGAATAACCATCATGATTGACTCCTTGCTTCGCTGTGCAGCGACACCAGACGCACACGGTCGCCGCTTTTGAGCGACAAGGCCGCCGCCGTATCGGGATGCAGAAAGGCCACGCCCTCCACCAGCGCCACACGATCGATACCGGCTTCGAACGCCTCGACCCGCTCATTGGAAATCAACCGCCACTGGGCACTGTCCGGCAGGCTGGCGGCCACTTCCACCGGATAGGAGCGGGACTCCTCGATGGTCTTGAGCCGGTCCAGTTCGGCCGTGAGCACCGCGCCCCCATCGAAAATGTCGATATAGTGATCGGCCTCGAAGCCTTCGCGGGTCAGCAATTGCCAGGGGCGCTCGAAATCGGGGTGAATCTGGCCAATGGCGTCCTGAGCTTCGTCCGGCAGCAACGGCACATAGATGGGGTAGCTGGGCATCAGCTCGGCGATAAAGGTTTTGCTATGACTGACAAACGCCTGCTCGACCTGCAGGAAGTCCATATTGAAGAAGCGCCGTCCCAGCGCATTCCAGAACGGCGACTGACCGGCATCGTCGTGCAAGCCCTGCATCTCGGCAATGATGCGCCGGCCAAAACGGCCGCGCTGACCGGCAATGAACAGCAGCCGCGAGCGGGACAGCAACTCGCCGCCCGCCTCGACAAACTCGGGTTTGACGTAGAAACCGCACAGCTGCGACATGCCGGTCAGGTCATGGCACATGGTCAGCACATGGACACGGTTATTCACCTTGAGCGCACGTGATGCGTGCACGAAGGTTTCGCTACGATAACTATAAAACGGTTCATCAAAGCCGGCCGAGGCCGCCACCGAGGCGGTTCCGACCACCTGCCCGTCGCTTTCCAGTACGAACATGTAAAAGTCGTTGCTGGCCTCGCCAATCGCTTCGTGTCCAAACGCGTCGCGCGACATCTGGATACGTTCGAACAGCTTGTCACGGTTACTGGGCAAGCTGGTGACCCCGATTCCGCTGGCGACTGCCATGTGCTCGATAGCAGGCAGATCAGAGGTTTTGACAGGACGAACTATCAGCACGGGTACACTCCCATTTCTGTCATGCTGCGCCGGATCGCGGCGCAGCGCTCCCCGCCGCCCGTCAAACAACGGACGGGGCGGGAAGCCACATCGGAAATCGCCTGATGCGCGTGGATCAGGCGTTGGCGAAGCGTTCCATGGCGGCGGCAAAACGCAGCAGGGCCGCTTCGATATCGGCAGGTTCGATGACCAGCGACGGAGCAAGGCGCACCACGTCGCCGCCAGCCACCAGCACCATCAATTGTTCGGCTTCGGCCGCCTTGAGGAAATCACGGGCACGACCGGCATAGGCCGGTTTCAGCACGCAACCCAACAGCAGGCCCATGCCGCGGATTTCACTGAACAAACCGTAACGGTCATTCAATTCGGTAATGCCCTTGACCAGTTGCTGGCGACGGGACTCAACGCCGGCCAGCACCTCGGGACGGCTGAGTACCTCGAGTGCACGCAACGCCACGGCCGACGCCAACGGATTGCCGCCATAGGTCGAGCCATGCGTACCCACCCCAAAACTCTTGGCAATCTTGTCAGTCGTCAGGATGGCACCAATCGGGAAGCCTCCGCCAAGGGCTTTGGCAGACGACAGGATGTCAGGCACCACACCGTAGTGCATATAGGCGAACAAGGCACCGGAACGCCCCACACCGGTCTGTACTTCATCGAACACCAACAAGGCGCCATGCTCATCGCACAAGGCACGCGCGGCTTCCAGATAGGCCTTGTCGGCCGGCATCACTCCGCCCTCGCCTTGAATCGGCTCGATCACCACCGCACAGGTACGCTCGGAGATAGCGTTCTTCAATGCCTCGATATCATTGAACGGCACGTGGCTGACACCGGCCGGCACCGGGGCAAAGCCTTCGGTGTATTTCGGCTGCCCGCCAACCGTCACGGTAAACAGGGTCCGACCGTGGAAGGCATTGGTGCAGGCAATGATTTCATTCTTGTGCGCACCGACATGATCCGCCGCGTATTTACGCGCCAGTTTGAAGGCGGCTTCATTGGCTTCCGCGCCGGAGTTGCAGAAGAACGCCCGGTCGGCAAAGGTCAGCTCGACCAGACGACTGGCCAGCTTGAGCACCGGCTCATTGGTAAAGACATTGGAGACATGCCAGAGCTTGCCGGCCTGCTCGGTCAGCGCCTCGACCAGCTCGGGATGACAGTGACCCAGCGCATTGACGGCAATCCCGCCGGCAAGGTCAATGAACTCACGACCATCCTGATCCCAGATTCGGGAACCCTTGCCTCGCACCGGAATGAAACCGGCCGGGCTGTAATTGGGAAACATGACCTCGTCGAAGGTCGCGCGGGTGACGGCATGGCTCATTGACAGTTCCTTCCTTGCAGCAATTATTTTTTGAGTTAGCGTAATGACTCAAACGATTCTAATCGAATCATCAACACTCCCCATATCCGGTTTGCGACATGGGATTACGTAATCCCAGTGTGACGCAACCGTTCAACGGAAGGGCTAGCATACCAAGAAATCACGCTGCGCTGCACCAATGTCCTGCCGTCTTTTAGGCGGCCTGAGCCAAGGCCGCCGCCAGTACCGCGTCTCCCCGCTCTCTCAGACAGTCGCACGGGCGACCACCCCCGAGCCCCGGGTGGGGCGAGAGAAACCACCGTGCGATCTCCCAAGCGTCGCCATGGCGCTGACTTAACAAGGACAGCACCTCGGCCATGACCGGCAGCGGCCGGTAACCGGCTTCGGGGTCCAGCGCATAGGCCGGGTAATGGTCGGCGCCGCGCAGCGAAATCGCAAAAATCTTGCCCGCCAGCTTCCAGCGATTCGGCTGGGCACTGGGATTGCTGGGACTAAAACCGGCCAGATCGGCAATACGCGCTGCCGAAAGCCACTCATTCCCCTCGATGATGGCGCGCCGCCATTCGGCGGTACGCTGGGCTTCCGCCAGCACGCCCTGCGGCAAGGGCACGTCGGGCAACAGCAGATCAACCATGGTTTCCAGAGCGCTTTCACGGCGCTGGCGCAGCAAGGTTTTCATCATCGGCAACAGGCCGCTCACCGCCACGGCCAGCGCCTCCCCTTCGGCGGCATTCACATCGTCCATCAGAATCACCAGCGCCTGCTCGGCGTGATACCGCAATAAACGCGAGCGTAATTCACTGACACTCCCGATCATCACGCGCGGGACAGGCATGTTCTCGTTCGGCATGAGGCAGACTCCATTCGTGGCCAACTCTGTTTGGATGTTAGGTGATTTTGCCGAAGAGTGTTGTATTACGTCGCGCGGCAGGCAATAATCAGCGGTTTTGCCACCCGAGGAGTCCCCGTGATGCAGACCCAACACTGTCGCGTCGAAAGCCTGATCGTTCACCGTGTCGGCAACAAGGCGCGTGACGAGGGACTCATGCTGTCAGACTCGCCCGCCACGGTGGACGAACCGGTCGCCGGCCTGATTCTGGACGGCTACCTGAAAGGGGTCGCGTCGGACAAGAAACGCTTCCAGTTTTTTCATGAGTCGGAACTGCGCCTCAATGAAATCTACCATTACACCCGCCAGTTCTTTGCCGGCGAGCTGGATTTTCTGGAAGTGTCGCGCCGCATCGCCCGCCATTTGTACGCCCGCTCCCAACACCCCAACATCAGTGCCGGCGACTTGTTTGTCATTCTGTTTTCCGGCATGGACGATGACAACCAGCCCGAACGCGCGCTGGGCATCTTTAAATCGGAAATCCGCGACGACTTCCTGACGCTGACCGAAGCCGGTTCGCGCATCGACCTGTCGCACGCCCAGGGCATCAATCCCAATTTGATCGACAAGGGCGCACTGGTGATGGAGCACAGCCCGACCGTCTATGCGGTGGACCGCTTTGGCCAGAAAACCAAATACTGGCTGGACGACTTCCTCAAGGCACGGCGCATTCCCGACCTGCGCTCCAGCACCCAAATGATGACCCGGGTACTCGAACAATTGTCCGAAGGCATCGACGACCCGGTCGAGCAAGTGCGCTTCAAGGACGAGGTTCTGACCTTGTGCGGCAGTGAAGAAACCTTGCCGGCTCGCGACGTCACGGCGATGGCGGAACGGTTCGTGCCGAAAGACCACATCGACACCGCCATGAAGGATGCCACCGAGCGCTGGGGCTTTGAACTGGAAGATTCGGCGCGTCTGACCGGCCAGGGCATGGCAAAACGACTGGAACGCACCCTCAGCAAGGCCTCGCTGGGCCATGGCATCAGCCTGTTGCTGCCGTCGGGATTCCGTCTGGAAAACCTTCGCTCGGTCAATGAAGGCGAAGACGGACTGACCCTGACGCTGAAACTGTCGCGTCGCGACTGAGATCCCGCCCCGGCCAGCCCGGAATTTGCGCCATGCCGGCCCATATTCCCCTTCACGACGCGTCAGACAATGATGAAAAAAATCACTCTGACGCGCCCACCCACCCCGCTTCCGACACCACCCCGAGGCATGGCCCGGCAAGCCAAAAGACTGGACTGGCGGGCATTTGCCGATACCCTGCCGGCTGAAATTGTTGCGACGGCATGACGGCCAGACAGGCATTACCGTCATTTTTCGGGTGGAACTCCCCCATTCGGCACGCAGTCACAACAGTAACCACTACAGGAAACTCAGATGACGCGCCCCGACTCCTTCTGCGCAGGATGGCTGGTGCTGGCTCTTGCCACCCCCGTCCATGCTGTATTGCTCGACTTCTCGTCGCTACACGAATCACCACGCCACACGGCGCCCGATACCATGACGCCCTGGAACGGGGCAAGAAAGCTTTCGGATGAGGAGAAGCAGTGGCTGCGAAATTGGCAATACAACGACAGGAAGAACACGCCGGTGTCCATTGGCCCCGCGCACCCCTTGCAAAACTGCCTCTCCGGGCAGGACATGACGACCTTTTGCCGCCATGTTCAATGGATACACCGGCACAAGCCACCGGCTAATGTCTTGATGCCCCATATGCAGGAGCCGATACGCCAGTTCAAGGGAGAGGAACACCCCCGCTTCAAATTTTTCAACTGAGCGGGAATAAAACAAAACCGGCACATCTTGCGACATGCCGGTTTTTGCTTTGATACGACGACTAAAAGCTTACTGGGCTTTCAGACCGAAGGATTCAGCCGTTTCCTTTGCGGTTTTGGCTTCATCTTCCAGCAAGGCCTTGATCGACAGGCGAACACGGCCGCGGTCATCCATTTCGATGGCCTTGACCTTGACGACCTGACCTTCTTTCAGGTGGTCGGCAACGTTCTTGATACGCTCATTGGCGATCTGGGAGATGTGTACCAGACCATCCTTGCCCGGCAGGATGGACACGATCGCGCCGACATTGTTGTCGAGGATCTTGACCACGGTACCTTCGTAGATCTTGCCCACTTCCACTTCGGCGGTGATCTCTTCGATACGCTTGCGAGCGGCATCGGCGCCTTCCTGACTAACCGAAGCGATGGTGATGGTGCCGTCTTCCTCGATGTTGATCTCGGTGCCGGTATCCTTGGTGATGGAACGGATCGTCTCGCCACCCTTGCCGATCACTTCACGGATCTTGTCCGGGTTGATCTTCATGGTGAACAGACGCGGAGCGAACGAGGACAGCTCTTGCGGGCCGTCAACGGCTTCCTTCATCAGGCCGAGGATGTGCATACGGCCTTCTTTGGCCTGGTCCAGAGCGACCTGCATGATTTCCTTGGTGATGCCCTGAATCTTGATGTCCATCTGCAGCGCGGTAATACCATCGGTGGTACCGGCAACCTTGAAGTCCATATCGCCCAGATGATCTTCGTCACCCAGGATATCGGTCAGTACGGCGAAACGGTTACCTTCCAGGATCAGGCCCATGGCGATACCGGCAACGTGTGCCTTCAGCGGTACACCGGCGGACAGCAAGGACAGGCAGCCACCGCAGACCGACGCCATCGACGACGAACCGTTCGACTCGGTGATCTCGGAAACGACGCGCATCGAGTAGCCGAATTCGCTTTCCGGCGGCAGAACGGCAACCAGAGCACGCTTGGCCAGACGGCCGTGACCGATTTCACGACGCTTCGGCGGGCCCATGCGGCCAGCTTCACCGGTGGAGTACGGCGGGAAGTTGTAATGCAGCATGAAGCGTTCGGTGTATTCACCGGCCAGCGCATCGATGATCTGTTCGTCTTGCTTGGTGCCCAGCGTGGTCACGACCAGCGCCTGGGTTTCACCACGGGTGAACAGAGCCGAACCGTGGGTACGCGGCAGCACGTGGGAACGGATTTCAATCGGACGCACGGTGCGGGTATCACGACCATCGATACGGGACTCGCCAGCCAGAATCTGGCCACGAACGATCTCGGCTTCGAGCGACTTGAAGACGTTCTTGATCTCGTTGGCCTTCAGGGTGTCGGTCTCTTCGGTGATCAGCGCGGTCTTGACGGCATCCCATGCGGCGTTGATCGCAACGGTACGGGCTTGCTTCTGACGCAGACGGAACGCGTTGGCCAGGGCTTCGCCGGCGATGCCGCGAATGGAGGCCACCAGGGCTTCGTCGCGGGCGGCCGGGGCCCAGTCCCACATTACCGGGTTGACTTCGTCAGCCAGCTCGTTGATGGCCTTGATGACGGCTTGCATCTGCTCGTGACCAAACACCACGGCGCCCAGCATGACGGCTTCCGGCAGTTCGCGGGCTTCGGATTCAACCATCAGCACGGCACGTTCGGTACCGGCGACGACCAGATCCATCTGGGAGCTTGCCAGTTGGGTCTTGGTCGGGTTAAGGATGTACTCGCCATCGGCGTAACCCACGCGGGCAGCACCAATCGGGCCGGCAAACGGCAGACCGGAGATCGCCAGGGCGGCAGAAGCACCGATCATGGCCGGGATGTCGGCATCGACTTCCGGGTTCAGCGACACGACGGTCGCAACGATTTGCACGTCGTGGTAGAAGCCTTCCGGGAACAGCGGGCGAATCGGGCGGTCGATCAGGCGGCTGGTGAGCACTTCCTTCTCGGACTGCTTGCCTTCACGCTTGAAGAAGCCACCCGGGATCTTGCCGGCGGCGTAGGTACGCTCGAGGTAATCGACGGTCAGCGGGAAGAAATCCTGACCGGGTTTGACATTCTTGCCGCCGACAACGGCGACCATGACTACGGTTTCATCTACGGTCACCAGTACGGAGCCGGAGGCCTGGCGAGCGACTTCGCCGGTTTCGATGGTAACGGTCTGGTTACCAAGCTGGAATGTTTTGCTGATTTTGTTGAACACTTGGGTTATCCCTCGGTGAAACGATCGTTTTGGGATTCCGGGCAGGACAACGGGAACCCCTAGATAGTCCCGCTCGCTGGAACGAAGCTATCTAGAGGCTCCCCCCGTTGTATCTCTATGGCAGCCCGGTACGACTTGCTTGGTGCCCTTCACTCCCGGCGGGACTGAGGCACCACTTCATTACAACACAACTTGATACATGCCACTGCGTGTACTGCCTTACCATGAAAAAGTCGCAGACTAGCTGCGACTTTTTCCAACCTGCACCGATTACTTGCGCAGACCCAGACGAGCGATCAGGGCGCGGTAGCTATCAGCATCGGTACGCTTGAGGTAGTCAAGCAGACGACGACGACGGCTAACCAGTTTCAACAGACCACGACGGCTGTGATGGTCTTTGGTGTTGGCCTTGAAGTGCGGGGTCAGATCGTTGATACGAGCGGTCAACAGAGCAACTTGGACTTCGGAAGAACCGGTGTCACCTTGTGCACGCTGGAAATCTTTAACGATATCGGCTTTTTGAGCGGCGGTCATTGCCATTACAACATACTCCAGATTCAGGTTAGGGCATTAAGTGCCCGGCAAGTGCGGCGAGCCGGAACCCATCCGCACTTCACTTACCGGCGGCTTTCACCGCCATGAGTCTCACCGGGTAAAGCGACTCGTCGTCGCGCCACTCGGCCAAACCCAAAAATTCCCGGTCCACCTCGCGGTAAACACGGAAACGAGACATTATCGCACACTTCAAGGGAATGCGCACAGCTTGTCCGTGACAAAATCGCACGGCATCCTGCTCGGGCAACACGACCTCGGGAAGATGGCGCACCAGTACGTCCGGCGGCATCAGCAAGGCTTCGCGTCCGGCAAGATCCAGCGCCTCGAGCGCTTCGGGCGTAATCGCGTCTTCCAGACCAAAACCCGCCGTCGCCGTGCGCCGCAAACCACTCAGATGCGCACCACAGCCCAGCACTTCGCCAATATCCTGCCCGAGGGTACGGATATAGGTTCCCTTGCTGCAACTGACATCGATCACGGCAACGGCACCGTCAAACGACAGCAAGTCGATGGAGTGGATCACGATGTCGCGCGCCTTGCGCTCGATCTCGATGCCTTGACGGGCATACTCATACAGAGCCTTGCCCTGATGCTTCAGCGCCGAATACATCGGCGGCACCTGCGACTGGGGCCCGACAAAACCGGCGATCACTTCACGCAAGCGCACCTCGTCGAACGCCACCGGGCGCTCCAGCACTACTTCGCCCTCCACGTCACCGGTGGTCGTGACCTTACCAAACGCGACATGCGCGATATAGCGTTTGTCGGCATCCAGCAGGAACGACGAAAACTTGGTTGCCTCGCCAAAACACAGCGGCAGCAAACCGGTTGCCAGCGGATCCAGTACGCCGGTGTGACCACCCTTGGCGGCGGTATACAGCCACCGCGCCTTTTGCAGCGCGCCGTTGCTGCTGACGCCAATCGGCTTGTCCAGCAACAACACGCCATCTACATCACGTTTGGGGCGACGAAACTGCTGGGTCATGCCTTGCGACCCTCGTCACCCTCTTCCTCAACGTCGTCCGGACCCAATTCCACCGGCTCGTCATCTTCGTTGATGCCTTCGTCAGCGGTCTCGTCGTCCAGCAAATGGGCACGGGATTTGTCGACACTGGTCACTTCATCGATCAGACGGCTCATATGCAGACCGCGCTCGATCGACTCATCGTAAACAAAGTGCAATTGCGGCGTCGTGTAGATCGACAGACCGCGTCCCAATTCGGAACGCAGATAACCGGCGGCGCTTTCCAGCGCTTCGTGAGTCAATTCGCGCTTGCTTTCTTCCATTACGGTGTAATACACCGTCGCATGGGAGTAGTCGCGAGTTACCACCACCGACGTAATGGTGATCCAGCCTACGCGCGGGTCTTTGATACCCTTGCGCAGCAATTCCGCCAAATCGCGCTGAATCTGGTCGGCTAGGCGATCCGAACGAGAAAAACCTTTACGGGCTCTGGCCATGATCTTATTCCTGATTCATCAAGTAAAAAGGCGAGCCCTGCCCGGCAACACTGCCCGGCAGGAACTCGCCTGAAAAAAGCCTATCGATCAAAGGGTACGAGCCACTTCGACGATATCAAATACCTCGAGGGTGTCGCCTTCGCGGATGTCGTTGTAGTTCTTCAGCATCAGACCACATTCGTAGCCCTGCTTCACTTCCTTGACGTCATCCTTGAAGCGCTTCAGCGAGTCCAGTTCACCAGTATGAACCACAACGTTGTCGCGGATCAGGCGGATCTGGGCATGACGCTTGATCTGGCCGTCGGTAACCATACAACCGGCAATCGAACCCACCTTGGAAACGCTGAACACCTGGCGAATCTCGACGGTACCGATGATCTGTTCCTTCTTCTCCGGCGACAACATACCGGACATGGCAGCCTTAACTTCGTCAACTGCATCGTAAATGATGCTGTAGTAACGAATATCAACGCCTTCGCTTTCCGCCAGCTTGCGGGCGGCAGCATCGCTACGGGTGTTGAAGCCGATAACGATTGCCTTGGAAGCGATAGCCAGGTTGATGTCGGACTCGGAGATGCCACCCACGCCGGAGTGCAGGATGTTGACACGAACTTCTTCGGTCGACAGTTTCTGCAGGCTGTGAGCCAGCGCTTCGTAGGAACCCTGCACATCGGCCTTGATGATCAGCGACAGCGACTGAACTTCGCCTTCGGCCATCTGGGCAAACATGTTTTCCAGCTTGGCAGCCTGTTGCTTGGCCAGACGAACATCACGGAACTTGCCTTGACGGAACAGGGCGATTTCACGCGCCTTCTTCTCGTCGGTCAGCACCATGGCGTCTTCACCTGCCGACGGCACGTCGGAAAGACCCAGGATTTCCACCGGAATCGACGGACCGGCTTCATCCACCGGCTTGCCGTTTTCGTCCATCATCGCACGAACGCGACCGAAGGCAGTGCCGGCCAGCACGATGTCGCCCTTGCGCAGGGTACCGGACTGAACCATCAGGGTGGCGACAGCGCCGCGACCCTTGTCGAGACGGGCTTCAACGATCACACCCTTGGCCGGCGCCGTGCGCGAGGCCTTCAATTCCAGCACTTCGGCTTGCAGCAGAATGGCTTCCAGCAGCTTGTCGATGTTCAGGCCTTGCTTGGCCGACACTTCGATAAACTGGGTATCGCCACCCCACTCTTCAGGCACGACTTCCTGAGCCACCAGTTCCTGGCGAATACGCTCCGGGTTGGCGCCTTGCTTGTCGATCTTGTTCACGGCAACCACGATCGGCACGCCTGCCGCCTTGGCATGGTGAACCGCTTCGATGGTTTGCGGCATCACGCCGTCGTCGGCAGCCACTACCAGCACAACAATGTCGGTCGCCTTGGCACCACGGGCACGCATCGCGGTAAACGCTTCGTGACCCGGGGTATCCAGGAAGGTGATCACGCCACGGTCGGTTTCCACGTGGTAGGCACCGATGTGCTGGGTAATGCCGCCGGCTTCGCCTGCCGCCACTTTGGCGCGACGGATGTAGTCCAGCAGCGAGGTCTTGCCGTGGTCGACGTGACCCATCACGGTCACGACCGGCGGACGCGGCAGTTGTTCGCTTTCGACGACCACACCTTCGGACACTTCCAGGAAGGCTTCCGGATCGTCAGCCTGGGCAGCCTTGCCCTTGTGGCCCATTTCTTCGACGATGATCAGTGCGGTTTCCTGA
Source organism: Pseudogulbenkiania sp. (assembly GCA_018260425.1). GTDB lineage: Bacteria > Pseudomonadota > Gammaproteobacteria > Burkholderiales > Chromobacteriaceae > Paludibacterium. Next base: position 74,338 of record JAGLBD010000004.1, on the reverse strand, counting down.
TCCAGCACCTGGTTGATGGTCACCATCATGCCCATCTTCATCAGGACCTTGATCACCTCGGCCGCCTTCACCGCCATGCGGTGAGCCAGGTCGGCCACGGTAATGGTTTCCGGCACCAGCACCTCGTGCACGATCGGATCGGTCGGGGTCTGGAAGGCATGGGCGCCTTGATGCTTGCGACCCTTTTTGGATTTCCAGTCGCTACCGGCGTCGCCACCCTTCACGCGCAGGCCGCGGCCCTTGCGGTTGCCATCATCCCAGCTGCGATCCGAACCACCTTTTTTCTTCTTGGCGTCGGCCGAGCCGGCAGGACGGGCTGCACCCGGTTGCGCGGCAGCGCCCGGCTGACCTGCAGCCGGAGCCGGACGGGCACCGGCACCACCTTGCGGACGTGCACCCGGACCACCCTGCGGACGGGCACCCGGACCACCCTGCGGACGCTGACCGCCGGCGCCTTGCGGACGCTGGCCAGCCGGACCCGGACGACGGTCACCCTGCGGGCGGTCACCTTGCGGACGTGCTGCCGGAGCAGCGGCCGGAGCCGGTGTCGGTGCCGGAGCGGGCGCAGGTGCCGGAGCCGGCGCAGCAGCTTGCTGGGCCATACGGGCACGGCGCTCTTCACGCTCGATCTTTTCGCGCATCAGTTCAGCCTGACGGGCGCGGAAAGCCGCTTGACGACGTTCTTCGGCTTCACGGGAAGCGATTTCTTCTGCGCTCAGAATGGAGGCAGGCTGTGCCGGACGCTGCGGAGCGGCAGGCTTGACCGCTTCAGCAGGCTTCTCGGCCGGCTTGGCAGCTTCCACCTTGGCAGCAGGCTTGTCAGCAGGCGCCGCAGCCGGCTTGGCCTCGACAACCGGAGCCGCCTTGACTTCGGGGGCCTTCTCGACAACCGGGACCGGCTTGGGCTCAGGGGCTTTCTCGACGACCGGAGCCGGTTTGGGCTCGGGTGCCTTTTCAACAACAGGAGCGGCTGTCTCGGCCGGGGCCGCAGCCTTCGGCGCGTCGGCGGCCGGAGTTTCCAGCGCGAAAGAGCGCTTCTTGCGCGTTTCCACCTGCACAGTGCGACCCTGGGCATTGTGCACCTGGGTCGTCTCTTTGCGGGTGATGGTAATGCGGGAGTCGTCACCCGAGCCATGAGAACGGCGATGGAAGTCCAGGAGCTGGGATTTCTCTTGCTCGGTAAGCGTATCGTCTTGCGAGCGCTCACCCATCCCGGCCGACCGCATCATCTTCTGCACGGAGTCCGGTGATAGGTTATGCTCAGTGGCAAATTGTTTTATTTTCGTCATTCGTATTCCCAAATTGCGTCAAATACTTCCGCAGGCTCACTGTTCGAACCAGTGCTCGCGTGCCTTCATGATCACCGTACGGGCTGTTTCAGCCTCCATGCCGGTCATCTCCACGAGATCGTCCACAGCCAGGTCAGCCAGATCATCACGCGTGGTCACGCCATTCTCAGCCAGCTTGCGCACGAGCTCGGCGTCCAGACCTTCCATTTCACGGAGATCTTCGGACACCATTTCCAGTTTCTCTTCCGACGCGATGGCCTGAGTCAGCAGTGCATCACGTGCACGGCTGCGCAGGTCGTTGACCATCGCCTCGTCGAAACCCTCGATCTCGAGCATTTCGGCAATCGGTACATAAGCCACTTCTTCGAGAGCGGCAAAGCCTTCCTGCACCAGCTGGGCCGCAACCTCTTCGGTAACATCGAGGTGCTTCATGAACAGGTTGCGCAACGCCGCATCCTCTTCCTGATGCTTCTCTTCAGCCTCGGTCACCGTCATGATGTTCAGATACCAACCCGTCAGCTCTGCTGCCAGCTTGACGTTCTGTCCGCTACGGCCGATGGCCAGCGCCAGTTGGTCTTCCTCCACCACCACATCCATCGCGTGATTTTCTTCATCGATCAGGATACGGTTCACTTCTGCCGGGGACAGCGCGTTCATGACGAACTCGGCCGGCTCCGGAGCCCACAGCACGATATCGATGCGCTCGCCAGCCAGTTCCTGGGTCACGGCCTGTACGCGGGAACCGCGCACGCCGATGCAGGTACCTTGCGGGTCGATGCGCGGATCGTTGGCCTTGACGGCGATCTTGGCGCGCATACCCGGGTCACGGGCCGACTCCTTGATCTCCAGCATGCCTTCATCGATCTCGGGCACTTCCAGTTCAAACAGTTTGACCAGGAACTCGCGTGCCGTGCGGGACAACACCAGCTGCGGACCACGACCCATACGGTCGATGCGCAACAGGAAAGCCTTGACGCGGTCGCCCACGCGCAGGTTTTCCTTCGGAATCATCTGGTCGCGCGGCAGCAGGGCTTCCAGCTTGCCGCACTCGACAATCGCATTGCCGCGTTCGATACGTTTGACCGTACCGGTAACGATATGTTCGCGGCGCTGCAGGAAGTCGTTCAGCAGCTGCTCGCGCTCGGCGTCGCGAATTTTCTGCAGAATGACTTGCTTGGCTGTCTGGGCGCCGATACGGCCGAACTCGACCGCTTCCATCGCCTCTTCAATCACACCGCCGATTTCGACACGGGGATCACGTTCGCGAGCATCCGCCAGCGTCAATTCACGCTCTTCAAACTCCAGCAGATCGTCTTCCACCACGGTCCAGCGGCGGAAACTCTGATGTTGACCGGTATGACGGTCAATCTCGACACGGACATCCACGTCCTCGTCGGCAAACTTCTTCTTGGTGGCCGAAGCCAGCGCCAGTTCAAGCGCGGAAAACACAACATCCTTGCTGACGTTCTTCTCGCTAGCCAGGGCGTCAACCAGCAACAAAATCTCGCGACTCATGCAATCCTCCGAATTTTTGTCCTTTGCTTGGCGTTATTGCCGCCCTGATCAGAACTCAGGCTCAAGCCTGGCCTTATCAATATTGGCAAACGGAATAACCACCATGCGGCCGTCCACTTCCAGCGTGAGGTTGCCCTCTTCAAAGCTGGTGATGCGACCGGTAAATTTCTTTTGCTGCTCGACAGGCATGCGGGTACGCACCTTGCAGAGCTGGCCTTTGAAACGCACGAAATCCGCCTCTTTCTTGAGAGGACGGTCCAGACCCGGAGACGAAACCTCCAGGCGTTCGTATTCGACATTTTCCACCATGAAGAGGCGGGTCAGATGGTTACTGACCGACACGCAATCTTCCACGGTGATACCACCGACTTTGTCGATAAAGACCCGAAAACCGCCACCGGGGGTCATCTCGAAGTCGACGAGCTCGTAACCCAGGCCCGACAGGGTGCCATCTAGCAGCAAACGAACATCCATTGCTTTTTCCACAAATAAAAAATGGGCGAAACGCCCATCCCTAAACACCGGAATTGTAACCTATTCCCGGAGAAAAGAAAACCGATGCCCCCGGCCACGCCGGCAGAGCACCACACTATACTTTACGTCCTGAATTCACTTCCTGTAAATTACCACCGTTCGGTGTCATGCTAAACGCCGAATGAAGACAAAGTAAAAATCAAAAAATCATAATAACTAGCGATAACTTTCGTTGGCCAAGGCCGGCGCGAAAAGTCATATATCAGCACGATGGAGAAGCCTGACCCTATGGAAAAGATTTGGCTTGACAATTACCAAGCTGGCGTTGCCCACGAGATCGACATCAACTCCTTCTCGTCCGTGGTAGAGGTGTTCGAACGCAGTGTAGAGCGTTTTCGCGACCGCCCGGCCATGGCCAACATGGACAAGATCATCAGCTACGGCGAGCTTGACGCCCTTTCGCGCCAGTTTGCATCCTACCTGCAAAACACCCTGAAACTGAGCAAAGGATCACGGGTCGCGGTGATGATGCCCAACCTGTTGCAGTACCCTGTCAGCGTGTTCGGCATCTTGCGTGCCGGGATGACCGTCGTCAACGTCAACCCGCTGTACACGCCACGCGAGCTGGAACACCAGCTGAACGACGCCGGCTGCGACACCATCATCATTCTGGAGAATTTTGCCAGCGTCCTCGAAGACGTCCTGCCCCGCACCGGCATCAAGAATATCATCATTGCGTCGATCGGTGACATGCTTGGCCTGCGCGGCATGCTCGTCAACTTCGTGGTACGCAAGATCAAAAAGATGGTTCCGCCGTGGCGCCTGCCCCATACCGTGCGCTTCAACGACGCACTGGCCGCCGGTGCGCGCACCCCGTTCACGCCGGTCGAAATCGGCCATGAAGACATTGCCTTCCTGCAGTATACCGGCGGCACCACCGGCGTCTCCAAGGGCGCCATGCTGGTTCACCGCAACATTATCGCCAACATGCTGCAAGCCGGCGCCTGGGTCAAAGGCACGGTACGCGAAGGCGAAGAAATCATCATTACCGCCCTGCCGCTCTACCATATCTTCTCGCTGACCGCGAACCTGATGGTATTCACCGAGCTGGGCGCCCTGAATGTGCTGATCACCAACCCGCGCGACATTCCGGGCTTCATCAAGGAGATCAAGAAGTACAAGGTCACCTCGATGACCGGGGTGAACACCCTGTTCAATGCCCTCATCCACCACCCCGACTTCAAAACGGTTGATTTCTCGACCTGGCGACTGGTGCTGGGCGGCGGCATGGCGGTACAAAAGGCCGTGGCCGACAAATGGCGTGAAATTACCGGCGTCGCCCTGATCGAAGCCTACGGCCTGACTGAAGCCTCGCCGGCGGTCTGCATCAACCCGATGAACCTGAGCGATTACAACGGCACCATCGGGGTACCGATCCCATCCACCGACATTGAAATCCGCGACCCGGAAGGCAAACCGGTCGCTCGTGGCGAATCGGGCGAACTGTGCGTCAAGGGCCCGCAGGTCATGAAGGGCTACTGGAATCGTCCGGAAGACACCGCCAAGATCATCGACGCACAAGGCTACCTGGCCACCGGCGACATGGCCGTCGTGACACCGGATGGCTTCATCAAGCTGGTGGACCGCAAGAAGGACATGATTCTGGTCTCGGGCTTCAACGTCTACCCGAACGAGATTGAGGACGTCGTCGCCAGTCACCCCGGTGTTCTGGAAGTGGCCTGCATCGGCATCCCCGACGAGAAGTCCGGTGAAGTAGTGAAGATCTTCGTGGTAAAGAAAGATCCGGCCCTGACCGAAAAGGATGTCATCACTCACTGTCGCGCCAACCTGACCGGTTACAAGGTGCCCAAGTCCGTCGAATTCCGGACCGAACTCCCCAAAACCAACGTCGGCAAGATCCTGCGCCGCGCCCTGCGTGACGCCGAAGTTCCGCGCCAGCCTGTTTGACCCTTTATCCCTCCGGTGCCTTCACCCGGTACCGGAGGGGTTTACCCCCTCCCTCCTCTTTACCTGCCGTCCAAACACCCGCAAAATAAGCCCTCCCGTGACCCCCACCCGATTGCGACATCATGATCACCGTGTACGGCATCCCCAATTGCAGCACCGTCAAGAAAGCCCGTGACTGGCTGAGCAGCCACCAGATCGACTATGTTTTCCATGATTTCAAAAAGTCCGGCATCGACGCTGCCCGATTGAATGACTGGCTGGACCAGTTGCCCCTCGACAAACTCATCAACCGTCAGGGCACCACCTGGCGCAAACTTGACGAAGCTGCCAGGCAACAAGCCGCTACCCGCGAAGGCGCCATCGCCCTGATGCAAGGCAATCCGTCGCTGATCAAACGCCCGGTCCTCGTCAAGGACAGCGGAATCATGCTGGGTTTCACCGAAGCGTTGTACGAAGGAGCATTCGGCCAATGAACGCAACGCTCTCCCTGACCGAAGAATTGATCCGGCTAGACTCCGTAACACCGCGCGATGCCGGTTGCCAGCCACGCATGATTGAACGACTGGCCGCACTGGGCTTCACCATCGAAGTCCACCGCCATGGCGAAGTCGATAATTTCTGGGCCCGCAGGGGCTCGAGCGGTCCGGTGGTCTGTTTCGCCGGCCACACCGACGTGGTGCCGACTGGCCCGCTGTCCGGCTGGGACACCCATCCTTTTGAACCGACCCGCAAGGATGGCTACCTGTTCGGCCGGGGTGCCGCCGACATGAAAGCGTCACTGGCTGCCTTCATCACCGCCATCGAGGGATTTGTTGCCGAGCACCCGGACCATCCGGGCAGCATCGCCCTGCTCATCACCTCCGACGAAGAAGGGGTTGCCATCGACGGTACGGTACGGGTTGTCGACACCCTGGAAGCCCGTGGTGAACACATCGACTACTGCATCGTCGGCGAACCCACTTCGAGCGATGTCCTCGGCGACACGATCAAAAACGGTCGGCGCGGCTCCCTGTCCGGCACACTGACCGTCAAGGGCATTCAGGGCCATATCGCCTATCCACAACTGGCGCGCAACCCGGTTCACCAGTTGGCACCGGCGCTGGCCGAATTGGCGGCGCAGCACTGGGACGAAGGCAATGCGCACTTCCCGCCCACCAGCTTCCAGGTCTCGAACCTGCACGCCGGCACCGGCGCGACCAACATCATCCCGGGCAGCTGCGAAGTGCGCTTCAACTTCCGTTTCTCTACCGAACAGACCGCCGACAGCCTCAAGACCGGCGTTCAGGCGATTCTTGACCGGCACGGTCTGGACTATCATATCGATTGGCAACTGTCCGGCAATCCGTTCCTCACCGAACCCGGCCGCCTGACCCATTGCCTGGGCGCTGCCATCGAGAACTGCACCGGCCGTCGTCCGGAACTGTCCACCACCGGGGGCACCTCGGATGGACGTTTCATCAAGCGCATCGCCCGTGAACTGGTGGAGTTCGGTCCGGTCAACGCCACCATCCACAAGCTCAACGAGTGTGTAAAGATCGACGATATCGAGACCTTGTCCCTGATCTACCGGGATACACTGGCCAAGTTGTTAGTCGACTAAGACATGCGGATTGTCATAGCGCAAAGATATTGACGCATGACCCGACTACACTGACGGCAAAATGACAAGCAACAAGGACATGGGCCACTCGCCCATGTCTTTTTCGTTGCACCAGTGAAGACAACACAAAACTGAAGGTAGCTCGCCCATCATGGAAATGGAAATCGCCAAGATCTTTATTGCACTTCTGGTGCTGGTCAACCCCTTGGGGGCCATACCGATTTTCATCAGTCTTACCCCAACCCACAGCCAGCAGGAGCGCAAAAAAACCGCCCGGGCCACCGCCATTGCCATCGCGGTGATTCTGGTGCTGTTTGCCTTGGTCGGCGACAGTTTGCTGCAATTCCTCGGCATCAGCATCGGTTCGTTCCAGGTCGGCGGTGGCCTGTTGGTCATGCTCATCGCCATCACGTTGATGAATGCGAAACCGGAAACCACCAAGACCACCAAGGTGGAACGCGCCGAGGCCGAGTCCAAGACCAATATTGCCGTGGTGCCGATGGCCATCCCGCTGATGACCGGGCCGGGGACGATTTCCACGGTGATCATTTATTCCTCGACCGCCACCTCCTGGGTCCAGCTGGCCTATCTGGTGATCAGCGGCCTGTTGATCGCCATCACCAGTTACTGCGCTCTGGTCATGGCCTCGCCGATCAGCCGCATCCTCGGCCAGACCGGTATCAATATCGTCAACCGGGTAATGGGCATGCTGCTGGCGGCAGTCTCGGTCGAGATTGTCGTGGACGGCATCTACCGCCTGTTCCCGCAACTGGTACGCTGAGCGCACGATCTGTTATCACGAAATCCCGATCTGTACTCTTTTCGGCAGGACAATCTGTGCATTGTCCTGCCGCTCCCTCTGGAGTCAAATCGTGGCATCTCGTATGACAACGATCTGCTGCCATGACAAATACCACTGCCGTCCCTATCAAGATTTATCCTCGCCTGACTACCGGCCGCTTCAATACCGTGCGCGTGGCCATGGTCATCCTGACTCAACTGGTGTTCTTTGCCCTGCCATGGCTGACCTGGAACCAGCGTCAAGCCGTCTGGCTGGACCTCGCCAATCACCGTTTCTTCGTCTTTGGTGCCACTTTCTGGCCTGAAGACCTGATCTATCTGTCCGCGCTGCTGATGGTGTGTGCGTTCGGACTGTTTCTCTGGACCACGCTGGCCGGACGGCTGTGGTGCGGCTACTCCTGTCCACAAACGGTCTATACCCAGATCATGCTGTGGATAGAGCGACTGGTCGAAGGCGACCGCAAGGCCCGCATGAAACGCGACGCCGGGCCCGCCACGCTGGAGCGCAGCCTGCGCCGCACCCTCAAGCACACCATCATGATCGTGTTTTCCCTGTGGACCGGGATGACACTGACCGGCTACTTCACCCCGATCCGTGACTTGATGGCCGCATTGCCGTCCCTGAACTATGGTCCGTGGGAAGGCTTCTGGATTCTGTTCTACGCAGTATTCACCTGGCTACTGGCCGGCGTATTGCGCGAAAAGGTCTGCACCCATATGTGCCCCTACGCACGCTTTCAGGGGGTGATGTTCGATAACGACACGCTGGTTATCAGCTACGACAGCCAACGCGGCGAACCGCGTGGCGCACGTCGCAAGGAAGGCGGCAAAGCCAGCGGCGACTGTATCGACTGCGGCATTTGCGTGCAGGTCTGCCCGACCGGTATCGATATCCGTCAGGGACTGCAGTATGAATGCATTGGCTGCGCCGCCTGCATCGACGCCTGCGATCAGGTGATGGACAAGATTGCCGCACCGCGCGGCCTGATCCGCTACACCACGGAATCGGCCTTGCAGGGCAAGTACCCGGAAAGCGAGATCGGTCGCCGCATGCGCCGTCCGCGCGTACTGGTCTACAGCGCCATTCTGGCCACCATCTTCATTGGCTCGGGCATCGGCTGGTCGTTGCGCTCCGATATCAAGATGGACGTGATGCGTGACCGCGGTTATCTGACACGCGAGACCGACGACGGCTTACTGGAAAACAGTTATATTCTGCGTTTGACCAACACCAGTGAAACCCCGCGGGTGTACTCCCTGAGCGCCGAAGGCCTGCCCGGCATCAAACTGGTGGGCGACCAAGACTCGGTGCGCCTGGCCCCCACCTCCACCGAAACGGTGGCGGTACGCCTGCAGGCTCCCCCGGACACGGTGGAAAAGGGTAGCCACACCGTCTGGGTTCTGGTCAGCGAAGCCGGCAAAGCCGCGCCGGTCCTGCGTGAAAAGACTCGCTTCTTTGGAGATTGATTGAACAAGTCAGAGCAACTCAAGTCCCTGTTCGTGCATGGCATCGAGCAGGGACACTTGCTGGCAGGCGACCGGATGCCCTCCTTGCGCAAAGTCTGTCAGGACCATCAGGTCAGCATGACCACCGCCCAACGTGCCTATGGCGAGCTTGAGCGGCTCGGGCTGATAGAGGCCTGCCCGCGCTCGGGTTTCCGGGTCCTGCCGCAACGACGCAACAAAGACCCGTTGGCGCAACGACTCAATGCCGCCGAACGCGCACAGGGCATCCGCATCGAACACCTCACCATGGCCCTGCCCATGCCGTGGGGATCGCCCTTCGTCAACCCGGCCCTGCTCGATCCGTCACTGATGAACCGGGCACTGGCCGCCATCCTGCAAGACTACCCGGACCGCCTGATGGATATGCCGGTGCAGGGGCTGGAAGAGCTGCGTCGCACGCTGGCCCTGCACTATCTGTCGCAGGGCACCTTGCTGGACGGTGACGAGTTGCTGATTACCTGTGGCGGCATGGAAGCGCTGTCGCTGGCCATTCGCGCCGCCTTGCGCGACAGTGGCCGCAACAACATTGCGGCCATCACCCCGGCCTTCCCGGCGGTACTGGATCAACTTGGGCATCTGGACACGGCGCTGCATGTACTGCCTTGGCAACACGATGGTGAACGTCTCACCGCCATGGTGGAAGCCCTGTTCGCCAATGAGCGGCCTGCCGCCCTGCTGCTGATGGCCAATTACCATCACCCGACCGGACGCTGTCTGGACATGGCGACCAAGGAGGCGCTGGTACGACTGGCCCATCGTTATCAGGTTGCCCTGATCGAAGACGACACCTATCGGGAACTGTATTTTTCCAACCAGCCGCCGGCTCCGCTCAAACGCTTCGACACCGAAGGCTGGGTCATGCACTGCTCCTCGTTCAGCAAGTCACTGGCGCCCGGCCACCGGGTAGGCTGGATTGCCGGAGGTCGCTTCAGTGATACGCTGGCCAGCCTGAAACTGTGCAGCTCACTGGGCACCCCGATGCCGAGCCAGATGGCACTGGCCCGGGTACTGGCCAGCGGGCGGCACGAGGAAGTCCTCGCCTCGCTGCGCATCGAGCTGCGGGCACGCTGTGTTGCCATGCAGGAAAGAGTGCTGGAATGTTTTCCGGAGGGAAGCCGGGTCAGTGAACCGGAGGGCGGTTATTTTCTGTGGGTCGAACTGCCCGACAGCATCGACAGCAGCGCCTTGCTCCCGGCCGCCATGCAACAGGGCATCCATTTTGCGCCGTCACGGCTGTTTCATGCCTCAAGCCCGGCCCCCGCCAATGCGCTGCGGCTCAATGCCAGCTTTTATGACCGCTTGCGTCACCGCACCGGTATGGCATTACTGGGAGAACTACTGGAAAGCGGGCTACGGCAGGGTCAACGCTTTCGCCAGCGCTCCGTATTGACACCCGGCACCCCCTGACACCCCACGCAAACAAATTGACAGTTAAAGTGAATTTTGACACCATCGTTTAATGACATTTCGATAGGCCATCATGGATACCCGCTTCACCACCTCTCAGGGAAAGAGCATCACGCTCAGGCATGTCGAGCCCGGCGATGCCGAAGGGATTCGCGATCTGGTGGCTCATCACGAGGTGCACCGCAACCTGCTGCAATTGCCGCTCCAATCCGTTGCGCTCTGGGAATCGCGCCTGCAGCACGCGGCAAATGACAGCATCCGGCTAGTGGCGTGCCATGAGTCAACCATCGTAGGCTGGCTGGCACTGGGACGCAGTCAGGAGCTACGGCGGCGTCACTGTTGGGGACTCGGCCTCGCCGTCAGCCCGGATTACCACCGACAGGGCATCGCCACGGCCATGCTGAGCGCCGTGCTGGAAATGGCCGACCACTGGCTGGGGGCTCGATGCATTGAATTGGGCGTGTTCTGTGACAATACCAGTGCACATGCCCTCTATGAGCGATTTGGTTTCGTCATTGAAAGCCGCCTGAGCCAGTATGCCTGGCGGGATGGCGAACTCGCCGACACGTTTCTGATGGCGCGACTCACGCCGCGGGAGACATCATGCCCGACGCTATAATCTACACCGCGCTGGAAGCCGGACATGCCGAAGGACTGGCACAGTTGCATGAGGAGCGGGATATTCTGGACGCCCACACCAACTTGATCCTCAATAGTCGCCAGCATTGGCAGCAGTATATTGCCCAAGCCCGCCCCGGCTACGATCTGGTCGCCATATTCGAGGGGGACGTGATCGGCTGGGCACGATTGCTTACCGAACCTCACCAGCGCCGCAGCCACTGCGGCAATGTCCACGTGGCGGTTGCGGCGATTTACCGCCAACTGGGCACCGGCACCCTGTTGCTGCGCGCCTTGCTGGCGCTAGCCGATGATTTGGCGTTGCAGCGCATCGAAGCGACCCCGACCTCTGACAATATCGCTGCCCGCGCCCTGTTTGCCGCACAAGGCTTCCGTGAAGAAGGGGTATTGCGCGGAGCACGGCGCGTCGGCAGCCAATGGTGCGACGAGGTCTGTCTGGCACGCCTCGCGTCGCTCTGAGTCTCAGTCGGTCACCACTTCACCATGCCGCACCGGGAGGCGCGAGCCTTCCGGGCGGTGATCCATCCTTACCGTACCGACCTGACCATCCAGCGAATAGCGAACCTTGTAGCCGACCAGCTTGTCGGTGGTCACATCTTCCATACGGCAACGGTTCTCGACCACGGTTTCGGTATCGCGCTGTTGCATGCGGTCTTGCGTCTGGTTACCGGCATAGCCACCGGCCAGTGTGCCGACTACCGTCGCGATCTTCTTGCCATTGCCACCGCCGACCTGATTCCCCAGCACACCCCCGATCAAGCCACCGATAACGGTGCCGGCCACACGGTTTTCATCCTGCACCGGCGCACGTTTGACCACCTGTTCCGGGCGGCACACCTGCTTGCTGGTCACCACTTGCTCGCTAATCGGCTCGACGCCCAGCACCTTGGCGTAACGGGCTTGCTGTACAACGGCAACCTTGCGTTTTACCGGTGCCGGAGCGGCAACGGCCGGAGCCGGACTCGGGGCGGCTACCACCGCCGCTACCGGCACAGAGGCAACCACCGGCGCCACGGCAGCCACCTGAGCCACCGGTGCAGAGGCTTGCACCACGAGCGGTGCCGGTGCCGGTGCCGGACGCGTCACAGCCTGATACCCGGCGACACCAAGACCACCCAGCGCAACACCACCCCCCAGAACACTGGCAATAAGAACCGACTGTTTCATGTTTTTCTCCCTGATAAAGCATCATGCCCATCGGCATGCTTACCCTGAGTAAGACACAGGACATATCAGGCAAGTTTCATGTTATTTGCATACAAAAGTAACGATAAGTGACAATTGGTACATCTTTGTACTGTTTTAGTTGTACTCGTTCTCTGAAGAAGGCTCAGGAAGCCGGGGAACATACGGGAAGGAATCCTCTGCGCGGCCCAACGTATTGGCCCTGACCTCAGGAAACCCTGACGTCAGGGCCAAGCCAAAGGTTCGACACCACACTCGTCACTTAGGCGGCAGCGGCATTGACGGCATTCGGCGCTGACTGAAACGATCGCTCAAGCTCACCGGCCGCCACCTGCATCACGCCGGAATAGCGGGGGTGAACCCGCAATTGGCGGTGCAGCAATGCCAGCAATCCCGAGAGGTCCTGCGCAGGAATCGACTGACCTTCTGCATACGACAGCAAACTCAACACCCCGTCAAACGCCTCGTCGATCAGCGACACCGAGAAATCATTCCGCGCAACCGCCAATTGCCAATCCGCGAAGGTCGTGGCGAGAACAGCCACACACCCCGCAAGCTCCATACGCGTCGCGTGGCCTTCCGGCATGGCATCAATCAATCTTTTCATATTATCAAGAGTTGTTTTTACGACAACGCTCATTGCATTTGGATTTTGGCAAATATCTGAAAACATTATAGGCATCCCCTGAACACGCAAATTAACCACAAAATCATTCCTTTTTTCGTTCACACTAGTCCGAATCAAGGTGAGGAATAATAATGAGTCAACAACGATAATGTAAGTCCAATTTCAAGGAGATAAATAATGCTATAAAAACCCAAATAAATATTCAAAAAACTTAATCAACAAAATTGGAGTCAATCATCATGCCAACCATTGATTGGGAAGAAGCACTCGACGCGGCACATTACGATGTGACCGCCGGGATCGCGATTGCAAAACTACTGACACAGGATGGCATTTCAACGTTCATTACCCGAATCGATGCTGGCAAAAGGGTCAATCCTCACTATCACCGCCACGGTGCAGAGCACTACCACATTATTGAGGGGGCAGGAGAAATAACACTGCACGATATTAAGGAGGGCACTTATGAAACCCGTACCGTCAACGCATACGTCTCGTTTGCCGTACTACCCTTTGTCGAGCATACCCTGCGCAATACCGGAACAACGCCATTGCTACTGATGTTCAGCTGCCCTGACAATCATCTAACAGACGATCGCTTCACCCGATAATACGCGAACCAATCATACGACGAAGGAATGAGTCAGGCATTTTCTTTTGCATACCGGCCGCGATCAATGCTTCCCGGAGCCCGGCCAGCTTGGCTGTCGCCAACTTCAATTTCTCGCAAATACGGTTTTTGCTTTTAATGATGGAATCAGCCACTCTGGGGGGTTTATTCGGGCGGGGACGAAACACATTCATGTAATCGGCAATTTGGCCAAAATCCCAGTTGAGCAACAGCAGAAAACAAATTTCATGCTCATACTCTGTTATTTGTGACAAATCCCCACCGGATAGACTACTGCGCAACTCGAATGAACAACCCGCCCCAAATTCCATGATGTAGTTTGGAATAATACTCAAAAAATCATCGATACCAATTGTATGAGCATGGTAAACCACTCCCAAAACCGCGCACGAGGGGTGATGCTTGAGCAGGTGCTTGGTAAACACCCGTGCACCGAGCCCATCAGCATAATGACAAACCCTAAGTATCTTGATGGTTTTGTCGATATTACCTTCTGCCAGTAATGCACGATCCTCTGCAACAAAACTGTCAGCAAATTGTGCAGTGCCTTCGCAGGGCATTTCGCGATCCAGACGGCCAGCCAGATCCATACCATGTGTCAATGCCAATATCTTGGCCGTTGCATCTGTTCCAACCAAATGTCTGGAATGAATATCTTTGACACCCAGAATAATATTCTCTGCTTGATCCGATATCAGATGCAGCGATTGCGTAAACCGATTTAAAAAAGCACTTTGCTCAGGAGAAAATTCAGCCGGACTCACGTTGGTAAACATGATACACCTCATCAACTGAATCAAGACATGATCAGGTGATAATAGTTGAACCAATCAGACGATCGAATAAGCTCCCGGGTATTTTTCGATGTATTCCCAACACGACCAAGGCTTCGCGCAGATCGCCAACCCGGTTAGTGGGAAGGTTCATTTTTGCACAGATGCGATTCTTGCCCTTGATAATGGAATCTGCCACCCTGATTTTACCGTCCAAGGCAGGACGGTATTTATTCATAAACTCGGCGATTTGCCCAAAACTCCACTTCAACAGTATAAAAAAACAGATTTCCTGTTCATATTCTGTCAACTTTACTTCGCCCTTCAGGTAGCCACCGGGTGTCTTTTCAAGACTGCACCCTGCCACGGCAAATTCAGTGATGTAATTTGGCAAAATTCCCAAAACATCATCAACTTTCATCTCGCGCGCAGAATAGATCACCCCCAGCACTGATCTGGATGGCGGGTGCTTCAACAAATGTTTGGTAAATACTCTGGCATGCAATCCATCTGCATACTGATGGACATTCAATACATTGATACTCCGGTACATGTCGCCACATGCCAGCAATGACTGGTCCTCGGCAACATAACACTCCGCAAACTGCACCGTTCCGGAACACGGCATATCACAATCCATCCGACCGGTAACCTCTTCTCCAGAGTGCAGAGAGACAATTCGTGCATATCCATCGGTAGAAACAATATGGCGAGAATGGATATCCTTTACCCCAAGTATCATTCCTTGTGCCTGATCGGAAATCATCCGGACTGATTCCGTGAAAGACTCGACCAGAGCGAGTTGATCAGGAGAGAACTGTTCGGGGCTGACCAATGAATATTCCATTAACGCACTCCCTGCAATGAGACAAGGAGAGAGTGCCCCACAGCGTTGCTGATAAAACTGATTGAGAAGCATTACAGCACATACCAAGAGCGCGCACTATCGGCAAACGGGAGTCTGGCTATCAGATAGAGCGACGATCAACGGCGAAACACGGCAGCGCCCCGGTCAGGCCAAGAGCCAAACCAAGGGAGCAGAGAGGGCAAGCCTGAACTCAGACGGGGGGGGCAGAGACAGCTGAAGCGAGGGGCTCAGCCTACCTCGCGACGCTCGAAAACCGCTTGCGCGAGGGTGCCGGGATCAATGAACTCCAGTTCACCGCCCACCGGCATGCCACGGGCGATACGGGTCACCTTGATGCCACGGCTTTTGAACAATTCAGAAATCATGTGAGAGGTGACTTCGCCCTCGGCGGTAAAGTTGGTGGCAATGACCACCTCTTCCACCAAACCGTCCTGGGCACGCACCAACAGCTTGTCGAGATTAACCTCGCGTGGCCCGATTCCCTCCATCGGGGAAATACGGCCCATCAGCACAAAATACAGCCCGTCAAAACAGCGGGCCTGCTCCAGCATCAGCAAGTCGGCCGGCATCTCGACAATGCACAGCAGGTCCTGCCGCCGCTCGGGATCGGCACAGACATTGCACAGCGGGGTTTCGCTAAAGGTATTGCAGCGTTCGCAGTGCATCACCTGACCGAGCGCCTTATCCAGCGCCCGGGCCAGGCGCTCGGCGCCGCCCTTGTCTCGTTGCAGCAGATGAAAGGCCATACGTTGGGCCGATTTCGGCCCGACACCCGGCAGCACTTTCAGGGCTGAAATCAGTTGATCGAGAGAAGGCGGCGTCTTCATCAGAACGGCAGCTTCATGCCGGCCGGCAGGTTCAGGCCCGCGGTAAAGCCGGACATCCGCTCCGAACTGGTCGCGTCCACCTTGCGCATGGCGTCATTCAGCGCCGCCGCGATCAGGTCTTCCAGCATTTCCTTGTCTTCCTTGGCATCCTCGATCAAGCTATCGTCGAGGCTGATGCGCTTGACGACGTGGCCGCAGGTCAGCACGACCTTGACCATGCCGGCGCCGGACTGGCCTTCGACTTCAACATTCGCCAGTTCTTCCTGCGCCTTTTTCATATTGTCCTGCATTTGCTGGGCCTGCTTCATCAGACCAGCGATTCCACCTTTACCAAACATGGCTTACAACTCCTGAACAGGTTGAATGGTTTCCGCGAGCAGCACGGCATCGAATTCACGACGCAACACCTGCACGACGGGATCGTTTTCCAGGCAATCACGCGCAATGCGCAATTGCTCATGACGATTGCGAGCCTCCTGCATGGCAGGAGTTTCCTCCCCGATTTCCTCTACCGTAACACTGACATCGACGCTACGGGAGAAATGCTCACTCAGGGCGGCTTTAAGTTTTTCCTGATAGTCACGTCCGACCATGTGCCTAAAACCGGTCGGCACAGCCAGGTCGAAGCGGCCTTCACTCCAGGTTTTCAGTACGGCATTGTGTGCCAGCATCCGCGCGGTACCCATGCGCGGTCCGAGACGGGACACCAGCGCCGACCAGTCCCCATCAAACGGTTCCGGGTCCTGACGCAGCGGGGCCTCGTCGACCGACACCTCCGGAACCACAGGCATGGCGGCCTCACCCAGACGGATATCATCCTCGTCACGCTCCTCGACCGCCGGAGGCGCCACGGCAACCTCAGGTTCGGGTTCCGGTGGCGGGACGACTCTGGCAGGCTCCGGTTCGGGATCCGGCGGAGTCTCCTGCACCCGGGCACTCGGCGCAGCCGGGCTACGCCCGGCATTGGCAAGAATGGCCCGCGCCTGAGCAGCACCGGAATGATTCGGAGCGGTTGCTACCGGAGCGGCTTCGCGCGGTGCACGGTTGCGGCTCTCGGGCGGCGTCTGCGTCGGGCGCGGCTCTCGGGCCGGATGAAAGGCCAGCATGCGCAGCAAGGTCATGGTGAACCCGGCATGTTCATCGGGCGCCAGCGCCAGATCACGACGGCCATTGATGGCAATCTGGTAATACAACTGCACGTCGGCCGGGGCCAGTTGTTCGGCCAGCGCAAACAGCACATCGCGGTCAGGCTCATCGATCTCGATCGCCTGCGGCACGGTTTGCGCCAGGGCAATCTTGTGCAACAGCAAGGACAACTCACCCAATGCACTATCAAAACCGATGCTGCGCCCTGCCAGCACTTCGGCTTCTGCCATCAGTTTCTCGCCATCGGCGGCACTCAGGGCTTCCACCAGGGCATACAGGTAGCGGCGATCCACCGCGCCCAGCATCGAACGCACGCCCTCTTCCCGAACGTCGCCCAGGCCGTAGGCAATCGACTGGTCGAGCAACGACATCGCATCGCGCATCGAGCCGGCCGCGGCACGACCAAGCAAGGACAGGGCGGCAGACTCATAGCTCACCCCCTCGGCATCCAGCACATGGGCAAGGTGGCCGGCCACTTGCTGCGGGGTCATATTGCGCAAGCTGAATTGCAGGCAGCGCGACAGCACGGTCACCGGAACCTTTTGCGGATCGGTGGTGGCGAGAATGAACTTGACGTGGGCCGGCGGCTCTTCGAGGGTTTTCAGCATCGCATTGAAGGCACTTTTCGACAGCATGTGCACTTCATCGATGATGTAGACCTTGTAGCGGCCAAGCGTCGGGGTGTACTGGGCGTTTTCCAGTACTTCGCGAATATTGTCGATACCGGTATTCGACGCCGCATCGATTTCCAGCAAGTCGACAAAGCGGCCGGCTTCGATCTGGCGGCAGGCGGCACACTCACCGCACGGGTCGGCACCGATACCGGTCTCGCAATTGAGGCTTTTGGCCAGAATGCGGGCAATCGTGGTCTTCCCCACCCCGCGTGTCCCGGTCAACAGGTAGGCGTGATGCAGGCGCTCTTCCCTGAGCGCATTGGTCAGGGCGCGAACCACGTGCTCCTGGCCGACCAGATCGGCGAAGCGGCGTGGACGCCATTTTCGGGCAAGGACTTGATAACTCATGGGGGCGGATTCTAATGGCAAATCATCGGTAATGCGACTGTTTTTGCAGTCGCGTCACAGGGCATCCCGCGCTCCACGATCCGCCAGGTAGCGGGATTTGAGTTCGCGGGCGATATCGGCAGCCACTTTGGCGTAAAGTGTACTCTTGTTATAACGGGTGATGACGTAGAAATTATTCAGCCCCAACCAGTACTCTGTCACCCCCGGCGAGGTTTCCAGCGGCACCAGCACGGCACGCACCTTGCCATCCACCGCAACATCCGGCGTCACCCCCATCGCACGTAACTCGTCGATGGTGTAATGCAGGTTGAACTTGTCGGCGATCAGCGCATCGATTTGCGGGCCGGGCGTGACCGTTGCCGGCAGTAGCACGTCGTCGCCACTGATCCAGCCGTGTTGCTGGAAGTAATTGCCGATACTGCCGATGGCGTCATGGGGATTATTCCAGATATCGCGATGCCCACTGCCATCAAAGTCTACCGCCCATTTGCGATAACTTGACGGCATGAACTGCGGCAGGCCCATCGCACCGGCAAACGACCCTTTCAAGGTCAGCGGATTCAGACGCTCCTCACGGGCCAGCGTCAGCAGCTCGGTGAGCTCTCCCCGAAAAAAAGCCGCCCGGCGCGGATAGTCAAAGCCCAGCGTCGACAGCACGTCCACCACGCGGAAACTGCCGGTATTGCGGCCGTAATGGGTTTCGATGCCGAGAATGGCCACGATCATCTCCGGCGCCACGCCATAGCGGGCCGCCGCGCGGGCCAGGGCATCCTCATTGTCTTTCCAGAAGCTCACGCCGTCGCGAAACAGCGCTTCATTCCAGAAGCCTTTGCGAAACTGGTACCAGGGGCGCGAGGTCGACGGTTTGTCGAGCACCGCCAGCAACTTCGGCTTCAATTCCACATTGGCGAACACCGCCTCCAGCGAAGGACGATCGGCATTGCCGCTGGCGACCTGTTCGTCGATATAGCGTTGTACGTCCGGACGCGCCAGAAACTGGGCATCGGCATGCACCAACGAAGAGACCAGTGCCGTGGCAATCGCCAGCGGCAGACGGATTCGCAAGAAGCGTTTCACAATAGACTTTCTTCCGGCCACGCCGGAGTCATGATTCAGAATGCGACAGCGCCGAAGACACCAGCCGCGCAGTAATGTCGACAATCGGAATGACCCGTTCGTAATCCATGCGGGTCGGACCAATCACGCCCAGCGTGCCGACCACATTGCCATCGATACGATACGGAGCCGTTACCACCGAACATTCATCCAGCGTCATCACGCCCGACTCTTCGCCGATGAAGATGCTCACGCCCTGAGCACTGCAACTCTGGCTCAACAAAGTCAGCAAATCGGTTTTTTGTTCGAAAACGCCAAACAACTCGCGCAAGCGGGTCATGTTGTCGGAGAGGTCCCGCACACTGAGCAGATTGCTGCCCCCGCTGATGACCAGAGCGTCCTGCGACTGGGTCTGGCTGTCGCGCCCGAAACGGATCGCGGCCGCCATCAATTCGCTGATATTGCTTTGCAGCCCGGACAACTCTGCCTCGAGGCGCGTCATGATGCCGGACAGCCCTTCTCCGGCAAAATGGCTGTTAAGGTAGGCGGCGGCTTCGTGCAGCTCGGCAGACGAATAGTTGCGCCGGGTCGTCAGCAAGTGATTTTGGACATCGCCGTCCAGCGTGACAAGGATCAGCAGCACCCGCCGCTCGGACAGTTGCAGGAAGTCGACCTGACGAAACGCTACGTCGGCACGGCGCGGCGTCATCACCACACCGGCAAACCGGGTCAGCCCCGACAGGAGCGACGACGCCGAACGCGCCAGCTTTTGCGGACTGTCCGGCTGCAGGGAATGTTCCAGCTCGCGCACCTCGTCCGCTGCTGGCGGCGACATGGTCAGCAGGTTATCGACGAACAGGCGGTAGCCACGGGCGGTCGGCACCCGGCCGGCCGAAGTATGAGGCGAGACAATCAGCCCCATGTCTTCCAGATCGGCCATGATGTTGCGTATCGAGGCCGGGGACAATTCCAGCCCCGGCACCGCGGCCAGCGCACGCGAAGCGACAGGCTGACCGTCCGCGATATAGCGTTCGATCAGCGCTTTAAGCAAGATTTGGGCACGGTCGTTGAGCATGACATCCATTGGGTTCACGGTAAGCACGGCGCAGTCTGCCAGCCAACTGGCGTCTCCCTTTGAAAATACCGTAAATCACAGGGTCTGCGCCAGTCCTTCATCCCCGGACGCGTGGCACAAACCGTTCCTGACGGACTGAAACCACCGTCCCGCCACGCACGAAGGGATGTCCGGCACGCGTACCGACAATCGCCCCCCTCCCCGCGAACGGTTTTCTCTGTCGGTGCCCATTTGTCGCCCATCGTCTTTGTGCGATAATCGCTTTCATCTATCAGCCTGTATTTTGACATTGGAGACAGCATGGCGGAGCGTTCCGAAGACAAGAGCCGCGCACTGGCGGCCGCCCTTGCCCAGATTGAAAAGCAATTTGGCAAGGGTTCGATCATGCGCATGAGCGACAACCAGATCAACGAAAACCTGCAGGTCATCTCGACCGGCTCGCTGGGTCTTGACCTGGCGCTGGGAGTCGGTGGTCTGCCGCGTGGTCGGGTTGTGGAAATTTACGGCCCGGAATCGTCGGGTAAAACCACCCTGTGTCTGCAAGTGGTGGCCGAAGCCCAGAAACTGGGGG
This sequence comes from Pseudogulbenkiania sp., assembly GCA_018260425.1. Classification (GTDB taxonomy): domain Bacteria; phylum Pseudomonadota; class Gammaproteobacteria; order Burkholderiales; family Chromobacteriaceae; genus Paludibacterium. Next base: position 53,357 of record JAGLBD010000004.1, on the reverse strand, counting down.
GCACCTGCGCCTACATCGACGCAGAAAACGCCCTGGACCCGGGCTATGCGCAAAAGCTGGGTGTCAAGGTCGAAGATCTGCTGATCTCGCAACCGGACACCGGCGAACAGGCACTGGAAATCTGCGACATGCTGGTTCGTTCCAGCGGCGTCGACATCATCGTGGTCGACTCGGTTGCCGCACTGGTGCCGAAAGCCGAAATCGAGGGTGAAATGGGCGACTCGCACGTCGGCCTGCAAGCCCGCCTGATGTCGCAAGCCCTGCGTAAACTGACCGGTAACATCAAACGCACCAACACCCTGGTGATCTTCATCAACCAGATCCGCATGAAGATCGGTGTGATGTTCGGCAACCCGGAAACCACCACCGGCGGCAATGCCTTGAAGTTCTACGCTTCGGTGCGCATGGACATCCGCCGTGTCGGCGCGATCAAGAAGGGCGATGAAGTGGTCGGTAACGAGACCCGCGTCAAAGTCGTCAAGAACAAGGTATCGCCCCCGTTCCGCCAGGCCGACTTCGACATCATGTACGGCGAGGGGATTTCCCGCGAAGGCGAGATCATCGAGTTCGGCGTCAAGCACGGCTTCATCGAGAAGTCCGGCGCCTGGTACAGCTACAACGGCCAGAAGATCGGTCAGGGCAAGGACAATGTCCGCGAGTACCTGAAAGAGAATCCGGCGATTGCCCGTGAAGTGGAAGCCCGGGTACGCGATGCAGTCGGTGTCAATGTCGCCATCACCGAAGGCGAGCCTGACGAAGAGCTGCAGGACGACGGCCTGAATTGATGGCAAAGGCCGAAAAATCCTTGCGGGAACGCGCCGTCGACTTATTGTCGCGGCGCGAACACTCCCGCCAGGAGCTGAAACGCAAACTGGCCATGCATGCGGAAAGCGAGGAGGAGCTGGATGCCCTCCTCGACGACCTTGCCGAACGCCGCTGGCAATCCGACGAACGCTTCGCGGAAGCCTTCGCCGACAGTCGCGGCACCCGCTACGGCACCCTGCGTTTGAAGCAGGAGATGCGTCAACGCGGCATCGATAACGACACCATTTCAAACCAGCTGGCCGGTCGCGACGATCTGGCCCTGGCGATTTCCCTCTGGCAACGCAAGTTCGGCAGCCTGCCGGCCACGCCGCAGGAAAAGGCCCGGCAAATGCGCTTTCTGGCGGCGCGCGGCATCGGGATGGACATCATCCGCAAAGTGCTGGCCGGTGCCGGAATCGATGACGACGATTTTACGGACGGCGACCTCTAGTCCCTGATCCGGTCAAAAACCTTGCCAGCGCTGCCCGGGCTTGCCACAATCGGGCAATACGACAGCTGCCGGAGCCTGTCTGCGGCTCCAACTGATGAATAAAGTGACGAAAACACCATGAAAACCTCAGAAATTCGCCAGAAATTCCTGGATTTCTTCGCCAGCAAGGGGCACCAGATTGTCGCCTCCAGTCCGGTGGTACCGGGCAATGATCCGACACTGCTGTTCACCAATGCCGGCATGAACCAGTTCAAGGACGTGTTCCTCGGTTTCGACAAGCGCTCCTACACCCGCGCCACCACGGCACAAAAAGTGGTTCGCGCCGGCGGCAAGCACAACGACCTGGAAAACGTCGGTTACACGGCGCGCCACCACACCTTCTTCGAAATGCTGGGCAACTTCAGCTTCGGCGACTACTTCAAGCGCGATGCGATCCACTTTGCCTGGGAATTCCTGACCAGCCCGGCATGGCTCGGCCTGCCCCGGGAAAAGCTGTTGGTCACGGTGTATGCCTCCGACGACGAAGCCTTCGACATCTGGGCCAAGGAAGTCGGCGTTCCGCACGACCGGATCATTCGCATCGGCGACAACAAGGGCGCACCCTACGCCTCCGACAACTTCTGGACCATGGGCGACACCGGCCCGTGTGGGCCGTGCACCGAGATTTTCTATGATCACGGCGACCACATTTGGGGTGGCCCTCCGGGAAGCCCGGAAGAAGACGGCGACCGCTTCATCGAAGTGTGGAACTGCGTATTCATGCAGTTCAACCGTGACGAAGCCGGCACCCTGCACGCCCTGCCCAAGCCGTCGGTCGACACCGGCATGGGACTTGAGCGCATCTCCGCGATCATGCAGAAGGTTCATGCCAACTACGACATCGACCTGTTCCAGGCACTGATCCGCGCCGCCGCCCGTGAAACCGGCACGGAGTTCAGCAATGACGTTCCGTCGCTGAAAGTGATTGCCGACCATATCCGCGCCTGTTCCTTCATCATTGCCGACGGCGTACTGCCCTCCAATGACGGCCGTGGCTATGTGCTGCGCCGCATTATCCGCCGGGCGATCCGCCATGGTTACAAGCTGGGCCAGAAAGGTGTGTTCTTCCACCGTCTGGTTGGCGATCTGGTCAACGAGATGGGCGATGCCTATCCGGAACTGCGTACCCGCCAGGCCGAGATCGAAGAAGCCCTGCGTGCGGAAGAAATCCGCTTCGCCGAAACCCTCGAGCATGGCATGGCCTTGCTGGAAGGGGCACTGGAAGGCGGCCGCACCGTCCTTGACGGCGCCACGCTGTTCAAGCTGTACGACACCTTCGGCTTCCCGGTCGACCTGACCGCCGACATCTGTCGCGAACGCAATATCGAAGCGGACCTCGCCGGTTTCGAACGCGAAATGAACCTGCAACGCGAACGTGCCCGTGCCGCTTCCAGCTTCAAGATGACCGGCAACGTCGAGTACAGCGGCGCCGAGACCCGTTTCCACGGTTACGAATCCAGCAGTGTGGATGCCCGCATTCTGGCGCTCTACAAAGGAACGGAACCGGTTGAGGTCCTGCAGGCCGGCGACGAAGGCATTGTCGTGCTCGACAACACCACCTTCTATGCAGAAGGCGGCGGTCAAGTCGGCGACCTCGGCGAACTGGCTCTGGCCGGTGGCGTCAATGCCCTGTTCGATGTCCTTGACACCCAAAAGATCCAGGCGGCCGTATTCGGTCACAAAGGTCGTGTCGCACGTGGCGAACTGAAGGTTGGCGATACTGTTGCCGCCACCATCGACCTGCACAAACGTCAAGCCACGGCCCGCAACCACTCGGCCACTCACCTGCTGCACGCGGCCTTGCGCCATGTGCTGGGCAGCCACGTTGCCCAAAAGGGCTCGCTGGTCAATGCCGACCGCACCCGCTTCGACTTTGCCCATGGCGAGCCGGTCAGCGCCGAGCAGATCGCCGAGATCGAACGCGTGGTCAACCATGTAGTCAGCGCCAACTACCCGGTCAGCGCCGCCGTCATGCCTTACGACGATGCAATTCGCGCAGGGGCGATGGCCTTGTTTGGTGAAAAGTATGGTGATGAAGTCCGTGTCCTGAAAATGGGCGACTTCTCCACCGAACTGTGCGGTGGAACCCACGTGCAACGCACCGGTGACATCGGCCTGTTCAAGATTGTGACCGAAGGTGGTGTTGCCGCCGGCGTACGCCGTATCGAAGCCGTGACCGGCGAAGGCGCCCTGGCGGTTGTCCAGGCTCAGGACACCCTGCTGCGAGAAGCTGCCGGGCATCTCAAGGCACAAAGCAGTGCCGAGATTCTCGGCAAGATCGGTTCGCTGCAGGACTCGGTCAAGAGCCTGGAAAAAGAGCTGTCCCGCTTGAAAGCCAAACTGGCAGCCAGCGCCGGGGCTTCTTTGGCTGACTCGGCCAACGACATCGCCGGCATCAAGGTACTGGCGGCAGAACTGGAAGGCGCGGATAACGCCACGCTGCGGGAAACGCTCGACACGCTGAAAGGCAAACTCGGCAGCGCCGCCATCGTGCTGGGCTCCCGTGCCGACGGCAAAGTCACCCTGATCGCCGGTGTCACCGCCGATGTCACGTCGCGCCTGAAGGCCGGTGAACTGGTCAACCATGTTGCCCAGCAAGTTGGCGGTAAAGGTGGCGGTCGTCCCGACATGGCGCAAGCCGGCGGCACCCAGCCGGAAAACCTGACGGCGGCACTGGCCAGTGTCAACGACTGGGTTGCCGGAAAACTCTGATCTTCAGTCAAGATCTTTCCAGACCCCCTCCACTGGAGGGGGTTTTCTTTTGCCGCTGAACTAGAATGCAGAAAGCGATTTCAAGACAGGTCACCTTGCGATGAATGCAGCACGTTGTTTCCGGATGGCGGTGTTGACGGCACTACTGGGCATCACGGCCCTGCCCGCCCTGGCCGAGTCGGCGCTATCGCCTCCGTTGCTGGTTGTCACCGAGGATCGCGCGCCATTCACCACACTGGCCAATGACAAACCTGCCGGTTCCCACACGGCGATCGTCAAGGCGCTGCTGGAGACCGCCGGTTATCAGGCAGATATCCAGATCCTGCCCTGGGCACGCAGTTATGCCATGGCGCAGCATCGCCCCAACACGCTGATTTACTCGATGGCACGCAGTAGTCTGCGTGAAAACCAGTTCATCTGGATCGGCGAACTGGAGAATGTCGGGCGCTGGTTTTTTCGTTTGGCCGGAAATCGTCAGGCCATGCCCCGTTCGGTAGACGATATCCGCGCCAATAACGTCACCTGTGTCGTACAGGGGGATATCGGCGAAGAAAACCTGCATCAACTCGGTTTCAAAAACGGCCGGAACATCGTACTGGCCTATCTACGCAAAGACTGCCTCAAGCTGGTACTGTCCGGCAGCGTCTCGATGCTGCTCGAGTCGGTCAATGGCGTGGAATGGGAGCTGGCCCGGAGCAGGCTACCGCAAGGCATGCTGGAACGGGTCATGGCACTCCCGCTGACACACCCTCAACCGCTCTACCTTGCGGCCAGCCCGGGAAGCGACCCTGCCATGGCAAAGCGGCTGCGCAACGCCTGGCACCAGCTCGAACAAAGCGGTGAACTGGAACGCTTGCGGCACATGCACCCGCCCATACCCCCCGTTCAGAGCCTTACACCAGATTTCGGTCCCGGGCGTACTGGGCCAGATCGATAGCGGTTTTGAGGTTCAACTTGGTCAGCACGCGCGCCTTGTGGGTACTCACGGTCTTTTCGCTGATAAACAATAAAGCGGCAATCTGTTTATTGCTATACCCGCGGGCGATGTGCTGCAAAACGGTCAACTCCCGCATCGACAAGGTCATCAGCCGGGATTCCGCCGCGCAGATGCTCGTCTGCCCGGCATGCCCGCCCGGAAAACACCGATAGCCGGACAGCACGGCATTGACCGTATTGAGCACCACCACCATATCCCTTGATTTACCAACAAAGCCATCGGCCCCCTCTTCCATGGCCTTGCGCAGATAGATGGGCTCCTCCTGAGCCGCCAGGATCAGTATGCGGACCCCTTCGCAACTGAGCTTGATGCGACGAATCAAGCCCAGACCATCGCCTCCGGTCAGATTGGGGTCGAGAATCACCAGATCCGGGTTGTGCTGCCGAACCTTCTCGACCCCTTCGGTCGTGGTAGCCGCCTCATCCACCACACTCAATTCTCCATGCCCTTCGAGATAGGCTTTCAGAGCTACCCGGATAGCCGGGTGGGCATCTATCACCACCAGTCGTTTCATAATCAGGTCCAGTTCTCTCATTGTCGTTGTCGCGCACGGGGCATGGGGAGTTGCAGGCCAACATCGGGCCTGTTTCACCCCCCATTGCACGTGATTTCCTATTTATCTCGCGCTTCATTTTAAATCATAATTTAAAAGACAATACAGAGCAAATTGCAAAAAGACCCATTTCAGACCGGATTTTCTCTACCCACCCGCCAGGAAACCCCATGACGACATCCAACCCCCGCTCGCTTGTGCAGCGTTTGTTGCAGCGATTCCATCTCGACAGACTCACCGGCATGTCCCACATCGAACTCGCTGCCGCCAAGATCGACACCCCGTCACTGACAACAATTCTGACGACACTGGGGCATGAAATACGCACTCCGCTGAATGCCCTGTTGGGCAGAATCGAGCTGGCGCGCGACGCATCCCTGTCCGACGCCATGGTCAAGGACCACCTTCATCATGCGATTCTGGCCGGGCAGCAACTCAGTGAATTGTTGCAAACCCTACTGGAAAGTGCCCGCTGGCAAAGTGGTTCCCCTACGCTCGCCGACACCCCTTTCACCCCGCGCCGGCTGGTCACGGAAGTCAGTGAACTCTACGGTGAACTGGTCCGCCAGAAAGGCTTGCTGTTCCACGAGGACAACCGGATTCCCGCCGGACTGGTTGCCCGTGGCGACGCGACTCGCATTCGGCAAATCCTGGTCAATCTGCTGTCTAATGCGCTTAAATTCACCGAATTTGGCAGCATCGCATTGATAGCAACAGCAAAAATCCTGCCAGGCCATGACACTGAATCGGGCTGCGAACTCACCTTCCGCATTGAAGACACCGGCCCCGGGATTCCGGCGCAACAGTACCAGCACCTGTTCCAGCCGTTTACCCGTTGCAATGCTACCGTGTCAGGCACCGGACTGGGCTTGTACCTGTCCAAACAGCTGTCCGATGCCATGAATGCCACTCTGGAAGTCAGTAGCCTGGCGGGAGGCGGCACGCTGGCCCGCCTGCGACTCACCCTGCCGGTCGGTGCCAGTGACGACGAGATCCGACTCACGGACGGCCCATCCCCAGAGTCCCGGCACTACCATGCACTGGTCGTTGATGATTCGGAGCCTAACCGGCTGCTGATTCTCCATCAACTGAGCCATTTGGGATTCAAGGTGACCCTGGCCGAAAGCTCCAGACAGGCGCTGGACATCTGGCAGCCCGGTGACTTTGACATCACGCTGGTGGATTGTGTCATGCCGGGGCTATCGGGACCGGAGCTGGTCAGTCAATTGCGAAGCAAGGAACGGGAGAGTGGCCGCGAGGCGGCATTGATATTCGGCTTGACCGGACTGGTCGATGCCGATGCCCGTATGGCGTTTATTGGGGCGGGCGCTCAGGCCTGTCTGGAAAAACCGTTGTCGCTGGAGACGCTGACGGGCACCCTGCAGTCCTGGCTACCTCAACGCAAGGCAGACAGCGTCAGCGACATGACGGCGCCAACGCCCTGTCAGCATCTGGACATCATGGCCTTGCGCCGACTTTCGCAAGGCAACACGGTATTCGAGCGGCAGTTTCTGACGTCGGTACTGGAAAACAATGAGCGTGATGAATCTCTGATTCGTCAGGCCTATGACAGTGAGAACCTGATGGAACTGCATACCCTGCTGCACCGGCTGGTCAGCATCGTCCGCATGGTCATGAACGATGACTGCGCAGCACCCCTACAGCAATTGGCCAAGGCGGCACGATACCACGACCAGCAAGCCATTGATGGCTGTTTTCAGGAAGCCATGGCCACGTTGCCGCCATTGAACCGGGAGATACGCGACTATCTTACGCAGCTGCCGCCCATAGCTGCCACTGGTCATGAGCCAGTTTGAGGATCAGCACCGAGGTCAGCACAAGGAATAGCACGCGCACCACCCGTGCGCCTCCCTTGACGGCCAGATGCGTGCCGGCCATGGCACCGGCAATATTGCAGCAGGCCATCATGGCCGCCCAGGTGAACAGGACATGTCCGGCCGGCACAAAGAAACACAAGGCCGCAATATTGGTGGCCAGGTTGACCACTTTGGCCGAAGCCGAGGCATGGATGAAATCAAGGCCAAACACCCGGATGAACAGGAAAATCAAGAAACTGCCGGTTCCCGGACCAAACATGCCATCGTAAAACCCGATGGCCCCGCCCAGTGCCACGGCCAGCAGAATCTGCTTGCGGCCGATGGCCACCGGCGCATGGGTCGAACCAAAATCCTTGCGGCGAAAAGTATAGACCCCGATGACGACCAAGGCACACAGCACAAAGGGACGAATCCAGCTGGTGGGAACATAGGACACCACCGCCGCACCGGCAAAGGCCATGGTCAAGGCGGCGGTTGCCGCAGGCAGAATCAAGCGCCAGTTAATCGATACCCGGGACAGATAGGAGCGCGTGGCGAATAGCGTTCCCCAGGCCGAGGCGAATTTATTGGTCCCGAGCAAGGTGGCCGGCAGTTCGCGCGGCAAGGTGGTAAACAAGGCCGGGATCTGAATCAGTCCGCCGCCGCCCACGGCCGCATCGACCAAACCGGCCAGAAAGGAGAACAGACAGAGAGATAACACGGTAATCATAAGTACAGGCTCAAAGCGAGAATGAAAGCATCCTATCCTTTTGCCGCTGTTTTGTGTTGCAATATGCTATTGCGAAAACCGCAACCAACAGGGCGTGAGTCATGAAATTGCTTTGGGAAATTCAGGCATTCTGCACGGTAGTCGACAAAAAAAGTTTCATCACGGCAGCCCGGACGCTGGGGTCATCGCCGAGTAGCGTCACCCGGGCGGTGCAGGCACTGGAAGAGCAGCTCGGCACCCTGCTGCTGGTGCGCACCCGCAGCAGGATCAGTCTGACCCCCGCTGGCGAGGTGTACCATGAACACGCTTCCCGGATACTTGCGCTACAGATCGAAGCAGGCGACGCCATCGCCCGCCTGACTTCCGAACCGCGTGGCTGGTTGCGATTGAGCGCACCCGAGTCTTTCGCCGATGAAATCCTGCCCGGTGCGTTGGCCGAACTGGAGCAGCATTATCCGGAACTGCGATTTGATGTGATGTATACCGATGCGACCGTCGACCCGATCGCAGAAAAACTCGATTTCGCCATTCGTGGCGCGTTTCCGGTCTCGAATGACCTGATCGGTATTCCGCTGTGGCCCTACCGCCGCCATGTTTATGCCAGCCCAGATTACCTGCAGCAACATGGTATGCCGCTCGAACCCGAAGAATTACCGAGCCATTCGATCATCATGCATACCGCCCCACGCATTTTGCGTGCCTGGCATTTTATTTCGGAGCATCGGTCCTTCAGTCTGACCATGAATGTCCGGCACCGTTTCAACAACGGCATGGCGGTATTGAATGCCGCCCGCCACGGGCTGGGTATCGCGCGGTTGGCTGACTGGCTGGTGGCCGACGATGTCGCGTCGGGCCGCCTCGTCAAGGTCTGCCCGGCTTACCGACTGGTGTCCTCGCATGGCGACGACCCACAGATGCATGCGGTGACACCACACCGGCGCATGCCGGCACGGGTTCGTCTGCTGCTGGAAATACTACGTTCCCGCGCCCCGCTCAACGAGCGCCCATGAAAAAAGCAGCCCGCAGGCTGCTTTGTCAACGCAAACACCGCACCGTCAGGCGCGTGTATCGATCGTCTGTCCGAGATGGGCAGGGTTAGATGCCCGGGCGGCATTGGCGCCTTGCACGGCAGAACCAACCAACGACAACACGGTATCCTTGGCGATTTCACGGGTTTTGTTGAGGGTGAATACTTGAGCGGCTCCTGCCGTCTGTGCACCGACTTGACTTACACCATCCATGCCCCCATCTCCTTTCCGATTACAGGCGTTACTCTGTCAGTCTAGGCTTCCTGCCGCAGATTGTCATGGATTAAATGCTAGAATAACCAACTGAACAACACTGTTTGAACAGGACATCACCATGAGCCAAACCCGTCACAGCCCACTCCTCATTCTCGGTTCCGGCCCGGCCGGTTACACTGCCGCCGTGTATGCGGCCCGAGCCAACCTCAAGCCGGTACTGATCACCGGTATCGCCCAGGGTGGCCAACTGATGACGACCACCGAGGTGGACAACTGGCCTGCCGATAGCGACGGCGTGATGGGCCCCGAGTTGATGACCCGTTTCCAGAAGCACGCCGAGCGCTTCGGGACGGAAATGATCTTTGATCATATCCATACCACCCACCTGTCTGAAAGGCCGATCCGTCTGGTTGGCGACTCCGGCGAATACACCTGCGACGCGCTGATCATTGCCACCGGCGCCTCGGCCAAGTACCTCGGCCTGCCGTCGGAAGAAGCCTTCATGGGCCGCGGCGTTTCGGCCTGCGCCACCTGCGACGGTTTCTTCTATCGCAACAAACCGGTTGCCGTGATCGGTGGCGGCAACACCGCTGTCGAAGAAGCGCTCTATCTGGCCAACATCGCCAGCCACGTGACCCTGATCCACCGTCGCGACACCTTCCGTGCCGAGAAGATCATGGTCGACAAGCTGATGGCACGGGTTGCCGAAGGCAAGGTCACCCTCAAAACCAATAATCAGCTCGATGAAGTGCTGGGCGACGCCAGCGGCGTCACCGGCCTGCGCCTGCTGAACAACGACGGCAGCAAGGAAGAGATCGCCGTGGACGGTTTGTTCGTGGCCATCGGCCACCAGCCGAACACCGACATCTTCAAGGGTCAGCTGGAAATGGATGCCACCGGCTATCTGATCACTCGTGGCGGCCGCGAAGGCAATGCCACCGCGACCAGCGTGGCCGGGGTATTTGCCGCCGGCGACGTTCAAGACCACATTTACCGTCAGGCCGTCACCAGTGCCGCTTCCGGTTGTCAGGCTGCGCTGGATGCCGAGCGCTTCCTGGACCAACTGAAGTAAGCCCTTGAAGGACTTCAAGTCCGCCCTGAGGACGGTACGCCCCTTGACGCGCCAGCGTGTCGACGAGGTGCGTACCGCCCCGCCTCCCGAACCCGAACCGGAGTTCCGTCAGCTATTTGCCGACGTGACGCCGCTTCGGGATGACGGACGTTATCACGCGCCCCCAGCCCGCCCGAGTCCGCGCCCCCGCAACAAGAAGTCCGATGCGGCCTTTTCAGTGGCACTCGAACAGGAACTGATGCGGCAGTTGGTCGGCTGGTTCGAGCCGGCGGAATGCGACCGGCAATTCGTTCGCGGCGGAGTCAATGCCACCACCTTGAAACGGCTGCGCAACGGCCACTGGCCGTGTAGTGGGCAATTGGACCTGCACGGGCTGGATCGTTTTCAGGCTCAGGACGCACTCGCGGTATTCATTCATCGTGCGCGCCGCCGCGGCAACTGCGTCAGAATCATTCACGGCAAGGGGTTTGGCTCGGGCGGCGAACCAGTGCTGCGCCACGTCGTACGTGCCTGGCTGCGCCACCATCCTGACGTGCTGGCCTTTAGTGAAGCCGACGAAACGGCCGGTGGCAGCGGAGCACTGCTGGTGCTATTAAAACGCTTCACACCAACCGACACAGAGCAGCCCTGACCCACCGGTTGCGTGTATGATTAAATCAGGCAATCAGTTATGCTGGTTGCACGTTATCCCGATCCCGCCACGGAGATACTTCATGCAAGATACGCCTTGCCCAGACTTCACCCTCGCCTCGACATCCGGCAAGACCTTCGATCTTGCGACTGCCACTACCCCGCTGGTCATCTATTTCTACCCCAAGGACAGCACACCGGGCTGCACCAACGAAAGCATGGCCTTTCGTGATCTGTATCCGGCCTTTACCGCGGCAGGCGCCGAGATCGTCGGCATTTCGCGTGACAGTCTCAAGTCCCATGAAAACTTCAAGGCCAAGCTCGAATTGCCTTTCGAATTGCTGGCCGACACCGAAGAAACGGCCTGCACGCTGTTCGGTGTGATCAAAATGAAAAACATGTACGGCAAACAGGTCCGTGGCATTGAACGTAGTACCTTCCTGATCGGCCGCGATGGCAACATCGTCCGAGAATGGCGTGGCGTTAAAGTACCGGGCCATGCCGAAGAAGTGCTTTTGGCCGTACAATCTCTGTGATGTCTTGAACGTTTTGCGGCCCGACCGACCGGGCCGGGCCGGACTCTCCAAAGGGGGCCATCATGGCAAGCCGCAAGAAAAGCAAGATCGCCAAGTTGTTTGTGCTCGATACCAATGTCCTGCTCCACGATCCTACCTGCTTGTACCGCTTCGAAGAACACGACGTTTTCATCCCCATTGTCACACTGGAAGAACTCGACACCCACAAGAAAGGCATGTCGGAAGTTGCCCGCAACGCCCGTCAGGCCAGTCGCTTCCTCGATGATATTGTCAGTGGTGCTGAAACCCGCATCGACGCCGGCATCCCCCTCAAGTCCTTCAGCAAAGAAGCTGCCACCGGCAAGCTGATCCTGCAAACCCAAGCCATTCACAGCGTCTTGCCCGACTCATTGCCGGTCGGCAAGGCCGACAACCAGATTCTCGGCATCGTCAAGGCGCTCAGCGACCTGAGCCCGGACCGTCCGGTGATTCTGGTCTCCAAAGATATCAATATGCGCATCAAGGCCCGCGCACTGGGCCTGGAAGCCGAAGACTACTTCAACGACAAGGTGCTCGAAGACACCGACCTGCTGTACACCGGTACCCGCGAAATCGACAGCACCTTCTGGGAACGCAACGGCAAAGACCTCAAGTCCTGGCAGGACCGGGGCCGCAGCTATTACCAATTGAAGGGCAGCGACGTTCCCAACCTCTACGTCAACCAGATGATCTGGCAGGAGGGCGATACGCCGTTGCAGGCCCGGGTCTTGTCGATGGAAGGCAAGGTCGCCGTTCTTGAGACCCTGAAGGATTACAGCCACAGCAAGAACAATGTCTGGGGTATCGTTGCACGCAACCGTGAACAGAACTTCGCCTTGAATCTGCTGATGGACCCCGAGATTGATTTCGTTACGCTACTGGGTCAGGCCGGTACCGGCAAAACCTTGCTGACACTGGCAGCCGGTCTCGCCATGACGCTGGAGCAGAAGCTGTACAGTGAAATCATCATGACCCGGGTCACCGTCCCGGTTGGCGAAGATATCGGTTTTTTGCCGGGTACCGAAGAAGAAAAGATGGCGCCGTGGATGGGAGCTCTGGAAGACAACCTCGATGTACTGAACAAGAGCGACGACGATGGCGGCGACTGGGGGCGTGCTGCCACCCGCGACCTGATCCGCTCGCGCATCAAAGTCAAGAGCCTTAACTTCATGCGCGGCCGCACCTTCCTCAACAAGTACCTGATCATCGACGAGGCGCAGAACCTGACGCCGAAGCAAATGAAAACCCTGATTACCCGTGCAGGTCCTGGCACCAAGGTCGTGTGCCTCGGCAACGTCTCCCAGATCGATACGCCTTACCTTACGGAAGGCAGCTCGGGGCTCACCTATGTGGTGGACCGCTTCAAGGGCTGGGAACATTCCGGTCATATCACTCTGCAGCGCGGCGAACGCTCCCGTCTTGCCGATCACGCTGCCGAGGTGCTTTGATGCACGGGCCGCGTCTTGAAGTCCTGCACGAACCTGCACTCGGCGGGAAAAGCCCTTTCCCGCCACTGCTGTTCGTGCACGGCGCCTACAGCAATGCAGGCTGTTGGCAGCGTCACTTCATGCCATGGTTTGCCAAACGCGGTTTCGACTGCTGGGCCGTCAGCCTCGAAGGGCACGGCGCCAGCGAGGGCCGCGCTTATCTGGCAGCCATCAGCATCAACGATTACGTCAAGAACCTCGTTGCCGTTATCCGGCGGATAAAAACGCAACCGGTGTTGATCGGGCACTCGATGGGGGGGTATGTCATTCGCCATTACCTGAACCACCACATTCCGGCCGGAGCCGCGTTTCTGGCCTCGGTGCCGCCCCACGGACTGGCCTCCTCGACCCTGCGCTTACTGACGCAGGCTCCCGGGCTATTGATGAAACTTAACCTGTATCAGCATGGCAGCTACGATCCCGAGTTCGTGGAACTGAAGGAGATGCTGTTTTCTGCTGATGCCCATGAGGAGGATGTGGAATACCTGATCAATGCCAGTCAGCCGGAAAGCCAGCGTGCCTTGATGGATATGACCCTGATCAATCTGTTGGGAATTGGTACACCCAACAAGGTCCCCGCTCTGGTGCTGGGTGCGGCGGAGGATGTCTTGATTGCGCCGGGTGATGTGGTCGCCATGGCCAACCAACTGGATGTCAGTGCCGAAATCCTGCCGCACATGGGACATATGATGATGCTGGACACCCGCTGGGAGCAGGTGGCGCACCGGCTATTCGACTGGCTGGAGCAGCATTACGCACGGTAAAAAAAATGCCACCGGCGAAGCTTGCCGGTGGCATTTTTCTCTATAAGTCCGGATCAGGACTCGTCTTCGCGGCGATGATCCTCAAGACTCAGATCTCCCACGGCCTGACGCAAGCTCTCGCGCAGCGTATCGCTGAACAACATCTCGTAGTCCTCCTGGAACTGGTGCATCACGCTCGACATCATCTGCCGGGCGTGGGCCTCCAGAGCATCCTGAAGCCACATCGATAACTCTACCTTCATGTGCGGCAGAATACGCTGGTACAGCGACTCGATCAGCACCCCCTCGTTGACCAGCGCGATCGGCGCACCACGGCCGACACCGGCCGGGGCATGGGCTGCCGCCGACGCCGCCGCGACACCGGCCACCTTGATCACCGAGACAGCATGCTGCGCCACCGGCACAGCCGCGGCAACCGGCGCTTCCCGCGCCGCCGCTTCGGCCGCCGCCGCGATGGCCGCTTGCCGTTGCGCCTGCTCTTCAGCGCGCACCTGTGCTTCTTCTTCGCGACGCTGCTCCGCCAACTGCAATTCCTCGGCCAGACGGGCTTCCGCCGCACGGATCTGTTCGGCGTAGCGCGAATTGGTGAAAGGCATGGCCGACGAGACATCCTCGTGCGGTTTGGCAAACAAACTGGATGATGCGTCAGACGTGGATGAAGCAGCCCCTAGCGCCGCAGCAGCCGCTTGCAATTTGGCGAACTGCAATTCATCGGCCAAGGTGTCACGTGCGGCCTGCAACAAGGTATCCCGACTGGGCACTGCCTGAGCCGTGCTGCCCAGATTGCCGCCCAACACGCCTCGCGGCAAGCTGGTCAGGGAAATCGACTGGAATGAAGACGGCGCAGCGGAAGGCAGCACCGGCGCCTCGGCACGGGACGGGGTCAGATCAATCGGAAAATCGTCATCGCCCGACACGGAAGGCTCGGCGTCATCCACCAACCCCTCGTCAACGGGTTCTGCCAGCACCGGAACACCCATGTCGGCATCGGCCAACTCATCCGACAGATCCGGCACTTCGACCTCGGCTACCGCGGTAGCTTCCTCAGCCGCCAGCGGTTCTTCCAACACCGGGATCAGCGTGTCGGCATCGGCCAGTTCGTCCGACAGGTCCGGCACCTCGACCTCGGCCACCGCAGCCATTTCCTCAACGGCAACGGGTTCTTCCAACAGCGGAATCAGCGTGTCGGCATCGGCCAATTCGTCCGACAGAT